>CBFIFY010000004.1:0-49366 GCA_965661985.1 uncultured Myxococcota bacterium | reverse complement strand
ACGAAAACCTGTATCCCAACGGATGACACGGCGTATACCAATGGTACGTCCTATTGTGCAGGCGTGACAAGCAACGGCAATTTCAATTACAACAAAACACCATTTGATTTCACTGCATCTTCATTCTCTGACTTTGCGTTGTATGTGCGAGATTGTGACGATACTTCAGGTGCAGTCTATCCAAGAGCAAATGAGGCTTGTGACGGTGTACTCAATGACTGTGTGAACAGTGCTGGTGGTGTACCGACAGACGAGGTAGACTTTGACAACGATGGCTATGTGGAATGTGAGTTTGATGGCTCAACGTGGAATGGGGCAAATACACCACTGGTTGGTGCAGATTGCTCTCCAAGGGACACAAACGTATTCCCGAATGCACCCAACATTTGTGATGGTCAGTACAACAATTGTGATTCATGGCGACCAACATATGTAGACAGTGCTCGTGAGTGCTTCTGTTATGAAGTGGATGCGACAGATGGCTCTTTGTGCAGTCCGACAACCTGTGTAGATACAGAAGGTGCCTCGTGTACACCTTCGTTTGATGTGAGTGGCTCTCAAACGTGTCAGGTCTGGTCTGCAGTTGGTGAGCGTTACCGTGATGAAACCGGTTCTTGTTTCTGTGATGATGCAGACTCTTCTAACAGTTGTGCCAGTGATGTGTGTCATACGGCTGAGGGTGCAGTGTGTACGCCTTCAGATGTGGATGGCGACGGTTTGACTACTTGTACACAGGTTGAGTTTGACAACCGTATGTCGCCGGGCGCGCCTGCCAACCAAGTGGATAACGATGGGGATTGCTACGTTGAATGTTTCGATGGGTCAACCTCATTTGTTGGTGGAACCGCGTTGTTGGGTGACTCTTGTTCCACAATCATTGAAGGGCAGGACTGCAACGACACGTCATCGTTTGTATACCCAGGTGCGATTGAAGTGTGCGACGGCCAGTTCAACAACTGTAATTCACCGTCCTTCTCAGCAACTGGCGCACCGGTCAACGAGACCGACGACGATGGCGATGGATATGTAGAGTGCAACGACGGCGAGTACATGGATCTCAGTGGGTGTCGTTGTTTGTCCGCCACCGACGATGGCACCGGAAACTTGACCTACAATGATTGTACCAACTCGCGTGGACAGATTTGTGTTCCAAATTCAACAGTTGCGGCCGTTACTTGGGTGACAGGCACCACAGGCTATGGTGACTGTGCCGACTTGGATGATACGCGTTACCCAACAGCACCTGAAATTTGCGACGGTATCTTCAACGACTGTGAGAATCCATTGTTGGATGCTTTTGTAGGGGCTTCGGGTGAAGACTGTTTCTGTCAAGATGAATTTGGCTCGGTTTGTGTAGACTCATCCGGCGCTTCTTGCAGCATTGATGTGAATGTGGTGGATGTAGTGGAATTGACTACGCCATCTGTGATCGACTCAATTGACTATGCTTTTCAAGAAGTGGAGTGCTATTGCTCTACCAGTGATTGTCAAATCGATGTGGATGGGGATGGTGCAACGGACTGTTTGGACGAAAATGCCAACCCTTGTCAGCCTGTTGATGCGAACAGTGATGGATTTGCTGACAGTTGCATTGTAGAACCCTTGAACGCAACGACGGGAAGTGCGTTGTCTCAAGTAATGTATGGACTCAACAATGCTCCCGGACGTGAAGCGGACAACGATGGCGATGGCTATGTTGAATGCAATTACACATCCAGTATTTGGGTAGGTTCAGCATATGTTGTTGGTGGCTCAGACTGTAACGACTTTCCAACCAACAATGGCGATCGAGTGTATCCAACGGCACCTGAGTATTGTGATGGTATATTCAATGATTGTGAGAACCCCATCTACTCGGCTTTGAGTGCGCCAACAACAGAATCTGATATAGACGGAGATGGCTATGTTGAATGTGCCTTAACTGCCGGGTTTGATTGGGTTGGGGAAGTGAATCCCGATGGGTATGAGGACTGCGTGGATACCAACAGTCTCATTTATCCGAATGCTGCTGAAGTGTGTGATGGTGTGTTCAATGACTGTTTGGCAACGGGATATGCTGCCGATTCGGCTCCCGATGCGGAAGTGGACAATGATGAAGACGGGTTTGTTGAGTGTGCGGATGTCTATTACGCTGACGCAACTGGCTGCGTGTGTGAACAAGGACTCAATGCATTCGGCGTACAAGATTACATCAACTGTACGTACAAACAACAAGTCTGCACACCAGATTTGACAACACTGGTGCCAATCACTTGGGTGGGTCCAGAGATTGATGGCTACGAAGACTGTGATGATGCGGTTGACACCGTATATCCAACAGCCTCAGAGGTGTGTGACGGTCGCTTTAATGATTGCAACGATCCGCTGAAGCCAGATGGAGACAATGCTGGTGTATACACTGGTGTTGTGGGAGATTGTTTCTGTGCAACGGTCGATAGCACTGGGGATGGTCGGGCTGATGCCTGTGATGCAACCGACTGTTTCGATGCTTTAGGGGCTGCTTGTACACCAGACGATGAAGACATGGACGGGTATGTAGACAATTGCATCATTGGTGAAAGTTCACCCTTCTATACCGATGGAACTGGTTCAACCTATTATGGTGCCAACATTGATTGCTACTGTCCCACCGAAGACTGTCAGTTGGATGTCACTGGAGACGCGATCACCGATTGCTATGCGCCAAACGGAAGTGAGTGTTTTGCAGCATCTGATAGCAGTGGTTTTGCGGAAGCCTGTTTGAGCAATTTGAACGGCACCCGTGTCAATGTCTCTCACATTTTCTTGGATGCCTCCAATGCTCAAATTGATCAGCCGTGGAAAGAGATTGACAACGATGGCGATGGCTATGTTGAGTGTGAAGAATTTGATTTGTCTACATACCGTGCTGGGGGTGGTTCCTTTAGTGTCGTTGGTGGCTTAGACTGCGATGATTATGACCAGCGGGTATATCCAACGGCACCAGAATTCTGTGACGGACAGTTTAACAACTGCGAAGATGTTGCCTATACAGCGACCGGAGCCCCAGAAACAGAGTCAGATGGAGATGGGGATGGCTATGTTGAGTGTACCCTAACCAATGGTGTTCCATGGGCTGTTCCAAGTACAGAACCGACAGGTTCAGGGTTGCACTACGCAGATGATTACGGTTGCTATTGTGATGGTCCGTGCGATGATGCCAACAGCACATGTCGCGATTACAGTGGCACAGTGTGTGTTCCTGTGGTCTCTACTTGCCAATCTGTTGGTGGCTACGGAGACTGTGATGACACGGATAAATGGGTGTTCCCAAATGCACCAGACTTGTGTGACGGTCAATACAACGACTGTGACAATGTGAACTTCTCATTGGTGAACGTGCCGGCGGATGAATCCGATGCTGATGAAGACGGATACGTGGCGTGTTTTGAAGATGGTTCAGTATGGAGTGGCGATACACCTCCAGCTGGATACGGTGACTGTGAGGATGATGACCCAACGACCAGTGGTTCAGCGGTTGAAATTTGTGATGGTTTGTTCAATGATTGTGCCCATCCACAAAAATTCCCATTTGAAGGTGTCGTAGGAGATTGCTATTGTCCATCGTCTGATTGTATGATTGACAACGGTCAAGGATCAGAGTGTGTGGACTCAACAGGTGCCACTTGCTATCCAGAAGACGCCGATGGTGACAACCGTGCTGATTATTGCAATGAATCTGTGACCCCAGTGACGATTGCTGGAAATGACTTCTACGGTGTTGAGGTTGAGTGCTATTGTCCATCGTCTGACTGTTTGCTCGACACAACGGGTGACGGTGCAGTGGACTGTTTGACTCCGACGGGGGATGTGTGTTCCGTTGACAATGATGGAAACGGCTATGCAGCAACCTGTGCTTATGGAAACCAGGTGCCACATCAGTTTACACAGGCCAATGGGTTGCCATTGTCCGCACCAATGAATGAAACGGACCACGATGGCGACGGTTATGTGGAGTGTGAGTTCTTTGCTGCGACTTGGGAAGGTCCACTCAGTGTAGATGGTGGTTTGGACTGCAACGATGCCGACGACTTGGTGTTCCCAGGTGCGACGGAATACTGTGACGGTCAATACAACAACTGCTCTGATCTGACCTATGACTTTGATGGTGCACCCGCTACAGAGTCTGATATCGACAACGATGGGTACGTTGCTTGTTCTTTGACCGCGGGCGTTGAGTGGTCTCGGGAATCCTTGCCAATTGGCGATGAGGACTGCAATGACAACGATGGTACGGTGTATCCTGGTGCTGTTGAGGTGTGTGACGGTCAATACAACAATTGCTCTATATTTGGGTATGATGCCAATGGTGCACCAGCTGATGAGACGGACAACGATGGTGATGGCTATGTTGAATGTTCGGACGGTGGTTTCGTGGATGCCAATGGTTGCGCCTGTGCTTTCGGACAAGACACCACTGGGGATGGCTTCCCAGATACTTTTGGTGAGTGTGTCGACAACAGTGGTACTGTATGTACACCACAGATAGACTCTTTGGTCGAGGTGATTTGGGCAGGAAACGCAACCCCAGTTGGCTATGGCGATTGTCAAGATGCCAATGCTGCGCAATATCCAAATGCCCTCGAAGAGTGTGACGGTATTTTCAACAACTGTGAACACCCTCAAAAGTCTGCCTTCGAAGGTGTGGTTTCAGATTGCTTGTGCCCAACAGCAGATGTTGATGGGGATGGGTCTGACGATGTGTGTCTGGCCAGTGGCTGTTTTGATACGACAGGCGCTTCGTGTTCACCTGTCGATGAGAACCAAGACGGATACGTGGACGATGCCTACTGTGCCATCTCTACCACGCCTGAAAACCAAACTGGATATGGCTTCTACGGCGCTGAAGTGGATTGTTATTGTCCATCGTCTGACTGTCAGTTGGACGTGTTGGGCAATGGTACCAGTGACTGTGTGACTCCGACAGGAGAGGTGTGCATACCTTCCGATGCTTTGTCTGTAGGCTATGCCGATGAGTGCATGACCGGTTCCAGAGGGCTTACCGTTGAGCACACTTTTGTGAACAGCAACGGTGGCAATCTGACACGGCCGTTCAATGAGACGGACAATGATGGTGATGGATACGTTGAGTGCGAGTACATTTCTGCTACTTGGTTGGGTTCCTTCAGTGTTGTCGGTGGTTTGGACTGTGATGATACGGATACTGCAGTCTATCCAAGTGCGTTGGAAGTCTGTGACGGTCAGTACAACAATTGCTCCAACAATTATGTTGCCACCTCGGCACCAGCCAATGAGTTGGACGATGATGGCGATGGTTGGGTTGAGTGTGTGCGAGACTTGGACGTTGCGTGGAATGCCTTCGACGGTTCAGAAGAACCAAACGCAATGGGCTACGGTACAGATGGCACATTGTCGGGTACTTCGTACTGTATTTGTTCAGACTCCTCTTGTTCATCGAATTGTATGGATGCCGCTGGGGATTCTTGTAGTGTACCGGTGGGATTCTGTGAGCGTCAAGTGACCTATGAGTACAGTGATTGTGACGATGCCGATGAATATACACACCCATTTGTTGCCTTGAACGAGTATTCTGAAGCAGGCGATGGTGTCGGTGTATTCAGTTGTCTTCGAGATCGCGATGGCGATGGCTACGGGGATGCTGCTCCGACGAACGCTGATGTTACTGCAGGTCATGACTGTGATGACCTCAATCTCTACGTGCATCCAAAGCAGAACGAAATCTGTGAGGTCGGTGACCAAGTAGACTCCGACTGCAACGGCAACGTGAACACTGCAGTGTACTCAGAGGGGTATATTTTGGATACCAATGGTCAAGGAACACTGCTCTATGTTGACAATGATGGGGATGGTTTTGGAGACTCTGACATTGCGGCCACCCCAGCGTGTGAAGTGGCAGAAGGCTTTGTGTTCAATGCGACGGACTGCAACGATGAAGATTCCACCATCAATCCAAACTCCAAAGAGATTTGCGACGGAATCGATCAGGACTGCGACTTGACGATCGATGAGGCGGACTCATTGGATGATCCAAGCATTTCGAAATGTACGTTTATGTATCGCGATGTGGATGCAGATTCCTATGGAGATGCAGATTACGCTGCTTGCTTGTGTCAAGAAGGCTCCAATCCTTCAGTGACATACGGAGAGTATGAGTATGTGATTTACGCAGGGGACTGCTATGATTACAATGCGGACATCAAGCCCTTGTCTTGTGCTGATGGAATTGACCAAGATGACGATGGGTTCGTTGATGACGAAGACCCCAATTGCATTGCTGGTTTTAAAGAAGGGTCTGATACGGTCAAAGAAGAGGCTTTTGAACTCTTGGATGGTCACGACAACAACTGTGATGGCTTGGTTGCCGCTGTTGAGTTGGACTGCGACGACGATGGTTCATACCCACTTGTGCCTGGAGAGAGCGCCGGATTCAATCGAAGCAACAAGTTCAAGATGGCTGCCGACATTGGCTTGGAAGCCTGTTCTGGACTCAGTGCAAACCTCGAGTGTTGGGGTGAGCAACAGCGTTTGGTGTGTGACAGTTTGACTGCTGAAATCAACAACGGTGCGATTGAGTACAACGGTACTGGACTGTGGATGCTCAGCATCAATGAGTCAGACGATGGATTTGGTGGTCGATTTGACGGTGGGCACCGTGAGTACCCAATGGGTAGAGAGTGTGGTGCTTCTCGTGGTGACTGTGACGATCAATGTGCCGATCGTTGTCCAGATCAAACCGAGACCTGTGATGGATTGGACAACGACTGTTCCAATACGTCACCTGGAACCGACGGTGAGTCTGGGGATGGTTTCAAAGGGATTCCCGATGCGATGATTCCAGAAAGTCCAATTGCCGGTACCATTTCGGATGCTGAAATAGACATCGACTCTGATGGGTACCTCTCTTGTGATGATTTCACTTCATCTGGCGCCCAAAGTCAGTGGTCTGATGCCAGTTGTGACACTGTGTCCGGCGTCAGCGACGACAATGACTGCAACAACTTCTGTTTCTTCTCATCACCCAATGCCGAAGAACGCTGTGATGCGTTCCAAGGTGTCTGTGATGGTGAAAACCTTGACGGAACAGATGCGGATTCTGACGACATGTTGACCTGTGGTACGTGGGGTACGGATGAGACATTGACCGAAGACATTTACATGGTTGTGTGGATGAAAGATGTGGATTGGTCTCAACTGGCTTCTGAAGAGCAAGAGTTGATTCGTCCAGTTCGTACTTCTGAAGACATTGCCTTGGTGTTGGAAGAGATGGAGGCAATGGAAGCAATGGACACCGCAGATACTGCTTACATCGGTGATACTGGAGATACGGCTTACGAAGGCACCATCAGTCTTCAAGAAACAGAGCCTGAACGGTTGTTGCGCAAGAGACGCGAGTTCATCACCGAGCGCTTGCCAATCTTGAACACCAATGGTGGTTTGATTGCCGGCGATGTGGATCCAGAGTTGCTTGAGCGTATGGTGCCGTTGGTCTCTCCAAGAGCATTGGCTCCTTATTGTGATTCCTACTTGCAAGATCAACTGACCTTGTTGCTTGGTTTTGACAACATGGAAGCGTTGCGACAGACAACCGATCCTGAAGAACAGGCAGACATTTTGTTGCAAGCCTGTGACTCCAGTATCGAAGGTGTCGCTGGATGTGGAATCGTTCGTTTGTCACTCAGTCGAACCACAGACGATGAAACCTATGAGTTCTTGGATGCCATTCAGGGAGACATCTTGTCTTTCCCAACCGAGTGTGAAGAGCGTACGGAAGAATGGATATCTCGAAGTATGTGGCAGCGCGAACGCATCGTTGAAGCACGTACCATTACTGTTGAGTGGGAATGTCGTCGTATGTACGGTCAGGCCTGCGATGAGATATCTGCTCAGACCCGTTTGTTGAACGGTTGGGAAGAGTCGATGGTTTCTCCAGAACGGTGGTTGGATGTCGATCGCGCGTGGTTCAAAGAGATTGGACGCTACAATCCTGAAGCGATTGATGGTGGAACCATGATGTCTTGTTGGGGTGATCCAACCGATCCAACTGCCAAGTTCAATGAAGAAGTGGGTGGTGATTGCTCGGATTCAGATCCAGATGCGCATCGAGACAATCCTGAAGGTCCTGGAGACTTGGTTGGCTTGTATCTCTATGGAGATATGGCAGATTGCGACACTTGTTTAGATGGCATTGACAACAATTGCGATGGCGCCATAGATTGCGCTGACCCTGCTTGTGCACCGTGTTTCGTCGGTCAAGGTGTCGGCTGCGGTGGTGGAGAAGAGTCTCCATGTGCCCAAGGTGGGTGTGCTTCTCCAGATCAAAGTGGCAAAGAAAGGATGTATCGTTCGTTCGGATTGATTATGATGGCAATGATAATTTCTATCATTCGTCGACGTGAAAAGAGAAGCGCAGCATGAGTTGGATAATCTGTGGTGAAGACAAGCAGGGAAACCCATTTCCCTTTGAATCAAGTTCTGTAAAGGGCTCTTGCAGAAATGCATTGGGCGCTCTATTGGAAACGATCGATCAGCCTGATTCTGAAGAGACGTTGAGGGAGCGACACAGTGCAGCTCGCCAACCTGGGTTGTACATGCTTTTGTGGGATGATGGCAGCATCGTTCAGTTGGCTGGTTTTTGGATTGTCTTTGGACACCATTATTTGGAAGATGGTCCATTTGGTCCCCCAGACAAAACGCCACCCTATGTGGAAGATATTCTAGAAGCGTTGACCGAGGAGGTTTGGTGGAAGAACTATTCCGTTTATCCTCAACAGGGGCAAGAGTGGAAGCCAACCATATTGTTGGAATGGCCAAACGATATTTCCAACCGCTCTCAGTTGCGCCCACCGGGATTGCCATTGCCAGCATCGGAGTTTGCACAAGACGAAGAGGATGATTTTGGTGTAGAGTCTTGGTTGGAACGTTTGGAAGAAGCAACTGTCAATCAAGCCCAAAAACAAGAAGAAACGGATGGTAAATGGGCGCACCTACCGGTCAATCGTTCGATGCTTGTGGTGGTCAAAGGGACCATGCGGTATTCTCGGATTCGCCACGAGGGCGCATTGCAAATGGTGCCCGCAGAATGCTTTGGGGACCGGGAACAGAGAACTCCACGTCCATTTCCGGATTGGCTCGATGAAATTGTAGAGGAAGATGCATTCCCTCCATCCGAGGAGAGAGAGCACTTCCTTGGTACTCCACTGTCCATGCCGGGAGGACGGGTTACGTTTCCCATCTCGGGTTGGCTGACCAAGAATCTTGGCGTCTGGCCAATGTTCCCTAGAGAAATCGTACCGGTACAGTTGGCGAAGCGCGACGTTGGTTCCAAAGCCTTGGCACAGTTCAAGCAAGCGATGACCATTTCTTTGATGGTGTTGACGGCCATCGTTGGATTGAGTTTGGTGGTCAAAAAAGCCACCACACCAGTGTTGGAGGATGCTCCAGAACCACCGGTGATCATGCCTCAGCCAGCGTTGTCGCTCTGTTCAGCAGATCACGAAAAGTTCATGGAGGAGTTTCGCTGTCAGATTCGAGCCTATGCACTCAATGCCGATACCGATCAGCCGTTTTGTGGGGACAAAGGGTCCACCGTGAATACCAGTCGACCATTGAATAAAGATTTTTCAGATTTGCAGGCACTCTACTGTGGGATTCGCGACCGTCAGGCAGATGCTTGGGTTTGGGGTGACGAACAAAATTGGTACAACTTCGGCAAGTTGGCAGCCGCCAAAGCCTGCTTCAATGTTTTGGGGTATCCTTGGCAATATCAAGGAAAGAAAGGTCCAGCAGGGGAAGACTTTTATCCCAACCCCGAGGCTTTCTTTGCAGGGAATCTCCAGATCAATCAACTTCAAGAATTGGTCGGAGAACTTGATACGGCATGTGATGAGATGAAGTCTCGAATGGAAGCGCAACTTCTTGGTTCCGTTGTATCCACCTATGTGGGGTCCGCAAAACCAAGTCAAGACAAGCGCATCAATGAGTCCTATGAGTTGCGCAAGTTGGTCGCATCAAACATTGAAAAAAACATATCTGGAACTGGAAAACGATGCTTCGAATCCGGCTTGGAAGAATCTCCATACCGCAGCAACCATTTTAGAGATTTGTGTGACGGGATGCGTCCCAAAGAGTTGTTGGCGTGGCAAAAGTTGGATCGCAGTGTCGAGGCGCCTGAAGACGTAGAGTTTTGTACCAACATTGATTCTCCCATGGCACCTGATCGCGATTTGGAGTCCTGCTCGGTCTTGTCTAGGTATGAACGGGCTCGATTTGGTACGCCAATCAAACAGGATGAAGACTCTAAACCCGATGACATGTGGTCTTGTCACATTGGTTTATCCGGTAAAAATCCGATTGGTGTTCGCAAGAAGCGCATTAAATGGGACTTGGATCTGCCGTTGCCCAAATTGTACAATTTGTCTGGGTCTGGGGTTCGTCATCAACTGCTCCTTGATGCTGGGTTGCAGGTGTTGGCCGAAAAGGGACCAGAAGCAAAAGAGTTGGGTTCTTGTTGGAATGTTCTGTCTCGAAAAATGTCAAAATACACGCCAGTTCATCCCTTGCTGACCTCGTTGGAAGACGCGGGTTGGCCCTCTCCTGAACAGCAACTGTGTGGTCAGATTTGTGCATCTCACTTCCGTTTTCAAAAAACAAATCCAACGGTGGCACAAAATTGGGTGACGCCATGGCAAGATTTGGATCAGTGTATGATGGTCAAAGATCCAACGGGCTATGCTCAAAAGCCAACGGGGCGATTTGATCGATTGGTATTGCCGTGGAATTACCGCACGCAAGGTCGAGAAGAGGTATGGGTTGAAGCCGATTTGAACGATGCTGAATCTTATACGCGTGCCTTTGAGCAGGTGTGTGCATTCAACTTGGTCGCCCAAAATTACATGCCTGAAGGGTTCTTGACTGGCGGAATTGCACCACCTGTATGGGCGGGAGACACCATCAAAGGGTCTCGCATCGCTGGTGGCAAAGAAGGGGCAGCTGCAACAGCAGCAAGGTCACTGTCTAGTTATGGGGGCGCTCGATCTAGAACCACCTGTGGATACGTAGCATCCCAGTGTTTCGCTTCCTTGATGGTGGGAGTGATGGGGGATCGCAGCAATCAACTCTCTTCATGGCAATCGGCCTTTTCAAATTCAGTCACCGATGTTGCTCGAACCAGCCCAGAAGAATTGGCTGTGCAAAATCCATGGTGTCGATTGGTCAAGCCCTATTTGGGTCAAAACGGTGTATTGCCTGAAGGGCAGTTGGACTTTCCGTGTGCCAAAGGGGTATCCGAAGCACAGGACAGCGCTGTGGCGGCACTCGAACAGTTGATCGCAGAAGTGGGGGCTCCGTAAATGGTTAAACGCATACAATATACGATTGCCCGCGGCGTGGGTAACAATTTGGATTTGCTTATTTTGTGGATTCTGCTCATCGCAATACAACCCTTGGTGTCGGTGGATCATTTGTTGGCCCGTCCGGATTTGGTGCCGTGGTTGATGTTTGGGTTGGCTGGGGCTGTCGTGTTGCGCGGTCGACGCTACGGAGATGGTCCGCATACATCGTTGACCAAACGTTTTTCGTCAACTGGCCTGATTTTGTCGAAGGCCGGCATGGTTGGATCATTGCTGGCACTGGTATGGTGGTATGATTTGGGTGTGGCTTGGGACGTTGTTCGGACGCAATCTGTTGGTTGGGTTTCATTGGTTATACAGCCAGTGGGCATGACGGTTGTTGCCTTGTTGGCAATTCGACTATCAAAGTCCCACGAGCAAACAGCGTGGAATCCACATGGGGCATCTTTGACATCCAGTGTTGTGATTTGGTCTCTTGGGACATTGTCCATCATCGGGATGGCAGTGGGGATCGGTCGACTGGAAAAACTTCAACCGGAGTTTCATTCAGAGTCCTTGTTGTTGGGCGTGGCTTTTTTGACGGTGGGTCTAATTGTTGGGCGGGCTCAACATCTGCGTCAGCGATTGGCAGCTGGTACAAAAGACAACCGTGCTTATCGACCGGCTTTGTTTAATTATTTGTTTTCTTCGATTGGCTCGGCATTTGGTTTGTGGGCGCTGTACTTCATTCAAGATCAACTTGGGTTGGGCGAACAGGTTACCTTTGAACTTGCTTTTGTACCAGCAGCGTTTGTGGTTGCTTGGGCTGGGGTTGTGTGGACCAAGCCGACGCCGATCGCCGTGACGTGCTTATTGCACGAGATCATGCCGGCTGGGGGTGGAGACAAATCCATTTCAACGACGGCGACACCCTTTGATGAAACGCCAGAAGGTGCTTTGCGAATCAATCCTTTGCAAATCAAACGCATATTGTCTACCCATCCTTGGTTGGTCCCTGTAAAAGCCTCTCGCGTTCCAGAGTTGGACGATCCGATTCGTCCACTGTGGCCACGACGTGAACCACCGGTACCCTATCACGTGTTGGGCGGAGCGAGTTTTGAACCTTGTCCTTACACCAATCAAGAGCAGTGGGATGAAATCACCATTCGATTGAAAGGGTCTGACGATGTGGGGTCATTGTCTGGGTCGGCCGCAACGAACCGAAGCATTGTGGTCATGAAACCATTTTTGAAACCGGGAACCCCACGCAAAAAGCGCATTACAACCTATCGATGGGAAAAGGCCGTGTTGGAAGCGAGCGTTCAGCATGTCGACGCGACGACGGAATCGTTGTCCATTGAGAATGGTTCAATTATCGTCTTGGCAACGGAGGGCGTCGCTCGGGCCTTTGAAGTGGAAATCGGTGCACCGGTGTATCGACTGCCTGAAGCGGCAGGATTTAGACCACCACAGCTAGAAGATTACGTGGAGTTATGATGTCAATGGTGTGGATGGCAATGTCTGCGATGGGTCTTGCAATGGCAGGACAGCAACCGCTCTTTCGATTGGTTGGCTTGTACGATACAACGGGTGTATTGGCAGTATCTAAAAAGGATGAACAGCGCTTTCTCTGGAAACCCTCTTCACAGATGAGTCAGAGTTGTGGTCCGAGTAAATCTCCAGATGGGTTGGGTGTATTTGAGGCGGAAGCCGTCGCCAATCAACTCAGTCCAACGTTGGCAATCGTGTTGGAATATACAGACCCACCACAGTACCAAAATGCCCAAGGCGAAGCTTGTTCTCAGCAAGAAGATGGGATTTGCGAGCCCGTAGCTAGACCATCCATTACCAACGCTGACATTACAATTGGGTTGGGTGTGGATCAAATGGCGTACACGTTACAGCCAATGGTATTGCCACGGAACTTGGCCATCAACATCGATGGGTATATTGAGCCCATCAACCCAACGCAAGAGCAGGAAGAACAGAGTGTTGGGATGCTTGATACATCGCGCTATCAAAAGTTGATTCGAACGCAATTGGAGATTGAACTGTGTTTGGAGCATAAAGTGGGTCGGGGATGGCTTGGCAATGACGCTGCAAAGTTGCGTCAGGCATTTTTGCTTGATCCACCAGATCACGATCGGCTTGACAGGAAATATTTTGGCGGACAGCGAGACCCTGTACCGGGGTTTATTGGTCCCTCTGATGCCTGTGTGACGTCCAGTGTGGAGATGCCCAAAGACTTGAACGCATCGAAAGGTGGCGGTTCGATGTTGCTGACCCCATCTGACGTATGGGGTGCCAGTTTACGGGATTGTGAAAAGGGCATTGAAGAGGGTGGCCGAGAGTTGCTTCGTCCTTCTCAAAGTGTGCCATTGCAATTGAGTGAAAATGGCATTCGTCAGGCCCGCAAACAATCCTCAAAATGGCAAGGACTGGACATTGATGTCGTGGCCAATGGGGACAAAGAAACCGACGTGTTGATCAATGTGTCTTTGGATGGAAAGCCTGTGGAAGAGTTGCAAAATGTGGCGCTCTTTCCGGAAGAAGGCTCCATGATCGACATTTTGGCTCGACTAAAGCACTCCTATCCACGGGTTGGAACCAAATTGGACAGCGATCGGTACGTGGTTCTCTTGGTGCCGAATTGGCAAATTGCCGAAGGCGTACGTCGATTGTATTCACGCACGTGCATTGATGACACGGCGGATTTGCTGTGCAAGTGTGAAGTGCGTTCATTGTCATCCAGTCTACCTGCAGGCGACGATTTGACAGCCAAACTGGATGCACTGGATCAAAGAATGTCTTGTAAAGATATTGATGGCAACGTGTGTTCACTCTCTAGAGAAATTCCGTTGGGATTGGAGCAGTCTCCCGCAGAGATGTGCCTGAGCAACTTGGATATTGACTTGCCAATGATGTCTAGCGGAGACGGTGTGTTGGATGCAGTGGGTTGGATTTTGGAGCATCCCAAACAACTGTTCATTCAAGTGGGTGCCGAGGAAAAAGAGTCAGAAGGCTTTGATGTGTTGGAATGGTTGTCTGGACCCCAAGAGGCATCTGAAGGACCAGCGCTACCGAACTTAGCAGGAGTGGCTTCCGGTGGGTACTTGGGTTTGCAAGATTGGGGATACACAGTGGGGCAGTTGGCTGGACGAGCCCCCATTGCCCTCCCAGCAGAAGAGCGGGTCCCTTGGACAGTCGCCGCCCGTGCACAGCGATACAAGCAACACTCTTATTTCATCTTTTCGGCTTTTGTATTGGTTGCTTTTGTCATCGCGGGCTTTAGAAGAGTGGCGGATTTCTGGACGCCAATACCCGAAGAGCGCGCCTATTATTGGCCGGGTAGACAAGCCTCCAATGAGACACCAGATGCAGAAGGGGTTGATATGGAAGACACAGAAGGGGCAGAAGGGGCTGAAGCGTGAGCGACAAGTCCAGTGCCATAGAGTCCTTGACGCCAGAAGAAAAGCAAAAGTTGGTACAAATGCTGGCGCGATTTGTCATCGAAAGACGCAAAGAAAAGGAACGACTGGACGCCCTAAAGAAAATCTGATGGTGTGTTGGCGTTGGCATTGGCAAGGCTCCAGTCAAGTGCGCTATAGTATAGAATAAACTCAGTCAATCGATTTCTCTTTTACGCAGGCAATTCATGTCACGTTCTCATCCGTCATGGCCCAGTCCCTTGTTGGCACTAGACCCGATTCGTCTAAGACCGATGGGGTGGTTGGATGATCTGTTGCCCATGCGTCCACCGTCTCTGTGGCGAGATCGTTCTCTCTATGCAAGAGCATTGCGTTGGCAGCCAGACATGGCGGATTTGTCGTGGTTGTTTGATGCGTATGCCATGTTGGGCATTGAGATGCCAGCTCCTCGGATTGAGCATCGCAGTCACCAACGCAGTCCACAAAGAGGTCGATTGAAAGGCGGGGCAACCCAACAACACATTCGCCGTCGACGTGCGCCCATCAAAGGTGCCAATCGTCCGCTGGCCATTCCACGGTGGTCGAGTCCCCCACAGATGGTCGCCCCAAGAAAGGGAGACACGCAAGAACGCGTCGACAGTACTCCCGCATTCAAAGCCCGCAGACAAGTTGCCCCTTCAAGTTTGCCACAGTTTCAATGGCGATCTCCAGATCGATCGGCGCCTCCACCGAACTTTTCTAGACCGACGCAGGGACAAGCAGCCCCTTCTCTGGGAACGCCACCCACCTTATTGCGCAAGGACACTGCGTCAGACAGCAATGATCAAGCAAGTCAAGCATCTTTAGAAAATCGATCTCAGTCAAAAAGAACGCCTGTCGAGGATGCCAAGCAAAGCAAAGGTCCGCAAACGAAGAAGAATCTTACGGCACCAGAGCCGTTGGTTTCTAGAACCCAACAAAGCCCCGCACAGATTGCATCGCCAACAGTATTGCGGAGGTCATTGCCCGAAACAGTTGCAGAGCCCAGAAAGTCTACGCCGTCTGGTATAGAGCATCTCGATGTTGCTCGAAGCTCCAAGCCAAGAACCGAAAGTGACACTGTTGAGTCCAAGACGAAGCGTACCTTCTCGACAGGCCCATCCAAAACAGTTCGTCAACTGTTGCGTCAAATTCAACAAGTAGAATGGAGTCCGAGACAGAAAGGGATCGTACAAACACCGGTATGGGAACAAAAAAGACGTAGAAGTACGGTGTCACCAGTAGAGATGACACCGACACCCATTTCAACAAACTTGACCCAAGAAAATGTTGTTGTACCATCCTCCTCCAAAAAAACTGAAACTGTACAGGTTGTCGAAGGCCGCACCAAGCCTGTAGCAAAGAGTACAGCCGTAGACGCCAAGGTTGTTGAACGATCAACAGAACCCTCTATTGTAGAGCCAAGAACGCCACGCGATACATCCACAGCGCAAACAGAGCAGCAAAAATCACGACGCAGTGATTCAACGGTAGAATCCGAACAAAGGTCTGTACAAGCAAAGACTGCTGTTGATGTTCAAACGCCGAAGTCTGTCACAGCGAAACAGAGAACTGACACCACACCTTTGGCCAACCGTGCAACGACAGCACAAGTTCGGGTTCCCACTCGAGTGCCGTGGAGACTCAATCCGTCTCAACAACAACTGACGTTTCGAGGCAACAAGACTGTATTGCAAGTGTCGATGGAAGGCACAACCGACGCACCGTTGCCAGAGCAGGTCATTGAGTCCAGCAAACCGTCTCGAATTCCCCGTGTGAGAAGTTGGTTTAGACCTGAACGAACACGCTTGATCCAACATTTTCAGCAACGCGCACTGTCTCAACGAAAAAAGCAAACTTTCAGTGCTGAAGAACGACCATCTATCGCGCCCATATACGCCTTTTCCAGTGCGCCGACAAATCAAGAAAAGAGGTTTAGAGCGACGGAACAAACTATGGTTGCACCGTTGCGTGCGGGTACACTGGTCTTTCCAACACCCCCGTTGGAAGCTGAAAACAGGCAGATGCCGACTGTACAATCAGATGCAAAGGATGCGTCTAAAAAGTCCGTGGGTGCACCAAACATAGAAGTATCGAAGCCAAAAGCGATGGAGAAGACGCCTTCGAGCGTAGGCAGTGAGCAGAAAGGAAAATCTCGATACGCAGAGCCCTTCGTGCAAACAACAACGGGATATCGTAGACGCTCTGTATCGACCATGTCAACGTGGCGTTTGTTAAAGTCACAGTCACGCAACGCAAACAAAACAGCGTCAACCTTGAGTGAAGCGATTCGACTGCAGAGTGTTCAAGAACGATGGCGTCTACCTGTTGTCTCGATTCGACAAGGTAATCCTTCGAGTAGTCCACAAACGACAACACTTTCACAACCACAACTGGACGCACGAAGAGCGAAGACGTTTCGGTCGCCATCCTCGTTCTGGCAAGGTGCGTTTGCCAACACTGGTACCGTTCAACTACAGTCGCAGTTGGTATACACCACCCTTGCACCGTTGGATGACTCTTCAAAAAAGAAACGATCGACGTCTGTGGTAGAAGAACGAACAGAGAGAGCACCTCAAACATCCGCGTCACCGTCTCCAACCCAATCTGTCTCATGGAAGCGCAAGCCCAAGTTTGCCGATCCATTTTTGGCACACCGCAGAACGGTGTTGTCGGCTCAATCAGCCCCTACACAGTTGGGCAAAAATGTGGCTTCAGAAGGGTTTCAAGAAACACAACCTGGCAAGCAAACAGCGTCTAAGTCTGCGATTGAGGAGAGCGCACAGACCGTCGGAACACCAACTGTGGATGCCAGAGAGAGGAGAGCAAAACGTTTGACGCCATCTTTGAGTGGGGCATCAACGGTATCTGGACGTTCGGCAAGCACATCAAACAGGGGTGGAGATACAATCCCGGTTCGAAGGGTGGTTGCCCCAACGTTGTCGCCGTCACTTGTGTTTAATTTTGGCGCCAGTGGAACGTCTGAAAGCACTGCCCAAGGTGTGGGTAAGTACGGACGTGGTTCTGAACAGTCTAAGGTTTCGCCACAATCATCCACTGTGATTCGAGACGATAGGTTAACCAAATCTGTTGGAAAGTATGGACCGTCCTCCAACGCAACAACCAGCATCAAGAAAATTGACGAATTACAAGAAGGCGTTCAAAGCACTGAAACGGTCTCGCAGTTGGAGAGCCCGCAAGAGACACAGGCAAGTTCGGATCTTCCTACAGAATCCATCGTTGAAGAAACGATTCGAAAACAACTAAGGCAACTGGTGCGTCGCTTGCCTCAAAACCAACAGTCTTTGTTGCGTTCACGGCTTTCTCTGCCGACCAAGTGGGCTCGAAAACTTGGAATTGCTCCAACAACCGAGGTGCGTCTAGGCTGGAATCCACAACGTACAGAAAACGCACGTTCGATAGACCCTGTTCAACGTGTAACGCCGACTGCTCAACAGCAACAATTGGTTGTGCCAAAGATTGATGGCAATCCCCAAACAACGGTCTCAACACAGACAAAGTATGTTGAACAGAGCACCGTACAGGCGACGCCCGCAACATCCGAACGGTCTACCCAGTCCATCAAGTCTTCACCCCCACGACGCAAACTGACCACTGCCCAAGTCAATCAAATCATTGAACGGCAAGTTTCATTCTTTCGCTCGGCACAACGTCAATCATTTTTGCGCGTTTCTCAAATGACCGACAGTTCTGTGGTGGCACCCAGTCCCGCTAGAAGTGGCCTACAGCAAGTAACGGGCGAGATGCGCAAAGCCTTGCAACAGATGGTTTTTTCATCCGAAGCGAGACCGGTGTTCTTAGAAGCCACTTCTGAATCTCTTGTCGATGGCTCGACGGTGGCGATTGGGCAAACGGCTTCTTCCAAAACAACGTCCAATAGAACAGGGGTTGCGGCTCCAAGACGTAGGTTGCAACAGAGAACGCCTCAATGGAGACCGGGGGTTCATACACCAGCCCCATCCAGAAAGTCAAAATCTCAACGAAACCAAATTTCGAGCAGTCCATCTGCACCACGTCCAGCCATTGCGCAAACAACCCCCACAAGTGATTTCGTTTCGAAGATATCTGATCCAGACCGCACATCGACAACCAATATTTCACAGTCTTCAGTGGTGAGTGCTCAAAGGACTGAGTCTTCTAGAACTGTGTCAACACCGATGGTCCCTGCTGAAGTGGCGCAGAACATGACCAATCTTCAAGCAACTGTGCCCAATGAACAACCAAGAGAGAGACCATCAGTACAATTGGAGGAAAACACCACTCAGCGGAAACAACGGTCGTCCACGCCAGTTCCGACTACGCGTTTGTCGCCATCAAAGCGAAGATCTGCGCCAATGGCTCCGAGAACGCTGATGGGGCGGTCTGATGTTGGCGTGTTTCTGAAACCCAAAAAGTCAACTGTGGCTGAAGAAGTTCAAGAGCCGACCCCCAAAGTGGAAACTCCGAAGTCCATGGATTCTGCCAGCGACGTTTTCATGGTGGACGCTTCGGGGAACTTGTTGACAGGACAGGCGGCGACCAAAAAGTTGACTGAGTTGGGCTTTGCCAGAGCCCGGAAAAAGCCACAACCCAAGCCGTCTTCCTCATCATCAGGCTCTTACACTTGGGAAGCGCCGACAGAAATGATGGAACAGGCGTTGGAACAAATGAAAAAAGAGATGGTTGTGGAATCAGAAGTAAAGGAACAGACGAAAAGCAAGGCGACCCCAGTTCGACAATCGGTTATAAAAGAGTGGACTGAGGAGCAGTTGCTGTCGATTTTGGTTGAACTCGCTGGTAGCAGTCCAGAAGCAAGTGCCTTGTTGCGGGATGTTCAAGAACGGGTTGAAGAATACTTTGATTTGGAGCGGTTCCGTAAAATCTAAGGTGTGATGTTAAATAATCGTGGTTAAATCAAGTGAATTCTCTTGAAATTTGGTAGTGTTGGTGTTGTATGACTTTCCTTTTGCTTACATTGTTGTCGTTGGATGTTCAAGCGCAAGAAGAACCAATAGATTCTCAGGAAGCCCCAACGCTGTCTTTTGAAGAATTGGGGTGGGTGCCACCATTTCAAGTGGGCGCTTTTCTAGATCGCGCAGGTTCTGGAGATTGCGATCGCATTGATGCTCGGTATGGTCGATGCATTGAGTTGGTAGACTTTTACCAGCCGGAGCCAGTTTGGCAGGCTTTTGAGAAGGAACTGAACCCTGTTTTGATACCCATTTTGTATCCTGAGCAGGGGCAACTTTGGGTCAATTCTAGTGAAGACGAGCAAAAGAAGTGGAAGCGGACCGACAAAAAAACTGCAGTCCTATTGTCTCAACTCTATGCTCAAACGTGGGAGGACTTGGTTTATCGATGGAAAGAAACCGCCGATCCAATGGCTGCAGCACTTTCAGCAGATGGTTTCAAAGTACTTCCAAGTACCGTCAATCAGTGGGAAACAGTCTATCCAAGTCTCCCGAGTGCGCTTGGCCGACCCCATTCTGATACTTTCTTGACGCCTTCGGAGTGGGTACAACCGATCGTGCCTGTTACAGAGACGACCGTGTCCAAAGACAGCGACGGTCTGTTGCCTTGGGCTGATTTACAGTCTGCCGAATCCTATTATGCACGTGTAAAATGGGCAATCCCAGACAAATATCAAGTTGAGCCAACATCCAGTATTGTTTTGAGTGGTCGTTTTGCCTCACGACTGGCGGTGAAAGGTCGTTTACACGATTACGACTTGATGGATGCAGACCCCAAAGCATCAGGACCATTTTTTGAACAGATTTATCCCTACCAAACGATCTATCAGGGGGATAATCCAGACTTTATTCCGCTCATGGACTTTCGCTATCGATTTGATCCGACCAATGGTGCCATCCCTCAAACGGTCATCGCTGTAGAATCGTTGGAACAGGCTCGAATTCTGTCGGACAAGCAGTTCAACAAGTTCTATAGAATGGTGGGTGCCCAAGTTATGCAGTTTGCAATGCAGGACTATACGGCCAACCACATGCGTATTTTGGCGACGTTGAACACGATGCGCTCTCCTCCAGGTGAACTTGGCACGATCACCGGAATCTCTGGCAACATCAATGCCGCATCGATGGGGCAGACAGACTCGGCTGAGGCTCAAGCAAAACGAATAAAGTCGGATGCCTATTCCTTGTCGGGCGGGTTTTCGCTGAATTACCAAAAAATACCGGATTTGGTCATCCTTAAATGGATTGAACGGTTGTCCACCATCTACTTAGGAAAGGCAGCCAGTCGGAACATGTTTCTGCGTGAAGTCAGTCTGACGGCTCAAAATCGATTTGGTGAGTCTCTGGTGTATCCATTGAACGCTTGGTTGGAAGGGACCACAACAGAAGAAATCAACGGTTGGATTGGAGCAAACTTGCTACCCGGTCGAGATGGAAACGTCCTACTGTCTTCTATGTATCAATTGACATTGCAGATGTTGATGGACAAAGTGGTGCCCGAAGAGATGCGGTCTCAAGAAGAGACGTGGTTGTTGATGGATCACTATAATTTTGCGATGATGTCCAATATGGATACTACGCCAGGAGTTCGGGTGTCGCCATTGGACTTGGAGAGCATGGCTTCTGAAAAATGGGAAGGGGTATTGTCAGACCATTTCTTCAGCTCGCAAAAGATTGACCAAGGCTTGGGTGCCGTAGACCCAACAGCGGTTTGTACACAGGGGACACGTTTGGATGCACTATCGGAGACAACGGTGGGTGCTGTGTATGTGGATCAGGTATTCAAGGGCAAAGACATTCGAGTAACGCCCAACATGACCAATGATGCACTGTTGTGGGAGGCTCGTCACGATTTGCCGTTCATCATGTTTGACAACCCAGTGGTCAATGCACCAAGTGTTCAAAGACTGGTTGGTTTGCCCGACGATGAGGCTCTGTACCGCGTGCGCTGGATTGTTTGGTCGGGGTGGCACTTTTTATGGGGAATGGAAGCCTACGAAGGCAAGACCCGTTTGACTTTGAAGACGGGAGCCATCTGCGACAACCTCGTATTGGCATCTCCCGATCTCGTTCCAACAATTGTTCGAGCTGGATTTTTGGTGGATGAGTTCTACCCAACTCAGCCTGCGCGCTCAGCCGACAAAAAGCTCAATGACAATTATCCGTCGATGTCAGAACGTCAGGAGCGTCGCCGTCAGGCCAAAGGTGACAAACAAGCCGTTACCAGAGGCGATGTCCTGACCAAGACAAACACTGCTGTTTCCCGTACCAAGTCAGCCATCAACACCGCAGAAGGAACAGCCGATGTGCTCAGTGGAGAACAGAGTGTTTCTGAGTATGAAGCGGCGAGACTCAAGACTACCGACGCGTCCACAGAATTGGAACAAGAAACCACCATACAACAACTCAAGAGCATTCGCAACCGTCGTCCTGCTGAGATTGATGTATCGGAAACAGTTCAATATTTCAGGCGCTTGGCTCGCTCTCCAATGGTGGAAAGCAGCAAAGGTGAAGGGTTGCTGTTGTTGTTGCACGACTTGGATCAACCCGAAAAAATGGCTTTTCTACACGATGCCGTTGCCCACACTCCCTATGCCCGTGCCCATAAACTTCAAGGAACGCAGCACATTCAAGGTGCAGGATGGGCAGTGTATTTCGGCAAGGAATCATCTCCAGAGAAGATGGAACTGGTTGCACCCAATTATGTGCCTCGAGCCAGTTACATTGCCAAGGCTGTGACGCCTTCTTTTCAACGTGTCACCACAACCGATGCAACCTTTGTTGCCGATGTGGGGTTGTTTCCATATCGTCAGAGTTTCTACACCTGTAATCAAGACGTGAACAACACCTCGTTGAGTTCGGTAGAACAGTGCGATCCTTCAAAGGAGTACATTGCGGTCACCGATGGGGTTTCCATTGGCGCATCGTCATTGGTGACCAAGTGGTTCAGAGATGATCCGAGATTGGCTTATGAGGTTGGACTGGAAATGCATTTGGATGTGTTGCATGCCGGCAAAGCGTGGTTTTACCAAGCAGATGCACCAGATATTTCCATCGTGGCCGATCGATTGAATGGTCAAAGTGGGTCCAGCCGAGATCAATCGGTGATAACACCCAGCTATACGTGGTCTTTGAGACCCCAAACTGGGGCGTCTTTCGGTATCCGTCACTCTCCAGACCCCAGTCCATTGTCTCGAACCTTCCGCTCACAAAGCACATGGGGTGCGATGGCGCCTTCTGGTTCAACACACCTCAACAGAACCGAGTGGGGGCTTCGAGGTGCATTCCTCGTTGGACCGTCTTTTAATGGAATGGAAGGGACATTGGTCGCTGAAGCGTGGGCTGCCAACCTCATTCGAAACCCACGCAGTGATTGGGCCAATTTCTCACCGTATCACCCAATTTTCAATGGTGGGGTATTCCTTCGATATCAACGAGGTGGTGTACTGGTGGCATCGGATACAGATAGGGTCTTTGATTTGCTGTATTCGGATACTTACGTCGTTGGTTGGCGAACACACTTTAGACTTCCCGAAGAGAGGCCAGAACAATGAATCAATTTGCGTACATCAGTCAAGTCATGAGCAATGTTCACGAGTCTGTCGAAGGATGGGCACGGGACTTGTTGCGCAGTGCTGGATTGGAAACCACGGAGGTATACGGTCAGTTTCCTCCTGAAGGTTCGGTGGCCAGTCACGTGGTGTTGTTTCCATACAGAATGGGCGGCGCCGATTCTCAAATTGCCACTCCGTATCGAGAGTTGTCGCTGATGGGTCTTCGATCTCACAAAGGCAGTGTGCCTGGAATGCCGACTGTTTGGGGTCAATTGGGAGAATTGTTTACCGAGTGCATCATGGAGAAATACCCCAAGATGACCAAGGGACCTCATGCCGGAAAGCCCCATCCTGCTCCTCAAATCTCAAGGTTGCCACAGCCGTTGGCGGACTGGTATGCGTCGCAAGCGGATACAGGTACGGGAACCTCTTGGGTCACAGACCTTGGAGGCGAACAGTTTGCCAGACTGCCTTCCTTGACATGGGTGCCCGGAGCGTCGATCAAGGTGAATTATTTGGCGGTTGTGGGAGAGGGCGCAAGGGGTACTGCCGATAGAGATGCACCGGTTGCTGTACAGGCGATGAGCGTGTTGACGGCTGGGATGCAGTTGCAGCGTGGCATTGAAGTGCGAATCCCACCTCCACCCTTTGATCGCGAAATCATTGGCTATGCCAATGCAGTCGGTGAAGTGTTGGGAGATGATCGTGTGGCGAAGGCGTTGACGCAGGTTGAAGACATGGACGAAGATTTGTACATGCCCATTACACTCTTGCCCGGAAACAGTTTGAGCAATTCTGACTTTACGGGGTTGATGCAAGCCTTGCAACGACCGTTACAGCCGACGCTACACATGGCGGTTTCATTGAGCGTTGGTGGGACTCCATCCTTCACGCCAGGTGTCAATGCAAACGTACAGTCAGAACAAAAGTCGAGACGACCCCAAGGTCGATAAACAAGGTCGATAAGAGAAGAGACAGGATATGATTACAGTACAGTGTTTAGAACCAGATACGATGCCGTTGATGATCTCGCTCGAAGTCGAGATGTTGCAACGGTTTAGGCTTTACATTTTGAGCGATGTCCGACACGGTTCAGCATCTTCAATCCGTTCAAGCATTTTGTTGTTTGCCCACGAAGATCCCCCCCCAGAGGCTTTGCTGGTTGCAGAACTTGACGTATATGACCCAGGAGCAGGGGATCCACCGTTGTTTCGAATTCGAAAGATGGGGGCTCGATGCCACATTGACTTGATTCGCCCCAACGTCCGTTCACGGTTGACAGAGGGTGGAGAGATTCAGCACGGTTCTCGCATAGAGGTCATTTTACAAGACACCCGTAGAATCTTGTTGACGATGCAGATGGAATCGGATGCTTTCAATCGTTCAGCCGCCGTGGGTGGTGGCTCGTTGAAGCACAAAGAGTCTCCAGGTGTATCTTCTGGGTGGTTCTTGTACAATTCGGTCTTCCAAATCATTACCCTCAACGGGATTGTCATCCGTTCGTGGCTCGAAAAGTTTGCACGTCGAGTCGGAATCCATCCCTATGTGATCGCGATCGTGTTGTCCGTCGGTTTGGTAATTGGCTTGGCGGTGTACGCTGCTTACAATCGAAACCAAGCGGCTCAGCAGGCTGAAGATCAAGTCGCTCAAATGGAAGACGCACAAGAGGTGCTCGAAGAGTCTCGCGCCAACGCGCTTGCCAACGAGATGGCCTGTTTGGAAGAGCGTCAGGCATTGGCCGGGCGCCTCAAAGACATCGCAGAGCAGAAGAAGGTGCTTGCCAAGCAGGCGTTGAACTTTAGTTTCTCTCAGTCGGTGTCCGAAGACATCGGTGGAAAACGGATGGTGTCTAAACCCACGGCGCCATTTGACGAGCAGTACAGCAAGAATACGTTAAAAGCGGTTGTGATGGCAATTGACACCGTTCAAGCAAACGCTCAAGAGATGGACTTTTGTTTGGAGCAAAACCCTGTGCTCGGTGCAGATTTGCCGCGATACATGTTGACTTGGCATCCAGACAGAGACTTGGTTTGCCCATTGGAGTACTCCTCCATAGAAGGTGGTATCAATCGCATGGGTCCATGGGGGTTGAGTACCCGCGTTGCCAAAGAGTTTGGCGCGCAGAATTTATCAGCGGGTGGAGAAGCCGGTTCAGAGCAGTTGGCTGAGCAACTCGGAGACCCACGGATGGCGGCGCGTTGGTCGGCGACTACGTTGGCGATTGGGATGCGAGAGGTCCAGTTCACTTTGTTGACGACCGACACAGGAACGCGTCCCGTTGTGGTGCCCAGTCAAATGCACTTGTGGTCTTTGGCCTTGTGGGATGCCTACAATCGATTGCCGTCTCCAGCCAGTGGAGTGCTGGATAAACCAGTTGGGTACTGTGTTGAGGAATTGGTATCAAAAATGTTGAAGAATCCAGAACCTTCTGTTCCTGGTCAACCGATTCTGCCAGATTTGACAGCTGTGGCGAGTGGGGACAAGCAGATTTCTGTCTCGCCTTCAGCCAGCTGTCCTTGGCCAACGGGTGTATTTGAAGATGCTGCCGAGGCGGCGATTCAATCTGTTGCCAACCTCAGTATCTACGTTGATTTTGAGATGGAGCAGAAAGCCAAGAACTGATTGCTTTCCAGCGTCATTGACCTACATGTCTTCTACACACAGGAGGCATCATGCTCGGATTTACAGACCCCATACGCGCAGTCATCATCGGTGGGAATGGTGGTGTTGGCCGTGAATTTGTTCAACAGTTGCAATCATCCGGTCAGGTTGAAAGCATTGTGGCCACCCATCGAAGTCCCATTTCGACCGAATTTCAGCATCCAAAAGTGACTTGGGTTCAGGTGGATGTCCGCGAAGAAGCAACCATCGAAGCCCTCGCAAAGTATTTGAAAGAGGCGAGTGTGAAACCAAATCTCATCATCAATTGCATTGGAATCTTGCACACATCTGAGTTCGGCCCAGAAAAAACGTGGCGCCACCTCAACGCACAAACGATGCACGATGTCTTTGCCATCAATGCCTTTGCGGTCGCGCTGCTGGGTAAACACCTCATTTCACTGATGCCGAGACAGGGACGGTCTGTTTTTGCATCCTTGTCCGCACGGGTTGGAAGCATCGAAGACAATCGATTGGGTGGATGGTATTCCTATCGCGCCTCCAAGACAGCACACAATATGTTTGTAAAAACGTTGTCGATAGAGGCTTGGCGCAAGCATCCTGAACTGGCCATCGTTTCTCTGCATCCTGGGACTGTTGATACTGCATTGTCTGAACCGTTCACGGCTCGATACGATCCCAATAAACTGTTTACGGCAACCCGTTCTGTCAATGAACTCTCCAGTGTGATTTCAAATGTGACCGCCAAAGATACAGGTGGATTCTTTGCTTGGGATGGACAATCGATTCCATTCTAATCCAGTTTCGACAAATCTCCACCATCCAACAGGATATTGATTTGGCGGCGATATTTGGGAACCTTTGCTTCCTTGCTGTTGCGGTTGTTCTTTTCCAACTCTCGCACCAATGCAGCCAAGGCAAATGGGGTGGTGACCGGTCTGTCCAATCCGTATGCCCAAGCTCGAGCTCGAATTGCGGCTCCCTTAATCAGTCCACCGGAGATGGCAAAGTTGTTGCCGAGTAGGTCATAGTCGACCCCTTCATGCTCGCCCATGATTTTTCGCCACAGACTTTGACGGGTTGGCGCATCGGGTATGGGCAGGACAGCATAGTCGTCAAAGCGTCGAAAGAACGCCTCATCCAAATCTTCGATGCGGTTGGTGGTCGCGACCAAGATGCCACTGTAACTGTCGAAACGAGTCAAGATATAGGCAACACCCGTACTGAGACCAGAACCTCCTTGGTTGCTGCTTCGTTGACGAAGAAGAGCCTCTGCTTCATCCAGTACTAGGATCGCTCCAGCTGCTTCAGCCACATCAAATATCTGCCCAATTAACTTTTCTGTCTCCCCCAGCCATTTGCTCAATACGTTCGACAAGTCCAGTTTGACCAACGGTCGGTCCAGTGCCGTTGCCAATGCTTCTGCCGTCATGGATTTCCCCGTGCCTGGAAGTCCAGAGAGCAGCAGACGATATCCCACCTGACGATCTTTGAAGCCAGGCATCGTTGGCAGAATATTGAGACGATAGTCTGCGTGTTTACGGGCTTGCTCCAATTGAAACTGTACATTTTCGGGTAGGATCAAGTCTTCCCATTGGGTATTGCACCGTTTGGGTTCTGCGATGGATGAGTCTGGCACTCCACAAATGTCTCGTTCCTCAGATCCAGACTTGTTTTGCAGTAGAGCTTGAGAAATGACATCGTCTAGCACCACTTGATCTCTTCTGACGTGTGGACTGGGTTCAATCCATTCCAGTGTCGCGCCGATGGCTTGTGCTGTATGTCGAATGAATGTGGGATCGGGCATCATCAAGATGCGTGGGGCGTTGGCAGATTGGGTTCTGGTCAAAATGCTGTGCAGGATATCGGCGTTCGCAGCACTGTGAAGGGCAAAACCATCCACCACGGCGATGCCAAAGGTGCAAATGTGTACTGCAATCATGCCACACAGTCGTTCAATGTCTGCATCGCTGCCTTTTTGAGCGACCAAATGGTGTTGTCGCACGTCCTTTGACAGGAGCCCACAGTGGTGGAGCAGTCGTTCTTTGGATGCAGAGTGTACGATCTTCCAACTGCACTTCTTGGGTACAAACTTTGGATTGTTGGGCAAACCCAGTGCTGGAGAGAGTCCGATGCACACACGGCCACAATAGGTCAGTCTGAGTGCAGAGGGACCAGGTGTGACGGGGTCTTGAATGCCTCGACCCACAATCTGTACCAATCCCCAATCAGCCAGTGTGAGAACAGCCCGTTCCAAGGGAAGCAATGTCGCTTGTGTGGAGGGCACTTGTTCAGCCAGTGTTTTCCAAGAGAGTACACCGGGACGATCATAGGCATCGGCTTTGCGGAGTTCTTCTGTGAGATCATCTTTGCAATCGACCATCGCCAGTATTTTGAGAATCTCTTTGCACAAAGGCGTGAGACCCAGTCGTGCACTGACATTGTCCAGACGTTCTTCAACATGTTGCTGAAAATTCATTTCAAGATCCTGTGTCGGCTATTGGGGCTGGGTGAAAGTCTTGATGGACTGCATGGATGTAATGGACCTGATATTGTGTCGTCGAACGCGCGTGTAGACGAACATCCCAATGCAAGGATGGGATTTCTCTATGAATGCGGTGCTTTGACAGAATGGGGTCTGGGTTCTCTTCTGACAACAAGTAGCGAATCACTTCTTCTGGACTGCCTTTCCATGGACTGTAACTACTGTGACCACCCAACCATTGGGCAAACTCAGTGACAGCGCTGGACCAGTCATAGGGACAGAAAGAGTGCCATTCGGTGGATGTTCTACTCAATTCTTGTAGGTATTGGGTCGGAGACGTGGTACAGTCCAACACATTGAGCGTATTTGCTCGACCGATTCGGCCGTTGACAAAGGGAAGGCAAGTGGCATCGGCGACCCAAAAATCGACCCATCCAGCCCCCGCAAACTCGACTTCGTACTCTTTCCAGTCATACACAACGCCATTTCTTCGTAGTCCATAGCGCACTCTATTGTGGCGGAGCGCATCTTGTGCGTGCATCAGCATGGCAAAGTTGAGATCCAGTCCCAGTACAGGACGCTTGTGTTGTTTCGCCAGCCAAAAAGTGCTGCGACCAACAGAACATCCTACGTCGAGAACTGGACCTTCCGCACAGGCTGTTTGGGCAGTGTTGGACAGCAACTCGGCAATCTGGTTGCGCTTGTTTGCTTCTTCGGGATCCAAATCCCCATAGTGTGAGTGCATGTAGGTTGAAATGTACGATCGAGTTGATGAAATGATTGAGTTCGCTCCAGAACCTTCAGAGAGCCATTGCCAGTGGTGTTTCGTCGTGTTTGTATCCCACAGCGTATGCAAATAGTACTGTTGTAAGTAGGTTCCCACTTGAGGGACCAAAATCGGAATGCCTCGAATGACTGGATAGATTGCCCCACAATGATTGCAGACAAAGTTGCCTTCTTCAATCCATTCTTTGTTTCCGTTGTGGACGTGCAAGTCCAGAGGGTGGAATCCCTGTTGTTGCTGAATGCACAATGGGCACTGGGGAGCGTAATATTCAAAGTGGCTAAATCGCAATTAGCCTCCAATCATGACGGTTGGATTTCCTGGTCCCATCACTTTGCCAACGGGGGCAGGAATGGGCGCTACACACGCAGGGTGAGAGGTCATGTCGTTGAGTCTTGCGGCTGGCATCATTTGGAACTTGACGGTCATCGACCCTTTGGTGATCATTCCTGGTCCTCCCGGAACACAGCCAGGCAACGTACATGGAGCGGATTTACACAATGCGGTTGCTGCGGGTTTTCCGCCAATCATAATTGTGGGTTTTCCTTCGATCAAGGACAGTGGCAGTCCAGGATGGGGTGCTGGAGTCGGAACTGGTGCAGGAGGATGAATTGGCGCGTGGCAATGGGGAGCATCTTGTTTGATCATGTCTCCCAAGCATACGGCAGGTGGCATTGTCTACTCCAAGGCGTGGATGTTTTCAGTGAATGTATAAGGCGTCAAAAGTGGAGAGCGTTAAGGACTAGTTCAACCAGATCACTTTTCCACGAACGTAAACTTCATCCGCACAAGTGAAACGCATCTGCTCTGTTGAATCAATGTTGACCCGACCTTTGGCAACAATATTTGTGTCGCCAGCCGTTTGGACACGGAAGGATTGGCAGTCCAATGCAATGTTCTCTGGAGAATGGAGATCCAGTTGCCCACCGTTCAATCGTATTTGTGGTCCATTGGCGGTAATGTCAATCTCAACCTGTAACTGACCGTGAATGTCTTCAATGGCAATGGACTGTCCATCAATGTTGACTTGGAGTTTGTGTCCAGTTGGAAAGATGTGTTCTGCATTGTCAGATTCTCGAAGTTGATCCTGTTCAAGCACTTCTGCGTCGGGTGTGTGGTCCGGAAACACCAACAAGTTGTTCCCTTTGAGGTGGCTTCGGTTCGCGCTCAATCGTTGTGTGGACATCTTTCTCTCTCCAAAGACATTTTTTTGAATTACAGTTATGGTAACAGTATAACCGAAGCCTCATGCCTTCACCCAATGTGGAGGTCATCTTTCTGGCACATTTTCCACAGAGCGTCCCATGATTGATAAAAGTCAAAAGCCAATCGTCTTCCTTGCTACCGTAAAGTCGACCAAAGACCCATTGGGTTTGGGTCGTGTACAAGTGTCCCTCAAGAACTTGGCAAAAGCCGTTGAAATGCCTTGGATTCGCATGATTCATTCCCATGCCTCCAAAGGTTACGGGTCTTTGCTCCTTCCAGAAGTGGGCGATATGGTCGCCGTTCTACGTGGTGCAGGGGATCGAATCGGCTCGATGTACATTTTGGGTTCGGTCTACGACAAGAAAAACAAGCCTGCAATCAAAGACAAAGACGGCAAGAACAACATCAAGCAGTTTCAGACCCGTTCCAAACACACCTTGGAAATCTCAGATGAAAAAGGCAAAGAGAAAATTTCGTTAAAAACAGGGAAAGGTGCAGAACTCGTCTTTGATGACAAAACTTCTAAGGTGCACATCAAAATCAAAGGGCTCACCGTGGAACTGGATGGCAAAAAGAAAGCCATTACGTTGAAGTCCGATGGAGACATCAACATTAAGGCAGGTGGCAAAGTCATCATTGCGGGAACCAAAGGTGTGGACATCAAAGGAAAGGACGTCATCATCAAATCCGACATGAACATGAAGATCAAGGGTGGTATGAAAGTGGCCATCGAAGGTGGTGTCGGTGTGGACATCAAGGGTGCTGGGAAGGTGTCCGTGAAAGGAGCAATTACTGCCGTCGGCTAATTTTGATGGGGATAAATGGCGATCAAGGCTGTTTCGCTTGAGGGCATATAAGAATATAGCCCTCTGTGCTCGCCAACCTTGCTCATCCATTTCTCCCTCATCAAAAATAGGGGTATTTGGTATATATGTTGAATGGCCTTGCTTACAGCGTGAGTATACGAAAGTATGGCCTCTTAGCACTCATCGGACCTGCTCATCCATTTCTCCCTCATCAAGAGGTGTTGTTGTGCTTGGCATTCAGTAGCTTCTTGCACGAGGTGTGCGGAAGTATGGCCTCTGTGCTCGCCAACCTTGCTCATCCATTTCTCCCTCATCCATTTCTCCCTCATCAAAACTGTGAGAGGGAGGTCTAGGGTGTTTCGCTTGAGAAAGGTATATTAGAGTATAGTTCTCGGTAACTGTCAACCTTACTCATCCATTTTGCCTCCAACAGAAGTATGGGAGAGGGTGTCACCCTCTTTTGTCCATAGCTGTTTTCTTATTAGTCAGATATGATGTTTTATTGAATAGGTACGATATGAATATTATTCCACATCCTCGGCAAAAAAACGTTTATCCAATTTACTTTGGTGCTTTACTACAGTTTTTAAAAAACGTTAAAGCAGAACTCCATGAAGATTTGACGGAACCCGATTCGTTTGGAAAAAAGTGTAGGTCACTGCAAAGTCAGTTTGATGCACAATACATGATCGCTAATAAAGTCAGTCAGAGTTCTGGTCACGCAGCGTTAAGGAGGTCAATTCCATACTTAGAACGTTTGATTTGGTATTGGTTAAAAGATGAGAATCCGATGTTGCTTGAGATAGTAAAGGAAGAGTTTATACGTCAGATCAATAGCAATAAATGTGACAAAGAGTCAGCTGGAATGTTGAAAACACAAATACTGGAGATCTTTGGTCCTGAAGCTTTTAGTAATCCAGATGAGAATGATTTGAAGTTTGTTCAAACCGAGCAGGAGATTGTTTCTAATACGTATAGCTTTAACAATGGATTAATTAGTCAAAGTCAGATCGCAACAACATTGATTCAACAATCAACATACTTTGTATATGACCAAAGTACTTCATCTTTTGCTCCGGGTAAGTTTGTTGGTTTGAAGGATATGACTCTATCACGCTATCAATCGTTATTAGATTCAAGAGAGCGTTCATGGAAATTTGATGGGTACAGAACCCGTAAGGCAATCGAAGATGTATTGGGAATAGGATTCTTCTCAAGTAGTGAATTGGATACTAAGTTGCGTCAATGGTCTGCAAAATTCGATGCCATAGTAAAAGATAATGTCCAGTTTTGTGTTGTGGAATCACCACCAGAACATCCAGAGGACCCACCCATCGAAGCCCAAAAACTATCCAAGCCATTCATGTTGCTAGCAGGTATTTCTGGGACCGGAAAAACCCGATTCGTTCGTGAACAAGCCAAGTTAACCAATCCAAATGGGTGGTTGGAAGATACGTATTGTTTGGTTTCTGTACGCCCAGATTGGCATGAGCCATCTGATTTACTGGGGTATACAACACGTTTAAGTGGTAAGGCAGAGTACGTTGTAACAGATGTGTTGCATTTTATCGTGCAGGCTTGGAAAGAACTGTTGCGTTGTGGCATTCGATTGGAAGAAGGAGTGGTGCTCGGTTCACAGGACCAACTGACACGTGTTAGACCATTTTGGTTGTGTCTTGATGAGATGAATCTCGCTCCGGTAGAGCAATACTTTGCGGATTATTTGTCCATTCTGGAAACGCGTGAGTGGGAGTGGTCGGAGAACGAGTTTACATACAGGTGTGATTCACTGTTGAAAAGTACTATATTCAATGACTTTTTTGATGAAGAGCGTTTTGCTGTGCAAAACAATTTGGGATTGCATGATAATGAAGGCTTGTGGGAGTTCTTTCAACAAAATGGTATTGCCATACCTCCGAATCTTGTGGTCGTGGGAACTGTAAATATGGACGAGACTACGCACGGATTTTCACGTAAGGTTCTCGATAGGGCACTGACAATCGATTTTGGTGAGTTCTATCCGAATGATTTCGATGCCTTCTTTCATCCTCAAACAAAGTCGAAGATTTTTTCATTTCCTCATATGTCAAACTCTTCAATGCATAGACACTTTTGCTCTGTTGATCCGGATGGTAAAAAATCCATTCAGTTTCTGAAAACCATCAATGCTGTTCTCAAAGATACGACTTTTGAATTGGCATTTAGAGCATTAAATGAGTTGTTGCTTAGTGTACAATCCCATACAATTGAGGATGAAGCAACTCTACAAGCGGTATGGGATGATTTTCTTATGTCCAAGGTGTTGCCCAGAATAGAAGGTGATTTGGAAAAATTGGCCAAGGCTGGCTCAGAAAATACATTGTTGACCTCTTTACAAACAGTATTGGCAGAGAACCTTTCAGCAATTTGGATGGACACAGCACGTCCAGATTTACATCGTGAAACGATGGATGGTGGGACAATTTTGATTTCGTGTCGCTCGAGGCAAAAACTAGAGTGGATGTCGAAGCGATTGGATCAGTTTGGTTTTACGACATTTTGGCCGTGATAGTGATTGGGTACACATATGCCTGAGCTGGTTCATTTAGAGACGGAGCATTTTGAACTTTCGATTTGGTCTCGAAATGTGTCAAAACGTCTCGATACGTTTAACGACATGTTGTCAAAACGTCAGAGGGAAAAAGAATCAACAACGTTGTGTTTTTCTCCCGGTATTTGTTTGGTTTCAGAACCGACGATATACAAATCTGAGGTGTCTGTAGAAAAGGGAGAGTATGACAAGATATCACTTGAAACTCCGTTATTTTTTGAAAATCTACAGTATCAAATAGAATGGACCTTTTGCAAGGAAGTAACAGATGCTTGGGTGACACATCGATTGAATCTGGTAGAGGAAAGTTTTCGATTTGTATCTAGGAAGAGTAACGCCCCTAGATTGACTGGTACGATTGGAACTCGAAATGATTTGGGATGGTTTCGATTGTCAATGCATTACGTAATTGATGGTGTTGAGCATCGATCGGCTGTATCATTTGAAGTTCTTCCAACGAAAATGGATTTACATTCAGATTTACCGATCATGTATGACAAGATTGATACGACATATCCATTGTTGCGATTTAGACTTGCGAGAACAACCGAACAAGATGTTTCTCGTGTGAATAAACGACAAGATTTTCCGTTGTTGTGGTTGGTCAATTTTGCGTCACTGCGAAGACAGTTCGAAGATGGTTTGAAAGTAATTTGTAATGCACCTCATGCACGTCTTCAATCTACGGTACGACACCAAAAAGCTGATAGAATCAAAGGCAAGTGCCATCCAAGATTGATAGAAAGGGTTCGAGCTGATGTAGCGAAAGGAAGAACAAGTAAACGCTATGTTGTAGAACGCAAACGATTGAGTGTTGATACTTTAGAAAATCGTTTTATAAAGATGGTTGTTGATAGTTGTCTGAAAACACTCAATCGACTTCACACCAAACTAATGTTGGTCAATCAAAGTCCAGAGCGTCAAAGGCTGTCTGATCATTTCTTACAAGAAATTCAAAGCTGGACAACGCCACTGAGGGCAATACAAAACCAGCCATTTTTTAAAGAAGTCGGTGTTCTAAGGCAGTTTGGAAAGAGCACACTTGTATTGCAGCAACGGACTGGGTATCGAACGGTATATCGAGCATGGCAGGAACTGAAATATTATTTGGATGTATTTGCCAACCAGAGCACAATCTCGATGAAATCTGTAGCGGAGATTTATGAGGTTTGGTGTTTCTTGGAAGTTCGAAGCATTCTCATTGAGCAACTACAGTTTGTAGAAGTGTCATCAAGCAATACTTCTCTACAGAAGAAAGATTTCTTTGAGTATCGTTTGAAGGACGGTATGGCAGGTGCATTTAAATTCGAACGTGCCGATGGCTTAAAAGCTAGGTTGGCTCATGAACCAGTTTTTAGATCCAACGGAAATCCGATTCGTTCATATCTAGTCACTCAACGCCCTGATATTCTGTTGGAGATATCATTTCCCGATGGTCGTAAGTGCCTTTGGTTGTTTGATGCCAAGTATAGGTTGAAGACTGTCAATACCTCATCAAATACAGATTGTGTACCTGATGATGCCATCAATCAACTTCATCGGTACAGAGATGCGCTCATTCATTTGTCTTATGGAGATGTGGAAAATCAAAAATCAAGACCTGTGTTTGGAGCATTTGCCTTGTATCCTGGCTATTTTGATCAAGTTGAACATGCATTTCCATATGAACAATCCATCAAAGAAATTGGAATTGGTGCATTTCCATTGTTGCCAAGTTTACGCGATGGGGAGGGAAGTCTATGGCTCCGACAGTTTTTAATCAAGCAGATTGGGGTTCTAAATCAGATACACAAGCCGACAAGATTGCATGAGAGTATGGTGCTGCAAGACTTTGTACGCATCTCTCCCATTTCGATGACGCAATCGTTATATTCAGACTTAACGTTGACTGTTTCTGTAAGTGGAGATTGCGATAATGCTCAAGGATATCTAAATAAGTTTCAAAAAGGAACTGCGAAGTGGTTTCATCTGCCTCAAAATACATTTTCAAAAAAATATAAAACTCATGTAGTGAGTGAGATTCAATTTTTGGCATTGGCAAACACATCGCCTCAAAATCCTTCGGTCAAAGAAGTATGTCTGTTGTGGCCAGTTAGGAATGTGTTTTTGAAACCGAGAAATGAATTGACGGAAGAGCAGACAGGTCTGATATCACAGGACACCCAACCATTTTATTTATTTGAACTTGGTAAACCATTGACCCTTCAAACACCGATTCGAAATGTGCCAAACAGGCTCCGAAATACAATGCGATTAACAACATTGGAAAGACTAGAGGGTATTGAGTTCTTTAAAGACATCGTTGAGGTCTATTCAGATGCTTTAAGTTCACGCAGTGACTTCACTCCCCAGACCGCAAATGAGCCCGCATCCGCATCACCATCCGCTGCAACCATCGCGATTCGAATCCTGTAAGACGCGCTCGCATCAATATCTTCCGCAAATAGATCTCTGCCTGTGAGCGCTGGTCTTTGCCGTTGTCAAAGATGCCGGTCTGACCAATTGTGTCTAAGAGTTCATTCGTTCGCTGATTGACGTCACTGGTGGAGATGATCGGTTCTGGTTTGATGTCGGTGCCGTCTGCGTAAGGCTGTATTGATTTGGCTTCTCTAGCGAGTTGATACATCACGACACCTGTGGCCATCGCGAGATTGAGGGACCCATGTTCCTTGGTGGTGGCGATGGTGTAAAGTGAGTCACAGTGCGCCAGTTCTTCTTTGGACAGTCCCGTGCGCTCATTGCCAAAGACCAGTCCAAAGCGTTCGGGTTGTTTGGTCTCTACAACTTGGGCAACCGCATCTTCGAGTTCTCCGAGGACAGGTCTGGTGGCACCGGCTCTTCGTGTGAAGCCAATCAGCCCACCAAATTGCCCACTCAAATCTTCTAAACTATCAACGACTTGGATGTGTTCCAACTTATCTATGTATCCATTCGACATGTTGAGCAGGTTGTGATCCTGTCGCCATCCTTGTGGTGGATCGACCAAAATCAGTTGGGTGAAGCCAAAGTTTGCCATGACGCGTGTCACGGAACCAATGTTGCCAGGTTGCTGAGTTCGGCAGAGAATGATTGCGGATAAAGAAGACATATCAAGCCTATATAGAGTGAAAGAGGGTGTCCACTTCTAACCGTTTGAGTCTAAGGGTACATAGACTTTGGCTTACAAAGAATCCAAATACTCCACAACCAGTGCGACGCCTTCTTCGTGAAGGACAGTCACACCCAAATAGGGCATTTCTCCATTTTCCAGAACCCGCTTGATTTTGTCTTTCTTCTCAGCGATGTGAGAATCTTGAAGGCTGGTTTCAAAACGGAAATCAAAGTCACGATTGGAGGCTTCTTTCCATCCGCCAGGATTGTGGCAGTGGGCGCAGTTCATATCTAGATAGGCACGGGCTCGGTCTTCGAGTGGAAGAGACTCATCTTTGTAATCTGGGATGCGAGAAATCGATGTGGCATCCACGGAAGCGATGTATTCGAGTGTTTGAAGATGGTCGATTTGATTGAGGGGGTCGCTGTCCTCAAGGATTTCGATATTGAGATTGCGCATGGATGGACCGATGGGCGCAACAGCCTCGTTCTGTTGGTGACAGGCCACACATTCTTTTTCACTGGGGTAATGGTAATCGATGGTGCGCTCGTCCCCAGTTGCGTCGATCCATGACACGGTGGTGTCTTTGCCTTTGAGGATGAGTTCAGCGTCACTTTGCTCCCCATTCCAAACGTAGGTGCCAACATTCCACTCCCCTTCAGAAAGGACTTCGAGTCTGGTTTCCACAACTTGATGTCCAAGAGAAGAATCCCTTTCATCGATGGGATAATAGAACGTCTTGACCAGAATGGTCCCTTCTGGAAACGATGGAATACCATTGTCGAGGTGCTGAATTTGTGTGCCTTCAGGCAAATGAACCAGACGCTGTTTCAATGAATAATTTGAGTAAAGTGGTGACTTCAGTTCTAGCAGCTGATAGTCTGCTGATGGCGTTAAAGTACCCATATCACCTTGATAAATTTGATAGGCGCTGAGAGACTCTTCAAACTCTACAGTATTGGGAACGGGGATACCGGCGTCAAGTCCGCAGGCACTGAGCAGAGGTGTTGCAACCAGTATCAGAGCTAGGTATTTGGGCATGAGCATTTCCTGTGGTGATTGTTAAAACAGCCTAATTTAATATAGTTCGGTTACCGTCAATATCCAAATCGTCCATGTGTGCAGTATCTTTATCGATGGGGGTGTATTGATCTTCAACTCTGTATTGAATACCAAGTATCGATCATTTCGAAGAGAACAGTCACCATACTGTATCCATTTACACAAGGACATAGGATGACCATTTGCACATTGTGTACAGCCCAAACAGACTCTTTTGCAACGTGGAAAGGACGTGTATACTTTCGCTGTGCCTCTTGTGGCTTGATTCAACTGATGGAGCGTCAACACCCCACTCTGGACGAAGAGCGTTCGGAGTATAAGGCGCACAACAATGATCCCACCGATTTGGGCTATCGGAAATTTCTCAGTCCTGTGACCAAGCCGGTTCTGGAATGTTTGAACAAGGACATCCCCTCAAATCCTCAACTGTTGGATTTTGGGTGTGGCCCTGGACCGACCATTTCCATCGTTCTCGGAGAGTCTGGGTGGCAGATGGACAACTATGACCCGTTGTTCTATCCCAACAACGCCTTGCTTGAACAGCGGTATGATTTGATTACCTGTACCGAAGTCGTCGAACATTTTCATGACCCAAGAGCATCATGGACTCAATTGTTGGGCTTGCTCAAATCGACTGGAAAATTGTTTGTGATGACACAGGTCAGCGATCGCTATCAGCAACCAGAAGCGTTTGTAAACTGGCATTACATTCGTGAGAAAAGTCACGTCGCTTTTTACCACACTGAGACGATGAAATGGATCGCACAATGGCAGGGTATAGAAGTGTCACACCTTGCACGAAATGTGTATCTCTTTGAGAAACATTGAGACAAAGATTGAGAAACGGCTTGGAGAAAGAGTCGGTCGTCCAAACAACAAAACCCTCTAGAATCTGACGACCTAGAGGGTTTTAGTAGCTGGACCAAAAAACTTATTCGTTGTCGGCAGCATCTTTCATCAAGACCTCACCATAGGCTTCCAAGTAGTCTTCTTGAGATGCCTTTATGACACGGTGTGCGTGCTCTGCTCCGTAAATCACGTCAATTTGTGTTGTGGTGGGTTGACCGGGCTTGAGTTTGTAGGTCAAGAAGTAGTGACGCAAACGCTCAACCAGTTGATCGGGCAACTCTGAAATGTCTTTGACGTCACCCCAGATGGAATCGTCCACCAATACAGCAATGATTTTGTCATCGGCCTCACCGCCATCAATCATTTGTAGACCCCCAACAGGGATGCAGTTCAAGATGACTTCTGCCTTTGTGATGGGGCGTTCACTCAAGACACAAATGTCCAAGGGATCGAAGTCTCCAGATTTTGAACCAGGACAGAGAGCTTGCACACGCTTTCCACAATATGTCCGGGGAACGAATCCATACAGTGTCGGAGGATGAGAAGATGTGCGTTGTGGACGGTCTACTCGAAGGTAACCAGTCTCTTTGTCCACTTCATATTTGACTGAGTCAAACGGTGTAATCTCAATGTACGCGTGAACAACATTGGGCGCGTCGGGTCCAACACTCAATCCGTGCCATGGATGGGGACGCCATTTATAAAACGGTTCAGGAAGACTCATAATTAACTCCAATTTCAATTAGTACCCATTTCTCTTATCTCATTTCATGTTGCATCGCATCATTGAATTTCGATTGGAGGAGACTTGTTTTTGCCAAAGAGACGGGCGGTTATGGTTAAGGATTTGGATGCACAAGGGCTTTGAGTCGCGCAAAGTATTGATCCATCGCCAAGAAATTGTGGTAGATGGGCGCATCAAATATTTCCAATTTCTCGTTCATGTAGGTGGCGTTCATCGATGTTTTGAAACGGACTTCTCGATGTTCAAAACTGTATTCAAAGTTTCCAACCATCAGCCCATCGTTCAGTTGAGCGATCAAACGCAACAAGTCCTGTTCTTTGTGTTCTGGACAGGGGTGTGGAAACAAAGAGTAAATCAACACAATGGGTTGCTCTGGGTGGCATTGAATGAAAGTGTTCCAAGTGCCGTTGTGTCCTTTGAACTGGGTGCAAATCAAATTCGGGTCATTGGTGGCGAAGATGGGCCAGCCCTTGTAAGTCAAAAAAGCGGCGGCGGTGTCTTTGAGATTGATCATGGTTTTTCCTAATTCATAAGGAGAAATGCTTCGAAAGCACTAGATAGTTCAAGAACGTTAGACATTCAGCGCAATGTAGGCGATTCCGGTTCAATGTGCAATGTTGTGCACAATGCTGGAGAGTGTCTCTGACCCATCCTTGGCTTTGATGGAGAGTGTGTCGGGGTTGTTGCCAAATGCAGAAAACAATTCTTGGAGGACACTCATGGCGTGTGTTCCCCGCAACGTGGTGGTCGCCAAGTGAATGTCGCTCAATAAATTGGCAAAATCACCATCTTGTTGGAGAGATGCGAGTGCATCTTCATTCCCTTTTTGTAGATTTTTGAGCAGTGTGTTGAGTGTGTCCGCTTGTTGGGCGTCCATTGAAGCACGGACTTTGAGTTCAGCCAGCAGGTTGAGGTATGCAATGTTGCCATCGTGGTTGAACACTTCCGACCAAACCAATCCCAACAATTTCTCACGTTGGGTGGCGTCTCCCAAAATGATGTCCACCTGATCTGGGTGGTTTTCGATCCACTTTAGAATGTTCTGGCTGGGGATGTCGATTTGTTGTGCGGCGTTTGGATCGAGGGGATCAAATCCTTGTTCTTCGATTTGCCGACGTTCTGTGTCGGAGATGTCTTTGCGCAGAGTCAGTTCTTGTTTTAGAATGTTCAGTTCCAGTCCCCAACGGCGAAAGTAGGCCTTGTCGATTTCAGGGCTGAAGTGTTTGGACAACAGGGACATGTCTTGTTCAATGCGTCCGAGAAGGTTGTTGAGGACCCAATCCACTGCCGTTTGACCTTGTTCCACGTCGACCTGAGGAGTTTGGCTCATCGCCCAATAGCGCAACTGTCGAATGACACCCAGCAGAAACACTTTTGCCAATTCTGTTGTGGCTGGATTTCGAATGGCGTCGTTGTAGAAGCGCAGGTTGTTTTGCACATCTTTGAGAATCGTTGTGGGTACGCTCTCGCGCATGTTGTTCATGAACTCGGCATCCAAAGGCATCGCTGGAAGTTGTTTTTCTCGGGTGCGTACGCCCAGGTCGTCGTCTTCATCGTTGACCAACATGTCCTTTTCCATGTCTTCGGTGACCACACGTTCAACGACGGGGGTTTCGACCGCTTTTCGTTGCAAGGGTTCTTTGACATAGTCTTGTACGAAGTCTTCACGCCACTGAATGACGGTGTCGGAGTCATCAAAAGGGCGTTCTTTTTCTTCTTTTTTGCGCTTTTTGAGTTTGAGTCTACGGCCCATGTCTGTTCCAAGGTGAAGTTTTTGAGGTTCTATTAAAAAGACACGTTTCCAGTGAGGGTGAGGTGACCGTTGTCCACACCAGAACTGATGTTTGAAAGGGTCACACCAGAAAAGGAGGGCAACGGTATTTCACTGATGGCGTCGGTAAAGGTTGGCAACAGCATTGGAATGACTGCGCCAAGCAATGTTTCTGTACCACGAGCTCCTTCTGTGGGGTAAACCACATCAAAGTAGGTGTTCGGTTCTCCAACGGTGGCCAAAATGGAGGTTGCGTTGACCGTCATGTCAATCGGTGCGAAGATGTGGGTGTAAATTTCCAATCGAACGTCTCCAGCGCTGTAATCCCCGTTGTGGACCGCCAAGTAGAGTTCACCCATCTCGAGACTGAGGGCGCCAGTATCATAGGTGACAATCGGTGGCAGCAGTGGTTCAATGGTAATGCGCAAATCGGAAGAGTTGGGAAAGAGTACTTCAATGTCACTGCCGGACACACCCAATTCGGAGAGACTGAGCTCCTGTGAAATGAAACCAGAACCCCATACTTGATAGAGCAATTGATTGATCACGTCTGTGGACAAGGCGATGTTGTAGCCTGAGTTGCTGGCAAATGTTGGAGCGGCATAGCCTTCAGCAAAGGACCCCAATCCAGTGTCGGGCAAGGTCCATCCATCGGCGGTGACGTTGGTCTCCAGTCCAAATCCCAACCCATGGTTGTCGGCAAAAATGGAAGAAGGGTACGCCTCTAGGGTGAACAGCGTCCCCATCAAATCAAAGGAGGTGACCAGTTCAAGACTTTGTAAAAAGTCGTTCAACAACGGGGGCACTTCATTGGATAAGACATTGGACACTTCATCTTCAAGTAGGTCTGCAATGCTCCCTTCAAAGAGATTGACGATGAAGTTCAATACAGATCCCCAACCACTCAAAGAGACATTGAGTCCATTGATGTTTGAACTGGAACTGGCGATGCTGGTATACACTTGGTTGTTGCTGACGTAGGGGTTCAACATCACTTCTGCGGTGACCGACGACGCGGAGACGCTGCCACTGAAATCCGGACAGGGTTGCCACCAAGAGCCACCGTTTAAGGGAACGTCAAGGTCCATACCGATGTTTGGCAGGGTCAAGGTCAGTTTGATGTAGCCATTGCTTTGAGGGTCGATGTCGAGCCCAATATTGCCATAGGATAAGTTGTTGACGTTGACGTAGGCAGTGCACCACGCGACGCCTTGGCTGGCGAGAGGATTGGCTGGCAGTACATCGGAGAGGTTGATGTTTCCAACAATGGCTTCAAGGTTGTCTTCCAAAGAATTGATGCCGTTGGCGCCTAAGTAGGCTTGGATGGCGTCCTCGATGCCTTCATCTTTGGGTTCGAAATTCCCAGACAGAACGGCTCTGGAATCGTTGCTGATGTTTCCGTCGCTGTCGATGGCGTCTGTTTCAATGATCGTGATCCCTTCATTCAAGTCAGTCTCGGTGCTGAATGTCCCTGCTGCTTCAGGTTGAACGATCAGTCCATTGACGAGAAGGGCGTTCAACAGGCTGTATTCTTCGATGACTGTACCAGAAACTGTGGTGGTGGCGTCCTCAGTCCAAGTTCCCCTTGATGGTGTGTTGACAAAGAGGCTGGGTCCCGAAGAGTCAATCAAGATTGGTCCGTGACTGTCGGTCAATTCTGTGCCATCATCCGCATAGGTATTGGCGTACAGGGTGAAATAGCCTTCGTCGAGAAAGGTGACGATGTTGTGGCTGACGGTGGTGACTCCCATGCCTTCGGTCCAAAGATTCCACTCGTTGTCCAAGCGATTTCCAAACCGGTCTTCAACAATCACGTCGCATTGAACAGAGTCGTATTTTTCCAACTCGTCTTCAGGCACAACCAGTGTGATGGAATTGGCTCCATCTGGGGTGACTTCCAAGAATTCGGTGTCTCCAATGTCTCCATACCATGCAGACACTCCGTATACATCGGCGACTGTACTGTAGATTTGGGACGTTGCAATCGTGAGATTGGGATTGTCCGCACTGAGTTCAATGGCGGTGTCGATTGCTGGATCTTGTACACGGTTTCCAAAGCGATCGAGCGCCCACACTCTGTAGGGAACATTTTCTCCTGCCTGTGCCACTCCTTTGTCCACTTGCAAATCTAAAAATTCTACCCCAAGAGGACTCACTTCAAGTGTGAAGGTTTGCTCCAACACAATGCCCTCTGTATCTTCGTCGCTGACAAAATCTGACTCAGTGGGTGTATAGATTGCTTGGACTGTGAGGGTGTGGGTTCCGCTAATGACGGGCATCAACGTGGTGCTGGTACTGTGTAGGTCAACCTCAATGTCGGATGAAACTCCCCAAGTCAGATTTCGGTCAATTACAGTGCCGTTTTGATCCTGCACCTCGATGGTGTAATTCAGGCTGTCTCCAGCCAACACAGATTCACTGGATACTGTTGCGGATAGGCTAAGGCTTAAGGGTTCTTGAACAGTACTTTCTTCGACGGGCTTTACGTCAACGGTGGTGTTGCAAGCTACCGAGGCAAATAAAGTGCCCAAGATGAGCAGTGTATTGTGTTGAATGAAACGACGCATAACCTCTCCCACGGACTTTGGTCGACTTACCAAAGCAAGCGACGGGGTTGAAATATGCGGAAAGCAGAACAACCCTTGCTCTAAACAGAGTATACTACATTGAGAGATGTACCACTGTCCTTCTTTGATTTCCACTGAGAATCTTCACGGGATGGTGTAGAATAACAGTATTGGGATTTCCTATGATGTTCAGTTTGTTTACAGCATTGTTGAGTTCTGCGTCGGCAGAAGAGTTGGCTTTTGAAACCAATCAGGCATTGGCGGTTCATTTGCCCACGGGTGGTTTGGATCAAATCGGCGTGGCTCTTCAAAATGTGTTGCCTTCTTCCATCACCGTTGCAGCTGGCTCAAACGACTTAGAGTGTTCGTCGAGCACCACGGCGACCTATGCGCTGGATGAGTTGGAATTGATCTTTGCGATCGATGATGTAGAGTTTGTTACACAGGATGGATACTTGGATCTGTTGGTGACGGGTCATTTGGGTTCATCAGAGTCTACAGCGACGATCACTGGAGATTGTAGTGTACTGACCGATCTCAATGAAGTGTGTGCCGTCGAGTTGGGGACAACTCCATTTACTCTATCGATGTCCATGTACATGGAACTCACCGACAGAGGGTTGCTGGTAGAGGCAGAAAATCCGATATTTGACGTTGCGCCGATCACGAATCCACTGACGGATTGTGTGTTGGCAGATGGTCTGGATACAGTGCTAGGGCAGGACCCCTATGTCTTCTCGAACTTGCTTCAAAACGCAATCGAGCCAGAATTGGACATCATTCCACAGGTGATCCAAGACAACCTGTCGGACGTGTTGGAAACATTGGTTGTTTCTGAAAACATCGATTTGTTGGGGCGAAATTTATCTGTGCTGTTGGCACCCTCAGACGTTCGCGTTGATGAGTCGGGGATTTTATTGGGCTTTGGCGCAGATATTCGTGTGCCCACTAGCAACAATTGTGTCAATACCACCGAGTGGTTGCCCCCAGAAGACGCTGCCTGGCCTGAGTTTACTGGTGAGATGTTTGTCACGGGTATGCGCTACGACATCGGTGTTTTTGTGGGACAGCATTTCGTCAACCAAGTGCTCTACGCAGTTTGGGCATCTGAGGCTTTGTGCATCGATGTGTCTGAGTTTACTGGTCTGGAGTTCACTGGAGAGTTTGCAGCTGGCTTTCTTGGCGATGATTTGGGCGCTCTAATGGGTCGTGATCCGGTGACGATGACCTTGGAATCTCGTCAGCCGTTGAACGTTGAGTTCTCCGATGACCAACCCCCAATCCGAATTGCTGTTGACGGTATGGCGTTGCAAACCCGTGGGACGGTATTGGACAGGGATATTTTGCTTCAGTCAGTTGGTTTGGGTGCAGATTTGGGATTGTACATGGAACTCAGTGAAAATCGATTGACCTTGGATGTACCGATTGACTCACAAGATTTTTTCTACACGGAAGAGTATCTAGAAGTGATTCCACCCGGCTATTCTGAGGGGGTGCCGAATCTGATTGACTTGGCATTGGGTTCGGTGATTACCGAGGGCATGTTTCCGACGTTGATTCTGCCAAAAATCCTCGGCATGGAACTGAATGATATCATTTGGCAACCATCAGAAGACGGCACTTGGTTGGGTGGGCACATCGTTTTGGACGTTGACAACATTGAATCATCGCAAATCATCGGTTGTTCTGCAGATTCGTTGGGGTGTGATGGTGGTGGCCCCACGATTGACATCGATATCAACAACATTTTGGGGTGTGACGACACCACTGTGGGGTGCGAAGGTGGCTGCTCTCAAGCTCACGATGGGCGTATGACCCTCCGTCTTCCAGCCGGTCGAGTCTTTGGACTGTTGATGATTGTCTCTGTGGTGTTGGTGCGCCGACGAGAATATCAGGGAGCGAACAAGTGAATTATGTGCAACGGCTGGCACGATGGGTACGGCATGAAGAGTGGATACGGGACATTTTTCGTATTCAAGCAACCAATTTGCCTGAGTGGCAACAGCGCATTCTATTCGTGGTGCGTCGATTGCTGTCGAGTTGGTTGCGCTTTCGAGACTCTCGTTCCGCCATCCAAGTGGGTGCGTTGAGTTATCTCACGCTGATATCTTTGGTTCCAGTACTGGCTTTTTCCTTTTCCATCGTCAAAACGTTGGGGTTGTATCAGCAGTTGCAAAATGACGTCATTGCGCCCACGTTGAATCAATGGGTGCCTAGGGAACAAGCCCCAGAGTTGCGCGACGGTGTCGAGCAGATGTTGACGTTTGTAGAGAACACAGACGTCTCATCCTTAGGGGCAATCGGACTCATTACCTTGGGGTATGCAGTTGTTCGGATGCTCGGTGCAGTTGAGATTGCCATGAATGACTTGTGGGGGGTGCGTAAGTCAAGACCCTTGATGCGAAAGATTGCCGATTACCTTTCGGTGGCGATTTTGGTTCCGATTCTCCTGTTAATTGCAGGAACCACTTCTCACTGGGTCGATTCGATCAACAGCATATTGGGTGTGTGGTCTTCTGTTGGGCTGAAGCTGTTGGTCTTGATGTTTTTGTGGTCTGGCTTTGGCATGCTCTATTATTTGTTGCCCAATACCCGAGTTCAGTTTTCAGCAGCTTGGCGCGGGGGTATTTTGGGTGGAACCATTTGGTTTTGCATTCACTATGCGTTGCTTGCTTTTCAAGTTGGGGTTGCAGGATACAACGCCATTTATGCTGGTTTTTCGGCAGTTCCGGTGTTGATGCTTTGGATTTACGGAGGTTGGTGGGCCATCATCATTGGTGCGACCTTTGCGGCTGGGCATCAAATGAGTGAGCAACACCGTCGGTATTTTATTGGCGAAAGTGCAGGCATCCATCACCAAGAGTTTGTGGCTCTGCGGTTGATGCTGGCATTGGGACATCAATACACCCAACCCAAAACTGCATTGAGCATTGTGTCTTTCATAGACGAAATGGAAGAGGAACAAGTCGTGGTGGATTTGGTGATCAAGCAACTCGAAGATGCTGGTTTGCTCGTGCGTTCACACAAAAAAGAAGTTGTGTTGGCAAGATCTATAGATGGGATTCGTCTGCGAGATATTCTCAATGCCCTAAAATATGAAGATACAGATTCACCAGTGGGACTCGGTTTGTACGGTGAATTCAGTGAAATAGAGTCCAGTATAGAGATTGATCCCGTTCAGTCACTGCTTGAAGAAGTGGAGAAAGCTTGGTCGGAACATGCATCGAATTACACCTTGCAAAGCCTCTGCGAACGGTTAGAAAACCCGATGGATAGAGAAGATGAGCTGTCATTGAGACTGCAAACAGGATCAAATGCAAATCCAACCGTGTCTGACCTGTCTGACTCTACATCATCAAACGCAGGCTAAGCGATTTGATGTCTCAACAGTTGATTGAATAGGGTGTGTTATGTCCATTCCTCCACTCAGTGTAGCCCCAATGCTCGACCGAACCGATCGGCACTATCGGTATTTTATGCGCTTGATCACCAAACACACGTTGCTCTACACCGAAATGGTGACGTGCCAGTCGATTGTACACGGCAATAGAGAACGCTTGTTGGGCTATGACGATGTCGAGCACCCTGTGTCTTTGCAACTGGGGGGCGACGACCCCAAACTGTTGGCAGAGTGTGCCAAATTGGCGGAAGACTTAGGGTACGATGAAGTCAATATGAATGTTGGCTGTCCCAGTTCACGTGTACAGTCGGGAAATTTTGGGGCTTGTTTGATGGCGCAACCAGAAGTTGTGGCGCGTGGATGTGAGGCGATGATGAACGCTGTCAACATTCCAGTGACCGTCAAGCACCGGATTGGTATTGACGATATGGATCAATACGAACACATGGCAAATTTTGTGGACGTGGTATCGCAGGTGGGCGTCAAACGCTTTACGGTACATGCTCGAAAAGCCTGGTTGCAAGGGTTGTCTCCCAAAGAAAATCGAAATGTGCCTCCATTGCGCTACAACGAAGTCTACCGTCTCAAAGAAGAGTTTCCCCATCTCGATATTGAGATCAACGGTGGCATCAAAACGATGCAAGAAACCGCTCAACACCTCGAAAAGGTTGATGCAGTGATGATTGGCCGTGCTGCCTACGACAATCCGTGGCAGTTTGTACATGCCGATCGCTTGTTCTTTGGCGACGAACATGAATTGCCCACTCGACAAGAAGTGGCTGAGAAAATGTTGGTGTACATCGAAGAGCAGTTGCAGAAAGGTGTGCGTATGATGTCGATTACTCGGCACATTTTGGGGCTCTTTGCCCACCAGCCGGGCTCTCGTAAATGGAGGCGGGCACTGGGTGAGGCTTCCTCGCGCAAACATGCCGATCCGCAACGGGTTCGAGAACTGTTGTTGTCTCCACAGTTGACTCGATAAGGCACATCAACTTGTAGTCTTGTGAACTTGAAATATATCTGCTACTGTAGATGTTGCCACCAAACAAACGTGGAGACGTAATGGCAGATGAGACAGATAAGAAGGCACCATTGGTACCATTGATTGTTGGATTGCAAGGACGTGTAGTGGCACTCGATGTCTACACCGGAGAAGTTGTTTGGCACAATGAACTTCAAGGCAGTGGGTTGGCATCGGTGGCGTTGGCGGTCAATGATGACTGGGTGTTTGCCTCGGCTTCAGCGGCTCGAATCTTCTGCTTGAATCGTCAAACGGGCGAGACGGTGTGGTCTGAAAAAACAACGGGGTTGGGCCGTGCCACCATTTTACTTGAGCCAGAAGAAGAAGTGCTGTTTGTCGCCAAGTCTGGGCACATTGATTGTTTTTCGATGGCTTATGGCGAGGTGAGTTGGAGCAAGGATTTGTCTAAACTCGGGAAAAAGTCGGTGGCGCTTGGATTGACGGGCAACGTTGTGCAGGCAGATCAGTAGGTGAAGAGCCTTAGGCATTTCCTCATCTGGCTTGGTTTAGGGACACTCTGCGCTGGACCTTTACCAGTGGGTGCATCAGATGTCGATGCATTGGTACGTAAGGTTGAGTATCGAAATGTTTCTTTTACGGTCGCTTCTATTTCACTTGAACAGTACAAGATTGAGTTGATTGCCGAGCCCAATGCCCAAAAAGTTGCGAAGACCCACAATCCAATCTTGATGATGAACGCAGGGATGTTTCATCCAGACCATTCACCAGTCGGTTTGCAGATCATTGATGGTACGGTGATCAATCCAATCAACACGGACGATGGACACGGGAATTTCTTTTTGAAACCCAATGGAATATTTGCAATTGACGAACAGGGCGCTGTGGTTCAAGCGACAACGGACTTTGACCTGTCGAAGGCTTGGAAGATTGCGACTCAATCGGGACCGTTGTTGTTGCAGGGTGGGGAGTATCATCCGAAATTGAATCCCGACTCACCTAATTTACACATCCGCAATGGCATCTGTGTATCGGGGAATGTCGTGCACTTTGTCATCTCCGACGAGCCTGTTCGATTCTACGATTTGGCGTCATTGATGAACGAGGTGCTCGGA
>CBFIFY010000003.1:0-141721 GCA_965661985.1 uncultured Myxococcota bacterium | reverse complement strand
CTGTATTTGGATCAGAGTCATCACAATCATCAGCCGTCAACACTCCATCACAATCCATGTCATCATTCGGCATCAAAGCATTGAGGTCATCACAATCATCAGCCGTCAACACACCATCGCAGTCCATGTCATTTACTGTACTAGCATTGGTGTCATCACAGTCATCTACCGTCAATACACCATCACAATCCATGTCATCATTCGGCATCAAAGCATCGGTGTCATCACAATCATCAGCCGTCAACACTCCATCACAATCCATGTCATCAGAGATAATCGTACTATAAAAATCAGAATCATCGCAGTCATCTACCGTCAACACTCCATCACAATCTTGATCCTCTGCTATTACAGTCGAATCTAAATCGTGATCATCACAATCATCAGCCGTCAACACTCCATCACAGTCCATATCATTTACTGTGTTTGGATCAGAGTCATCACAATCATCAACCGTCAACACTCCGTCACAATCTTGATCAATCTCCTTAAAGGTAGAATCCGGATCAGAGTCATCACAATCATCGACAGTCAATGCACCATCACAGTCTTGGTCATCATTCGGCATACTCACATCATTGTCGTCACAATCGGTATTCTCTGCACTCCAGCCGTCTTCATCTTCATCGGTCAAACATTCACTGTCCGATTCATTCTCAGCTGCTCCGGGAAAGGTAAAAGGATTTGAATCATCACAATCTGTTCCGGCATCAAACAATCCCCAATCACTCGAATCTCCAAACCCATCGCCATCCGAGTCTTTCATACACTCATTGGATGTCGCTTCAGCCACCGATCCGGGAAAGGTTTCTGGATCACGGTCATCGCAGTCACCATCAAACTCAGTGTAGCCATCGCCATCATCATCGATTGCCAAAGGGTTTGCAGGTGGGTCTAGGGTGATACAACCTGCAAATATAAGCAAAGTGGATAACATGATTCATTTCTCCATTCATCGATGACTATTTGATACATCTGTACTGTATCAAACCCAGTGAATAATCCATCTCTTCATCATGCATCAATCATTAATGCCCAAGTACAAAAAATGAAGAAATGAGGACAATGAAAGATAAAATAACCTGAAAGCAAAAACGTGCCCATGCGAACACCAGATCACATCCCATAACAGGAAATAATCGCTGAGAGAGTGATGGGAATACAACGAAGTATGAGAGCGCATCAAAAACAAAGTGCTCAAAAAGACACCAAATCACCACACCCATAATCGGTAGATAATCGCTACGAAAAGGAGCGTGGACAACGAAATGCAAAAGAGTGTACTTTTGTACACGACTGCGTATTGAGGCCTTCCACGCTTCTTTTCGTAGATGAGAATCTATCGATTATCCGAGGAATTGTTGTAATTGCATCGCCAACGTCAAATTGTCGGCTTTCAATGCACCGCTCATGAAGGCATTCATCGCGACCATGGGGTCTTCGAGCATCGCTTCAAAAGTACCGCTGTCGGTTTGGATGGTACAATCCGCGTTGTCCGTCCCACCTTCTTTGGCAGAGTTTCCACCTTTGAGGTCAAGCGTCCAAGTTCCGGCACCATCGATGATGAACTGAAATATGTGACCGGCGGCAGATGAAAACTCGCCGTTTGCAGCGCGTTCGTTGAGACTGTTGAAAAATTCGGCTGTTTTTGACATGGGATACTCCAAATAAATTAATTAATCATCATGGAGCGTCATCGATTTGAGACTCCGCGATGGATCAAGTATCATCTATCATCAGACTCGGAACCCCGCATGTCTTTGAGCAACAAATTGTGGGCGTCCAAAATCGACTGCATATCCGCCATCAACTTGTACTTCATCGACCGCAAGGAGGTGAGGTCGCCTTGAAGATTGCGGCGTTCGTCGGCCGTTTCCATCAAAATGCGCTGGGCTTCCAAACGGGCTTCACCAATGATCAAATCCGACTCACGTCGGGACTTTCGCTCCAAATCCTCTGTCAAGCGACGGGCCAACACCAAGGTATCTTTGATGCTGGACTCTTCGCCTTTGAGTTCCATGATTTCAGCATCGCGACGCTTAATCACATCCCTCAGACGCTGGTTTTCCTTCAACAATTCATCCAAGGTTTCGCGAACGTCTTCCAGGAAGTTCTTGACCTCAATTTCATCGACCCCTTTGCGAGAGGGCGTAAACTCTTTCTTGATGATGTCGAGAGGGGTAACACGCATGTCATTGAACCTGAACGAGGGGTGAAATCTGGACGTCTGCCAATGGGTATTGAGACAGGATTTGCTTTTCTAACGCGTTTACTGGGTCAGAGTCCACCTGTGCCGCCTGTAAAAGTGTTTGCAAGTTGGATATCGCTTCAGAAGTAGAGATCACAACGATGCGAGAAGCGTCCACTCGATGAAAGAATCGACCGTCTCCTGTCGAGATTTTGCCCTTTTCGCTGGGGGTCCAAGACGATTCGGCTTGCAAAATCCCCCCTTTCCACTGTACGACAGTAACGTGTGCGCGATCAGAAACATCAAAACGCGCGTCGACAAAATCGACATGACTGTCAAACTCGGTGTCCAATGGATATTGTGCTTGGGGTCCTGCATCGTCCAATGCCCAAGCCAAAGAAGAGATACACAACAAGGTACTGGCCGCGGCGGCAACCCACCAAGAGGTCATCTTTGGCGGTGGAGGCAGTGGCAACGGCAGCTCTCCCATACCGTCTATCGAACCCCACGGTCGAGAACGAGCGGCATCCAAACAGCGAAGTGGCAAGGGTCCGAGCAATACAGCATCCAACCAAACGCCCGGGCCTGAAACCATCGCCCCCCGCAAAAAGTCACGCTCTGGTGTGGATTGGGCGGCAAGGTGCTCCAACACTTCTTGGGCTTCGTCGATACAATCTGCATCGATCAACCACGCACAGCCCTGTTCATCAATGGGCAGTGCCAATTCACCCAACGACTTTTCAATCTTGCTACCGTGCTGACGGGCATCTGGATGCAGCAACAAAGCCAACATGTCTCTTCGTTCAATGAAGGTGTTGTCTTCGGGAACTTCAAGGTCTCTTGCGGACAATACACCACCTCGAAGCAAATAATGCGCCCGACGCATACGTGGACAGGTACGGGTCAGTTTGCGTCCCGCATCGGTTCCCAACACATCAAAGTCCAGTTCTTCTCCCGTTGCCAAAGTACCGAGATAGGAAATCATATTGTCGATGCGATCATCGGACCATTCCGCAATCCCCAGCCCCTTTGATTCACCAATCTTGCGCATGCGTTTTCGAAACATTTTGCACATGCTTTCAACAGCTCGGAGTGGCTTTCCAACTTTTCGCGCCGTTCTCTCCAACGAAAATCCGTCAGAGTAATGAAACCAGAATACACGATGACAAATTCTCTCCACCCCTTTGAGTAAAAGTTTTCGAATGTCTGGGGTCAAAGGATGATCCAAATCCACCGTCAAATTGGGACGAACATAGGCATCTTCTTGGTAACGAAGAATGAAGTCTTGGGTATAAATTCCAGCCAGTACTTCTGCTTGTTCGATCGATACGTCAGCCTCTAGATGACTGAGAACATGGATGCGGGCAGCGGTCAAAATATTGGGACGGACATCAATCTTCGCCAAGTGTAAATCCCAAGCAACGCGAATGGTGATGGGAATCCACATGTCACGACGAACGATGGCATCGCTCATAATGGTAAAACCAGAGGTCATAAGCAACTTCAAAACAATAAAGGGTCAAACAACGACGCCCAGAGCAAAAGTCATGACACGTCAAGAGTATTATGTCATATGATTAACATGAACGCAATGATGTTGAACAAAGTTTTCCAAAATTAATCAGAACACTCTCTACATTGGAGACTATCGACCACTCACCAGTGTCAAAACCGACACACACTCCACCCCCAAATTGAGCAATTCCAGAGCACATGATTCCGCGGTTGACCCAGTGGTAAAGACATCATCCACCAACAAGACTCTTGGTGGTGAAAAGCCACGTTCAAAATGGGGGCGAACTTCAAACCGACCGGTCAACATTCGACCTCGCTCTGACAAGGACTTGGAAGCCTGCTCAGAGCCATCCACCCGATACAAAATTTCATAGAGTGGAATCTCCAACATGTTTGCCACCGAACGAGCCAAGAGTTGCGACTGATTGAAACCTCGATGTCGCAAGCGTGCAGAAGGCAACGGGACAGACAAAATGGCATCAAATTCTGGCAAATCCAATGCCGCACCAGCCAACATCTCTCCGAGTCGGTCGAAACCACCCTGATGACTCGCATATTTTGCTCGACGTATCAACGACCCCATTGGAGAACGGTAGGCCCCCATACACCACGCACTGTGCAAATAAGGAGAATCAATGCGGATCGGTCTAATAAACTGTGGCAACTCAACGGCACACTCTGGACACAGTGGTACTCTCCCAGCAGCCAGCGCCTCTCGACAGTGAACGCATTGTACACCAAACGTTGACTGTACAAAAGGGGTCAACCAGTCCTGTAATTCTTCGAGCCATCTATGCATGATCAATCTTTGTACACCCCTTGAAAGCATTCAAGACAGAAATACATATGTTGCAAAGTCGCTACACACTGCTGTCAAACTATTCTATGTTGTCCGAAAGAGTACGAAGCAATCTAAATCCAATAAAGGGTACCGGTGTTGAGGGGGGTGCTGAGGTTCGATTTTCTATTCTGAGGGTCATCTCTTCTGATAAGTATGAACCACCCTTCCCTACCTTACGGTTATTCTCAGTATTTACATTGTACCGCAAAGGATCCGTGCCACCCAGCAACGTCTCCGCATAATCGTCTTCGCACCACTCATAGACATTGCCACTCATATCGTACAATCCCCATGCGTTTGGACTCAGTTCGCCTACTGGATGCGCATGACCATTTGAATTCCATGCAAACTGGGCAACCCGCACTGGACTGTTGCCTCCAGCAAACCGTTGCTGTGTATCGGCTTTGGCGGCGTATTCCCACTCTGCCTCTGTTGGCAATCGGTAGCCAGTACAGGACAACGATGTCAGTTTGTTGTTTTGATAACAGGGCTCTAAGTGCTCAATCTTCGAAACCTGATTGGCAAATTCAACAGCCTCAAACCATGACACCGATTGTGGACACTGTAAACAAGAATCTTCCAGAGGCAACCCTTTGACTTGCTTCCACATTTCTCGGGTGACCTCCGTTGCCAGCATCGCAAAATCATTCGACAAAACCACTTCGGTTCCTGGTGACTCTCCCATTTGAAACTTCCCCGCTGAAATTCGCTTCCAATTCCAACCCAAAATCCCCGCACAGTTCCAGTCCAGACCGTGAGACAAGTCGGCAGACACATCAATCGACTCTTGATGGCAAAGGTAGCCTCCCTTTTCCACCTGCAATGTATGTGGTCCCGCCACCAACTCAAGGGTTGATGCATCAATCCGCTTTCCATCCACAAGCAACTCAATGCCTGACTCATTGGGGATGCCCTCTACGGTAAGGGTCCATGTAGGAGATTCCATCATCACAGAGTCACCGGCCCTGGACTTTTTACCCAAGAGGTTGTGTTGAGCGACCATTGTGCCACCGAGCCAACCCATCAGCCCAAGAATGGTTGGCACTCCAATCCATCGAATCCATCGAAAGGAATATAGGTCTTCATCTTCTTCACTGAATTCCACATCAGAATCCAACTCTCCAACAGCGACGTCACCCACTTCACCCACTTCTCCATCTTCGCGCTCAAACCAATCAAACGAGCCATAATCAAGCGGATACAACAAGGGCAACGGTCTATCGGAGAGCCAGTCCAACCACTCCACAGCCTCAGCCCCTCCCTTCAAGCGGCTCAATGGATGCTGCACACCACAACTTGAGAGAACGGAATTGTACTCCACCGATTTCCGAATCAAGCGCCATTGAAAAATCGTACTTCTTCGGACATCAGGGTCTTCTTGCCAAATCAAAAATGGCGAAAGTTGCATCAAAGTCTCTTGAGAAGAATTCAATACATAGACACCATTGGTCATCATTCGGATTCCCTGCCATTGAACAGTGGTGGCTCTGGACGGATTCTCTCCCATCAACAACGAAACCCATCCGTGCACTCCTTGTGGAGTGGGGTCTTGCTGTCGCACTACAAACAATGCATACTCTCGGAGTGCAACACAGCGCTTTATCAGCACCACACAGGCTTGAATGAAGGACGCTATTTCAGCATTTCGTATTCTGGCGTGCACTTCTTGATTTCTCAACGTGACCATCGCCGTTAAATGTTCGTGTGTTTTTTTGCGTTCTCCATTGAGTTCTACCTCACTGTAAAACCATCGAATGAACGGTTCACAAAATGAGTGAGAACGCTTTTTCAAGTGCTTGAAAATCGATGAGGTCAATAAAATGGCCCGTCCACCATCCATTTGCTGGGGCGTTGCACAAAGGTACTTATCCACCTTTGCCACAGGTTCACCAGAGACATACTCTGCGACCGCGATCGCGTTGATGTAGCCCGTCAATGCGTCCATCACTTTGCGCCACTCAGCCATTTGTTGCACTGGGTGAACCATTTCCAAAGCCCGCCCCACCGCTTGGGCAATCGGCATTGGAAGTTCATGTTTCAACGCATCCATGTCTACAATGTTGAGCCCCGCCATCCAAACCCTCCTCATTGTTTTGTACTACATCGACGGGTAAAATTGCAACCCCATTCCCTGTTCAATGCCCATGTGTTATGATGCTAATACAATGAATCATTTTTGGAGTATCGGATGTTGTTTTCACTGTTGATGGCTTGTTGGATGGACTCTGCATCCCTTCCTGCCTTGAATATCAATGTCATCAATTTTACCAATGAATACTTGGAAACCGATGTAGAAGTCCGGATTTACGACAGTCCCCTTCTCTGTCCAGATGGCGTACCGGCCTCATTCTTTTTGGTGCGCCCCATCTCCGAAGAGCCTGTACCGGTTGCTGTCGTGTTTCACAGCGGAGCAATGTGGCACCAAGCCACTGTCGCTGACACCGCCATGGCCGATGACGCGAGCACCTTTCGAGCCGGTGGTCGTCTACGCAGTGAGTGGGCTTCTTCACGCGTATGGGAAACATTGAACCTCTCGAGAAAAACACTGGACACCGCCGTCACCGATTTGGGATATCTGCCAACGGCACTCGCAAATCAAGGCATTGCACAACTCTACCCCACCAATTGCTGGGGAGACCTGTGGCACAACGGACTGGACATACAACCCAACAATGCCGATACTGAAGGGTTCAGTCGTCAGGGATTGGACATGGCGCAATTTGCCATCGACATTTTGACCGACACCGCCTTGGCCGAAGAAACAGGATTCATCGATGTGCAAGACAAATTGGATTCCACAGGCTATGACTTGATTGGTTTGGGTACGGGTGGTCAAGCCATCGTCTCACTGTTGGCACAGGGTGCAACACCCAACAGCGTCCTATTCGATAGTACACCAGCGACCTTTGAACCGTATTTCAACGGTGACTTTCCAAGCGAGCAAGAATCTCTCACGCGTATTTTTGGCAGCGCAGATGTCTCAGCTGCGGCGCTGAATGTAGATGTATTGCCATCAACCGTCGGATGGATTTGGTCCAATGGAGACACCCAGCATCCCATCGAAAGTATCGAAGCAGGATCACGCACCCTATCAGAGTTGGAAGGTGCATGGGTGGTCGATCAAAACAGCATCGGACACGTTTTCAGCAACCGTGACTTTGAACTCGCCCAAACAGCAACAACCTTTGTTTCGACTGGTGAACTCCCTGTTGAGACGGATTCTACAGATGCAACAGAGACTGAGTGAGTTCAACGGCACGTCTGTTGACTCGACTGTCGACAGTCCCTAAATGTACATAAATAAAGTGTCCATAAATATTGACCATTCACAGACAACCAATCCGTTTACAGGTCTCTAACCACTCGAAACCCCTGTTTGTAGACGCGATCAAAGGCATTCAACGAACTGCGTTCCGATGAACGAATCGTACTGGCATTTCCTGTCCAGTCTCCCCCGCGAATGGTGTGCTTACTGGCGGTGATGGTACACAGTGGATCTACGCTTTCAACAGGAAACGTACAGCCCCAACGATCGGCAGTCCACTCTGATACGTTGCCGTGCATGTCGTACACACCAAAACCGTTGGGAGACTTCAAGCCCACAGGCTTATCGGTGTTGTAATAAGTGCTGTCATATCGATTGTAGCAATACCACGCAAAGGCATCCAAGTTCGGTGTCGCCCCACCATCTTGAATGGGAATGATCGAATAGCAGGCGCTTGAGTTTGCTGAACCACCGCCGTCAGCTGTCCAGAATTCTTGATCTGTACCAACTCGAGCCGTGTATTCCCACTCTGCTTCTGTCGGTAATCGATAGCCATCACATTGCTGAGTGGATGTCGACATCGAACAAGACACGCTCTCCGTCAAACTGTCGTTGCACACGTAGCAGTTGCTCAAATTCGTACCCAAGACCGCATTGTGTCGTTGGGTCATTTGATTGGCAAAGTCGGTTGCCATGTGCCAATTGACATAGTAAACAGGATGATCGTTTCCGATACCAAAGGCGTTTCCATAGGTTGTTGGATCATATTGCATCAAATCCACAAACATCCCCTGTGTTACCTCGGTGGTCATCACCATCAAGTCTTTGGAAATGCTGTATCGACCTTGACCATCGTCACCTGCACAGACCCGTACCAATTCGGCATCTGAGAGCCCTCCCAAATCCAGTGTGTCATAGTCTGTATCGGGAACGCAAGGCTCCAAGACATATACGGAAGTACTGCCTGAAGTGCTGAACTGACCATCGGTGGCGGTGGCCGTACAGGTCCAAGTCTCTCCTCCCTGTATTTGAGTCGCTGACAAAGTCGCACCAGAGGCGGTCCCACCCGCAGACGACGCCCACCCAAAAGTGTATGTCAGTGGCTGACCGTCAAAGTCCAAGGCTGTTGCCGAACACGTCAACGGATTGCCAGCAATCGCGGTTCCTGAGTTTCCACTCCATGAAATCTCAACAACGGGACTGGTGGGGGCGCGATTGGCAAGTGTCAACGATGCACTGCCAGTACTCTGCGCGTTTGATCCATCGGTCGCCGTTGCTGTACAGAGCACTGTCTCATTGGGCATCAAGGCGGTGGTGTCTAAATCCAAGGCAGAAGCAGTCTCAATGATGGCGCCGTTGACACTCCACTCATAGGATACAACCGGTGTTCCATCGGGATCACTGACCGATGCTGTACAGGTCACCACATCGTTGTTGTACGCAACACTGGGTGCAATGGATACAGCGTCTACAGTGGGTTCCGTGTTCTGAACCAGTACTGAAGTCGACAAGGTATCGCTCTCCCCATCCGAATCAACCACAGTCGCCTGACAGACCACCGAATCTCCCACATTGCTTTGAGTGGCTTGAACTGTGTAGGTCGCACCTGTACCAACAGACACACCGTTGATTTGCCACTGATATTGAATGCTCGACGTCAAATCACCATCGTTGGGATCGCTGGCAGTGCCCGAACAGAACAGCGTTGAACCCGTGTATGCCGTATTTGGGGCAATGAAAAGTCCACTCAACGAGGGGGCCGATGAATCCAAGGTCACACTGTCCGAGGACTGATCGCTGCCACCATATCCATCAGACACAATGGCGGTACAAAGCACCTGATCTCCAGATGACAAACCGTAATCTGGTGGATGAAAGGTCGCGGATGTGGCATTGGCCGTATACAAATTGATGCCTTGATGAGAGAACTGCAAAACCGTATCGAGCGTTTCACCATCTGCATCCGACGCACTGGCAATGCAGGTCAACGTATCCACCGCTGTCGGACTGGCCGGTGACAGGTTGACAGTATTCACCACAGGAGGCGTATTTTGCAGGACCACCGTTGCACTGTCCGTAGCCGTCTCACCCAGTCCATCTACAACATCCACCACACAAGAAAGAACGTCTGTGGGGTTCACCGACAAAGTTGTGATGTCCACCGTCTGTCCAGTTGCCACAGTTGTTCCACCCACTTGCCACGCATAGGTTTCCGTCAATGTTTCTCCATCCAAGTCTGTCGTCATCGCCGAACAGGACACGACTTCATTGGTGGTTGGATTGGTCAGGTCAATACTCACTTGAGAGACTGTCGGTGCGCGGTTCGACAAAAGCAATGAGTCACTGCCCGTCGTCGTCACACCATCATCGTCGGTGGCGAATACTTCGCACAACACAGTGTCTCCAGGCATGGCAACCGTCATAGACAAATCAATGGAATTGGAGATGTAAGCAGTGCCACCCACCGTCCATTGATAAACTGGTATGATGGTCTGATCTGGATCGGAAACCGCGCTTGTACAGGAGACCGTTTCATCGTTGTATACAGTCGCATTTGGAGAAATCGCCACATTGGCAACGGCAGGTGGTGTGTTCGACACCAAAATGCTTGCCTCAACAGGCTCACCATCGTGATAACCATCGTTGGGTGTGGCCACCAAACGCCATTCGTCCCCAGCGTGAACATCTGTCGAAGGTACGATATTGCCCAGCACACCAGTCAACTGACCATTCTCATACCACTGATACTGAACTGAAGTAGCGTCGCCATCTGGGTCACCCACCAACACAGTCGCGACCAAAGCGTCTGTGGTGTAGATTGGATTGGGTGCCAAACTGATCGATTGGATTTCTGGCAAACGGTTGACGCGTACTTCGATGGTTTCAGAACTGGTCAACGTTTCAATATCGGTCGCTGTCACCGTCAATGTATGCAATCCAGCAGACAGTTCGTCCAAAGAGTGCAACACCGTGCCCATTTCGGTGACGCCTTCAAACAACAGCCCATCCAGATCACTCTCCCAAACCACCGTACTTTCTTGAGGATCACCGTCCGCATTGACATCGGAAACATCCACCCACAGATTGACGATATCCCCCTCTACCACCACCGACGCATCACTGGGGGAACGAACGGTGATCTCAGGCGGATAGCCCACATTGAGAACGATAGAGTCTGAACAGCCACCACCATACCCATCGTCCACAACCATCGACAGTGCATGACGCCCCTCCCCAAACGGAATATTCGTCACCACGTTCCCTTGAGCGTCAGGAGTGCTGCTGTCCAGTGTGCCACTGTCATCCACCCATTCCACGATTAAGTCAGACGCGGACTGTTCTGCATCCGATACCATCCCCACGAGTTCGATGAGTTCAAGAGTCTCAAACCACATCTCGGTCGCGGGTGCCACAATGGCACAAGTGGGATTCGTATTGGGACCCAACACATCCAGGGCAACAGTTGCTGTCTCCGAAGCGCCCTGGGTATCTTCAACCTGAATGCTCAACGTTTGTACACCTTGAGACAACATGATCTCTGTTGTCGCGACACCAGCCTCATCCACCGACCACTCTGCAGACACCGAACCCGTCAAATCGGAAAGTACTGACAGAGACAAATCGGTCACGTCGTCTTCTGCGTCCGTAACTTGCACCACCATTGAAACTGGCAAATTGGAGAAAAACGATTCATCAGCCTGTGGAGCAATTATTTCGATGGTTGGTAGGGTGTTGCTCTGATCGACCACAACATCTTCTTCCACCGTAGACTTGTCCGACTCTCCACACCCCATCCACAGTACAACAATGCCCAGACCCCAAATTGTTCTCATTGCACAACCTCTATTTGTACTTATCTATTCATACAGACTCTATCATCATAACACCCTTTTACAGTGACGAAAATGACGATGCAGTTTGAATTCTACAATCTCAAATACGGATAAGCAGACTCTGGAATATAGAGATATGAGAGATGCCGACTGTGGACACCTTTTCAAATGAAAGGTCTATCCTTTGTTGCCAAAGGACAGACCAAGCCGGCTAGCTAAATGGGCTTTTTATCCACATGCCTTTTCACAGTACAAACAGCGGTCGCCCAGTTTTGATGTATGTCAATGCACCATAGAAAGCCAGTCAATTTCTGTCCGACTATAATTCTTCCATGCTTGACGTCGGCACCCACCCTTGTACACCGCTGGGCAACGACACTTGTATCCAATCGGATTGAGATTGTACGATCGTCAACCTTGCCCCCGATGGAAGCCAATCACTTTTGACCAATGGGGCCTGAGCATGATCCGCCGTTCTCAAAGGCGCAGATTCCAACACCACCGCAATTGATTCTGTGGATTCCATCCATTGCACCACCAGTCCAACCGCCAAAGCCACCCAAGGAAGCAACAGCCAGCGCACCGCTGTCAGTCGACGCCACCCCAACAACAGTACTGCGCCACAAACGTTCAAAAGTCCCCACTGCGCTGCGGAAGACCACCCAGTCCAAAAGAGCACATCATTCCAAACTGCTTGATCTTCGCGTTGAACCCACACTGGCAACTGTGCTTCAACCTCGTTGAGATTTTGCTGAATTTGTGGATTCTGTGCGCCCAGTTGCTCGGCTTTTGAATAAGCGAATACCGCTTTACCTCGATCCGACACTTGCAGAGATACCGTTCCCAGATTGATCCAAGCATCCACACGGTTCTCATCTTCCTCTACCACTTGTTGCAATTGCTGTTGCAACTGATGCATTGCGACTCGACGTTCAACGTGCGACTCAATCGACATCGCGGTTCGATACAGTTCTTCAAAATTTTGAGAGGTTTCATTGGCCTGTGCCGGTGTAGAAAGCACAACGCACAGCAGAATCACCAACAAAGCCTTGATTTTTTCCAGCAACTCTTTGGAAAAGGGTGTGCGACTTGCCGTTGGAGCATAACTTTCTATCTCAATTTGCTGAATCACCTCAGCCACATCAACGCCGTGTTCTATACCATAGGTTTTTACAGCACCGGACAATTGAGAAGCCATTTTGGACGCCGGTGTCTCTTCACTGTTGACAAGCAACTTTTCCAACGCCACCTTGGAAACTTTTTTCGACGATCGTTCAGCCCGCTCCTCTTGAGTGCGCTCTCGCCAACCCAAAATCGCCCAGCCAAAAAATGCCAAGGCATGAACACCAGCCGAAAGTTCAACCCAAGGGAGAGCGTCGACCGGTCCTGCTGAACTCGAGTACCAACTGAGGTCAAATCGACTGGTAGACAACGTGGCGTCCGTTGTACTGACGGTATCGCTTGTCGTCTTGGTGGATGCCCCTCCAGACACCACTTGTGCGGAAGATACAACTTTACTGCCGGAGACAGACAGCGCGATTGGTTGCGTGTACGCGTGTTGATAGACACCTTTCACGGGATCAAAGTATCCAAAATCCAACGTTGGAATCTCACGCACATCCGCAGATTTTAAGCGCACCGAAAAGGAGAATACCTTTCCACCTTCATCGTTGTCAATGCCCAAAGGACGTTGCGTCGGGGTCTCAAAAACACGCGCATCCAACCCCAACGATTCAAAATCTGGCAACTGAATTCCATCAAGATTGCCCTTGCCACGAACCTCTACTTCGATGGGAATCGGCTCTCCAACAGCAACCACCGTTTTGTTTGCTCGAACAGACATCGAAAAAGCCTCTCCAACGGCGCCAGAAAAAGAATCCGGTTTATTTTTGAGAGGCAGTGGTCGAACCTCAAGAGTCTTTTTGCGATCCTTGGCCTGAAACAATTGATACTGATTTCTGGAAAACCCCAACATACCCCGCTGTTGCCCCACCACCATCTGCGCCAGTATTCTCGAAGGTGGAACCTCAATGTGGCCCGCTTGGTTCAGCGTTGTTTCCGCCATCATACGAACGCGTGTATACTCTTCACCCCCTTTGCGCACCCGCTCTTGAACAATGGGCAAACTAATTTCTCCATGCACGGTTGTGAGAGCAAATTGTTGCGTCACATTGTCGATATCCAGTGGCTGAACCGGGAACTCATCAAACAGTGGCACCACCACACTCAAGTCACCGATGTCCCTTTGCAAATACACATCAATGTTCAAAGGTATGGTTTGACCAACCCATACTGAGTCAGTTGGTACACTCAGTTCAATCGCCATTTCGGATGTGGTCGGCGCTTCGGTAACGGTAAATCGACCGGGTCTGGACGTTGCCGATGCATCCCCTTGGGTCACTTGAATCGTTGGAATTTGATAACTGCCCTCTTTGTCTACCATCAATCGATAGCGATAGGCGTAACGGACGTTAACCGAATCCGTACGGCGCCCGTTGATGATGCTGGTCTGTCTAGACACCATGGGATCAACACCCAAAAAGTCAATTTGTACGGCATCTCGGTTGCGCCCCTGAATTCCCCAATCCCCAATTTCAGGCGTTGGGCTCTCTTCAAACCCAGTTGCCAAGACAGTCAGCACAGTTGGAACACCGACGATGATCTGCTCCGTGTCGATATTTAATTGTACTTCTTGCGCAAATACCGTCGCTATGATCCCGTAAAACACCATCACCAATCCTTCTCCACAAAGCCACCAACGACTGCGGCCTTCTCTTCTTGTTCTTGATCTCGCTTGGCCTCTTTTTCTTTGGCGGCTTGCATCTTGCGTTGGGCTTCTCGCTGACTCATATCCCCAGACTGCTGTTGTTGCCGAGAGTCTGAGTTTTGTTCACCGTTTTGATTCTCTTGATCTTGTTGATCTTGCTGATCTTCTTGATCGCCTTGCTGGGGTGGTTGCAAGGCTTGAATCGCCCTCAACAACGCTTCGTAGGCCTGTTGTTGATCCAAGACCATCTCTGATACATCGTAGGACGTACTGGGGTCGGCGATCACGTCTGAAAAACCATCGACCACATCTTGCATGAAACCACTCGCCAAACCGGTTTCCACAAAAGCGTCTCCCAGTGCCTCAGATTCTTGGTTTTTGCCTTGTGTTGCCAGCTCATCTGCCATGCTCTGCAATTCGGCCGAAATCATTTCAACGCGCTGTTTGAGCAAATCCTGTTCCATCGTCCATACTGGAGCCTCTTGGATCATTTCCTCATAGGGTTTCACTGCCCCAGCACCAGTGCGTTGCCACAAACCCTCTTGTTGTTCAGCCGCATCTTGAAGGTGCTCGATCACAGTGAAAAACAACAAGCGCAACTGTCGAACAGACTCTTTGATTGCATCAAGTTCTATCAAAGCACCCTCTGGTGTCACCCCTTCGCTTTCCAATCGAAACAACGAATCCAATGCTGATTGACGGTGTTCTTGAGCCAGCGCATAGAGTTGCTCCACTCGTTCAATTGGTCCTTCTTCTCCATCTGAAACGTCCATATCTGTCTGCTGAACTTGCTGAAGCGCTTTGCTCTTTTCTTGATTGAGCAACGTCTCCAACCTTTCCAATCGAACTTGATTTTGGGTCAACAACCGTCGATATTCAGTTTCTCGGGCTTCTTCATCGGGGTAAGCTTCCTGCACAGACTCTCCACCCTCCATCAATGCCCGCATCCCTTCATTGTCTCGATGGGTCCATTCTACAACGGTCTTCACATCTGCAAAATTTTCCCATGCCAACACCAAAGAGCGCAAGGCCATTCTTTGGGCTTCAACAGTCTGCTCTAAATCGTTCATAGCCAACCCATCGTTGGAGGATGTCATCTCTTTGACCGCCTCACCTGTTGACTCAGTCGCGCGAACGATGCTGTCCTGTAAAAATGGATCGGCATCTTCTGTTTGGGCCAAACTTTGTTGCCACAACTGAAAATAGAGTGCCAACTCTTGGGTTCGACTCAACACCCCCTCTTCTTGACCCGACAGCCAATCAGAATTCAACCAGCTGGGCAAGGACACCGATTGTCCTTGTATCGAAAAAGCGACTCCTTTGGATTCTTTGAGCAGTTCAACTTGTTTGAGCACTTGGGTTTGGGCAGACACCAGCGCTTTCAATCTGTCCGGTGGTGGCAACAGTTGATCTTGGGCGCGCAACAATTGCAACAGTGCATCATCCAACTCTTCCAAAGAATCAGGTGCCTGCAAACGTCGAAGTTGACGCCGAGCGTTGAACAACTCTTCGCGTCCTAGATCCATATAGGGCACAAACAATTGCATCATCACAAGTTGATTTTGCTCTTCTGGTTTGCGGTCGGATTCTGGAATGGTTTCGATTTGAGAAATGGTGTCAGATGCCAAATTGGCAATCTCCAACCCATCGGCCCCCAACTCTCGAACCCGTATTGCCAATTGGGTCATGGCTTCTTCATAGCCTTCTGGACGCTCACGGTCTCCGTGTTGATCCATTTTCCAAATCAACTCTTGAATGGACTGTCGAACCACTTGGGTGTTTTCCATCAATCTCGCCAAACGCTGGGCAAAACCGTTTTCGCCTTGGGTCAGTCTATCCACCAGTCCTTGTTGGGCTTTGAGTGCCACTTCCAAATTGTGCCGAGCGTCTTCTGCTGATTCTCCCTGTAAATGAATGACATCGCGAAACCAAGAAATAGCCTGTGTGTACTGCTCCTGCGCCCGTTCTGGTTCTTCCTGTTCCAGCTCTTGTGCCTCTTTGGCATAGGTCAACCCCAAATTGTAGGCAGAATTAGCCCTCAACGCTTGATCTGTTCTGGCTTGATTGCGGGCTTCCAAAAACTTTTCTTCTGCCTCAGTCCAGTTTTCAGCCTGCATCAGTACCATGCCGTCGTTGTACAACGAACGTGGGGTTACCTCGTTTGTTGGTTCTGCACAGGCCAACCACAACCACATCATAGAACGCCTCCTTGCAACGATGTCTCCTTGTTTGCACCAATGACCGTCACCAACTGCGACAACACCAAGAATACAATCGCCAAGCCAATCCATCGACTGTGCAATGGCGTTACCGTCGTACTTTGTCGAATGCTCGACGTATCCACAATCGGTGTAATGTGCTCTTTGACAATGCCTTCTAAATCCAATGACGACACCCCCGCAGGAATGAATGCGCCCTCAGTCTTCAGCGCAATCTCTCGAAGCAAATCACCATCCAATCTAGAGAGCACGGTGTTCCCATCTCTGTCCACAAGATCGGTTCTGGCACCCGTTTGAGGATCGGTGATCGTAATCGGCGACCCCTCCTCTGAACCAAACCCAATCGTCACCACTGGGATGCCCAGTTCAACCACCGCATCTGTTGCACCCAATGGATCTGAATCGTGGTCTTCCCCATCGGTAATCAAAATCAAGAGTTTGGGTGCCGTTCCACCAGCAAATGCATCCAACCCTTTGCGCAGGGCCAATCCAATGCTCGTTCCACCTCGACTGATGGATTTCGGAGAGGCATTGTTGAGAATCATCTGAAAGAATCCCACATCTTTGGTCAAGGGACACAGCACCGTTGCACTGCCAGCAAACCCCACCAAACCGAAGCGGTAACCTGCCATGGCGTCTACCATTTCCATCACTTCATACTTGGCCCGCTCTAGTCGATTGGGTGGGGCATCTTCCGCCAACATGCTCTTTGAGAGGTCCAGCGCCACAACCACATCAGCCTCTATAGAACTTTCCTGTACCGTCTCTTGACCAAAGGTGACCGGTCGCATCAATGCAACCACCATCGAAGCCAGCGACAATCCCAACAAGAACAATCGAATACGCTGTCCCTTTTGTTGACGATTGGCAACCGCGGCAAAGGGAGTGCCATGTGGATGTTGAATCATGGCTTGTTGAATCGCTCGCTGTCTCAGTACGATCCAAACCAACAGGCCAATGACAGGCCAAATCCAATGTACAGAGTGCACTGCAAGAAACCGCCAATCGCTCATGCCACCCTCCGAAATGTCGTGTATTCCAATACACTAGAAAGCACTATACTTGCCAGCGCCAACAACAACAACATTGGAAAGTACTCCGTGTACTCTCGATATCGCTTCTCTTCCATCGTTGTCTTTTCCAAGGCATCAATTCGCTCAACAATTCTCTGCAACCCTTCTCGATTGGTGGCTCGAAAATATTGGCCACCAGTTTGCGTCGATATTTGCTCCAACAATTCGTCGTCTATTTGTACAGGCATTGTGGTGACTCGGCTGCGACCCGTTCGAGGATCTGTGATGCGTATGGGAGCCATACCGTTGCTACCCACACCGATTGAATAAATTTTGATGCTTTGACTTTCTGCCAAACTGGCCGCCACCTCTGGCGTTTCTTGACCAGCATTGTTGGAACCGTCGGTCAACAACACGATGACTTTACTCTCAGCCGGTGCGTCATTCAATCGACTGACCGCCAAGGTCAACGCCTCGCCAATCGCCGTACCGTCTTCTTCTTGCTTTCGCGTAATTTCCAAACCGTGAGCGATGGTCGATAGATTCAAATGATCAAAGGTCAATGGGCAAGCGGTGTCGGCAAATCCAGCAAAGCGAATCAACCCCACCATGTCGTTGCTTCGACCCGTAAATCCGTCGCCTCCCTGTACAAAATTGACAACGGTCTTTTGTACCACATCGAGTCGAGTTTCTTCTTGACGGTCATTGTCCATATCCAAGGCGAGCATGGAACTGGATGTATCGACCACCATCATCATTGCGATACCGTCTTTCTTGATTTCTGTCTGTCGATTGCCAATTCTTGGAGAGGAAGCGGCAACGATACACAGTGCCAATCCACAACTCAACAGGAATGGAACCACCCACATCAAACGCACGCGCCAAGATACCGGTCCAGCACTCCACCCTGCCAGATCGGACACCAAAACCACTCGGTTGTTTTTGATGTTCCACACAAAGAACACTACAGCCAATGGCAACAACCACAGCCACAAAGGATGGGCAAATTCAAGTCTAGACCACTCCATTGCTCTGCTCCTTTTCTTCACTTTCTCTGACGACACTGCGCTGATGGACCCGTTCTATCCACTGCTCAACCATTGTGCAGGCAGAAGACGCTTCGGTCAGCGTTGCCGACAACCCTGCAAATTTTATTCGGTCGCATTGAAGTAAAAATTGCAACAATGTATCGACTTCATTCTCTGTCACTCGATTTTGAGACGAAGATTTCTGTAATTCCAGTGGCAATCTTTCTCTAAGTTCTTCGGTTGTTTGCTCCAGTGCCATCACCCCAAAACAGCCCTCCAAATAAGCACGACAAATGGTAGACAAGTGTGCATACACCTCATCAACAGAATCATCATCCGTAAGTAGCGCGAGTTCATCACGAACATTCTGTAAGCCACGTTGGGCAACTTCATAGGCTGACAGTTGGTTGACCAACAGACGACGGTTGCGGTGCCACCACAAGCCAAAGCCACCGAACCCCAATGTCAGTACTCCGCCAATCACCCATGGCAACCAAGGTTGGTCAACCGGCAACGCCGACAGTCTAGAACGAGGGTCTTGATAGACCAAATCGGCATCACTGGGCAAAATCGACTCTACCTGCACTACCAACTGCTCGGTCAACACCTCTTCCCATTCAGACTGTACATCATTTCGATATCCAACACGCAAAGAGGGAATCACAACTTCCCCACTTCGGTTGGGTTGCAACCCATATCGTTGAATGTACACCATTGAATCAGCACTCAATTCTTCTCTCGGTGTAAAATCAACGATGCTCAATCGTCCCAAAGCCTCACCAAAGGGAGGCATCTCCACTTCGACGGCTGAAGAGGCAGTGACCTTCAATGTCAGTTCAAAGGGATCGCCCAATCGAACACTGTCAGGAGCAAGTACCGTTTGTACCTCAACAGGACCTTGCTGTACGGTTTTCTCCAATGAATTCGAGATTTCCGCAACAGCGGGTGTCGACAGGGGCTGTTCAACAGTCTCAACATCTCCACAGGCAAGCAGCCAACTCAACCACACCATGTGCATCATCGTCTTTTCTCCCGACGACGCATGAACGCCAACAATGGCTCTATCGCCTCTTGATCGGTGGACAACACAATGTGGTCGATGCCTGAACGTCGCGACCGTTGCTCTACTTGCTCCACGAACCGTCGTTGTGCCTCTGAAAGAAACCTTTTCCAATCTGGACTGCGAGAGTCGATCCACTGTTGAGCCCCTGACTCTGCAGCTTGAACACGCACCAAACCAACCTCTGGCAAAGCCGCGTCAATGGGATCCACCACCTGCACCAACACCACATCGTGTCGTTGATTCAAAGCCTGCAAGGCTTTCCAATATCCCTCATCCCGACAATCTGATATGACAAACAAAATCGATCGACGCTTCAACAGTTGCTGACAAAATTCCAAGCCCGCTTTCAAATCGGTCTGTCGATTGTGTTTCTCACCCGTTTGCCTCCACCATCTCGCCCACTTTGCCCACCAGCCCCGATCCTGTTTTGGAATGGGTTCATCGAAACTTGGGGACAGCAACTCTCGAATAATGCGCAGACCGTGTCGCTGACCTTTTCGAGGTGGAATGAATAAGTGCTCGCGATTGGAAAAGAGCATCATCCCAACTTTGTCTTGGTTTGCCATCGCCGAAAAACTGACCAACGCACCAAACTCTGCAGCACTGGCACGTTTGCTTTTGATGGACCCACCATCCATGGAGGCCGACACATCCACCAAAAGCATCATTGACAGTTCTCTTTCTTCTACAAAGCGTTTGATGTGGGGCACTCCCGTTCGAGCAGTCACATTCCAATCAATGCTGCGTACGTCATCCCCAGGAACATAGGGACGAACCTCGTCAAACTCGACCCCAGAACCTTTGAACACACTCAAATACGCACCTGCCAACACATCTGAAACCTGCCTACGGGTGCGAATCTGCAATCGGCGAACCTGTTGCATCAATTCTTGCACACGGCCTCCACGATTTATGGTACTTCGATGCGGTCAAGAATGTGAGCGATGATGTCATCTGCCCCCTTTCCTTGAGCCTCGGCTTCGTAACTGAGGGCGATTCGATGACGCAACACGTCTTTGGCGAGTGTTTTGATGTCGTGTGGACTGACATAATCACGACCATCCAACAAAGCCTGGGCCTTTGACAGTTTAATCAAATTGATGCTTGCACGAACCGAAGCGCCATTGTCAATCAAACTCTTGAGGTCCGCACACTGATAAGCTTCAGGATTTCGAGTGGCGGTCACCACATCGACGGTGTAGCCTCGAATGCGATCATCTACAAAGACCTTTTGTGCGGCTTGCTGAGCCTTTAAAATATCGTCTAACGTTGCCATCTTGGATACGGTTGGTATTTCAGACGCCCCAGCCATCCGCTCCAAAATCTTGACCTCTTCATCTCGAGACGGATAGCCCACCTGCAACTTCATCACAAAGCGATCCAACTGGGCCTCTGGTAAAGGATAGGTTCCTTCCTGCTCAACAGGATTCTGTGTCGCCAATACCAAGAAAGGTTTGGGCAAGGCAAAGGTTTCACCACCAAGGGTGACTTGCTTTTCTTGCATCGCTTCCAACAAAGCCGATTGGACCTTTGCAGGCGCGCGGTTGATCTCATCGGCCAACACCAAATTCGCAAACACTGGTCCCTGTCGAATAGAGAACGTGCCCTCTTTGGGATTGAAAATCTGAGTTCCTGTAACGTCTCCAGGCAACATATCGGGCGTAAACTGAATTCTAGAAAAATCTGCATCAATGACTTCGGACAAGGTCTGAATCAACAAGGTCTTCGCCAAACCAGGCACACCTTCTAACAAAATGTGACCACCGCTCAAAAAGCCCAACAAGACTCGATGCAGGACAGACTGCTGTCCCACCATGACCTTGCCCACTTCGGCTTCGATTTGCTGAAATTGAGATTGGAAATGCTGTGGATTGAGTTCCATAATCGCTCCGTTGAATGAGTGTACAACGAAAAATTATAGGAACGTTTTTTGGATTGGCAAGGGTTCAATGTGCATCGACCACAGATACATCAAAAGGATTCGACGTATACACTCAACAATTACAGTTCTGTATTGAGAAATTGAGAAAAGCCTCGGTACGAATTGGGGCCCATTATGCCATCCACTGGACCTGTATAACCATACTGTGCACCAACAGATTGCATCGCAGCATAGGTGTCCGAATCTGGTGTTCCAGAAATACTGACCGTATACCCCATCGCTGCCAATCCTCGTTGAACACCTTTCCATGAGTTTGGTCCCATTAGACCATCTACTGGACCTGTATAATTGTAGAGAGAACCGAACACCTGCATCCGCATATAAAACGTCGTGTTGGGAACACCAGTCTCCGCAGTATTGGTCACAGGAACCGTTCCAGCATGAAAATGATTCTGATCACCATCACAAACCGCACCGCCCCCATTCTCGATTTCGGAAGATACATAATCCATCGACCAACCCAAATAGGTTGCCCCAGTGGCATCTGTATAATTGGATACGCTGGTCACTCCAATGGCATCCCCCCAGTCTTCAAGCACATAGTTGGAAGCCATAAATATTGTTCCACCACCACCGAGCAAATCCACTGCCACATGACCATGCACCCCAATGTCCCACCAATGAAAAGCCCCAATGGGTGCCGTTCGAGCATCCATTCCCAAGATTGTCGATTCGGCATAGGCACCGATGGCAGATGGACGCGCAGAAGATTCGGGCATCTCACCAAAGCGCCACATCAAGGACCCACACCACCCACTCCATGAGGCTCCATCTCTCAGTGGATAATCTGCTGCATAATCCCGTGCTCGATCATAAATATCCCACGTGCAAGGTGCTTGTGGATCTGTATTTTCCACCTCTCCAGTGTCTACAGGCACACCTGTATCTTCTTGCACATCTCCAGTGTCTTCTGATTCCGTATCCAACGTGCCAGTATCTTCAGTATCTGTGGTCGATCCACCATCGGTATCGGTTGGCCAAGACGTTGTCGTATCGGTGTCTTCTTCCACCACACTTCCAGTATCTTCACACTCCAAACCATCACACTGACTCTTGAGACCCAAAGGCGTACACGCCAACCAAAGAAACATCATAAACCCTCCCATTTTGTTGACATCATACAATCAAATCACTTGAGTCGCATAAAGTATACGCCTTTTATTGGATGGTGCACCAAAGTCCTACAAACCCTTATGATGACTCAAAATACACAATAACCTCAGAAGTATTGAAAGATGCAAGCATGAGTGCGGGCTTGTTGTGGGGCTATACCAAAGTCTGACAGGCTTCAACACCTCTCAAATGCAGATGATTCCGGTAAGAAGGATAGATGCAAGCATGAGTGCGGGCTTGTTGTGGGGCTATACTAAAGTCTGACAAACACCAACGGTATCTCAAACGTAGATGACACCACAGGGAAGAAGGAGAGGTGCAAGCATAAGTGAGAGCTTGTTGAATGGCTATACTAAAGTATGCCATTCAACAACGCTCGCTTAGGCGCCGCAGATCTCCTTCTTACCCCCCGACGTTCGATGCCATTGTGAAAATTGGAAGATACATCGCAATAACCAATCCACCAATCACAATCCCCAAGAACACCATGATCATTGGCTCGAGGAGACTGGTCATCGCTTCCACCGATTGGTCCACTTCATCTTCGTAGAAGTCGGCCACTTTATTGAGCATGACATCCAGAGCACCCGTCGCTTCCCCTACGCTGATCATTTGCACCACCATATCGGGAAACACTTTGGCTTCTGCAAGTGGTTCAGAAATGTTTCGACCTTCAGAAATCCCTTGCCGAACTTGACCAATTGCGCCCTCAATAATCTTGTTTCCAGAGGTTCGTCCACAAATGTCCAATGCTTCCAAGATGGACACCCCTGCCGAGAGCATGGTACCAAGTGTTCTACAAAATCGAGCCACAGCCACTTTGGTCAACAAATCTCCAAATACAGGAAGTTTCAACATCAGCCCATCAAGAACCACATTTCCTTTCTCGGTTTTGTAAAAGGTTCGAGTACCCCATACGGTGGCAAAAATACTGAGCCCAACAATCCACCAATTGGCCTGCATCCATTTTGACATATCGATCACCATTTGGGTCAGGGCAGGAAGTCCCGCTCCCATATCGGCAAACATTTCTTCAAATGACGGTACAACAAACAACAAGAGAACCGCCACAACAACACCGGCAACCAAAATGGTGATGACCGGATACATCAATGCCCCTTTGATCTGGCGTTTGAGGGTTTCTGCCTTTTCGAGATAGACAGCCAAACGGTTGAGAATGGTATCCAAGATACCCCCAACCTCACCCGCGGCAATCATGTTTTGGTACAGTTCATCGAAGGTTCCAGGAAAACGCTTGAGCGCATCGGCAAAGGTCGAGCCCGATTCCACTGAATCTTTAATCGCCGCCAATTCGGTTCTGAAAGTCTCGTTTTCTGCCTGTTTGCTCTGGATGTCCAAGCACTGTACCAAAGGCAGTCCCGAATCAATCATGGTCGCAAACTGACGGGTAAAGATCACCAAATCACGGGTGGTCACCTTGGGTTTGAAGAAACTGATTTCAATGGCACCCTTCGATTCGCTGACGCTGGTAGGATTGATATTTTGACGTTTCAGTTGATTTCGAGCCGCGTTGGCATCAACGGCATCGATTTTCCCTTTTTTGGTTTGTCCGTCGGCGGTTCGACCTTCATAAGCAAATGTGGGCATTGTCAATCCTCAAGTGGTTGGTTCCAGTATTCAATATAACACATTGTCGATCAGTCTGCGGCGGTGGCGCGAACCACTTCTTTGATGGACGTTGTTCCACGACCCAAGTGCACGAGGGCAGCCATTCTCAATGAGTTCATCCCTTGACGAATCGCTTCACGCTTCAGTTCCAACGTCGATGCACCATTCAACACAAACTCACCCAGTTCATCGGTCATGGTCATGATCTCGTAGCAACCCAAACGGCCTTTGTGCCCCGTTGAGTTACATGTATGACACCCAACCCCATGGTGAACGTTGTAATTGGGAATTTCTTCTGGCTTCACTTGCAAATCAATCAAGGTTTGATCTGGCACATCCAATGGCTCTTTACAGTCTTTACACAGCGTACGCAAAAGGCGTTGAGCACAAATCAAGTTTACAGCAGAAGCCACCAAGAAGGGTTCCACACCCATGTTCAACAAACGACTCACCGTTGCAGGAGCATCGTTGGTGTGCAACGTACTCAGCACCAAGTGACCTGTCAGAGAAGCTTTAATGGCAATTTCTGCAGTTTCAAAGTCACGAATCTCTCCAACCATGATGGTGTCTGGGTCCTGACGAAGGAAAGAGCGTAGTGTTGCGGCGAAGTTCAGACCAATATCTTCGTGCATCTGTACTTGGTTGATTCCAAACAAGTTGAACTCAATCGGGTCTTCAGCCGTACACAGGTTGGTCGTCGGTTCATTCAAGGAGGAAAGAGAAGAATACAAGGTGGTTGTTTTTCCAGATCCCGTCGGACCGCACACGAGCACCATTCCATAAGGCTTGGCAATGGCCGCTTGGAAGTGGACCAGCCCTTCTTTTTCAAACCCAAGTTTGGTCATGTCCAACTGGAGGTTCGACTGGTCAAGAAGTCGCAATACTACTTTTTCACCCCAAAGAACCGGTAGAACACTCACGCGATAGTCCATCTCTTTACCGCGACCCATCTTCATTTTAATACGACCATCTTGTGGCAGGCGACGTTCTGCGATGTCCAAGTTCGACATAATCTTCAAACGCGAAATGATCGCCGATTTGAGTTTAACCGGTGGTTTCATCACTTCGTAAAGCACCCCATCAATGCGGTAACGAATGCGCAACTGCTTTTCATAGGGCTCTACGTGAATGTCCGACGCATTTTTGCGAATGGCGTCCACCAAAATCAAGTTCACCAGCTTGACTACTGGGGCTTCACCAGCAGACTTTTCCAAATCCAACACGTTGATGTCTTCTTCATATTCTTCTGAGAAATCGACATCTTCTTCATCCATGTCGAAATCCATCATCACTTCATCAAAGGACACCTCAGATGAATAATATTTTTCAATGGCCTCAGAAATTGCCTGCTCTGCAGCAACAACCACGTCAATGTTGAGATTGGTACCAAACTTAATATCGTCAATGGCGTACACGTTGGATGGATCGGCCATGGCCACCATCAATGTATTGCCGGTTTTGTTGATGGGAATCACCTGATGGCGGGTCACAACGTCACGACTGACTAGTTTCAAAACTTCAGATGGGATCTCAATGCTTTCTAGGTTGACACTGGGGACGCCGTACTGCTTGGACAGAAAGGAAGTCAATTCGGTCTCTTCAATGTATCCCAAACGAGCCAATTCGTGGCCCAATCGCGCACCGGATCCTCTCTGAGCATCCAAGGCATTTTTGAGTTGCATGGGGGTGATTTTGTTCTCTTTAACGAGCAATTCTCCAAGACGAGATGATGGTCTAGACATGGTTCCTCTGGGGTGTGTGGTGACAGAGATGTGAATAATAAAATGAAGGCAGTACCAAAAGTGAAGACTTTCGAGTATACCCAAAGAACTGTATCATTTTACAAAAGATTGGGCGATTCGTCTAGCACAAAGGTACACTGATTTCATAGAAAATCTATTCTTTCTCGTCGTTCTGGCCAAGTTCCACCCCTTGTGGTCATCAACCGAACTTCTATTGGAAAGTGCAGCTCAAAAGCATCCAATTGCGCTTGAGTTGGATGACCAGAAGCATACGCACAGCCCTGAATCGCCTTGCGCAAAGCTTTGTGAGAACGCAAAGACGTCCAGTGAATCGGAAGGTTGGAGACCTGAGCCATTTGTTCAACCGTCACCCCTACGAAGAAGTCCGGCAGTTCGGTCAACATCTGACTGAACAATTGCTCTGTGAGATGGGGAGCATACTCAATTTCAATATTGTGAATCAACTCTTGAATGAGCGGTGCATTGTCCAAGTTCCAAGTCAAATCCAGATGTTCACTCGACCATTCATGGGTCAATACATATTTGGCGATCCAATTGCGAAAGTCGGTTTCACTGTCGGCCAAACAGTGGGGCGCAAGAATTCGAATCCGTTCAATCTGCTGAATGCGAAGTCTTTTGGAAGCCGCCTTGAGATGTCGACGCAAGATTTCTTCCACACTTTGAACAACCGTCAACCATTCAAGGGAGACTGGTGCCTCGACAAATCGTACCTGTGAGGCATACCACACGTCTCCCAGACCAAACCTGGCTGTGCTCAGCAGATTGGGCACATCCCACGTTGCCGGCAGAGCACGTTCAGCCGCAACACATTGTTCAGACCAATGATTCAAAGTACTCCAGACCATATCAAAATCAACACCATTCAAGGTTGAAAACCGTGGACCGTTGTTCAACGCCTGCGCCCAGACTTTTGCCATGTGTTCGGCACCACACCCTTTTCGCAAACCGTGCCACCAAACTTGAAAGGTGACAATCGAGGCTGTTTGTCGGATGGATGATCTTTGAAACAGTAGGCTCATGCCGACTCTTGCACTGAGTTCCATCGCCACCCACAAAGCGGTGCGTTCATGAGGAGAATCGCCAACCTGTTCAGTGAATGAACCATCCAAAACCGTTCCACCCCAATGACACCATCGAATGTCAGTTGCCCCTGTTTGCAACCACCGTTTAACGACACTGTGGTGATCAGCAGATGAATCCGACTGATGATCTTCAAGATGATCTTCAAAATGGGAAACAGCCCACGCAGACAACTCTTTCAACATGGTTTCTCCTTATTGCTCATTCAAACCCAAGTTCTGTAAAAGGCACCAGTGATTCCAACGTCAACCTGTGATCCAGATCGGCGTACTCTACGCCCTGCATCATCAGCCGTGAAATCTCTACCCCCAATCGAACAGTGGCCATATCTGCACCCCAAAATCTGCCATTCCACCATCCATTTAAGACAAATTGCATGCCTCTGGGGTCCCCTTCATCGAGCAACTCTGGAATGTATCGATATCGAAACTGTCTACACTCTGGATCAGACAACGCGCCAAATACCGTCTCGATTGCAGATGGATAGGAAGCTTGTTCGACCACAGAACTCGCCACAATAGGAACTTGATGACGATCGGCGTAGGCACACACCTTTTCAAACCTTGCCGCTTTGTCTTGGTTGAAACTGTGCACACACACAACGATCAAATCAGCACCTGATGACAATGCCTTTTCAAGTGCCTTGAGCAGCAGCGTCGATGTTGTTTTCGCTTGACCATTGAAAATATCGATTCCCATGACCTGCACGGATGGCAAACCCTCGATCAAACATTGTGCCAACTGCGTACCCCGACCCACACTGTCCTCAAAAGACTGTTTGACGTGAAGTTTGTCTTTGTGGATGGAAATACTCCACCCAGGAACCGATGCAATTACCGTTTTGCAATCCACGCCTGTACCAATCAGTGCGACGGTCAATTGCTTATCTATGTGTGTATCCGTATTGTCCATATACAATCTATAATTCAAATTGCTCTAGCAAACCCAGTTTGGATGCTTAATTTCCAATTCTGGGTTACAAATTCTAGAATTCAACAGGATTGTCAGTATGTCTTTAAACGTTTCTACCCACACAAGCACCCGATGGGTATTGGGCAGTCTATCGCTGATCACCAGTGCAATTGTATTGCTCTCGATGCTTCAGCCATGGCTTGGTCTTGCTTTGTTGCTAATTTTGGTGTTTTCAGGAATACAAGATGGTAAAGGGCAAACGGGATGGATTCGCCAATGGATAGCCAAATCCAGTGGAAATATCTCGACAGACTGGAAAGATTTTGAAGTAGACAAGACTGTTGAATCTTTGACGGTTCACGTAATTATGTCCACGAAACATCACTGGTGGGTTCAACGTGCGTGGCTGTTGATTGGCTGTACAGGCATCGCTTGGATAGCGATCTTAATGAATTGGACCGTCGTGGTCTTTACAGGTTTGGGTGCCTTGTGGCTGTTGAGTGCATTTGGACATAAAGATATGGACACAATACAACCCGTACAGATAGATGGCAGAATAGATAATGGGGTTGTGGTACACCTACCAACGGAACTGTCTTGGCAAGGTCTACAAACGTGGCTTGTCCATCACCAGACGGTATTGCCCAACAAGGGTCTCATTCAATTACACTGTGAGGCATCATCGATTCCTTGTACGTTGCCGAATGGTTTTGATGGCTGGTCGGTTGAATACCACAACCAGACCACCTCGTAAACGTCGTGTTCATCTTTAGCAGTTGCGTCATGCTATCCGGATTCGCTTTGGCAGATTCGCTCAGTGGACAGGTCTTAGAAGAGACTGAACCCTTGAGTGGGGTGACACTCTATTTATTCGATGAGCAACAGCGATACCAAGACACTCAAAGCGATGACAACGGTGAATTTACATTTATGAATGTGCCCGACGGTCCTGTTCGATTGTTTGCTGTCCCCAGTGTTGACAGCAGTGCCATCCCTGCTTTTTACCCAAACACGCCTGATTATTGCAGTGCAGAGCGTCTATTCACAAAGGACACTTCCAGTGTCACCATTGATCTACAAACCGGCGATACTCTAGAGGCTCGACTCACAGTGGGCGGCGAACCATTGCCCAATGCGTTGGTCAAAGCCACACCCGACGGAGCTTGGGTGCGCGGTGGGTTCAGCAATGCTGACGGCACTGTCGAGATTGGTGGATTGCCACTTGACAGTCTCGTCACCTTGGAAATTGAAGGGGACACCATCCCAAACCAATGGCTCACCGATCAAGGGCCCACCTACGACAGTCGAGAGGCCACTTGGTTGACTCTAAACGAAATCAGTGATGACATCGAACTCAATCCAGGCATCACCATAGAAGGTTTGGTCCACAGTGGTCCCACCCCGATTCCAAATGCCACCATCAGCGTGTATTCCAACAGTCAAATCCGAAGCACCCAAAGCGATGAAGATGGATTGTACAGTGTCGTCGGATTGCCCCCAGGGGAAACCTTGTCTTGGATGAGTGCCGATGGATATGCCAACACCTACTCTCCAACAGACGACCGTCCCATATATTTCGAACCGATTCTAGACGAAGGAGCCCTTTACGACTTGCTGGACATTGACGCTCCACTCGAAAGTACACTGTCCATAACGGTACTCGACAGCAACACCGAAGAACCGATTCAAGGTGCTTCTGTATTGCTTTACAACGACACCAAGACCGTTGGTCGTGGAGAACCCGTGGATGAAATGGGGACAGCGGTTGTTCGTGGGTTGCACGCAGGACGGTACACGTTGACCATTTTTGCTGAAAACGATGGCTATTATACTGGAGACGTACTCGATGCACTTGGAGAACCTCTGTGGTTCGAACTCGGTGACCAAGCCCATGAAGCCTTCACCGTATACTGGGAGCCACGAGAACAAGCTCTCATTCAGTTCAACGATGACGAAGGCAATCCTGTCGTTGACATCTTGACCTTGTTGCAACACGACGCTTCCGATGATGTCCAACGAGAATACAGCAAGAACGATGGAACGGCGCTGATCTACGGTCTACAGAACGGTACTTGGAACATCACATTGTCCCATACCCCCATCTGCCCAAACGACATGGGGTACATTATCCCCCCTGTTGACCCACTGGTTGTGCCACAGGTCGACATTTTGGGCATCACCCTTCTACGCGATCACGATCAAGATGGCATGCCGACTGCATGGGAAGAAGAATGGGGACTGGACCCCTATCGCAACGATGCTGACGAAGACCCCGATGACGATGGTTTGAGCAATCTCCAAGAATACAACCTTGGCTCTGAGCCCAACAGTTTTGATGCTCCACAAGACTGTGGCTGTGCGTCTAGCAAAAGTGCCTGGCTGTGGATTGCCCCCTTCTTTTGGATAAGACGTCGAACAAACCGAGCGTTCTATGGGTAAGTTTCTATTTGGACTGATACTGGCGACGGGGGCGATGTGGTGGGCATTGCAAGGCCAGCCCCTTGTCGGAGTGTGGGAACGCATTGTAGATGCGAACTGGTGGCTGTTGGGAGGCGTAGGGGTCATCTTTACAATCCAGCAGATTTTGCGTTCCCATAGACAAATGCGAATCGTGCGAGGGACGTTGCCGAACCACACTTTCTCAACATCGTTTTACATTTTGTGCATTTCATTCTTTTTTATCAACATCCTCCCTCTTCGAATGGGAGAGATTATGCGACCGGTGTTGCTGTTGGACAAAGAGAACATGCCGATGGGTTCTGGACTGGCGGTTGTTTTTGTTGAACGGATCATCGATCTCATCTCGGCGATGGTAATGGCCATCTTGGTACTGGCACTGGCAGACATCCCAATCTTGGAAGGCAGTTGGGTTGCCGACATCCGTGGACGATCTGTGTGGCTCTTGCCTTTGTTGTTTGCTGGACTGTTCACTCCCATATTTGCCACAGCGTTTTTCCGTCGAGTCATTGACCAACCTTGGATGCCGAAAAAACTTTTGAGTCTGGTGCATCCTTTCTTGCATCAGTTGGACACATTGCGTTCCACCGGGCAATTGGGATGGGTATTGCTGGAAACGGTTGTCATCTGGGTGGTCTCTACCTACATGTACGGAATGGCAGCGGTTGCATTTGGCATAGAAGGAATTGGTTTCCTAGAGGGCATGGGCATCTTGGCCTTTACGATGATTGGTATGGCAGCGCCAAGCGCACCAGGTTTTGCCGGAACCTATGAGGCTTCCTATGTGGGTGGGCTGGTATTCTTTGGTTCCAGCGATGCAGGCGCAAACTTCGCCACCGCGCTGTGCTTTCACTGGTGGATATTCATTGTTCAATCAGCATCTGCCATTGTATGGATGATGGTTGATGGAACATCCTTTGGGACTCTATGGTCAAAACTCAATGCCAAACGATCATCAGACTCGTGACTGGCGCTTCAGTCGCAACGCGTAAATTGGCTCATCTCGTTCGATAAACTTGCGTTCATAATTGGTGGTCACATCCTCTGTATTGTCCCATGGAAAACCGTTGGCATGAGCATCTCGTGCCACACCCATTACGTCAAAGGGCAACGATTCAATCACCTTGAGCATCGTATCAATGTGGGTTTCAAAATCGGTTTTGATTCTCCATTCGGCGTTGTCCGCCATCGCCCACGCCATCCAACTGGCAAAGGGTTTGGCCAAGATTCTTTTGTGTGCCTGTCGTCTCTTGGTCCACGGGTCTGGATGGTTGCAATACACACCTGCGAGACTCCCCTCTTCGAACAAGTCATCCAAACACCAGTTGTCGTAACGGAGTATTCGAGCATTTTGAACACCAGCCTCCTGCAACTTCTTGGCGACCATCGTGACGCGTTTGTATCGAATCTCAATGCCCAGCCAGTTTCTCTCGGGATATTTCTGCGCCATGCCTTCCAAAAAGAAACCGTTTCCACTGCCGATCTCCAAATACAACGGCGCGGATCGATCGAAACAAGCCGACCAATTGCCCCGATACTGCTTGGCATCGCGACCAACCACCACTGGAGCGCCATACTCAAAGTAAGCTTTGACGTGGGGATTCAAGTCAGAGTGGTGCATTTCTTCAGGCGATGGGTCTAAGAATTCCAACCGACGGGGCACGATGGCTTGTGGGTGGGTGTTGTCAATCAAAGGTCGGCTCATACCGTCTCCAACATCACAGTGGTTTGATAGATTTATTGTTGTGTTTCCAAAAAGCACCTGTGTCGGTGATTTCGCGTTTCCAGATGGGTACGTCTCGCTTGAGGGCTTCCAGCACAAAACGAGAAGCATCATAACTGGCCGCACGATGTGGAGTGGACACGGCGATGACCACACTCACTTCATTGGGCATCACAACGCCCACGCGGTGAACAATGGCAACACGAGCTTCGAATTGGCTTTTGGCGTCATCGGCTATTTTTTGCATACACAGAATCGCCATTTCTTCATAGGCTTCATATTCCAGCCTCAACACCATTTGTCCTTTGTAGACACCGCGTACACGCCCCACAAAAACCAAATCCGCACCACAATCTGGGTGCGCGACAGCCCGTTCAACACTTTCAATCGAAATGCCATCTTGAGACAGCGCGATCATCCTCCCCCCATCGGTGGCAAAAACACCACTTCATCCCCATCGGCAACCATCGCTGTCGCATCGACATATTCCGCATTGATGGCAAAGCGAATACCCGTAGACGACATCTCAAACAATTGCGCAAACAGTTCGCCAACGGTACACGGTCCCGAAATGGACAACGTTTCGTCAGAAAGTCCTCGCATTTCTCTCAAATGGGCAAAATATCGAATGGTCACACAGATCATTTCTTGCATCCCTACAACGTGGTGGGTAAACTGAACATACCCTATACCACAACACATTTTCTTTCAACGGGCAAGTTCAAATGCGTCCTTTTCTAGCCAGTATCCTTCACATTGCTGTATTTGTTGGCATCGGTTGTGAAGACGAGCCAGTCCTGCAAGCCGTCGAAACCCCTGCAATCCTAGAAGAAGTCCAGTCCGCTGACGAACGCATCGAAACCCAAGACGTCGTCCAATACCAACGGAAAGACGGTGTCTACGTCGATGTAATGTACCTCGGTGGGAGAGATTGGGTCATCAGTCAACCCATTCTCAACGACCAACTGGGAGACTTGCAAGAAACCCAAGAACTGCCCATGCGACAAGGAATCCACTATCGATACGACAAAGGGTCGGTGTATGTCTATGAGGGTCGAATATACCGAATGGACATCGTTCTACCAGAGTTGCTAAGACGTTCCAACTGTTTGCAACTGTTGGGGTTCCCAGAACAAGTTGACAAATATCTGATCACACACAGAGAATATGTGCTCGAGAACGACTGGGAATTCAGACGGATCAGAATGAAGCGAGACAGCAAAGACAATGAGTTGGTCAAAGAGGTATCCGCTTGGAAGTTTTCACCGCAAGAGTTGTAGATTTCGAATACCGACTCTCGGACAGAACCATGTATACTCTTTGGCATAGAACCTATGTCAAGCCGGAGTATGCATGTCCAATCACCAACAGTACATCTTGAATATTAAACACTGAACCGTAAATATCCTCGCGTCTAAATACGATTAGGTTTCGGTGTCTACAATCGACGGTGAAGCAAACACACCACCCTTCCACGAGCGCACGTCGCCATCTTCATTGGAACAAGACACCTCTGCACGCCACCACTTCGACGACAGTGTATAGCCTTCGTCCAAAGACTGCTGGATCGCTTCAGAAAACTCCTGCCACAGAAACACTTGCCAAACTCGAAGGTACAAAGCCCAACAAATACCCAAGAGGTTCAACAACACCAGCCCCGTCAAGACGCTGTGGACAATGGATTCATCGAGCCAATGAATCACTCCGACAAATCAATCACTTGCCCCTCCCGAGCCACTCGCACCTTGGTGAAGCGCTCTCCATCTTGCGAAGCCCAATAATCGGCCAATTTGTCCATCGCCTCGTCGTTTGCCGTGGGAGAATGGTGAAACAACATCAGTTTTTTGACACCCGCCATATTGGCCAGTTTGACTGCATATTCAGGATAGGCATGACCCCACGTAATCTTTTGTAGGTACTCGTTGTATTCAAACATCGTATCCATGATGACGAGGTCAGCATCTTGCATGATGCTCAACAGTCTGCGTTCTGCCCGCACAGGTTCTTTGTCTCCACTCAGCCCTTCTGTGGGTTTGCTCAAGGGTGCCGTATCGGTCAGATATGCCACAGAAAATCCGTCTGCCTCTACTCGATATCCACAGGAACCACCAGGGTGATTGAGGCTGACAGTCTTGATGGTATACGGGTCTCGGTGTAAATTCTGCCCCACACGAACACCGTGAAACAGCACTTCAGCCGCCAAATCCCGAATGCGAACTGGATGGTAGAGTCCATTCAAATAGCGACTCAGTTTGTTTTGAGCGTCGACAGCGCTGTACGCCGGCACATTGACACGCACAGTATTTCCAGGAATATAGAGAGGTGCGAAGAATGGAAAGCCAAACAGGTGGTCCATGTGAAAGTGCGTAAACAGAACCTCAACATTTTTGTGTCCTTGTTGAAGTACATCCACACCTGCAGGACGGGCGCCAGTTCCACAATCTAAAATGAGTGGAGTTCCTTCTTTCGACTGAATCCGAATACACGAGGAGTTTCCACCGTATTTGGTGATCTCTGCTCCCGAAATCGGGATCGATCCTCGAACGCCGTAAAATTGAACCTGCATGCACACTCTCCCCAACATTGGCTGGGCTAAACAAACTTGGATTTATAACTATAACAAGATTTTTGGTCGTTTCACAACCGCAGATCAGGTCAAAAATAGTAACGAAACCCCAGTTGTCCATCTACACCCCAAGAAAAGGAAATCGATGATCCCAATACGTAGACCGTGGGTGCAGTTTCAATATACACTTCGACCGGTAAACCGTCGGCTGTAACCAAAATTCCCATCACCCCTCTCAACCCGACAAAGGTCTCGGTTTGCTGTGATACCTGACTGGACGCTGTCACCCCAGCACCCAAATACACGGGCACCGAATAGCCATCCAACGGATCATTCAAACTGGGCAAGTGTTGCACAATGTCCAAACTGAGACCTACATCGCCGATTTGACCGAGGTCTCCACCAAAAGAAAATTGGGTCGCCAATCCATCGGCAATATAAATCTTACCGGTAATTCCAGAAGGTGCACCAATGCAGGCACCAAATCCAATGGAGCCTGGTGGTTTTGGGTTTGCCTGAGCGGCTTGCAGTCCAAGAAAGAAAAGTGAAAGCATATCTATACTGTATCCAATTGGGAATCGGAATCAAAGATCGTCGTGCACCCATCTTCGCATTTCCTGCAACGTCGTTGTATACCACTCGTCCTTGGCGCGCTCTGCAACGAAGGCCCTAAAGAGCGTTTGGATAATTTTTACGATGTCTTCGTACTCTTGCATTCGAAGTAGCAAAAAAGCTTCTTTGGTGTCGTCCTCTTCGATGACCATCGTTGGTTCATCGGCATCTTCTGACACTTGTTTGAGCGACGAAATGTCACACAAATCACCTTTCAAACTGAGCATGTAAGAATTGCCGGGCAAGCGCAAAATCAACTTCGCATCGGTGATTACCTTGCCACTGATCAAAGCTGCTTTTGTCTCTGCCGAAGCAGGGGCATCTTGACCAGTCACCACTGTGCGAGACTTTTCTTCTCCTTCTCCTGTAAATGTCAATCGATCTTCCAATCGGACTTCTACTGGGCCAATCCCCTCTACTTCAAAATGTTCGTCTTTCACTTCGGACTGAAAGAGCAACCAAGCGTAGAACTCAGGGGCAATGTGCGGATAGACTTCGTCTCTCAAATCTGTTTGGGGCATTGTACTGTCTCCGATTTATTGGGGGGTGGCTTTGGCTTTAAAACCTGAGAGACCGCACTTGGTCATCGGTTCAATGCTTGGGTCATCAGCCGGCAAAAACATCAGTGGTGTCTGGACCCGCAACCCCAAACCAAAGGTGGTGTAAAAGTGGTCGCAGAACTTGTCATTGAAGGAGTCTGATAGATTCATCAAAATCAAGTATTGTTGATCAATGTTCCAGCAAAATTCAACCACTTTGACTTTGGGCAATGTTTTCGCATAGAGTTCAGCACTCAACACATCGCGAATGTCGTCTTTGTCCCGTTTGGGAATTCTCTCGCGGTTGTTGGTGGTCAACCATTCTTTGATTCGCAAATCAAACAGGGCACGAAACAGATTGCTGGGCAAGGTCTTCTTGTCGACACGAAACTGTCCATAAATGTAAGGATCCAAATACCACTTGTCCATTCTTGAGAAGTCCGCATCCAACAAAGATTCTGCGGTCACCCAACCCAACTGTTCTTCGGTGCGTTGATTGTTCTCAGCATTTTCAAAGGCATGCATCTGCAACTGGTTCTGAATCTGGGTCAACCAATCCCCATCGGACTGATCTGGTTTTCCGTCTATGCTGTAGCGACGCATTGTGCGTGCACCCTTGATCAATTTCATCTGTGTCTCCTCATCTCAGTGACAGTCTACAAATTCTCTTTGTGGGTAATACACCGAGCCCATCTCGTCCACACTGCAATTCGCATTTGTCAAATATTGACCGTCCATCAAACCGTCCATCACAATGACAACACCACCAGTCCATTGTTGCAAAAATGAGCAATGATGGGAAAGAGCACCCAGCCTGTGTGTCGAGCCCACCAACTCAACACGATTCCAAAAACGATCAGTGGTGGTACAGCCGTCACTGTCTCGAAATGCATCAACCCAAACAGTGTGCCCGTTGCGATGATGCCACTCCACTCACCCACTTTGTCAACAGCCCACGGCAACAAGGTCCCCCGAAACAACAATTCTTCGCATACCGGAGCCAAGCCAACCACCAGCACAACCGTCAACCACTGTTCTAAGGGTTCTCCTTGCGCCAACAAATCTACCAAGCCCTGCGTTTGAACTTCACCACCGACCGACTCAAACCACTCCAAAAGCAATCCTGAAATGATCAATGCTGCACCTCCAATTAAAAGGCTGCCCCCAACCCATTTCCACAAGTGTGTTGCATTGGGTAAATTCTTGGGTGTCGCCCCCACTCCAGCGGCCAACAAATAGGCCAACGTGAACAGTTGATTGACACAAGACGTTAGCAGCAAGGTTCTATCTGACTCTTCCAGCGCAAAGAATACACCCATGCCACCAAACAAAAATAGATAAAAACCGACTGCAAATCGAGCTTGATCACTCAAGTTCCGACTTTTTTGCCCCATCCAAACGACCGTGACCAAGCCAACAATCGTGTACAATAGAGCAATGGTCACGATACAGGCACCCTACTCTTCAGAGAGTTGCTGAATTGCTTGGCGACAGGCTTGTATGCTTTGACCGATGGTCTCAGCGTTGTAACAGAACACTTTTGCTGTACACTGGGGTGGTATTTTGTCTGCACCCCCACCAAAGATGAGAATGACTGGATAACTGTTCATATCTGTCGTGTACACCCAATTCGTTTCGCGTGGGTCTACTTGGACTTCAATGGTCGTTTGTGAAAGTTGCTGTCGAAGGAAATTGACAAAGTGTCTTGGAACACCCAAAAACAACACTTTGCTCCATCCTTGAAGCAATATCTCCGTGATGAGTTCTCGAGACTCCGCCTGCAAAGGAACGCCCCCACTCACTTCACACTTGTCATTGTCCACTGGTATGCAAACGCCGGGAATGGTCGAACTGTCAGAAATGCTTTCACAAATCAGGTGCACCTGTTGCTTCAAAAAGTCCTGCATGGTTTCTTTGTGAACCTGAGCATCTTTCCATACGGTCCAGCCATGTGTAGACTCTCCAACCGCCTTGAAGAAACTCATATACTCTGTATGGGTGCGCAGTCCGCGATCATTGAGCAGTCCAGTCAACGGTATCCAGTCTGATTGTGCCAAATGCTCCGCATGCTGTTTTTCTTTTTCTGCCAACGCACGCTCTGTTTCATCTTTGGAGACTCTCACTTGTTCCTGCAACGCCGCCACACGTTGCTTTTCTTGCAACAGTTCGGCTTTCAGACTGTCGAGTTCAGTGCGCAAAGCACTCATCTCATCAGCATGTTTTTTCTGGAAGGTTTGCATCTGTTCTTCCAAAACCACTTTGTCTGTTTTTAGGGCTTCAAGCTCTGTCTGATGCCGTTCTTGGATGGATGCCAGTTCCGTTTGCACAGCGCTCAGTTGCTTTTCCTGCTGCAACCACGCTTCCAAGTCTTGTGTGCTCACCGACTCGGTTTCTGTTTTGGCTGAGACTGGTGCTTGCGATTTTGATTTTTTGGAAGAAACCGTTGATGTTGCATCCTCGGACATGCGGCTTTTGCTACCCTGGCTTCCTTTGTTTCCTTTACGTCCCTTATTTTGTTCAGTAGAACTGGAATCATCACCAAACATATCACCGAACATGTCGCCAAAGTCTAGGGAGGTGCCTGTCAATTGCCGAATTTTTTTCTTACCAGCCATCATCCTCTCCGTTGTGATTTGTTTCTGTGGTTGAAAATTAGCCCAACAAGAACAAAAAATCAATGTATATCACAAGTCTCACTGTCAAGTATGTACTCAAGATACTCTGGAAATCTAGCATCGCTCGAACGCAAACCCAATGCTTCACAATGGACAAAGATCACAAAGCCTTACACGCTGGGAACAAGGCGGATCAACAGTTCATAAGGATACACCACCGGTTGCACCCGAACACTGGTGATCAAACAATCAAAGGGGGCGTTCAGAACATTCAGCACCTCTCCCCCAACCACTTGTTCAACCCGTCCCAATGCCTGCCCTTTTTGCACACGCTCACCCACGGTGGTCATCGGAATAAATATTCCTCCAGTAGGCGTACGCACTTCATGCATCTTGCCCTCGAAAATGGTTGCCGTAGACGCTGGGGCAACCACATCTTGTACCGCATGCACTGCATGAAGCCAACGCCACAGAATCTGCTGCAAAGAATCAATCGTTTCTGCTTGATATTGATTTCCCACGCCTCCACTCAAGTACAATGCACCCTGTCCCCTTTGGATGGCTTGACCAAGAAAACTGACATCACGCGCCAATTTGGGTTTTGACCACACCAAAGGTGCACCCAATGACTCACAGAGGGAAACCGTTTCCTTCAAGCACCGAACTTGAACAATATCGTGAATGTGTGCCGCGCCTGTGTGCACACTGACCACCCAATCACAGGACTCTGTCTGAGAAAAAATGGCGTTGGCGATTCTCTCAGAAGCCGAACCATTCGCATTTCCTGGAAACCATCGATTAATATCGCGGTGGTCCAAAGGATTGACCTTATTGCTTTCGTCCAACCCCATTCGATTGACTACGGGATAAACATCGATGCATCCTGTACCATTGGCGATTTTCAGTTTGTTCACCAATTGATTGACAGCACAAACGCCCCCCACTTCATTGCCGTGCAACCCAGCCACAATCGCAACGTGAACCCCGTTTCCAGGCTGACCAAATCGAATCCGCTGTATCTCCACAGCATCTCGAAAGGGTGCATCCAACGACAAAACCACTTCTGTTGTAGGGGTCATACTTGCTCCTGCTGAATTCTCATCACCAATTCTCCCGAAGAAACGACCGGCTGATTTCTTAGAGCCAACACGCGACCAGAAACCGGTGCATACACTGTTTCTACGACGGAGGATCCTCGAGGGTGCATGACCACCCCAACAGGAACATCTGCGGTCACTTTGTCTCCAAGTTTAACCGAAGGAAAGAACAAACCTGCTGTCGACACACGGGCTCGACAAACACCTTCTTCGTTGACGATCACGGGGTCTTCCATTGCCATCCAGGGAAAGGGCAACAGTGCTTCGGGCAATACAGTCGTACGAGTCAGCAAGTACAAACACCCATCTGCAAAGGCTTCACCAACCTCATCTGTCAAACGATTTCCCTGTCCCCCTTCCAGCACAATGACGTTGGAGAATTGATTTCCAAAGGTCTTTTTGGCTTTGGAATCCGCGGATCGTTTCCAAACGATGGACGTGTTGCATTGACGAGCAACGTCGAGAACCGTAACACCTTCTGTCAGTAGATTGTCAGCGTTCACAGCACGAATCATAGCTTGAGGAATCTCTGCAAACCCAGGACGTCCCCCTCTCAGTTCAATGACCAAATCAACCCCTTCAAGGTCTTGAATCAGTCGATGTGCCAGTCTGGCCGGTGGATGTCCTTGAGCATTTCCTGGAAATTGACGATTTTGATCGATTCCAAAACTCGGCCACAAACGCATGCCCTGTTCCGCAGCCAGTGGATTGACGCAGGGATAGATATCAACCACCCCCTGCAACTCATGCTCCACCGACTTCAACGATTCCATCAATCGGTACGCAATGCGCATCCCCTCTGGAGCATCGCCTCGAATACCCGCAACAAAAGCAATCCTTAGCGTGTTGTCCTGTGGCTCTCCAAATCGATACCGATGGACTTCCAAATGAGCCCCTGAGGGTGTCTGTAAATCAAAAATGGTGGTGGATTCCATGCACTCTCCAAGTTCATCCAATACCCACTGCAATCGTTGTTGGATGCAATGTCACACAAAGCTTTGTATCCAATTGTATACCAACAAGGTTCCATCTAGACGATATTTTTCACCGCTGGACAAATAGTGAGACTGCGTCATCGACCAACTCGCTTTGACAATTCCTCAAGGAGCATTCGTGGTGCAACGGTTGGAGAATGTCGAAAAAACAAAGACGGTTCTACCATTTCAACCTCATTGACAACAAAATTTCCATTCTCCAATCGCAAAAAGTCCAATCGAGCCACCAAAATATCAGCGAAGCGATGTTGAAGCCGAACCATGACTTGTTTGGCGACCTCAGTCAGTTGAGAGAGTGTCTCTATCGAAACAGGTCCATCGCTGGCACCATAGTCATCTTGAACTCGATAATCTCCCTGTACAGGTATCTTTTGTACACAGTGAGACAGTCTGCCACCAAAAAATATCGCTGAATATTCCCCTTCACGCTCCACTGTCTCCAAATAGGGTTGCAACATCATCGATTTGCCATCCGAGAGAATTCCATCCATCCACTGTTGCGCTTGATCGATTTCATTCCATGAAAAGCGAAACGTATCTGATGCAGACGCACCAACAACGGGCTTCAAAAATCCCTTCTGCCACCCTTCTGTCTCCATAATTTCTCGCAACGTCTTTGAACCATCAGCATTCAACCAGTGCGTTGGGGCAATCGGAACCCCTTCAAGTGCCAAATCCTGTAAGTAGGTCTTGTGTAGATTCCACTGAACCACCTCAATCGAATTGAGCAACTGGGTCTGGGTTGCGATGTGAGAAAGCCTCTGTGAAAACGACGATATACGATCCACATAATCCCAAGTTGTGCGTATCAATGCCACATCAAATTGTGACCAGTCAACATCGATATCCCAAGGCAGCACCTGCCAATCCACCCCTTCCTTTGACAACACTTCATGAAAGTATCGATCGTCCTGCTCCCACTCAGGCAGTTCTCTACAAGACAACAACGCCAATTTGAACCCCACATCACCCTCCATACATACAGTCCTATTCTATCCAAAAACAGCTTGCTTTCTCAACAGGTAGCATTCAAATTAAGTGGGTTCACGGTTGACAACAATTGATTCCAACCTTACAGAATTCCATCGGAAAGCCATTTGAGATGGCACAACAAGAAACAATTCCCTTTTGGAGTGGGCAATGAACAAAGTATATGCAAGTGCTGCCGAAGCCATCTTTGACATGACCGATGACATCACCTTGATGAGTGGTGGCTTTGGTTTGTGTGGAAATCCTGAAGACCTCATTCGAGCCCTCAATGTCAAAGGCTGCAAGAACCTCACTGTCATTTCCAACAACTGTGGTGTAGACGACAAGGGCTTGGGAATCTTGTTGGGCGACACCCAAATCAAGAAAATGATTTCTAGCTATGTCGGGGAAAACAAAAACTTTGCCCGCCAATTCCTCTCTGGAGAACTCGAAGTCGACTTGGTTCCACAAGGAACATTGGCAGAACGCATCCGCGCAGGCGGTGCAGGGATTCCAGCGTTTTACACACCCACTGGCGTCGGTACACTGGTGGCCGAGGGAAAAGAAGAACGCGTCTTCAATGGCAAAAAGTTCATCTTGGAAGAAGCGTTGACGGCTGATTTTGCCTTCGTCAAAGCTTGGAAAGGCGACACGCATGGAAACCTCATCTTCCGCTCCACAGCCCGCAATTTCAACCCGATGATGGCCACAGCCGGAAAGATTACCATCGCCGAGGTCGAAGAATTGGTGCCTGCTGGAGAATTGGACCCCAATGAAATCCACACGCCGGGCATTTTTGTACAACGGGTCATCAAAGCCTCAGACTATGAAAAGCCCATCGAACAACGCACCGTTCGTTCACGCGATTAATTAGAATAAAGATTTAGGAGAAACCCATGCCATTAACCAGAGAAGAAATTGTTCTACGCGTGTCCCAAGAGTTGCAAGACGGCTTTTATGTCAATCTTGGAATTGGAATGCCCACCTTGGTCGCCAACCACATCCCCGACGGTATCGAAGTTGTCCTTCAGTCTGAAAATGGATTGCTGGGCATCGGCCCCTTTCCTTATGAAGGCGATGAAGATGCTGATCTGATCAACGCGGGAAAACAAACCGTGACCACCCTACCAGGTTCGTCCTTCTTTTCCAGTGCTGACTCCTTTGCCATGATTCGAGGCGGTCACATCGACCTCGCTATTTTAGGCTCTATGGAAGTAGACCAAGAGGGCACACTTGCCAATTACATGATTCCTGGAAAGTTGGTCAAGGGAATGGGTGGTGCAATGGACCTTGTAGCCGGTGCCAAACGCGTCATCGTCATCATGACCCACTGCAACAAGTATGGCGTGTCCAAGGTCGTACCCAAATGCAATCTACCGATCACTGGTGAACATTGTGTCAATCACCTGCTGACTGACTATGGATGGTTTGATTTCGTAGTGGATTCGGACGGCAACCGAAGCATGGTTTTGACAGAGATAGCACCTGGTGTCACCGTCGAAGAAGTGAAAGCGGTCACACCTGCTGAGTTTACCGTATCAGACGCTCTCAAAACGATTTCTTTCTAAGAGCCAAGATGCCCATTCGCAAACTGATGAAGGCATTCCGTCGGTTGTCTGGTATCCCCAGTACGACTGACAGTGGACGTTCACGCCCACACATGGCGCCTTCGGTTGAGTCAACATCAGAACCCACGCCCAGTGTACAGCATACAACCAATTCGCAAAGCACAGAACAGGACGTTGTTGGTGTTGGTGGTTCCATCGCACCTCGAGAACTCATCCTCTATGGTAGACCCTCTTGCCCTTATTGTGCACGGGTCGATCGCGCGATCAAAGAATTGGGTATCGAGGACAAGATCATCCGGCGACACACTGGATTTGGTACCGAGTGGAGAACGGACTTGCGTAAGCGCACAGGAAGCACACAAGTACCTTGCTTATTTATCGACGGTGAACCAATGTTTGAGTCCTTGGATATCATTGCGTGGCTGAAGGCAAACGTGATTTAATTGGACAACACTTGCTTCAATGGTCAAACACTTGCTTTCTTTGCCAATTCCTGTTGTCTCCATTCTCGCCACTGTCGGTCTGTTCCCAATACTCTATCCCAAAGTCCGAGTGCCGTGCCATAACAGCCCTTGGTTGGAAATTGATGGTGGAAAGCGTGTCGTGACGCCGCATCGATGTGCTCATATCCACTGTGCCCATCGTTGGTTTCGTAGATTCGCATCGCCACCCACAGTCCCCACGTAAAGAAAGAACTGCCCATAATCACCAATCCCGCGTACATTGCAATGAGGTTGAGCAAGTTCTCCAAAGGATGTGCATACTCGCTGGAAACAGGACGCACCTGACGAAATGTGTGGTGCTTGCGATGAATCATCCGAAACAATTTTTTGTGGTGAAGCAACCGATGAGAAAAATAAAAGAGCGTTTCATTGACAAAAATGCAAACCGCAAGATCAACTAGTAGTTCCGTTGCACCAGGTATGGACGCAGAAATAGTTCCACCCCGCCACACAAAGAGTGGATACAAAACGACCGCTATGAATATGGGGACAGAGATGAAATGGTTCAAATGCTGTTCTTTCCAAGCGGACAGAACCAGTTTTTCTGGTGGGGTCCGTCCATTCTGAGCCCTCAAACTGGGATGGCGATTTTCTCGATGCAATCGACTGAAGAAAATGTGGCTACCAAAAGAAACCGTCTGATGAATGCCCCACAGCACCACTGTAAAAATCAGCACCCCATTCAACGTTGCCCCTTCTGGTATCCAAGCACTCCAATCCATCATCACACCTCACATACTCAGTATGACGGATGTGAAATACTTTGTGCGAGAACCAAGGCTAAAAGTTCAAATTCTTGGCAAATTACTGTTTCGGATCAATGGCGTCTTGTAGATTGACCTCATTCTTGATCATCCGTTTGCAGTACTTTACCAGTCGCGCTGCAGTTCCTGCTTCTGTTGGACACTTGTCTAAATCAACAGGATTGAAATTGGTATTCAAATCCGTGATCACCGGTAAACTGGCCAGCGGTCGAAAGTCTGAAATCTTGTTGGCATCCAATCCAATCTTCTCAAGATTCCTCAGTTTTGACAAGGTGGAAATATCAACGATCTGGTTGCCGTCCAATCGTATCCTTCGAAGTTGAGACAACTCCACCAACGGTGTAATGTCCACAATGTTGTTTTGCATGAGGTACAGATGTTCCAGCCGAACCAAACCAGCAATGGGTTTTAAATCCACAATCCCCTTTCCATAAGCCTCTAAACGTTCAATATTGCTTAGAGAGTCCAACGCATCCAATTTGACCACCTCTAAGTCACTGCGGTTGAAGTCAATTTTGGATACCCTGCTCACAACCACTCCGGCCTCGGTACAATCTTCTTTGGCAGTGGCTGCTTGAATTGCTTTGGCAGTCTCGTCTCCAGCTTTGCACAGTTCCACAAACTTGGCTGGATTGCCGGGCGCTTTGGCCTCACCAGTCAGTTCTACCTGTCCCGATTGACATCCCAAAAGAAAGATTAATCCTGTCCAAACGACGGTGCGCATGCTATCTCCATTGGCAACTGGGTATTCGTGCTTAGTGTTTAACTAGACAACAACTGTCAAGTTTTGTACCGTAGGTTGACCTTCTTGCCGTATCAGACTTTTCAAAGACTGTCTACTCTACCATCGGAAGCACAACGTTTATTCGCTTCCATTTTCAAAAGGAGAAGCGTCATGGCTACCATCAACCTGACCAAAGAAAATCTAGAATCTACAATTTTAAACAACGACACCGTCATCATTGACTTCTGGGCAGAGTGGTGTGGTCCTTGCAAGATGTTTGGCCCTATTTTCGAAGAGGCATCTGAGCGTCACCCAGACGTGGTGTTTGCAAAAGTCGACACCGAAAAAGAACAAGAACTGGCCGGGTACTTTCAGGTTCGTTCCATTCCAATGGTCGTTGCATTTCGTGAGCAAATCGGAATCTTCCAACAGCCTGGAATGCTTCAAGGAACTCAGTTGGATGAAATCCTTGGCAAAATCAAAGCCTTGGACATGGATGAAGTCCGCGCAGACATCGCCAAGCAAGAAGAGGAAAAGTAATTCTCTATTTAGGAATTTTTTAGGATTTAGAATGCACCTTGCAAAACTCGACAAATCCTTTGGTTTGCGAATCCAACAGTGCGTTGTAATCCAAATCTTTTGGGGTCATGGGACGGAAGGTTTTCTCTTCATCGTTCCATCGACTCCAAATGTGGTTTAGAAAGACACGCTCATTGAATTGCCAAGCGTTTCGATATCCGAACACACCTTGCAAATGTTCGATCGGTCGAAGCGCACCCCATTGATTCGAAGAAATTCCGACAAAGGCCACACAACGTTTTTCAAAAGCCTGTGGATACTGCCACAAATCAATGTAGAATTTCAAGATACCGGGAAATGAACCATTGTACTCCGGTACAACGAACACCACACCGTCGGCGTTTAAGATTGGATCGTGAAAGGGCTTGAAGGAATCGGGCTTTGGATTGCCGTAAATGTCAGGCGTCATCAGTTCGGCAGGCAATTCGGACAAGTCAACAATGTGCACCGAGCAGCCTTCTGCTTGATACTTTTCGCTCAGGTACAAAGAGACTTTTTTACTCATAGAACCGGCACGATTGGTTCCAACAACAATAACAATATTCATACGTTCCTCCGCTTTTGGTTGAATCTGAGTATATCCGAATTTATTCTGTTAACCAACAAATCGAGAGCCTGAAAATAATGTTCAATATCGTGACTTCATTATTTTTATGACGGTCATAAAGTGTCCGAAATTAGATTGACTACAAGTCATCTTTATTGTAAGTTAAGAATGTTGGATCCAAAACCAACATCAAAACACTTCAACTGATAGCACTCAAACCCAGTAGGTAACACCATGGCTTTCAAGAAAATGATCAAACCCAAATACCCACCTCGTCACTGGTCTCTCGTTGGATATCCTGGTTCTGGAAAATCCACATTTGCCGCTCAAATGCGTGGACCCAAAGTCGTCATCGATGCTGACCATCGCTTTACTGAAGTACTGGATTTGGCACAAGAAGACGTTTTCGCACTCAGTGATGACCCTCAAGACAACGTCGATCCAGACAACATCTCACGCTGTCTCTACGAAAACATGCCTGGCTCTGGCGTCAAAACCATCATTGTGGACTCTCTTACAGCCATCATTACACCCATCGTTGTCAAAGTGATGCAAGACAAAGAAAAGGGACGCCAACGCAATATGATGGCCGGCATGAAGGTCAAAGCACTGGCTATGAGACAATTACAAGATGCTGTGTCTCGATGGGGTACCGACTGCTTGTGGATCTACCACTTGCAAGATTCTCGCGACGGAAAGGCCAAAGAAGTCACTCGCTCTACGGTTTCTGAAACAGAATTGGCTCGTCTAACTCGAAGCATCAACGTACAACTAAAAATCATACAAAACGACAACAAACGTGGTGTCGAAGTTCTGTGGGCTCGTGCCGGACGTTCTGGTTTGGTCATTTGGGATGAAACTGGATGCTGGAGTGGAATGCCCGAAAAGATTGAGGCATCTCTCTATGATGGATTGACGTCAAAAGAAAAAGAAGAAATTGAAGCCAATGCCCCCACTGTATTCCCCAACTCAGAAACGGCAATCAACTGGGGCTATGAGCAAGGTGCTTTCGACACCATAGAAGATGCCCGCAAAGGCTACGAACTCATCAAGCAACGCGACAATCCAAAAACGGCTCAAGAAATGGCCACTGGCTGGGTCACCGAAGTGAGTGCTCTCAAAAATAAGCGCAAACAAAAGATTGCCAAATAACCTCTCAATATAAAACCTAGAACCCCATGCAACCTTCGATGCCCCCACATTGAAGGTTGCTTTGTTTTAGACGTGGGTTACCCCTTGGTGCATGTCTACTGTTCACTTACACCGACCGACCTTTTGTGAGTCCAAGTTCAACCACCAAGGACTGAAACTCTGCACCTATGAATGGGGCAGTGCATCTGTGGAGAAGCCCACCCTTATTTTTTTGCACGGCTGGTTGGACCACGGTGCCAGCTGGAATTCAGTTGCCACTCATCTATCTACAAAAGGATACCATTGCTTGGCGCTTGACCATCGTGGGCATGGACACAGTGATCACCTCCCGCCTTACGAAGAGTATCACTTTGTCGATTACATCAGCGATCTGCAAGCCTGGATGGGTTCGATGAATCTCCCCCGCTTTGTGTTGGTGGGACACTCGATGGGTGGAACAATCGCCTCTATCTTTACAGCACTCAGCCAACGCATTCCGGAACACTGCATTCTCGTAGATGGACTGGGTCCCAAACATGAGTCTCCAGCAGAAGCCACGCATCGACTGAGGCTACATCTGTCACAACGAACCCGCATCCCCAAACATCGACCGATGGTCTTTGAAACAGCTTGTGCAAAATTGCAACGCGCCCACCCTTTTCTTTCACAAGAAAGCCTTGAACTGGAATGTCGACGCCTCACGCGACCCTTTAACCCATCTGAGCACGCACATGTGATGTCATCATCGCCATCCTTCACATGGAGATGGGATCCAAAACACCGTCACAAGGCCGCCATCGGTTTTTCCTTGCCACGATTTTTGGACGTTTTGGGACACATTGAGGTCCCCACACACGCCATTTTCGGTAAGGACAGCTGGTACATGCAACTTCCAGATTTGCCCAGTCGGCTCAAAGCGCTCTCAAAACTGAAATCAAACATTCAGTTGCCCTCGGGGCACTCTCCACATTTGGAATGTCCCATGTTGCTCAGCGAGGCAATTCATACATGTTTACAGTCATAAAGACCCACCTGTATTTCTATTGCGTCACCTGATAGAACTGACCATTTCCCACACCCATTTGCTCTAATTCGGCTCTTGTGGCTCGAAGCTGTCCACCAACATCTGGATCATTGAAGATGAAATGAGTGGGATTGTCCACATTTCCTTCAAAGCCAACCACCAAGACCCAATGACCTGCAGGACCAAACTTTCGATAATGCCTGTCTCCTGGTTGATAATGGGCATAGTACGAAGAGAAGGTTTTGTTCATCTTGACCACTTCACCTGTTGAAAATGCAATTCCAAAAGGAACGGGCTGACCTGTAGAAAGCGTATCCATCAACTGTCCGAAGGTACCCGTTCGCGTCGCTTGTGCTGTTTCCAATCCGCGCTTTCGCAAAGAACGCGCCATCAAATCTACATCGGTGCCAGCACCCGAAATGTACATTTCTGAAACCAACTGATTGGCATCGCCCATGTCCCCTTGTCCATTGGCTTGAAGCAACATCAGCGTCGTGGCAATCCCACAGTGCGCGCCTGTCTTTCCTGTGGGCATTTTATATTGTTCAACGGTTTCACTGTTCATGGCGACCGCTGCAGCACCGTTCGCGTTGCCAGTGTTCTCTTTTTGACCTTTGTTGGATTTGGATTCTTTATCAGCCACATTCCAATATCCACCTGCACTATTCAATATGCGATCACCAGTTTCTTTGGCGATGTGACCACTGCCCATCAGTTCTCGAGTCAATTGGCCAATCAACGAAGCCTTTTCTTTGACACCATCCATGACTTCTTGAGAAATTGCCGACTGAATATCTGAAAATGCATTGGCAACGGTCCAAATTTTTCCAGCCCATTGAGTCGTTTGGTTGTCCTGATGCCGTCGCGCCTGTTCCGCTAAATAATGTGCGGAATACTTGGCTTCTTGAATGTGTCCATTGGCGATGCAGTCAAAGATGTCTGCAAGTGACGTCCCACATTGTTGTAAGGATTGGTCTTGTGCCGCATTGCTACCGAAAGAAGAGCCACCAGCAGATGACTGTTGGTCATTTGAATTTTCGACCAGTGAATGTTCTACAGCAGATTGATTTTTCATCTGTACAGCCTCGTTTGTTTATTCCACTTAAATTATAAAGGAAAAAATGGGATTGTACTGTAAAAAGTCAGTTACAGAACCAATTATTGACGACACAATACATATCATCAATGACCAAACGAATGTACACAAAGCATCCCTTTTCCTTCTAGTTTCAGTATCGATGTCCAAAAATGCTTTACGATCAACATCATTCAAGGTAATATCCAACTTATGTCTACACGAAACCTGTCACCACGTTGGAAAAAGTATCTGTTCACATTGGGTCTATTACTATTGGGACTGACATCGTTCGAACTCCTCTTTCGCCTTGTCATACTTGCCGCACCAGACACCCGAACCCAAATCATAGACTATCAAGAATTGAACAGTCCTGAATTGGACCCCACCATTGAAATGGCGCCGCACCCGTATATGGTCTACACATTTTCTCCTGATTTACCTGAAATCAACGAATGGGGCTTTACATTTTCTGACGACATCTCTCTGTCAAGAAGCCCACAAACCCTGCGCATCCTGACGCTGGGAGGCTCGACCACGGCAGGACCTGAGGCTTGGCCCTTTCATCTGGGAGAACTGCTCCAAGAGCACAACTCAAACAAAACCATTGAAATCTTAAACTTTGGTACGGGTGGATGGACCAGTGCCGAAAGTATGGTGGCATTCACCACGTTGGGACAGTCTTTTCAACCCGACATCGTCATTGTTCACCATGCCGTCAATGATCTCGACCCCCTAATGCGCAAAGACTTTAGACCGGACTATGCACACTTTCGAAAACCCATCGCCTTGACCAAAGATGAACTGGGAAGGATGGTGGTGCAAACAAATTTGACATTTTTCCTAGACTCTTGGGGCGTGTACACCAGTCAATTGTATACTTGGATCAAGATTCAAGTCTCCGGTCCCACACCTTCTATGTACACGTTGCACAACTTGAGCATCCACCCTCCCAAAGAAGGCTTGGTGCGCAGAGCAGAAACGGATCAACATTCCAAAACCTTTACTCGCAACCTTCGAACGATTGGTACGGTTGCAACAAGTATTGGTAGCAAAGTGCTGTTTGCAACATTGCCCTATCGAAAAGGGAACGACTCACAAGGCGACACCAATAGTGCAAACCAATGGGGCCCAATGATCGCAATACAAAACCAGCGTGTAATGGAACTGGCGAGAGCAGAAAAATGGAACAGTGTGCCTCTGCATCAATTGATGTCTTCGATGGATGAAGTGCACTTCGTCGATGAAGTCCACGTTGATCAAACGGGCGAAAAGATGAAAGCCACCCATATTTTTCAAACGCTTCAACAGAAACGAATGTTGAATTGATTCCGATTGTTGACGCAATTGTTGTAGACGAGACTTTTGCTCTTGTTGGATTGCTCAATTGCCATCGTAGGCACAGCGAAAACCAATGTTCACATCCACCAACGTTGGGTCCGCGAAACTTCGAGCTGCATTTCGAATTGTCGATTCTGTCGCGTTGTAAGCTCCACCGCGCAAGACTCGCTCTCCACAGTCCTGAGGTTCAGCACCCACACTAGAAACGCACAAACCAGATTCTTTGATGGGATTGATATTTGTAGCCGCTTCATAAAAGGTGGCATCATACCAATCGGCTGTCCACTCAAAAACATTGCCATTGACATCATACAACCCAAAGGGAGAGACACTTTGAGTATACCACCCAACAGATCGAACCCCTGGAGAGCAATAGATGCTGGCCAAGCGAAAGTTGGCATCGTCACAGTCAGGCGCAGAAGCTCCCCACGCCCACTTGGCACCTTCCGTTCCAGAAGCGGCTTTTTCCCACTCTGCCTCTGTCGGTAAACGACCACCTATGCCACGACAATAATTGTTGGCTTGAGACCAAGTGACGCAAATGGCTGGAAAATCAACGCTGTAATCAGGTCTGCTGTACAACGTATTGAGACAATGTGCCGGCAAAGAAGCACACCGTCCTTGATCGACACACCGTTGCCATTCGGACAAAGTGACCTCATATTGATCAATTTGAAACTCTGACAGTTCAACTTTTCGCACGGGACACTCTGCATCAACGTCTGACGATCCCATCCAAAACTCTCCAGGGGCAATGGTACATCGTCCATTGTTGCATTCTATGTCACCAATTGGCAAGCCCGAACCTTGACCTGTACCGCACCCATTTTCTTGAAGTTCTGGAACGGCATACGATTCAACGCTGGTGTCTGCAGGCTCCGTTGCACACGCCCAAATCCACCACATCATGTTGCCTCCACCACATCAATGCTGCAACTATTGTAACTATGGACGAACACTGATACCATCAATATACCCTACTTATCAGAAAGTTCGAAGGCAATGCAGGGTCATCCTTCTATCGCAGTTTCATCAATGGTAAACACTTGCAGTCGATCTACCAAATCGTCCAGTTGTAAAGCCCGTAGAATGTAGGGCGGCAGGTTTCGATAGCGCAAAGCAACTTCAACGTGAATGGTTTGCTGACCAATAGATGCAGGCAAGGTATAGGATACCGTTCTTGTTTCCAAAGGTCTCAACGAATGCTTTTCAATGTAATCGGCATCAAATGGAAAGACGGTCTCTGTTGCATTTGGCAACTCCAACTCACCATAGCGCATCTTATTTTTGGACTGAAGATTGACCAACTGTGTATCCAGTTTGGTCGAATCTGCAGCCACTTCCCAAGAATGTTCATCGTAAAGGTCTCCATTCCCATCCAACTGACCACTGGAAAACAAGACTGTGCCGACAGCATTCTTGACGATCACATCCAACCACAACTGACGCTCGGATGTAAAGCCTGTCGGAACATTGTGGCCAGATGTCAAGGATTGCAATGTGACCTGCACGGTCGTTTCGACACCAGAGCGATCTATTTGCACCTCCGATACTTCAACCGCATTTTTCAACAGCACCTCAATTTGAGCAAACATCTCTTCTTGTGCTTGACGAGATTTCTCGATGTCGTCTGGGTATGGAAATGTATCCAGCAAAGAATAATCGGGACCAATAAATCGATGCGAAGAGCGCGCTCTGTCTGGATAGGTACGACCTTCAACAACGGCTATCGGACCAACATCACGTTGAGACACTGCTCCAGGAACGGTTCCCATATGACAATCCTGACAGGTCAGCCCCATATTTTTGGCGGGAGAAGTTGAGTACTCTGTAAAAGCCTCTTCAATTCGCAGTCCGGGATAATTGAATACATCGTGACAAGAACCACACAATTCAGCAGATTGAACGAAATCACTCTGCACACTTTCATGACCTTCGGTAAAGTCACTCTCATACGGTCCCATAATCTCACCGGTTGCTGTCAGTTCCAGTGATAAATTTCCAACTGGCGTAGAATGATCGACCGCCGAATGACACACTTCACAAGAAACCGAATCCCGTGAGATTTCTGAACGGTCCTTTGCCGTCACCGTACCATCTTCCCCTTGAATCGCACCAATGGGAGAGTGACAACTCGTACAAAATGTACCGACTTCTCCAGCTGAATCTCGAAAGGCTTTTTGTGCCATCGCATCAAATACAGGCGAATGGGCAGCGTAGGCATGCATCGACTGTTCCCAATCTTGGAGATGCGAAGGGTGACACTCACCACACTCTTTGGCTGTCGAAAAAACAACGTCTGCACCCACATCTTTCGTGGTGATCGTATCTTTCCATTCGGAGTTTTCAAGTGGTTGGGCCGTTTCAGTCTCTACGGTTTCACAAGCCATTAAAGTGAGCACACCAATCATTTGAACATAGGATTTCATTCTCTATTCTCCTCAATCACAATGCGCTGATTGCTGTCTACACTGTTTAATCGTATCTGTTTTCCAGACGGAAACAAAACCGCGACATCAACTTTTCTAGCACTTCCAACCCCCACAGTAAACAACCGTTCATTGCTTGAGTTGGTCGTACCCCCAGGTTCAAAAAGATAGAACTGGGTACGATCGCCATTTTGAATTCGGATGTATGAACCAATCCCGTCACGGTTGCTCTGTGAACCCACCAAATCAATTTGCAACCAATTCCCCGGTTGACCTTCAGACAGCAAAATTTTGGGAATGCCGGGTTGCTGATCCAAGGGCGACGACTGAGAGGGATTGAAGGTTCGATTTGCATAGACGATGTCAGAATAGCCGTCGTTATTCAAATCTCCAACTGCCACCCCTCTGCCATCTGGATAGGTTCCATCGTTCATGACGTTTGCCAAACCCCATTTCCAAGTCACATCTTGAAAACCGTTGCCCACATTGTTTCGCAACACCGAACCTGGACCAGCCCCTGCACTCTCGTCTCCAACGATTGTCATTGGTGCAGCACAATTGTTGGCATTGAATACAACGTCCATCCAACCGTCGGCATCGATATCAATGGTCGTCGCCCCCCAAGCCCAACCGTATCGATCCAGTCCTTCTGGATTCAACCAGCCTTGATACTTGTATCCATCTGCTGTTGGGACACCATCAAACAAATCGCCTGACAACAAATGCTCTGCTTGAACATCGGCATTTCGTTCGCTGAAGAACCCACGATCATTTTCAAATATTGTGTGAAAGGGTCTAACATTTCGATCGATCCATGCTTCGGAGAAGGTCTCTCCTTCAAAAGGTTCTGGAATGTTGTCATATCCCGTCAAAAGTGGAGACAATCCTTGGTTGGTACTGTATATGTCGATGTCTCCATCCCCATCAAAGTCTGCCAGCGCAAGCCCCATCCACAGTCCTTGGACACTGGTCGTCCATTCTGGTACCGGTTGAAACACGTTCTCTTCTACTTGTAAGTGAATGCCAAGTGGTCCACCACCATAGCCAGATATTTTGTCCAACAGACCATCAAAATTGATATCCATAAACGCTGATGTAAACGTCGCAAACTGAAATTCATACTCATCGGGATTGAGCACATCGCCCACAGGTGTAGGTTCCAACAGCACCCTTTGTTCAAACCCACCTTCTTGATCCGAAAGCAAAATCACATCCACCCCTTCTCGGGTCTCCTTTCGATAGATCCAAGGGTACACCTGATCCAAATCCAATCCATTGGACACTGAAATGTCGAGCCACCCATCCCCGTTGGTATCAACCAATTCCACACTCACTGGACAAATGCCAAGTTCGGCCGCTTGCTCTTTAAAAGTCAGCATTTCAAAAACGAATGTGCCATCTTCATTCCACGCAACCTCAACACCACCGTCGCGCAAAGCCGTCCCATCTTCTTGTAAGGTGCCCAAGGTACAGTCTCGCACGATCACCAAATCGGGGTCTCCATCATTGTCCAAATCTGCTGAGGCCACTCCACCGTGTTGAGCCGTAGAATCCAACCCAACCTCGGCTGCAACATTCAAGAATTGTCCATTCCCTTGGTTTTGATAAAGTGCATCCGCTTGACTTAGGCCGTTGGTGAAGAAAATGTCCAACCAACCATCACCATCATAGTCCAGCAGCGCGACCCCAGCCCACCCTGAGTTCCCGTGCTCAAAAGCGGGAATCAACTCTGCTTCCGTGTAGGATACGTCGGTAAACTCTTGTTGACAAGCCATGAGGAGGAACGCTATCATACTGTAATTCTACCCCATTGAGTCCATATGCGTCAATCGTTCTTTCAAACAGTTCTGTACACACTGTTTCTATTTGGTGGTTGCGATCCACTTTCAACACCGTCGACTCTTGAAACAGAAACCAAACACTCGAGTGAAGCGTTGATCAATCTGGCACAGAACAGTCCAGTACAAGCCAAGCGTTATGTGCAAAATTTAGAGCAAGTTCAAAGGGATGTCCTCATCTTGGAAACGGTAGAACAATACCCAAGGCGCAGTAAAGACCTTTGTGCATTCCTGTCTACTTCACTTGGACGAGACCGTTGTCACCGATTGACCGAACGCCCCCATTTGTGGAAAGACCAAATCAACCACTTCGACCAAATCCAAAATAGCGAACCCATCACAGAGCGTGATTGCACCTTGGACCCACACCCCAACACCTGTTGGACCGCACAGGCAGTCGCCGATGGACAGGAAGATGTGGCGTTGGCCATCGACGCGTGTCGACACATCGAGAACCGTACTTGGCAAGCAGAGTGCTTTTTCACCCTTGCCGAGTCCTTGCCTTCATCCATCGACACACTTGAACAAGGACTGACCGTCTGCAAGTTCAGCGACCAATTTCAAAAATCTTGTTGGATGCACCTCGTGACCACCCTCGCCAAAGACAGCGCACCACACACATCCGATGCAGACTGGTATGCGAAAGTTTCCACAGCACTCTTACAAAGTGACAGACTGACCGAAGGGTTTGAGCAAGATCTCCTAGAGCACTTCTATGCCAAAAGTGTACAAACCTTGTACGAACAGGGGCAACAATTCACCGATGACACACCACATTTCTTAATTGGACACTGGCAAAACCAATATGCCGTAGAAACGCTTCGATGGTGTGAAAACCCTGTTCAATATTTGAGCAATTGGTCAAACAGGGCAAAACAGTGGTCTTCGAAACCGTGTACAAAACGCGAGCATCCTCGTGGCATGGACTTGGAGAGTGATTTGTGGGTCTCTGTGTCTATACCGCCAAAGTGTCATAAGATTTCTTTTTTGGGCAACAGCCATCGCTTGTATTGTGAAAACCAAAGCGAACTCAACTGGAACTTGGCCCTGTTGGAAGCCTCTGCGCGCCTACGTCCTCGCAATGCCATCTTTGTACAAGAGGCGCTGTCGTCTGACAATGAACTTCTGCGGCATCAAGCGAAGCGGCTCAATGCGATCAATTGGAAAGATGCACCCGACCAACGGTGACTTGCGTATGAAGGAACGGTTCTGCACATCCATTTGTTCTGTGTGATACACTGTTCACAATCAAAAGGAGTGTATTATGGGATGGATTGGAGCGTGGTTGCTGTGTATCAACAGCGTGATGGCAGAAGAGTGGACGAGTTTGGGTGTCACAAACGATGTTGCCGTATATCGAAAACAAGAATCGGGAACCGGTCTCTACGCCTTCAAAGGAGAAGCGACATCTTCGATCTCGATTGCTCAGTTCATGGGTGTATTGCGAGATGAGTCCATTGGTCCAGAATGGGTTGACATGATGATGTTTGGTAAAGTGGTTGAGCAGTATTCCGAAAACCATTCATTGTTGCATCAAGGCTATGATCTGCCTTGGCCAGTTTCTGACAGAGATTACGTCTTTGACAAGAAAATTGTCTACGATGACGCGTCCAAAACGGCAACGGTACACTTGTCTTCGGTCACCAGTCCAAAGGTCCCCATCAGTCCAGACTTTGTACGGGCGAAAGGAGAGCGAACTTTTTGGCAGTTTTCTGTTGCCGACAATGGTCAAACCAAAATTGTTGTCGAAGTCAAAACCGATCCAGAAGGTGCCTTGCCAGACTGGGCTGTAAACAGCATCCAAGCCGACTGGCCACACAAAAGCATCACCAGCCTAATCAACCGCGCATCCAAAGGCGATGTCCCTTTGGACACATATGTACAAGGGTGGCAATAATCCCACAACGTGTAGCAAAGTACACTGTTCACCAGTCACCGCATTCAATATATTGATCAAAACACCATTGATAGAGAGTCTTACGTGTCTGATACTGCAAACCATACCATCGATGATCCCTTCAGTGTTGAGCCACCGGAACCATTGTGGAAAACACTGCCCATTTTTATCATTTTCCTGCCCGTGACAATTGTCTTTTTGGCACTTGGTTTGCTCACAGGGTTGGTGTTCATTCCGCTCTTTCCCTACATTTCATTAAAGTGGAAAGACTGGTCTTCGAGTTTTTGCAACAAGTGTCTGCTGATCAGCATTCGAATGCCCGTCACCACAATCATCGACGACCCCAAGTCTCTCGATGCTAAACTCTTTGTGTCCACCCACACCTGTCTGTTTGAAAGCCTTGTTCTACTCTACAAACTGGGGCACTTTCGTCCGATGGCGGCTGAGTTTACAAAGCGCATGCCGATTTTCAACAAGTTCACCCACTCGCTCAATCCACTCTATGTCACACGAGGCAAAGACAAGGGCAAAGGGCCGAGCCTGATCGAACAATTGAAGCAAAGTTTGGATGAAGGTGTCTACAAACACGTCATCTTTCCAGAAGGGACGTATTCCAACGGCAAACATGTTCTGCAGTTCAAATCTGGGGCTTTTGTCCCTGGTCATCCCGTCACGCCCATCGCCTTTACTTTTCCTGAGTACACCCCGTTTTGGAACCGTGAAGAATCGACTTTTGGTGTCCAAATTTACCGAATCCTGGGTCGACTCTATACACCGGTGACAATCCGTTTTTTACCCACCTATACACCCTCCAAGGATGAGGTAGAGAACCCAAAACTGTTTGCTGAAAATGTGCGACTCTTGCTCAGCGAAGCAACCGGACGCAGCCTCTCTCAATACGATGTCAAAGATTCTCCCAATTACAGAGTGGACGTCAAGCACAGCCAACAGAAAAAGGGAAAGCAAACGAAGGAAATGACGAAAACAACGGAAACGAAAAAAACAAAGAACAGTCCATAAGGCTTCAACATTTCCAAACAGTTGCAAAGCGTTTGATCTGAGTACCTTTCTCACTTTGATGCATTGCGTCTGCACAACATTCGCCCTATGCTATGGGTACACCATGCACGAAGTGAGTTGAATGACACTGTGGTTTTTGACATCAATGTTTTGGTTGGGATGCTCTGAGAAATCCAACAACACCGATGCCACTTGGGATGCATCCACACCACGTGACTCAGCGACAGAAACCGAAGACTCCACTTCGATTGATGACTCAGGAGATGTGGACATCCATGAAGATACAGGGAGTGAAATCGTGAACAACACCGATGACCATCTCTCTGTCCACTTTCAAGAGTGGCTATCGCAGCACCCTGAGTACGATGCCGATCTCACCCGACTGGATTTGAGCGGTGGAAGTTTTGGTGGTTTTCTAGAAGACCGACACTCACTGTCCCACAAACCCATCGTTTTTGTTCATGGAAATGGGGATCGTGCCATCGGAGGGACATTCGGTGGCTGGGAAAAGCAACGGCAACGATTTATAGAGGTCGGATTCTCCAACGCAGAACTCTATGCGACAACCTATGGACCTGCGGACCCTCTGTTCATGTCTACGTACCGGCACGATGTAGATACCCTCAAACACATCCGACAGTTCATCGAAGCCGTTTTGAACTATACACAGGCACCCAAAATAGATGTTGTATCGTACTCTTTGGGTGTCACACTGACACGAAAAGCCATCTTGGGCGGTGCATTTACAGATGCCAACAATCAAAGTGTTCAGTTGGGGCCACCCTTGACCGAATTTGTGGATGTGTTTGTGGGAATTGCGGGGGCAAACCAAGGACTGAGTTCCTGCTATGGTGCCTTGACGCCAGCTTGCTCAGCGGTGGATGGTCTTTATCCCGGTACATCCATCGGATTTGGGATCACAGGCCAAGCCAACATTCTTCAACAACTCAACAGGGTGTCTGAATATGAAGGACTGCATCGATACAGCATTTGGAGTCACAGCGATGAAGTCTTGGGGTTTGGTTGTATTGTATGGGGACAAAACACAGCAAGAATCCCTGAACAAACGGGAGAAAAGTCTTACACGACTTTGTCACACCTCGACTTGAAAGAGCAAACTTTCGACGTTGTATACGCCATGACGCAACATCAATCCATTCCACAGTGACGTAGACGCGACAACTGAAAAATAGCCTTCTACATAGACTATTGATTGTGGGATTCAACATTTGTCTCAAATGGTCGATCCTGTCCACAAAGCAATGTGACATACGTTATACTAATTGTGAGTTACGATCATTTTTCCAAGGTACAAACATGATGCCCATCGCACTCTGGTTAGTGGCCTGCCAAGGCGAACCCAAAACACCGGATTCCAATGAAGATACGGTTGTTGACGTCTCTGAAGAGACTGAAGACACCGGGGACTTGACAGAAGAAGAAATCGACGGATGTGTCAATGACGCCGATTATTTTGAACAGAAAGTCTGGGGAGAAGCACTGAGTCCAGTGTGCTATTCCTGTCACAACTCTACTGGGGCAGCTCAACACAGCGACCTTGTATTGCAATCCAACGTCCTTCCAGGCTATTTGGAGACCAACAGCGCTGAACTGCACTATGTCGCCAGACTGGAAATCGACGACATCCCACTGGTTCTGCGCAAACCCTTGGGACTCGATGGGCACGGTGGCGGCAGAGTCATCACCGAAGATTCCCCTGCATACAGTGCACTGGTTGGCTTTGTGGATCGCTTGGAGAACCCAGTCGAAGAGTGTCCTGGGGATGAAAATGTTCGCGTGGAAAGCAGTGATTTGGTACTGGCCACGCCCAAAGAAACGCTGAGAAAAGTTACCCTCAACTTGTTGGGTACCTTGCCATCCCCCTCTCACCTTGCCAAAGTTGAGCAAGAAGGAGAGCCAGGTCTCAAACGTGTGCTCACAGAATTGCTCGATGGAACAGAGATTGGCTATCCAGACAACACCAAATCCTTGATTTCCGATCGATTGGTCACACTGTGGAATGACCTATTGCTGACCGATAAGTACATGCAAGGTCAAACGGCCATCCAAAGCATGGACTATGACAAGTTCCCCAATCTCTATTGGTACAGCATCAACAACGACCCGGGCAACAATCGCCGTACCAAAGTCAACAGTTCCATCGCTAGAGAACCGTTGGAACTGATGCGCCACGTCTTCATGGAAGACCTACACTGGGGCACGATTCTGACTGCCGATTATACGATGATGAACTCTTGGTCTGCCATGTCCTACGGTGTGAGCGACGACCGTTTTGTCACGCCAGACATAGACGACCCACAGAGCGACATTTTCTATCCAGTTGACTTTGACGCACAACCACAGGTGGGTCTGTTGAGTTCCGTGGCCTTCATGAATCGCTATCCAACCACCGATACCAACCGAAATCGACATCGATCGAAAGTATTCTATGAATACTTTTTGAACACCAACATTTTGTCTTTGGCAGATCGACCCATCGATGCAGACAATTCAGCCATCCACAACCCCACGATGAACGATCCTCAGTGCAACGTCTGTCACTCTGTGATGGAACCCGTCGCTGGCGCGTTTCAAAACTGGGACAACAGTGGGCATTACAATCCACCTGAGACGGGTTGGTTTGCAGAAATGTACGAACCTGGTTTCGCTGGAGAAACCATCTCCATCACCGAAAGTGGCAATGCACTGCGCTGGCTGGCAGAAAGAACCTATGAAGATCCAAGATTTGCACGTTCCACAGTTGAGCAAGTGTTCCACGCGTTCACTGGACTGGACGTCCTCCGTGGATACGAGTGGTCTACAGATTCTGTAGAATACGAAGCGTGGAGACAACAAGACGCCTTCTTCAACCGTGTCAGCAATGAATTTATGGAAAGTGGCTGGGATGTAAAAATCCCAATTCGTGAGGTGTTGCTGTCCAAGTTCTATCGCGCAGTCGATCATGAAAATGCATCTGAAGCCGAACTGATGATGGCTGGAACGGCGCGCTTGTTGACCCCAGAAGAACTGAACCAGCAAATTATTGCCGTCACGGGTTATCGATGGGGTGACCGCAACAGTGACTTTTTGTTGGACGATTACAAACTGCTCTACGGTGGTATTGACAGTGACGATGTGGTTCAGCGCCTCAAAGAACCAAACGGTGTCATCGGTGCTGTGGCACTCAGAATGGCAAACACTGTAGCCTGCAAAGCCACCAGTGCCGACTTTGTTCTGCCCATCAATCAACGCCGACTCTTTCCATACGTAGAAAGTTCCTACGAACCGTACACCGAAGATGGATTTGCCATTCCAGAAGTTCAAGAGCGCATGAAGCAAAACATTCAGTATCTATTCTATCGAGTACTGGGACAAGAATTACGCCTCAACGATCCTGAGGTATTGGCAGTGTACGATCTCTGGTTGGAACTGCACACTGAAGGAAAGGCACTCATTGAAGCCGATGAAGTGAGTACCTATATGACGTACAGCTGTCGGGGAGTCCAAGATCCAATTACAGGAACCGATCTCCCTTCCGAACTTCAACTGGCCATCGATCCTGACTTCACCATTCGCGCATGGCGTGGGGTGATGGTCTACTTGCTCTCCGATTACAACTTTTTGTTTGAATAACCCTCCGACTGAGAATTGATATGACCCTTTCAAGAAGAAGCTTCCTTCGCATTGCTGGAACTGGACTGTTGGTACCGTCGGCACTCACAGGATGGTCTCCCATTCGAAAAGCCCATGCTCAAGAACAAGTCCGATACAACGGTACCTTTTGGTTGACCATCCACGCCTCTGGTGGCTGGGACCCCACCATGATTTGTGACCCCAAAGGTCGAGCCAACGAAACTGAAGTGGCACCGATCAATACCTACTTCACCGATGAAATTTTGGAAGTGGGCAACTTTTTGGTTCCCCCAATCGACGGACTGGAAAATTTTTACACAGAGTTTCAAAATGAACTGTTGGTGATCAACGGAATTGACGTTGGCACCAATGGCCACGAACAAGGTGTGCGTGCGACGTGGAGTGGACACACAGATCCTAATAGACCGGCATTTTCAGCGTTGGTTGCAGGTGCAGTAGAAAGTGCGCCATCACTGGCCTTCATCAGCAACGGAGGCTACGACAGCACCAATGGACTTGTGCCAGTGACCCGTCTGCCCAGCACCAACACGTTGCAAGACCTTGCCTACCCAGATCGACGAGACAGTAGCAACCCCGAGTCCTTGTTTTTGCCGAACACTGTCCAAGAAAAGGTTCACGCGGCTCGCGCAGCCCGACTGGGACGTGTGCAAAGTCAAAGCCACTTGCCCCGAACCCTCAACTCCATACAGGTATTGGAATTGGTGCAGTCTGACAATTCTGAACTCCAATCCTTGGTTGCGGCGATGCCGACAGAACTTCGCGAAGATGATCTGGAACGTCAGATTCAAGTTGCCTTGGCGTGCTTTGCTGCAGGCGTATCGGTCAGCGCAAACGTCTCTATAGGTGGGTTTGACACCCACAACAACCACGACAACAATCACACGCCTAGATTGTTGCGTGTTGCACAAGCCATGGCATTCGCCAGACAAGAAGCCGAACGATTGGGCATTGCAGACCGATTCAACGTCATTGCTGGGTCTGACTTTGCGCGCACCCCGTATTACAACGATGGCAATGGAAAAGATCACTGGTCCATTGGCTCAATGATGTTCATGGGCTCTGACATTCAAGGTGGTCGAGTCATCGGTGGCACAGACATGGATCAACTGCCACTGGCGGTCAATCCAGAGACCTTGGAAATTGACCCCAACGGTACATTTTTGACTGCAGGGCATGTGCACGCTGCCCTTAGAGACATTGCCGGTCTGAGCAACCATCCGATTGTCACTGGATTTGAGGTAGACGAATGGCTTCCCCTGTTTGGATGAATTTGACAGCACTCAGCCTACTGCTCTCACTCAGCAGTGCATGTGGTGATACCAAAGAAGACAATGTAGAAAATGACACGGTGACCACGGATACTTCAGATGCCACTGAGGATACTGGAAGCGAAGATACTGCTGAGCCCACAGAGGACATCGTCGGTGAATGTGGAGACGGTATCGTCAACGCTCCCTTTGAAGAGTGCGATGACGGTGAGAACAACGCCAATGTCGCAGATGCCTGTCGCACAGACTGTTTGTTGCCCAAATGTGGGGATGGCATACTCGATTCCACAGAGGAATGCGACGACAGCAATCTCTGGAACGTTGATGGTTGCGACGAAGATTGCGCTGTTGAAGATGGCACGTTTGAAATGGAACCAAACGACAGCAATCTGACGGCAACGGTGTTGGCTGACAGTGGGTCACTTCGAGGGATGTTGTGGGAGCAAGACACAGACTGCTACACCTTTGATTTTGAAGAGAATGAATACATTGAATTCACCGTCAACCCAGACCAAGAAATTTGCTCTCACCTCATGCGAATCAGCATTTTGGAAGACGGAGTTGAAGTCGCGTCCGATCTACCCATCGACGACAGTTGCCCCACAATTGAACCCATCAACGACAGCAGTGCCCGATATTTGACCAGTAGCACAGAGACAGAAACCACCTTTTGCCTTCAGGGACTATTCGGCACAGCCGTAGAAGAGTACACCCTTGAATGGGAAATTCAGCCAGACAGTTGCAGTTTGATAGACCCAATCTTAACCGAAACCGAAGATGTTGACGGCGACACATTTGCCAACAACTGCGACGAAGACGATGATGACGATGGACTGATTGATGAAGAAGACAACTGTCCGTTGCACAGCAACAACGGTCCTATCGAATTCGCTCCCGATGAAGACGGCTTCTTTCGAACGTGGGTGCTGACCGATGGCCACAATGTCAACGCTCTACAAACAGGCAACTGTCAAACCGTCGACAACATCTACGAAATCACAGAAACCAGCATCATTCCATCCCTGTACAACACCTTGCTCAATTACAATGAAGACACCGTTTATTGGTCTCTCTATGAAAGTGGTGGCAGTCGAATTGATTACAACACAATTATCGGAATCAAAGACCTCTCTCCTGCGCGCAACGTGTTTGCCGGCATCTGGGTTTACAGCGACAATGCTCGAAGCGTCGATGTAAAGTTTGGTCCGGACGACGCAGGTCGAGTCTGGGTCAACGGCACATTTGTGGGAGAATCTCAAACCTGTCAAGGCGCCAGTGTAGACAAATACACTTTCCCATCCAATCTCGACGCCGGTTGGAATTACATCCTCACCCAAGTACACGACAACGGTGGTGGATGGGGCATGTTCTTTCGCCTCACAGAAAATGGGGAGCCGATCACCGACCTCATTTTGTCTCCTGTCCACACTGGCATCTTTGAAGATTACCAGAGCGACGCCGATGGAGATGATGTTGGCGATCGATGTGAACTGGCGGGCGACTAACACCAGTCCTAGATACACTTGAACACACCCAAGTCACCCAGCAACATCCAACAACCTCGTAGTTTCAATGATGAGAGTGGATGATATGAAAGAGACCTATACTGAATTTGAGTACAGAAGTACATTTTTTTGATTTGAAGTTCCAGTACTCTCTAAATCGACTCACATTACTTTAGTCGAGCAAATGTAGAATCTCATAAAAGCACAAACCAAATCAAACCCCAAATGTCGTAGATATACAAAATACTTAGTTGGGATTACGACAAAGACGAAAACCTCTATAAGAAGCAATATTCGATCCACTAGTGTTTCCACGCTTTGAAACTCTCATATGATCTACAGGTCGATTATAACCAGCACCTCTTAATACTCGGCAACAACCACTCGATGCACCTCTCGGATCTACAAGTGATGCACCACTATACAATCCAGCAATATCCCAAACCCACTCCGAAACATTACCACTCATATCGCAAAGACCATAGCCGTTGGTCTGTAAAACACACACATTGTGTGTTTGAGAACCACTATTGGAGTTGTACCACGCAACGTCACTGGGATTGTTACTTCCTGGGTATTGAAACACTTCTCCACCTCTTGCAGCATACTCCCACTCTGCCTCTGTTGGCAACCTCCAGCCTGTACAACCAGTTTGCGACCAACTTACGTTGGTTCCATTCAAAACATAACATTCAGACAGTCCTTGCTGAACACTCAATTCATTTGCAAATTGAATAGCATCCAACCAAGAAACACTTTCAACCGGTCGGTTCGAACCAGAAAATGAACTTGGATTACTACCCATCACTTGTGCATAAACCCCTTGTGTAACTTCAGTCTGCATCATATAAAAATTTTGAGTCAAGGTAACTTGATGTGTCGGACTCTCATTTGAGTAGCAATTGGTTCCCTGCTCACTTGTACAACCCATCGTAAAGGTACCAGCTGAAATTAACATCGCCTCAAAAGACAGACTTCCAATATCAATACAAAGATCCATGACAAGAGGATCACCATCATCACAATCATCTACACTCAATACTCCATCACAGTCCATGTCATAAACAGTACTAGCATCACCATCGTCACAATCATCCACACTCAACACACCATCACAATCCAAGTCATTTGATTGTTCCAATAAACTTGAATCATCATCATCACAATCATCTACACTCAACACACCATCACAATCCATGTCATCAATCGTACTCGCATCACCATCGTCACAATCATCTACGCTCAACACACCATCACAATCATTATCATTGTTCGGCATACTCGAATCACCATCGTCACAATCATCCACACTCAACACACCATCACAATCCATGTCATCAACAGTACTAGCATCACCATCGTCACAATCACCTAACTCTGCAATCCAACCATCTTCATCTTCATCGGTCAAACATTCACTGTCCGACTCATTCTCTGCAGCACCCGGAAAGATAAACCGATTCGAGTCATCGCAATCCGTACCCACATCGAAGTACCCAGACACATCCACATCACCAAACCCATCACCGTCATCGTCTTTCATACACTCATTCGATGTCGCCTCCGTCACCGAACCTGGGAAGGTGTTTGGGTCTTGATCATTACAGTCCCCTTCAAACTCGGTGTAACCGTCTCGGTCATCGTCGATGGCCAATGGGTTCTCAGGTGGGTCTATACTGATGCAACCGGTGAGTGTGAGTAAAATCGACAACATGATGCTGTTCTCCGTCGTTGGATGAATGTTTGATAGATCTTTTATCTTTCCTATGCCAAAACCGACGAATATTCAATACTTGGTGTTTTCGTCAATTTTTGAAATACACAAATACTTGAAATGATTGAGGTATTTTACACACAACCAAACAAACTGACGAAAATTCACCAATTTGGTCAGTCAAATTGACCAATCCATTTTCGATTCTATCGACGATGTAGCCCATCTACTGACGAAGCATTGACCAACAATTGACTAACTTTTCAACTAACATCGTACAGTATCGAACCTACCGACACCCTATCATTGGCACACTTTTTGCTCATACTCGCTCACAACACACAATGGAGCAATCATGAGCGATGAATCAGACAATTTAGGACCAGACAAGACCAAACGACTACAAGAGCAAAAACGCACCTTTGAACGCCTACACAAAATGTTTCTCGATGAAATGTCCAAAGGCAAAACCTCTCACGATGTGATTTTCAAGTACATGATGGAGAAGCCCAAGGTCATCACCGCCTATCTACAGGCTGAAATACCCCAAGCACTGGTCGAAAATATCAAATGGGACTCTCTGACCTACGAACCCACCAATCTCGGCTCTCCAATGGTCAACGAGAAACGCGCCGACATTCTTCTGTCACTGAAACTCAAATCCTCAGAGAAAATGTATGTCTACTTTATGTTCGAGCATCAATCGACAGATGTTCACTCGATGGCATGGAGGTTCTACGAGTATCTATACTTATGGTATTCAAACTACATCAAAACCATCCACAACGGAAAATTTCCCGACAAACTGCCCTTTGTGTTTCCATTGGTGCTCTTCAATGGCATCGAAGCTTGGAAATCCCCAACGTCCCTACAGGCTTTGATTAACGTGCCTGTGGGATGTTCCCAATATTCTCCCCAACTGTCTTTCCACTTGCGAGACCTCTCACAAACCGATGATGCCGAGATTCAAAGACAGTACCAACAGTCGTTTCTGCTAGCCAAGTTTGCCGAGTATTTCAAATATTCCAGACATTCGTCCTTCTATGACCGATTGCTGGTTGACGAACAGTTCATACTGTTGAGACAAGAATCCGGAGATACCCTACTCTCGATGTATCTCTACATCATCCAAACCTACAAAGGAAACGAACCCATTTCAAAAATGCTAGACAATAAATTAAGAACGGAGAACAACATGATCGATTTAATCAAACAGTGGCAAGAAGAAGGTATCCAGCAGGGTATCGAAAGAGGAAGAGAAGAAGGCACGATACAAGCCAACATCAAAACTGCGCAAAATCTCATCAAAATGGGACTCTCTGACGAACAAACCGCACAAGCAACAGGCTTGAGTGTAGATGAAGTCGGCAAACTTCGATCCGCCCCCGTTCAAAAATAAATAGACACCTCGCCGACCTCTCCAAACCATTGAGAGACCATCCTGTGTATACCAATCTCACAGCCGAAGGGCTATCCGTTTCATCGACTGACCTTCGTTCTCCAGATTCGTGTACGATTGTACACTTCACTTGGATACCAAAGCCCATCCAATAAACCTGATAGCCTTCTACAATGCTTTTGATTGACAAACAATCGATACAACAAACTGCTACATCTACCCCTCTGCCAACACACTAGACAACAACCAAGTCACCAAAAACGCCTGCCTCGACCCAAGCCCCGATACAAACAAGCACCCAAGTCACCCAGCACACCACAACAATCTCGTAGTTTCAATGATGAGAGTGGATGATGGATTCAAAGGATACCCGAAGGATATAAACGCGAGGTATACAAACACAAACTGCTATATCCAACCAAATACCGACACACTCGCAAACATCAAAGTCACCCTCAACGCCAGTCAACTTCCAACAGCCTAACAAACACCCAAGTCACCCAGCAACCCACAACAATTTCGTATTTTCAAAGTTGAGAGTGGATGATGGATTCAAAGGATGCCCGAAGGATATAAACGCGAGGTATACTCTAGTATCCGAGCGTTTCTAGACAAGGGAAGCCAAAGAAGACAGCACCGCAAATCAACTTTTAGTAATCTTGGCGTATGGTATACCCAAAATGATTGTTGCCAATTTGAATTTTGTCTCCCGCTTTCAACAAAGCACGATCGACGTTGTTGCCGTTGACTTTGACGGGGCAGAACCAAGACAGTTTGTTGATGACGTGAGCTTTGTCGGCCCATACGATCTCTGCGACCACACCAAATACCCACCAGTGATCGATGGAAATGACGGCATTCTTTCCAAAGGTCAGCGGATTTTCTTCGGGATAGAAGTAGCGCCCATCCTTGCTCATGATGCATCCGTGATAGAGCAGACTGGACTTGCGAGCCAACAAGTTTTTGTCCCGCGTGGACATGGCGAAGGTTGAGTCATCACTGCTTTCAATGATTTTTGGATTGTAGATGGGCAAATAGGTGACCGAACGACCACGGTAATAGTTGTCTTCCAATCGATCACTTAAAAAGACCAGTGAGAATACCCCCAAGTGGATTTCATCACCGGAACTCAATGTGTGTTCTTTGGATGCCTCGCCGTTGATGCGAAAACCGTTTTGAGAATCGTTGTCTCGGATGACGAAGCGGTCACCTTCTTTGGTGATGGTGGCGTGAATGCGAGACACAGAAGCGTTGGGCAAGATGACTTCGCACTCTTCACTTCGGCCGACTCGAACAACGTCGGTCGTGAGTGGGCAGAGCTGATTTTGCTGGTGCATGAGTTTGATGAGTAATTTTGGCACATTGTGTGGGCGATCCATGGTGTCTTCTCCAAAGTCAGAACTGGACGATACAACATCCCATAATAACACACTCGACAAAACAGTGGAATGTCAATCTAAGGATACGTCAAGCGTTTGGTTCGCAACCACGTTGTCGCTGTGTGTGCAATGTCGGTCTCAGTGGCGACCCAAGTGGCTGGAAGTCTGTATTGACCATCGTAGACAACATGGGTGGACTCAATGGTCGACCAGTATCCTTGTTCATCAAGGGTGTGGCAACTGTGATGTTCTTGTGGTTGGTTGGCCAAGCCTGCACTGCCCCATTGACGAATGCAAAAGGGGGTGGATGGCAACCCTTGAACGGTGGTGTGGAGCTGAATGGGCATTCCAACTTGAAGTTCAAAGGGGTGGATGGGTGTGTTGTATTTGTCTACAATTGTGCGGACGACGTTTATGGTGTCTCCTGATTGAGCAGACAGCGTTTGAATCCAAGGTTGCCAAGTCGATGAATAGAGTCTGCCCACCCCTGAAACGTGAAATTGTGATTCACTGTCTTTCAACGTGGCTTGTACAGGTCTGATTTGCCACTCATGAAACAGCCCCCGTGTACTTTCACTGTTGTTCTCCAAAGAAAGGTGTAGATTGACATAGCGATCACGGAGTTCTTTTTCTCTTTCAAACAACAGAAACTGTTGCCACAGTGGAGCATCGGGTTTCAATGTGTATGTGCGATGTTCTTTAAGAGCGGACTGTAATTCATCATCGATGTTGCTTACAGTGTCGGCAGTAAACGCGTGTTCTGACAACGATTGTGCGGTGCCAGTACAGGAACGGTGTTTCCAATAAGATTGGGTGACCATCCATCGAACGTGAGAAATGAGTGCTCGATCCAGTTCAATGTCGGTGTCCGATAGGCCACACAACCAAGAGAGTTGACGGCGCATTGAGGTTGAGTTGGGGGAAAGCCCTTCTTGGTCGGCGATCAGCGTGGTCCATAGGATGTACAGTTGCACTTCAAAATCCAATGCCTCCCACCGATCTTCAGACACTTGTTCCAACTGTCGCAGTCCTTTTTGAACAGCATGCAACACTCCATTATACCAACTGAGATTTCGAGTGTGTAGAGCGTCCCACAATAGACTGCCGTGATGAAGCAGTGTGGCAGTGGACAACAAAGAGTCTGCTTTTAGCAAAGGAAGAAGTGTTAAGAGCCGTTCCTCCGATGCTTGAGAGTCCGTTCGGAAAAGAAAAGGAATGGACTCATCGGCAGGGGCTGTCAGCTTTTCGGAGCGTTGCTGTTGAAGAACAGATAGAACGTCATGATTGTAGAACAGACCATCTTCAGGGCTAATTATGAGATTCTGTTGAAGTGGGTCTCCAACGATCCACCGTGTGCGCTCTACAAGATGAGATGTATCCAGATGACGTTCGGAAACCAGTAGGGCATCGCCCCACCGTACATAGGGTGGTTTGGATGAACGTATCGCTTCGCTTTGTGGGGTGGTGGTGGTGGTCCACTGTGTATTTGAGTACCATTGCCAAGTTCCGTCGTACATCCACAAGGGTTCAACCGTATGACTCTGTCGGCTTGGATCTTGCACACTCAACCAATAGAGTCCTTTGAACAGTCGATCATCCGATATTGGTTTCTGGGTCAGGACAGGATGGAGGTTGGGCATTTCCGATGTAGCCTGTCCAATCAAACGACTGTAGACAATGTGGGTTGAGTCAGTCGGAGTGTCAATGAGATAGGTTTGGTCATTCGACCGAGTGACAGACAGCGCTGGATTGAGCATTGAAATGGGTGTGGAAGTGTATAAAACTGTTTGTTTGGCGCTCAGTTCGAACTTTAGGTGCGTGCTTGGAATGCTTTGGGTATCCACATCCCATACGCTTAACGGATGGGCAATAAAAGCCGTGTCTCCAACGGTCCAGCCAACGTTGGTGTTTCCATGAAGAATGGACAGCGTACTTTCAGTTGCATCTAGGCTGATGACCCGAAGGGTTTGAGCATTGAGCCATCGCCACTGAATATGTGGTAGGGGTAGGCTGTTGTCGAGTGATATTTTGGTGTGTGTGGTCTGTTGTGATGTACCACAGGACCATTGGATCGGAATAGATTTGGAGTACGGCGCCCGAGAAATTGTTAAGATTGTGAATTCTGTGGCGAGAATAGACCCTTCACTGCTCGTAGATTTCCAGTGAAGCAGGTCGTTGTCTGAACAATTGTGTCTTAGCAGTAGCCGTACGGAATCATCGCTCCAAGTTGCATACTGTTTTTCAGCGAGCATCGAATTAATAAATGGGGGCTTGTTGCTGGTCCAAATGTCTTCGTGTGTTGGAAGCCATGAAAAAGATTTGGCGTCCTTTGTATTTGAAATGGTTAATCTCTGTTGATTTTGCAGTGCGGCTTCCGGTACGTCAATGGACCCTTGTTTGGTAAAATGGGCGGTCCAAGACGGTGTCGAAATTACAGGTGTATAGGGCTCTGACCAAGTGGGTTTTGGGCAGGATGCAAAGAGTAGAAAGCCAAACAACATTGAAAAGAGGGAGAGGGTTTGGGAAGATTTACAGAAAGGGAATTGGGAGATATAGACTGCTCATAACCAATTTGTGGGAGTTGTACAGATGAGACAAGGCAATTTGCTAGGCGTTATGGGTTTGTTCGTTGGGATGGGCACTGGCTGTAAAGAAAAGTCACCAGATTGTGAAGGGGTGACCACATCCTATGATGGAGAGGCGACGGTATATGTTGATCGGACCGTAGAGTGGGGGCTTGAATCAATCAATGCGACCGGAACACGGATTTCTGCAGTGGATTATGATGGGGATGGCTGGACCGATTTGTTCATTCGAAAAAATGACAATGGAGACAATTTTGCAGAGGGCAATCGCAACTCGTGGTTGCTTCGAAATACAGGGGCTGGTGCTTTTGAAGATGTCACAGAAGCATCGGGGATTCGACAAGCGCGAACCTTGGACACTGGTAGGCCTGGGCAAGTCGTTGCATTCGCAGACATTGACAACGATGGAGACTTGGATTTGTACACGGGGCACAACTTTTCCGGTGACAGCGTGGAAACTTCTGAGATTGTTCTCAACAATGGGGATGGAACATTTTCTTTGGGGAGTGAAGACTCAGGGGTTCGTTCAACCACAGTCGCTCAAACTGCTGGGGCAAGTTTCGTAGACGTGAATCGTGATGGTGTCGTAGACTTGTGGTTGGGTCAGGCCAATGCTGAGCAAGATCGTCTTCTTCTAGGTGATGGAACGGGGGTGTTTACCGATGTGACAGAAGACGTGGGGCTGAAAACGCAAAATTGGACCAGTATTGCGCCTTTGAACCGAGCACAGGGACACTCCGTCAGTTGGTCTGTTCATTCCTGTGACCTAAACAACGACGGGGATATGGAATTGTTGTCGGCGTCCTACGGTCGTGCCCCCAATCATTTGTGGCAATCAGAAGGCAGTCAATACAGCAACCAAAGTATTGCTTCGGGCTATGCCTTTGATGAAAATCAAGATTGGACCGACAACGAATCGGCACGGTGTTGGTGTATGTTGCATCCAACGGACGATGAATGTGCAGGTGTGCCAGAGCCATCGTTGATTCGCTGCAACAGCGATGACGATGCTTTTCGATGGAACCACGGTCAAGATAGAAATGCCTTTCGTTTGGGTGGAAACTCAGGAACCACAGTTTGTTCAGACATTGACAATGATGGGTGGTTGGACTTGCTGACGACCGAGATTGTACACTGGGATGTGGGTGGTTCTTCCGACGCAAGTGAGTTGCTGTTCAATACCCAATCGAGTTCAGTAGAATTGGATAGACCGGGAAATGCCTCGACAGGTTTGACTCGAACATATGACATTGTAGACTGGAACGATGGAGACATTACCGCGGCTGTGCTGGACATCGACAACGACGGTTGGAAAGATGTATACATCGGTTCTACAGACTATCCAGGTACACGAGGTTTGCTCTATCGTCAAACGGCTCCCCGAGTGTTTGAGGCAGTGCCTTTGGACATCGGCATTGACCACAATCGTTCACACGGAGCGGCGGTGGCTGATTTTGACAATGATGGGGATTTGGACATGGTGATTGGACACTCGTCGGGTCGATGCGATGACGATTGTCCAGAGTCTTTTCACGCCAGATTGTATGAGAATCAACTTGGGGGAGGCTTTTTACAACTGGATTTGGTTGGACAAAATGGCAGCAACCACTCGGCCATTGGTGCCCGTGTTGAAGTAGAAACAGACGATGGAATCCAGGTTCAAGAAGTGGGTGGTGGATTCGGTCATTACGGTGCTCAAAATGATTTGCGCCTGCACTTTGGAATGGGAGAGACCTGTGAGGCCATCGTTCGCATTCGTTGGCCAGACGCTGATTTGACAGAAACAGAGTACACACTTACTGGCAATCAACGGTACACCATCGTGCAAGGAGAAGAGCCAGATGCCCCATGACCACCACTTTCACGGCAACTCTCAGCGGGAGTCGAATCCTGAGATATTGCAAGTGCGCCATCAACACGACACCCCAATCCTAGAGGGGAATGAGACACGAACCCGTTGGGTGGTGTGGTTGACACTGGTGACGATGGTCGCCGAACTTTTGGTTGGGTGGTGGACCAAGTCTATGGCACTGACGGCTGACGGGTGGCATATGGCCTCTCACGCTGGCGCATTGGGACTCACGTTGTTGGGCTATGCCTTTGCACGAAAGTATGATTCTGATCCCCGCTTTTCATTTGGTACTGGAAAAGTCTTTGCTTTAACAGGATTTGCTTCTGCTATTGCGTTGTTTGTGGCAGGTGTGCTCGTTGCCGTAGAGTCGGTACACCACATGTTGGAGCCTGAATCGGTCGAATTTGGTACGGCGATGTGGGTAGCGATCATTGGTTTGGTGGTAAATTTACTGTCTGCTTGGTTGCTCAGTCAGGATGATTCGGCAGGGCATCACGGTCATGGTCACAGCCACGGGCATGGTCACAGTCACGGGCAGGGTGATGTGGAGCAGGCTGGTCACGACCACAATCTGAGAGGGGCTTATCTACACGTGGTTGCCGATGCGTTGACATCTGTTTTGGCCATCGTTGCTTTGTTTTTGGGTCAGCAATTCGGTTGGTGGGTATTGGACCCACTGATGGGTGTTGTCGGGGGAATCATCATTGTTCGATGGTCGGTTCAACTTATCAAAGATACTGGTTGGGTACTTCTCAGTGCACTCCCAAATCGAGAGTTGGAGGAGAAGGTTCGTCACCATTTCGCACACATCGAGGGTGTGGAAATCGTTGACCTACATCTGTGGGATATGGGACTGGACAGACACTGCTGTGTGGTGTCTATTCTTGCGCAAGACCCACAGTCTCCACTTGAGTACAAAAAATCGTTGTGTCAGTCCGTTGCGTTGGCACATTGTACTGTAGAGATCTTGAATCCAGCGGACAAGTCATTGAATCAACAGCGTCATTCTCACAAACAGGATGATCAGTGCTGTGATCATTGATGGGTGATTACTCAGTCATGTTTGGAAGTTGGACTTGTGTGTATCGAGACCTTATAATTTTTGTTCGTACAGGATGGCTTCGGCCAGTCTCTCTGCTTCGAGTGTCGGGTTGTTCAACACTTGTTTGGCCAGTTGAAGTGCCAATGGATTGCGCTGGATGAGTTCTGTGGCCCACCGCATGGCTTCTTCGCGAGGGCTGTTGTGTTCACGGTGGACCAAACCCCATTGAAGTGCCTGATCGCAGGATATTCTTTGACTACCAAGAATGACCCCTTTGGCAATTGATGCGCCGAGCAATCGCGTCAATCGAGTACATCCCCCTGCTGCGGGGATGAGTCCCTTCGATACTTCCGGCAATGCAAACCAAGCTTCTGAAGACGCTACCCGTAGATCACAGGCTAAGGTCAGTTCAAAACCACCAGCAACGGCGGGACCATGTATGGCGGCGATGCTGACAACTTTTGACGTGGCGATGCGATTGAAAACACGTTGGGAGAGCAAGTCCAAAGCCGTTTCAGCAGTGGCGTTGGTCATCTCCGTTAGGTCTGCTCCACCACAAAATGCCTTTGAACCGGTAGACTGGATGATTGCCATCCTTGCGGTCGACTCTATCTCACTCCAGAAATTGTCGATGTCCACAAGCATGGTGTTGGTGTACGCGTGAGACTTCTGAGGCCTATTCAGTTGCAACGTGGCTATTTGATTCTCAATGTGGCATTCAACAAATGACATGGTATACCTTCCATAGAATCTGTCCGAATTTGACTCCCAGTGCGTTGGATTATCAAGTCGGATAGATTTGCGTCGTTGGATTGAACAATTTGGTTTTAAGGGTCCAACAAAACGCTGTTACATACAAACAATGTAGTGCATTTTGTGAGGTTCATCATGTCAAAGCCGTATACCCCTCATTCCCAAGAGCAGATTGTGTATGATGGAATCGATTCTTGCTCTTACCTCGAAAATCGACGCCAACGGACCCCATTGCGGTACCAATTTGTGGACATGACCCCAGATGCGTTGGACAAATCTTTGGACGGAGGAGATCGTCGAGTGGGTCGTATGGTTTATCGGACGGATTGTCCGTCTTGCACAGCCTGTGAGCCGATTCGTGTGCCAGTGCAATCATTTCGAGCGTCCAAATCACAGCGAAGAATCTTGCGAAAAAATGAAGACCTACGCGTTCTGATGTCACCAGCCAGTTTCTCTGTCGAAAAACTCAAACTGTTCAACCGTCACAAGTTGGAACGCGATTTGAGTACGAGTGGCAATGCCTATTCGCGAAGTGGTTACGAACGTTGGTTGACCCAAACCTGCGTTGATACAAGAGAGTTTCGATATATGCTTGGCGACAAGTTGATTGGGGTGAGCATTTTGGATTTTGGCAAACAAGACATCTCAAGTGTCTACTTTTATTTTGATCCTGACTATGCCGACCGTTCACTGGGTACCTTTTCTGCCTTGTTTGAGATTCAGTGGATGCGTTCAAAAGGGATGAGGCATTATTATTTGGGACTGTATGTAGAAGAGTGTTCACGGTTAAATTACAAATCTCGTTATTACCCTCATCACCGTTTGATTCAAGGACGGTGGTTCGAGTTTGCAGACCGCAAAACGACCCGAGAGACTGCCGTAGATGTGGACGATACAGAGTCCTGAGTGAAGGCACGAATGCTTTGCGAATGTCTCAAGGCTGTGTTTGTACGAAGAATCCATTGAAACTGTTGAACGGACTGGGATCATTGCAACCTTTGGCTTCTTTGAAAGTGGAGAGTGTATACAATAGGGGTTGGACAGCATAGACTTGGTGTTGAAGGTGCTTGAATTCTCTGCTAGGGTTATGCTGTGATGGAACAACATCTGGAGTCAAAATGTCACCGTCTGAAAAACGTCCACCGTGTGCAGGCTTGTGGTCGACCCCAATGGTACAGGTCAATGGGGACGTGACCACATGTTGCTTGGATGAGCACTTGGTCAACAAAGTTGGAAATCTAACCGAGCAATCGTTGCATGAAATTTGGAATTCGAAAGAGATGAATGCTTGGCGAATTGCGCAGATTGAAGGGCGCTTTGAAGACAGTGGTCCTTTGTGTACACGATGTAATTGGCGTTCGGCTGGGACTTTACCAGCAACAGAAGCACGCAAATGGAAAGCAGAGTGGGAGCGGAAAAATGGCAGCCATTCGTCTACATGACCTTCGAAAAACCTACACCACAGATTTTTGGAAACCCTCTTTTGAAGCGGTTCGAGGCATTAGTTTAGAAGTCTCTCAAGGTGAGGCTTTTGGGTTTGTCGGACCCAATGGTGCAGGGAAAACAAGTACCATCAAAATTTTGGCGGGTTTACAGGATGCGACGTCCGGAGAGGCCTTTATCAATGGCGTTCCCTGCACAAACCATCAATCTCGTCAGCATTTGGGTTTTTTGCCAGAGAGACCCTATTTCTATACCCACCTCACTGCCAATGAAGTGCTTTCCTTGAGTGGGTCGTTGTTTGGAATGAAGGGAACGGTGTTGCGCAGTCGGATTCAAGAGTTGTTGAAGAGAACCGATATGACGCGTTTTGCCGATGTGTCATTGGGGAAATATTCAAAAGGTATGTTGCAAAGAATAGGGCTGTGTCAGACGTTGTTGCACGACCCAGAAGTCATTTTGTTGGACGAGCCGATGAGTGGGTTGGACCCAGTTGGTCGAGCAATGGTGCGGGACATTATCTTGGAGGAACGTGCAGCGGGTAGAACGGTGTTCTTTTGTTCACATGTGTTGTCGGATGTGGAAAGCATATGTGAACGGGTGGCGATTTTGGTGCGTGGACAGATTCAGGTTCAAGGTCGCATCGAAGATTTGGTGGTGTCCAACGAGAAACAAATGACCTGTGTCTTTACGTTGTCGGATGGTGCGTCCACGGAATCTTTGACTGTACCGTCGATGGTAGAAATACAGTCCAAAGGAGGATTGTATGAAGTGGTGCTGGCGGAGGATGATTTTGCCCATTTCCTCAAAGACAATCTGAATCAGGTGTCCATCGTTGATGTGCACGTCGTTAGAAAGTCGCTAGAAGATTTGTTGGTCGATGCTGTGTCCAAAGCAGAAGGCAATGAAGGCTCTGATGATCACAGGACAGGACAAACACAAGGACAAAGACCAGGAGAAGGAGAAGGACCAAACGGAGAAACGGGGGTGTTTGCATGATGGTCATTTGGACACTTGCCCTCAACACCTTTCGTGAGGCTGTACGAGATCGCGTGTTGCACTCCATTTTCTTTTTTGCAGTGGTGACGGTCTGTGCATCTTTGGTATTGAAGGACGTTACACTGGGTGATCAAGAGAAGGTTGTGCGTTCGATTGCGGAAGGTGGAATAGACCTTTTTGCATCGCTGATCGCCATGTTTTTGGGTATTTCCATCATTTGGAAAGAGTTGGAAAAGAAAACGGTCTACACGATCTTGTCCAAGCCGATGCCACGATGGCAGTTTGTATTGGGCAAGTATGTGGGGTTGAACTTGACCATTTGGATAGAGATTGCGTTGCTGTCTTCGATGTATGTGTTGTTGATGGTCTTTCAGCAAGACTTTCCGCACCCCATATTTTTTGTATCCATGGGATTGTTGGTTGTAGAGTTGATGCTGTTGACGGCGTGGGCAACACTGTTTTCAACCTATTCCGCACCCACCACAGCATCTGCATTCACCATATCCATTTTCGCCATTGGGCATTTGGCAGACGATTTGTGGTTGCTTGGTTCAAAATCGGATTCGATGTTGCTTGAGCAAATTGTACATTTCATTTATTGGGTGGTGCCCAATTTTGAACTTCTCAGCCTACGAGATTTGTCGGTTCATGAGCAAGCAGTACCGTGGGGGCAAGTCGGTTCTGCAGCTGGCTATGGCATTGTCTATTCGGTTGTGGTACTGTTGTTGGCAGTCATGTTGTTCAATCGAAAAGATATCCGATAGCCCCCGATAGGAAGCCATGAACCCCTTTGTTGTTTTTGCCATTTTTGCTTTTGTTTTTGGGGCGATGGTTGGATCATTTTTGAACGTAGTCATCGGTCGATTGCCTGAAGGTCGCAGCATTGTCCATCCGGGAAGTCACTGTCCTCATTGTGGCAATCCCGTACGCCCGTATGACAATGTGCCAATATTGGCGTGGTTTTGGTTGTTGGGTAAGTGTCGTGATTGCAAAACATCGATTTCGTCTTTGTATCCCACCATTGAACTAATGATGGGGTTGTTTGCGCTGTTGCTCTTTGATCACATCTTTGTGTCTACGTGGGATTTTACAGGGGCAAACTTGGTTGCATTTTTGTTGTATTTTGCGTTCATCTCAGCACTGGTCGCAGAAGCCTTCATCGATTTGAAATATTACATCATCCCAGATTCGCTCAGCATTTATGCTGCCCCAGTTGCGATTGTGGGGATGTGGGGGCTTGAGCAAATGAACCCAAGCTTGGGAATCGGTTGGCAAAACTCGGTGTTGGGTGCATTCTTTGGTGGTGGTACGTTGGGTGGAATCGCACTGTTGTGGTTGTGGATACGTCGCTATGAAGGGATGGGTTGGGGCGATGTAAAATTGCTCTTGTTGATTGGTGCGATGGTGGGACCTTGGCCGGCATTGCCATTCATATTTCTAGCATCCGCGGTGTTGGCAGTCTGTGTAGGTGTTCCGATTGGGTTGTTACAAGGCAAAGGTTGGAAAATGGCATTGCCTTTTGGTCCCTTTCTTGCATTGGCAACGCTGATTTGGTTGTTTCACGCTCAAAGCATCGTTTCAGTATGGTTGCCAGGGGTCATGGTGAAATATTGGTAATCCCATTGTGGAATTGGAAAGAACAGTGTGTTTGAGATAGAGGGTAGGCATGGAAGAAAAACTGAATTCAATACTTAAAGCAGAACATCCAGCGGCGTTTGAGGTGATGACTGACTTGGGGAAACGCTTGTACTTTCCAAAGGGCGTTCCAGTTCAAGCCGGTCAAGCAAAGAAAGCAGGATGTCCGTTCAATGCAACCATTGGTGAACTCAAAGGTGAAGATGGCAAAGCTTTGCCTCTACCGTCGATGTCGAAAACCATTGTTGGTTTGTCGGAAGAGGAAGCTTTTCTCTATCAAGCCCAAGGTGGACGCGTAGACCTGAGACAAGCGTGGGCACAGCACATTGCCGATGAAGTGCCTGTCGATGGAGTGTCTTTACCCGTAGCTTGTATGGGATTGACGCACGGGTTGAGCATTTGTGCAGACTTGTTCGTGGACTCAAACACAGATGTATTGCTTCCATCTCCAAGATGGGGCAATTACGATGTCATTTTCGGTATGCGTCCACAGGGAAGAATCCACAATTATTCAGTCATGAAAGAGGCTGAAGACGTTCGTGCTTCGGTGTTCAATGTCGATGGCATTCGTGCGCAGTTGCAAAAGGTTCAGCAAAAGGGCGTTTTGGTTCTCAATATCCCAAGCAACCCAGTAGGCTACACACCGACACCCGCAGAAATCTCTGAATTGGTATCTGTGATTGAAGCGTCAGACAAGCCACTGGTCATCGTATTGGATGAGGCCTACAAAGGGATGGAATGGGACGAAGAATCCGTACAGGGTAGCGTGGCAAAAGCCTTCGCTGGATTGAATCGAGAACAGTTTTTGGTGGTGAAAGTCGATGGGGCAACCAAAGAGTTGTTTTTCTTTGGTGGACGAATCGGATTTGTAACATTTTTGTGCAGCTCCAAAGTCGCACCGGTGTTGGAAGAGAAAGTCATCGCCAGTATTCGTTCGACTGTTTCAGCGCTTCCTTCCCCATCTCAAGCGATGGTTCTACGCGCATTGCAGTCTGACAGTCTAGACCAAGAAGTGTTGGACATCCGTGGATTGTTGCGTCGACGCTATGAAACTTTGAAACGCTCTATGGATGCTCGGAAAGTTCCATATTTCCCATTCAATTCAGCATTTTTCGTATTGATTCGCACCCCAAATGATGCTGAAGAAATGCGTCAATACTTGCTTGGAAAAGGGGTTGGGGTTGTGTCTGTACCTTCTGAGCAGGCAATTCGGGTGAGTTATTCCACAGTGTCAATTGAAAGCATTCCAGAGATGATCAACATCATTGCCGACGCGCTGGATACCCATGCTAAATAAGGTGGCAAACATCTGTAAATTTTCAACAAAACTCTTGACACGTCAATAAAAAATGTCATAATGGTATCAGCATTGAGTAGGAGAATCTTTCTATTCTAATCTGAGGCATTTGTGATGACAGAAAAACAACAGTGGATTGTATACGGTATTTTGGGTGGCTCTTTGGCCTTCAATCTTTTGCACATTGTGGATGGTCCATCTAGCGAAACGGCAACCTTGGCTGGTGATGAAGTTGAAGAACTTGTTCCAGAAGAAACAGTAGAAGCGATTGTGGAGAACACGCAAGAAGATGTTCCACAACAAGAAATGCCAGAAGTGTTGTCAGATGATTGGACAATCGTACACGTCAGTGTCACGCATTCGTTGACCCGTACGTTCTCCAATGCTGGGATTCCAAATGCAGATGCGCTGAGTATGGTGTTTACTCGATTGTTTGTTTGGGATTTTGATCTCACCAAGGACTTGCGCAAAGGGGACAAAATCGAACTGGCATATCGAATCGGAGAGGATGGACACCCTGAGATTGCAGGAGCTCGTTTGCATTCCAAAAAATACAACAAAACCTTTACTGCCTTTCGTTGGAAAGCACCCAAGGATACCTACGCGAGTTATTGGATGATTGACGGTACAGAAATCAATCACCAACTCAAAAATTCTCCCATTCGTGAATACGAGCAGGTGACGTCATTGCTCAAAGATGGCCGTGGTCACAAAGGCATGGACTGGAAAGCCCCTGTGGGAACACCAACCTATGCCCCAAAAAGTGCCAAAGTTACTCGAGTGAATTTCGGAAACTTTCGGTACAATGGAAATTGTGTTGAACTGAAATTCTCCGATGGAACACTGGCGAAGTACTTACATTTGGAAAAGGTGAACGTCAAGGAAGGGCAGACTGTGAAGGTTGGTGACCCTGTTGGGCTGGTTGGAAACACTGGTCGCTCAACGGCACCCCACTTGCATTATCAATTGAACAAAGGCAATCGTGTCTTGGACCCTGTTCAATATCACGGAACCTATCGACGCAAGATCCAATCTGGCGATGTTGTTGGATTTCTGTCGGACATTGGTCCCATCATCAATGCCTTGGATTCGAAGGTTGTTGCTGAACGCTAAGACTCCAGCGCAATCATTTCCTTGACTCTATCGGGTCTACTCTATGTCAACTCTATGGACAACTCTATGGATTTCATTGGTTAGCAGATGCTTCGATAGAGTCAACGGTTGACCGAAAACAAGCCGCTGTGGCGGTGTGTGTCTCATGTTGAACCCCACTGAAAGCAATGGGGTCATCGGACAACAGTGTTGGTCGCTCTCCAAACGGGGCCAGACTCCAACTGTCGTACCATCAGCCTATGAATAGACGCACGGGGGTCACCACTTACACAATCACCCACCCAGCAGCATTTTTAGTATAGAGCATCGTGGATTGTTTTCACAGTCAATTTTGTGAATTACAATGCAGATGGAACCAAAGTTCAGATACCATGTCTACTTTAGATGGGGTGCAACACAGTACGTATAGGGGACAATATGGTTTGGATGTGGTTGGTGTGTCAGGTTGCATGGTCACAAGAGATGAATATGGAGACCGTCTACGCATTGCAGAGGCGAGGACAATATGAAGAGGCGCAAACCGAGTTGGATCGATTGATATTAGAGTACGACGATCCGAGAGTGCGCTTTGAGTGGGCAAGAAATCTTGAATTGCAAGGACAATATGAAACTGCACTGGATGTGTACAATGAATTGTACATCCGAAGATTGGCGGGAGATTTTGGTTTGAATGTCGCCTATCGACGTGCACTCGTGCAGTCTAATTTGGGTGACCATCGTCGAGCCATTCGAACTTTAAAGCGACTGCGCTGGCGCAAACTCAGTGGACAGGACAGGCGGGGCATCCACCTCGCTTTGGGTGCCGCTGAAATAGAATCTGGAGATGTGCGCCGTGGCACCCAGCGCATTCACCGAACCTTGGAGAGATTGGAGCAACCCACAGAATGGTCTTGGTTGCAAGCACGTGCACGGATGGCGTTGGTGAACCATCTTTTGTCCCAAGCCAGTCAAACAACGTTGGAGCCAACCGATGATTTGAAAGTCCAAATGGATCGGAGGGCTCAATGGATACTTGAGGCGGAACGCCAACTTCAGGTCATCATTCAATTGCAAGAGCCAGAGTATGTATTGACTGGGTTGGAAACGTTTGCCGATTCCATGGTGCTGTTCTTTGATGAATTGAGAATGTTGCCACCCCCCAGTGACTTTACACCAGCCCAAGGTGATATATTTGCGTCAGAGGTAGGACAGCAAGCGAGCATTTTGGCTGACAAAGCCATTGGATATTACAAACTGGCGGTTCGATTTGGCAGTGGATTGGCATGGACAGGAGAATGTCACCCTCGAATGCAAAGAAAGATTGAGGTGCTTGAACAGGAATTGCGTCGATTGTGAGGGGCTAGACCCGAGATAAAACCCATTGATTGTTTTGGATTTATGGGGTTGGATTGGTCACAGACGCTTCCGCCATCAGTTTTTTGACGATGCGGGTGAACCGTTCTACGCCTTCTCCCGGTAGGAATAGACAGTGGATTTTCTCACCATCGGTGGTGGAGACAACGGCGACCATCGTTTCATCTTGTCGGAAACTTTTCACCGATTCCATGGCCGTGTAGGGCACTTTCCAAGCGTCACTGCCATCAATCCGCAACAATGCGCTCTCGGAGAGGGCACAGGCTTCCGTACCTGTACTGCCTTCGTCGTGATACCACAACGGAATTTCCGTTAGTTTGAGCAACTTGGCATCACGCATAGGCTGAGTGCGCCAGACTTCCACTTGGTTTCCCGGCGACAGCGAAAATGGCGGACGAGTATACGTTGCTTGTAGCATCGAGGATGTACTTGAAATCATCCCAATGATTCCGACAATGAAGAAAGCGATGAGCAAACATCCGTACGCAGCCAAACCAAAACCAGGCATTTTCTCTGAAGGGTGGGCATCTTTATCATCTTGGTTGTAAAACTCTTGCTTCATCGGTGCTTCCAGTGGTATATTTACTTTTAACCGATTCGGCTGATTTGTGACAGTGGCGGATTGTGAATTCGATTGATTCATCCACTCTTCTTCTATATACCGAGTGATTTGATACCGAAACTATACTGCATTTAGAGACTTGAGTTGAAGTTTGAGTCCCTTTGCAGCCATGGCGTATCCACCGTCCCCACCATCGATGAAGTGCATGTGCTTTCCATCGGCAAATGCATCAAACTGACAAGTCATCAATGCGGAGTCGGAGGTGTGTATTCCATAGACAATCCAGCCTTTCTCTTGCCAATCGATACAGAGCTGTTCAATCGCTAGATGTTGTTCTGGCGTACAGTCCAAAACCATTCGCAGCATGTCATCAAACTTCCAGTAATCAGAATGTTGATGCATGGATTCACCATAATCTTTCAACCGGTCACTATTTCTTTTCCACGGAAGCAGATACATGATGGAAAAGTACAAGGATATTAGCAATGACTTCCAATCGCCCGCATGGAGTATGATGGTGTTTTTGAGATTGGTCAGTGTACTTTTCTGACGCATGTTCGCATAGTTGACGGGGTTGTGCTTTTGGATTGACCCCAAAATGGTGTTGAGTTCTGAACTGAAGGCTTCATATCGTTGAACGGGGGGTAAATCTGTATTGTCCAAAGCCTGAACCAGTATGGACAGCATAACCCCATTTGTGGATGGAATTGGCTGCCATCGACAGGACAGTCGTTCAAGGTTGACTGACGTTTTGTTCATAACGGGAACACCATACTTTTGAATATCTCCCTTGATTAGGTCTTCTGCCAAACTCAATCCACCACCGGAGAACATTGCCAAGTGTTGGCCGTTCTGCATTTGATGCTTGGCAACCAGTACTGGAGATCCTTCAGCTTCTAGGATGGAGTGCTGCACAAGGCCCACTCGTAGGTTCAGATTGTATTTACTTTCTGAGAGTAGTCTCAATGCAGACAACTCTTCTTTTGCTTGTTCCAGCACCTCTGGAGGTAGTAAGGCGGACATCCCATCTCCACCAAAGACAAATGGGAAGTCTGATGAAGGGAGAATATTTTGGAGTGCTGTAATCGCTGCGACCCCAATGGTGTTGACATCTTGGTATCGTCCTGCCTCAATGGCTTTTGTGCTGCCCTGTACATCTGTAATGACCACATACCAATCTGATGGGGCTGGAGAATAGAATTCAGCGTCGGAGAATGCTTCAAAATATGTGAACGATTTCAATTGGTGATAAAAGTTTTCACTCACATCAACCTCCAAAATATAGATTTATAAACTGTGTTGAGTGTATCACCGATTATGGATGTCCAATGCTTTTTTATGCGTTAACTCAAATAGAGTTTGATGGAGAATGTGATGAGTACTTTGGTACTGCTGGATTTGGACAAAACCGTGATTGCTTGTAATTCTGCCAAGTTGTGGATTTCCAGAGAGTGGAAACTAGGACACATCTCTACTTGGCAGCTGGTCCAAACCATCGGATGGCTGACGCTGTATCATTGGGGTAAAGCTGATGTCACAGCTTTTTTGCGGTCGGCGGCAAGCTGGGTCACCAATGATCGAGAGTGTGATTTGATGAAGCGCACTGAAGATTTTTGGGAAGAGAGCATCCGCCAAGAAATCCGCTCCGAGATGGTTGAAATTATTGAACAACATCGAGAACAAGGGCACATACTGGCATTACTGACAGCATCATCAAACTATCTGTCGGATTTGGTGGCGGCAGAACTGAATATTCCATATGTGTTGTCCAACCGTATGGAGTCTCGAGACGGTATTTTGACAGGACGCATGCTCGAGCCACTCTGCTTTGGTGCAGATAAAATGCGCCATGCACAGAAACTCGGTACAGAACTTGGTATGGATTGGACACAAGGCTACTTCTACACGGACTCCTACAGTGACTTACCGGTCTTGGAAGCGGTAAAGCATCCCATTGTCGTATCACCAGACCCAAGACTGGACCGTGAAGCCACACAGCGGGGCTGGAAAATCCTCAGGCTGTAAGGGATTGTCAACCGACGATGGCTGTGTTGTCCCCATTGTGCAAGCTCGTGCCTTGTTCCCAAGCAGTCTTTCGAAGCAGAGCCAGTCCAATTGTTCCATCGGATGCGATGGATGTCAAAGTGCCAGATTTTTTGTCTTCGAGCAATAGGTCATCTCCCACAGTCCAACTTCCAGAGAGTCGGACGCGCATCAATTTCTTGGTGGCGAGTTTCTTGATGTCCATTCGGTTGATGATTTCCTGACCGATGTAGCATCCCTTGTTGAAAGAACAAACATCGTCTTGTAAATCGTAGTCGTGAATGAAAGACTTGTCGGTGAAATCTTGGGGGTATCTTGGGGTTCCAGTCTGAATTCGGAAGTCTTCAAATTGTGCTTGTGTTGTAGATGGTGTACGGTTGTTCAGCCTGTCTACAATGGATTTCCAATCAGCGGTATCATCGGACGCTGAGATGATATCAATCCCAGTAGTACCTCTCAATCTAGAACGGTGTCGAATCCAGACACTGCCGTGTAAGATGGCCTGTGCTGGCTCAGGAATGGGCAGAGACAGTTCTTCAAAGACAGAATCCAGTTCCTCTCCGAATAGGTGTAAGATTTGAGCGCCATGCTCTTCGAGTTCAATCTCATCGAGCATCATGTACATCTTGAACCGACCGTTGAAATCCTCGATCGAGTTTCCATCCAAGGTACAGAGAAATTCTGTGTCGGACACACAAATGGCGTCCAGAAAGCCTTGAACCCGTCCCCGATCGTCACAAATGGCAGAGCGGTGGTGTTGATTGGGCCGCATAGAACGAAAATTGTTGCTGAACATGCCGTTGCACCAGCGTTTGGTGTCGTCTCCCGACAGTGTGAAAGTGGATGCGTCTAGAAGGGTGTGTCCAAAAGAAGGATTCATGTGGTTCTCCAGTCAACCAGTCAAACAGAGTACTGTTCCAAAACATATATCTCAGTTTGGGGGGCGCTTCCATTTGGGGCGAACAAAGGGCAAAGTGTCGTCGTTGTCCAGTATGTCTTCAACGTCAACATCATCGGTGAGATCCGCGAGCAACTCTGCCGTTTCTATGGGACGCTCCCCAAATTCACTCAAATCCAAGTCCTCAGTATCTTCACTATCTTCAATTTCTTCGAAAGGCTGACTACCAGTGCTTGTCAACGGCGCCGACAACGCTTCAACCCGTTCAATTGAGAGTTCAGCGGAGTCCAAAGGCTGATTCAATGTGGGGGCTTTGTCGATAGCAAGGTTGGGGCGCGTTTGGATGCGGGTGCGATCATCGTCTATCAATCCCAAGTATGTTTGCTCTGTTGGGTCCACTGTTGGCAACGGCACCTCATTGTCTTGGCGCGTCGTGGACGATCGAAGTCGTTGGACCAACCACATGCCCAAAGCGCCAAATACATAGCCCACAATAAAGGCCACACAGATATGAACAATGCTAAAGGTCACGCAGTCTCCATGTTACAAACGACCATTATGGCTGGTATAACCATACCCCTTCACCTACATGATCGGCAAAATAAATCCCATCTGAAGTTTGAAGGAGACTTCCTGGTCTCGCCGCTTGATTGAGGCCAACGGAATCTTCAGCAACTTCAAAAACACCCAAATTAGCATTGGAGGACCAAAGAGATCCATCCACATTGAGCAACGCCAAACCAACGCGTTCATCGATCAGTTCCGGTTCTCCATTTGGCCATTCAATGCTGTATATGCCGTCTTCGCCAGAGACATAGAGCACGTCGTCTACAAACAACAGACCTTGAGGTTTGGCGGAGCCTGCAGAGCGAGTGGTGACAATACTTTGCTCAGCCTGATCAACTTGTTCATGAACGACAAAGAGTACTCCTGATCCAAAGTCGGCGATCACCCAGCCATCATCGTTGGGCAGACGCACAAAGTCCATTGGCCAGCGCATGATAAATCCATCGTCTGCTTGACTGTACAAGACTTCTGCCCGAGATTCGTTCAAAGAGCCGTTCATTCGAGAAAGATTGCCGGTGACGCCATATTCAGTACGGGTAAAGTACAAGGTGCTGTCATCGTCAACATAGAGGTTTTGTACATCGGGTACGCTGTGGGGATACTCGCTTCGCTCTTCCAAAACAGGGTTCCACAAGTAGACTTTGTTCCCCCCTTGTGCAGAGCAATAGATGGTTCCATCTGGACCTTCAGCCAGATCCCAAGGTCTCTGTGGCACTCGAAACTGCTGGGTTGCATTGAGTTCAGGTATCTCCTCTCCAGATTCAGTGTCATCGCTGTTTTCACTGTTTGTGTCGGCGTTGTCTTCTGTGGCCATGTTGGCAAAGGTATCGGTTGTGTTCTCTGTGCAGGCCAAGAGTACAAGAAATGGTATCATGGGTTCTCCTTATGCCCATACATCATAGTCAATTTGATTGCGAATGTAGACAGTTCTTGACCGTGACGTGGTAAGCGCGACGCGATATTTAAAGAAGATGGATTTGGTAATATTAGAATGGCCGGTGTTGCAGCGCGTTTGTGTGGGCTTGTTTGGTTTGCTCTTGCTGGTTTCGGGAACCCGTTTGTACCGTTATTCCATCATTGCTCCAGGCGCTGTGATTGGTGCCTACATTGGTGTTTTGTTGACGGTTGCTCAGTCTGACAGCATTCAATTGCTGGGGGTTGGTTTCTGCTCAGTCGTTGGGGTGGTGACCATGTTGCTGGTTGAGAAATTGGCAATCGCCATTTTGTGTGCATTGTTTGGGGGTGCAATGGTGCAGTATGCTTTGCCATTTTATTTTGATGTTCCAACAGAATGGTATTGGATCATTGTGGGCTCTGTGGTCGGTGGGATTTTCTTTACTCCCCTCTTTCCACGGTTGATACCTGTTTGGATGTCTATGTTTGGGGCTGTGTGCATCAACTGGTCCATGCATCAACCCAAAAATCTTCAGTGGTTTGTGGGACTGACCGTGTTGGGAACTTTGATGCAGTTATTTTTCGGTGCCAAGGTTCGAGATTTCGAAGACGATTGAGAGAGATGAAGAGAGATGGAAGATGGGAGGAGAGAGGTTGGGTTTTCTGACGGGTGTATGTGTTATGGATAGAGTGTATACTTTCCATGGAAGATAGATGAAGTACAGTGATATTCCCAATGTGAACCAGCTTTTGGCACTTCGAGCACTGCAAGACGTAGAGCACAATTGGGCCAAGTCGATTATTGAGTCTTTGTTGGACCGTGTACGGAATCAGATTCAGCATCAACAACTGAGTGCACGTTGGTCAATGGAAGAGTGGAATCGACAAGTGCATGACGAACGACAGAAACGGTCGCAAAAGCGTTATCGTTCGGTCATCAACGCAACGGGAATCGTTGTCCACACCAACCTTGGTCGCGCGCCTCTACCTCAAGAAGTGTTCGATTACATGCAGGAGATTTCTGGGTATACAGATTTGGAGTTGCGGCTGGAAGATGGCAAACGCGGTGGGCGATTGGCGGGTATTCGCAACAAACTTTGTCAAATGACCGGGGCTGAAGACGCTTTGGTGGTCAACAACAATGCCGCCGCAGTATTGTTGATACTGTCGGCAATCTCAGCAAAGAAGGAAGTGGTGGTGTCACGTGGCGAATTGGTCGAGATTGGTGGCAGTTTTCGAGTGCCTGATGTCATCCAACAGGGTGGGGCAATACTGAGAGAGGTTGGATGTACCAATCGACTGCACCTCAAAGACATTGAAGGTGTGTTAACGGAGCAAACGGGTGCCATTTTGCGCGTTCACACGTCAAACTATCGCGTGGTGGGGTTTACGAGCAAACCATCCCGTTCTGACGTTTGCCAGTTGGCGCAACGACATCAAGTACCGGTGGTTGAAGATTTGGGATCTGGCTTGCTGAAAATGGCTCCCAACGTACCGTGGAAGGAAGAGCTAGAGCGAGAAGAATCTATAGAACGGGCAATCGCAGAGGGTGTGGATGTGGTGTGTGCCAGTGGAGACAAACTGCTGGGTGGAGTGCAAGCAGGCTTGATTGTGGGTCGAAGACAGTGGATTGAACAGTGTCGCCGACACCCTTTATACCGTGCATTGAGGTTGGACAAGATGCTATTGGCTGGCTTGGAAGCAACATTGCAAATGCACATTGAGGGGCGAAGCAATGAATTGCCCGTGTGGGCGTTTTTACAGAGAACGGATGCAGAATGTAAAAAGTATGCAGAACAAGTGGCTTCTGTACATCCATCGTTAAAAGTTGAGCGCAGTCACTCACTGGTTGGAGGCGGTGCTTTGCCGGACCGTCGACTGGATACGTGGGCTGTTGTATTGCAAGATCCCCAAGTGGAACGGCTGGCGAAGGATTTGCGCACAGGCAATCCAGCCATCATGGGAAGAATTCAACAGGGTACTTTGTGGCTGGACATGCGTACGGTGGCGAAAGATCAATTGCCATTGCTTCAAGAGCGTCTGACAGAACTGTTGAAAAGTTAGGTTTTACCAAAAATAATTGCCTGTTTGTGTTGACAATGCTTCATTTCGATACTATTCAATAAATATATAGAATGCTTTACTAGGTTGATCCATATGACATCCAATCGAGAACTCAAAAATGCGCGCTATACTGGTTTTGCCGATGTTGGCAAGGTTTTTGCCAGTGCCAGACGGCTTGAAATCATTGATGCCTTGATTCAGCGTCCACGTTCTGTCGATGATATCGCCAAACGGATCGGGCAATCGATTGCCAGTACATCTCAACATTTGCAAGTGTTGAAACGCAGTAAAACGGTTGTGACCGAACGACAGGGGACCAGCATCATTTATAGTTTGGCGGAAGGAACATTGGAAGTCTTTGTTGCTTTGCGCAGTTTGGCTGAATCCATCAATCCAGATTTACAAGTACTTCACCAGTATCGCACTCTTCCTTCTGTTTCTTTTGAACATGTTCAACACGTCTTGCTTGAACAGAGAGCAACGTTGTTGGACGTCCGCACCCATGAAGAGTTCCTCAATGCCCACATGGATGGTGCAATCAACATTCCACTGGAAGACTTGTCCACGCGATTTACAGAACTTACCTCGAGCAAGCCAGTCATCGTGACCTGTCGAGGACCGTATTGCGTGTCGTCTGATGAGGCGGCAGAACTGTTGACATCAAAAGGTTTTGACGTGTCCCGGTATGATGACGGTGTTGGAGAGTGGTGTGTTCAAGGTGGAAAATTATGTCGCACTTTGTAAGGAACACTCTTTTGTATCTGTTTTAATTTTTTCACTTCTGTATGCACAGAATCACCCATGAGATTTGGAGGCCATCATGAATCTCAATATTCAACACTTTTTCGATACGTCCACTTCAACCTTAAGTTATATCGTGTGGGATGCAGATACATCCGACGCTGTCATCATCGATCCAGTTTTGGACTTTGACTCAGTGAACTTGAAATTTACAGAAGATTCCATCACAGAACTGTTGACTTTCATTTCAGAAAAGGGTTTAAAGGTACAGCACATTTTGGAAACCCACATTCATGCAGATCACATTACAGGTGCATCACGACTGCGAGAGAAATTGGGCGCAAGATTGGTTGTGGGCTCATTGCTTCCGACCATTCAGGAAACATTTGTTGAACTGTTGAACCTAGACGGCAACGAAATCAATGCTGAGATTTTTGATGTGTTGATGGATGACAACGACGTCTTGGAGTCTGGTTCACTAAACATTAAGGCGATTCATACGCCTGGGCACACACCTGCTTGCACAACCTATCAAATTGGGGACGCCATCTTTGCTGGAGATACCTTGTTTATGCCTGATTTCGGTACTGGACGTTGTGACTTTCCAAAAGGCTCAGCAGAGACTCTCTATGAGTCCATCCAAAAATTGTACACACTTCCAGACGAAACCCGTGTCTTTGTCGGGCATGATTATCAGCCCGGGGGTCGTGAGTTGGCTTTTGAAACCACCATTGCCGAATGCAAAACTGGCAACAAGCAACTCAAAGTAGACACGCCCAAAGAAGAGTTTTTGAAATTCCGTACAGAACGGGATGCCAAACTGAATCTTCCAAGGTTGATCTTTCAAAGTGTTCAATTGAACATTCGAGCAGGCGCGCTGCCACCAAAGATGGACAACGGTATTCGCATGATGTGTTTACCTGTACTCGGAGAATAAGGAGCGTCCTATGCTGTGGATATGGTTGGCCTGTGTCAAATCTACGACACCCACTGCACAAACAGCAATGGTTGGAGTCGAACAGTCGACTCCTTCTGTTGTGACAGAGTCAGAACCAACAGAGATAGACGTAGAAAAAAACGTTGCAGAACCAGACTTGGATGCCTTCGAACTTGAAGCCGTCGCGTTGGTAAAGCAGTTTGGTGGTACCCTAAAGCCACAACTGAAATCGGCGATGCAGTCTGGTGGAACTGTGAAAGCCATCGAAGTGTGTTCACAGCAAGCGCCGCAGATTGCTCAATCCATTTCTACGGAATCCGGATGGTCCGTCAAACGCGTCAGTCTCAAAACCCGCAATTCAACGAACGGCACCCCAGATGACTGGGAGCGTGAAACCTTAGAATGGTTCGATGCACAAGTCGAAGCCGGCGTCGATGCATCAGCCATGGTTAAAGCAGAGGTGGTAGACGGGACCTATCGATTCATGAAGGCACAACCGGTACAAGGACTGTGCTTGTCGTGTCATGGTGAAGCCTTGAGTCCCGATACAGAGACAGCATTGCTGCAACATTACCCCGATGATTTGGCGCGTGGATACCAACTTGGTCAAGTGCGCGGGGCGTTTTCTGTACAGAAGCAAATTGTGGGTACGTCACAGTAGAGCAATCGAAAAGCATGGCTCAGTTTGCGAACGGTGCCAATTCATATATACTGAACATACAGTGAGTTAAGATATCAACGAGTGGGGACGGACGTATGTTTTGGTTATTGTTTGCCTGTCAAAGGACGGAGGTGATCACCGGAACTGCACCAGACACTGAGCGAATGAACGAATCCAGTGAACCCAGTGAATATATTCCGCCGGATGATGTGACTCAAGAACCTGAAGAATGGGACTTAACAGGCATTGAGGTGGCCTTGGATGAGATTTTTTCCACCCTTCGTACCCGTCACACAACGCCAATACTGTCTCAATACTCGATGGTGATGGCTCAAGCCGATTCCTACTGTCCTCAAGCCTACACCGTTGATGGAAACTCGTTTTGGTATGGGGCGTGCACTTCGACCACAGGAATGTCTTACGATGGATACTTGTTCTACAACACCTATGAAGAATATGATTTCTTTGGTGATGGAGGAGCGTGGAACGTTGAGTTGCTCTCTGGTTCTACCCAAATGATCGATGGGGACGGCAGACTCATTCACTGGGGTGGTTCAGCCTATTTGGCCGACGGAATTTCAGTCGATGGATATCCAGTGTTCTTTTCGAGCGTAACAGGTTCATTTATGGATGATGGTGCTGTAGAACCATGGCTTCAAGAGGGGCAGTCACACACGCTGATGATGTATGGGGCTTCTTTTTCGGAGGTGTTACCCATCAACGCCTTTCTGGTCAGTGGTCGGATGGCATGGTCAGGGTCAGGGTTAGAGTCGGGGTCGGGGTCAGGGTCAGTGACCGCCATCGAGTTTGGAGACACGGTGACCTATGCCAGCCAAATTGGGTATCCATGTCCAGCAGAACCCTCCGGAACTTTGGCAGTACGCGATGCGCACGGACGCTGGGTGGATATTGAATTTGACGTGTCGTCGGATTGGCAATTGACCGGTGAGTGCGATGGTTGTGGTGTGGCATCTTTCAACGGAGACGTCATTGGTCAAGTCTGTGTGGACATTTCACCACTGCTGGACTGGGGAGACTCTCCATGGGAATAAACTTGGCATTGTATCCGCTTTGGATGGGCTTGTGGATCGGCTGTACGGAGCGAGTGGTCTATCAGACAACGACGCTGGAAACAGATCGGATGAGCGATGCCCAATACTTGCGTCGTCTCTCATTGGACATTCGGGGTACTCTACCAACCCCTGAAGAGTTGGATGTCTTTGATGGCACTGAGCCTGCACCGACAATTGATGAATTCTTGGAACACCAAGGCTTTGGTGTACGGGTTCGGGCAATGTATGCGCCCATTTATCGAACGGTGACCGATCGGTACAATCTGACAGGGGCAGATTTTCAGTTGGATGACGAAGTGGGTTTTCGTCGTGCGATTGGAGAAGAACCCTTGCGTTTGTTGTCTTATGTCGCTGAAAATGATCTGTCTTGGACCACCATCGTGACCGCAGACTATACGATGGCGAATTCTCTGTTGGGAGGTGTTTTCCCAGTCGACTATCCTCAAAGTGGTGAGGGGTGGCAACCCGTTCCTTATATTGATGGTCGTCCGATGGCGGGTGTGTTGAGCAGCAATGCTCTATGGTGGAGATTTACCTCTACGGACACCAACGCCAATCGAATGCGGGCCAATGTGGTGAGTTCAATTTTGCTGTGCAACAATTATTTGAGTCGACCGATTTCCTTTGAACGAGACAGCAATCTGTTGGATGAAGAAGCGATGCTCGATGCCATCTCCAACGATCCTGCCTGTGTCAATTGCCATCGGACTTTGGACCCCTTGGCTGCCCACCTGTTTGGTTTTTGGACCTATCAAGTAGACTCTTGGCTTGAGGCATCTGTCTACCACAGTGACAGAGAGCGCTTGTGGCAAACCTATTTGGATACTGCACCAGAGTATTTTGGTCAACCCAGTGCTGGCTTTGCAGATTTGGGGACTTTGATTGCCTCGGACAGTCGATTTCCCAATTGTGCCACAGAGCAAGTGGCATCTGCCTTATTGCAACAGCCTTTGACCGCCGCGGATTCTGTTCGATTGTTGCCGCACCGAGAAGCCTTTTTGGAGAGTGGACTGAGGCTCAAATCTTTGGTTGCCTCAATTGTTCAAGATGAAGAGTACCGTGCAGGAAAATGGAATGACCGCAGCGATGCTCAAAACCGCAAACTGATGTCGGTGTCCCAACTGGTTTCCAGCATCGAAGACTTGACGGGTTTTCGATGGTCCTATGGCGATTTTGATATGTTGGGCAATGATATCGTTGGATTGAGATCACTGGCAGGGGGGATAGACGGTCGAGCTGCTGGTCAAGAAGCCCAAGTCCCGAATGCGACGATGATCTTGGTGCAAGGGTTGTTGGCAGAGCAAGCCAGTGCCTACAGAATACAACAAGAACTGAGACAGCCTTCTGAGGAACGTCGATTCTTTACGATGGTGAACCTCAATGCCTCGATTGATCAAGACGAAGACACACTCGAACGTGCCCAACAGCAACTTCAGTATTTGCACCGGTTGATTTTGTCCAAAGAGGTTTCGGTGGATGGTTCAGCCGTGTCGTCGGGTCTTGACTTGTGGCGAGAAGTGTATGCGTTGACGGGGGATACTGTCGAGGCGTGGACAGTTGTAACGGTCGCGCTGTTTCGAGACCCAGATTACATGTTGTACTGAGGGGGGGCGTGTGAAAAGAAGGAACTTTATGCGTGGCACGTTGGGCTTATTGGGTGTGACGGGTGCTTCAATGTTTACAGGAACAGATGCATTGGCATCACTGTCGGCGCAGTCAGAACGGAACTTTCTTTTTGTGTTTGCACAAGGAGGATGGGACCCCACCCGTGTTTTTGTGCCCGCCTTCGCCAACCCATTGGTGGCGATGGAACCGTCGGCAGGCGTATCCCAAGCATCCAACATCGAATGGGTGTCTCATGCAAATAGACCTTCGGTGGATGCCTTCTTCAATGCCCATCACGCCAGAACACTGATTTTGAACGGTGTGCAAGTGCGTTCGATCGCCCACGAGATTTGTACTTCGCTGTTGTTTACGGGTGGCGTATCTGGAACAGCACCCGATTGGGCAACGTTGATTGCTTCTGCTACTCAGCGCAACCTTTCCATTCCCCACTTGGTGTTGGATGGTCCAAGTTTTACAGGTGACTTAGGGGCAATGGTGGTGCGAACTGGAAGCAACAATCAGTTGGAATCGGTGTTGGATCGAAGCATTTTGGATTTCAGCAACGACGAGGTTCCAGAAATCTCTACACCCAGCCAAGCGGTACTCGACCGATATATACAGCAACGTGTGCATGCTCGAAGTGGGCAGGCTCATTATGGTGCGGATCAACGCTTGACCGACGCTTACAAAACAGCGACAGACAACGCGATGATGCTCAAGGATCGTCGGCACACCATGACCTTTGCGTCAGGTTCGTTGGCAAATCAACTCTCTTGTGCCGTGGATGCGTTGGCCAAGGGGATTTCTCGTTGTGCATCGGTGGTCTTCACTGGTTCCGATGGATTGGGGTGGGACAGCCATGCGAACAACGATGAAACCCAATCCCAGTTGTTTGAAAGTCTGTTTGGCAGTCTCAATCAACTCATGCACCAGTTGCAAGTTCGACGAGATGAAAAAGGACAGTTGTTGTCTGAGAACACGGTTGTGGTCGTGTGTTCAGAGATGGGTCGCACTGCAAACCTCAACTCAACCAACGGCAAAGATCACTGGCCATTTACCTCGGTGATGTTGTTGGGTGAGGGGCTAACCACGGATCGCATCATGGGTGGGGTAGACATGTCCTATCAGGGCATTCGATTGGATTTGCAATCTGGAGAACCACAATCTGCAGGGCAAATTTTGAGTATTGAGTCGGTGGGGGCTGGATTGCTTGCGTTGGCTGGTTTGGACCCAAGCGAGCACATTTTGGATGCCGAACCGTTGTTGGGGATGTTGTCATGATGCTTTGGGTGTTTGCATTGGCCTGTGTGACCGAAGAATTTTATTCCATCAGAGACACAGCAGAACTTGACTGCTCGGCGGTGTCCTACGCCAATGTGGGAGAGCCATTTATGGTACAGTACTGTTTGGGATGTCATGCGGGCTACAGTTCCAATCGACAAGGTGCACCGGTTGACGTAACGTTGGATTCTCTGGAAAATATTCGTTTGCACATCGACCAAGTACGCATTGAAGTCGAATCGCAAACCATGCCTCCAAGTGGAGGGGTGGAAGAAGGTCAACTGGCATTGGTCTTGGATTGGTTGGACTGTGAGGCGCTCCGATGAGTATGAGTGTGCTGTGGTTGATGGTGGGGTGTCGAACCGAAATTGTTCGTGACTATCGGACTGTGACTCAAGAAGACCTGAACCAAATTGAAGAAGATACGGCTTACCTTGCCGAGTTGGACGCTGTGGAATCGCCGTCCATTGAAGAGGTTGAAAGTATTTTGCAACTGGGAATTGAGCAGATCCGTACTGTTCGCGTAGGTCGATTGTTGGATGTGTACGATGCGATGTTGGCACAAACAGACTCAGATTGTCCAAGGTGGTTCAACAATCCAGATGGACTGTATTGGGCAGATTCTTGCATCTCTGAGCAAGGGGTGTCCTTTGAAGGCTTTGCCACCAGTATTCCTCGAAATGATACAGAACCGGATCCCTATGGCAATCTTTTTGTGGGGCGCCAGATTCACTGTGAAGGGACACTGAGCGATGGCGATACACAGATGTCTTGTGTGGGTGGCATCAACGAACTCACAGGTGTAGACTCCAACGGTCACGATGTGTTTTACAGTTATTCTAGACCCTATGTTCTGACTGAGTCAGGCACCACGTCGCACTTTCCAGATGCGGAGATGTGGGCTGTAAACGCACCGACGTACAAAGCCATTTTCTACAATGGTGTTCAGTTGGTTCGAGAAAATGAAGAAAGTGGCCTTCAAAGTGACCAAAGCGACCAAGGTGCTGATGGGGTGATCGGAGCAGTGGAATTCGGTGAGCAAACCTTTAGCAATGTGGACTGTCTATTGGAGCCAAATGGAACCCAGCATGTTCAGGTGAACGGTCAATGGATCTATGTTGAGTGGCATGGAGACCAACTCGATAGACCCGAACGCTGTGACGGATGTGGTGAAGCTTACGCACATGGAGCACCAATCGGTCAAGTGTGCGCAGACTTTTCAAACTGGTTGGCGTGGACAGCGTCTCCATTTGACTAAAGGAATTATTGAACAGCATTGAGTTCAAAGACCAACGCTTGTCCATCTTCCTCAGTGTAGCCACTCCAAGAAACGTGTACGTCATCGTTGGATAGCCACACTTCAGCGTTGTTGAGCGTGGTTCCAAAGACGTCAATGCTACCCGAAACGTCATACACGAGAGGTTCCATCTCTCCAGTTTCAGTCTCTATGGTGATCGTGCCCTCAATCGGCAATGTACTCATGTCGATACAGGCCTCGGCACTGCCTACAAAGTTCCGAGTGCTACAGGCAGTGGCGGTATTTGGTTGAAGAATACTCCACATACGGGCTTGTTCTTCAATCTCTTGTGAAATGGCGACAATGATGGTGGAAGGCTCCCCGTTGAACTCTGTTTCCCAAACTTGCCCATTGAGATCGTCGAGTAGGGCAATCATGTCCGATTCGTCGAATTCAAACTCAGGGTCGTTGTTGGCGTCACAGCCTGAAAACACAGGGTTGATCAGCCAAAGGGTGGTTGCCGCAAACCAAGAAAATTGTTTTGTGTTCATGATGGGTCTCCGAGTCAGTTCAGATGTTCAAGTGAGATGGTTTCATGGGTTGTTCTGCAAGAATCGTGCCCAAATCGCTCACTTGGTATTGTTCTTCTTTCGTCGTGTCCACTTTGAGCCAACTGTCGGTAAATCCATCGTCGATACCAGCCACCGCATGGCTTTTTGTCGCATTCTCCAGCCTTGGACAATGGGCCATCGTAGGTGATGGTCTCCATCTTTGAGAACCCAAGAAGTCACAGCGCTCCGCGCATCACTAAATTCCTTGTGTTGGGAGAGTGGAATGACAGGGTCCATCTCTCCATGCAACATGAGGGTCGGTGGAAGATTGGTGCACTGTTGATGTGGGTTGCAGTGTGGATCATGGGGATTTGGAAACGCCTCTCTGGTGAGGTCAGTATCCAGTTGTGAGGGGTTGGTAGCTGCACCAATGGTGACCACACATCGAATTTGCTCTGGAACTTGTGCGGCTGCCAATAATGCCAAATGTGCTCCTGCTGAAGTCGCCCACAAAGCGATTCGCTGGTGATCAACCTGCTGTGATTTCAAAAAATCCAGTGCTTTGAGAACATCTTCGACCTGTTCTTTCCAAGTGACCTCAGGAGCCAAACGATAATTCATACTGGCTGCCATGATCTTCTTTTTGGCAAATTGAGGGAGCATCGCAACGTATTGCGATTTATCGCCTTCAATCCATCCACCACCATGAATGCACAAAACGGTTGGCCAGCCATCTCTTGGACAGAGATCATTGACCTCCGAAATGTCCATGCACTGATTGGGATGCAGTCCATAGGGTGTTCCATTCCACCGAATGATGTCAAAGCCGCGCAAATCACCTTCGACTGTACGGCGAAGTTGGTTGATTTTTTCTGCTACTGGAACCAGGCGTGGAATTCTGACCAATGGGTTATTCATAGATAGTGAACCATGTAGACGGGATGAACTGTGTCTCAAATTACCAGACCCAAATTGTATTGGAAAGAAGTGTGCAACCTCGCTGGGTTGATCACTTTTTTTCGACTTGGGGTAGCAGTATTGTATCCCTTCTTGGCGGTGGATGCATCGTGGGCGTTGTTTTGGTTGTTGATTGGGTCTATTTCAGACATTTTGGACGGTTGGGTTGCAAGACGACAAGGGACAACTTCACATACCGGTGGCTTCATTGACGGATGGGTAGACAAAATATTTGGCATCAACGTTGCGTGGACCATTGTGTTGATGGGTGCGGTAGAATGGTGGATGGGCTGGTTGTTGTTCGCCAGAGAATGGATTCAGATTCCATTGGTTCCCTATTATGTGCATCAATACATGAAGGGTGTCATTCCCAAAAATAGACCCTTTTGGGCTGGTAAGGTGGCCTCTTTTGCCCTCAATACCACTCTTGTAGCAGGCTTGATTGGGTTCTCCAATGTCTGTTTGGCAAGTAGTTTGATTGCGGCGGTTTTTGGAATGTGGACCATTTTGATGTACTGTGAGCGTGAATTTGCATTGCTACAGCGTCTTCGTTAATACAAATGATTGTTCAAAGTTGCATTTTGTGTACATTGAGACAATCCAGAATGCATCCGAATTGTTGAAGTGTTTTCGTTGTCTCTATTTCATATTCTCATACATCCATCTTAATTTTACTTTAGAACCTGAGTGATCCATGACAAGTAAACTTCCACCCGTCGTACAAGAAGAAAGTGATTTGTTGGCTCGAATTGTACGAATCTTAGAAGAGAACCCAATCGGATTTGACAACGCAGAGCAAGAACTCATTGATCAATTGATTGTCTTACGCGAAGATGTGCTGGGTGCCAAAGAAGAAGATTTGCCAGTGTTGTATACACAAATGGATCAGTTGAACGCTTCATTGGATTCAATGAAAGCGTTGCGGGGACAAGCCGAAGTGGATCCGTCCTGTCCGTACTTTGCTCATTTACGACTCAAAGAGCGTGGGCGTGTACGCGATGTGTACTTGGGAAAGGCGACCAATTTGAAGCATGGACTGCAAATTGTGGATTGGCGCAATGCACCGATTTCCAAACTTTTTTATCTCTATTCTGAAGGCGATGAGTACGAAGAGTTCTTTGGTGGACAAAATCATGAAGGGGAGGTCGTCGCCCGTCGCATTGTCAACATCAACAACAGCCGTTTGGTGAGGGTGTCCAATTCTTCTATGACATGGGTTAAACGGGGAGATGACTGGATAGAACTTTCCAAAGAGCAAGTGCAGTTGGCAGGGGGACAGGGTGCTTCTTTGAGAGCGGGGTCTCCAGTCACATCACAGTTGGGTGCTGGTGGAGAGTTGCGGTCGAGTAAGCATTTGCCTGATATTGCTGCTTTGATTGATCCTGACCAGTTTGAACTGATCTCTGCAGAACAAGAGGGGATTATGGTCATTCGAGGGTCAGCGGGATCTGGAAAGACGACGGTGGCACTGCATCGATTGTCCTATTTGACCTTTGAAAACCCACGGCATTTTGCACCCCAAAATATGATGTTCATGGTGTGGGGCAAGGCGATGCGAGACTATGTGGGTCACGTGTTGCCACCGTTGGGCGTCGTGGGGTTGCCAGTGCAAACGTGGAAATCTTGGGCGAAGTCCACGTTCAAAAGACACTTTCCACATTGGCCGAGCATTACCGTAGATCCGATTCCGGACGCCGTACAACGTGTCAAATTGCATCCCACAACCATGCGTCGACTGCGTAAACACATCGCCAGCACACCACACTTGCCAAGAAATATTGATCAGGTGTATCAGGATTGGGCACACATTCTCACAGATTTCTCTCAGATTCGAGACGATCTGCAAGATGTTTGGACGATGTCGATGCGCGATCGAGCGGAGCGGTGGATTGCCCGCCAAACAGACTTGATGTCCATCTGGCATGAGGGCTCTCAGCTTGAAGATGATGAACCAGCGTTTTTGGATATGGAAGATGTGTCTTTGCTTCTGTATGCCTATCAACTTCGAGTAGGGAAACTCAGAGAACGTGGACGCGAAATTGCTTTGGCGCACTTGGTCATCGACGAGGTTCAAGATTTCTCGCCGTTGGAGATCTTGATTTTGTTGGGCATCTGTGACGACAAGCAAAGTGTGACATTGGCGGGGGACACTCGCCAGCACATTTCGAAGTCGGCAGGTTTCTCTTCTTGGTCTGACTTTCTGGCGCAGATTGGCGTTCAATCAACAGCGTTGTCCACGTTGCAAGTGGCTTATCGTTCAACCAAGCAGGTGGTCGACTTTGCTATGCGATTGCTGACGCAGGATGAACAACGAGACGAACCAGCACCGTTGACAGTCAAAGAGGGACCACCAGTTGAGTTCTTTCAGTTCAGTGATCACGGGGCGTGCGTCGCTTTCTTGGCAGAAGAGTTGCGTCGACTTCAAGATGCCGAGCCCAGAGCCAATGTTGCACTGATCACGCCGTCTTTGGAATTGTCTAGAACCTATTTCGATGGGCTAACCAAATGTGACTTGGATTACATTCGTTTGGTTGTCGATCAGAACTATGCCTTTGCACCAGGAATCGATGTGGTTGATGTAGACCAGGTAAAGGGGTTAGAATTTGATTATGTCGTCATCGTAGAGGCCAATGCCTTTGCGTATCCGGATAGCCCACACCACCAACGCCTATTGCACGTTGCGGCAACCCGTGCTGTGCATCAATTGTGGCTGACCTGTGTTGGGACTCCATCTCCTTTATTGCCTGAGGTATTGAGTGATGTCAAATGAGCAAACTGAAACGCTGAAAACGGTGGCGTTGATTGTACAGGGGTTGAATGGTTCTGCGACCAACAAACTCGTTCGGTTAACGATGGACTTTTTGTTGCAACAGCCCCTCAAGGATATTGTGCCTCTGTCGTTGGTTCAGAACCAAGTGACGCTGTTTTTGCAGACCCTTGTACAATCAGAACAGACCCAAAGTTGGTTGGTGTCGCAAATCGAACAAGCGCAGTCGATGGTACCAACTGGCACACCGGGTGATTATGTTCCCACAAGCATTCAAGAACCACTTCGAAAGGCTTTACAACAGGAGATTCCCGTCGATACTGAACTGGTTCATCAATTGATGGATCACGATGCGATGGAGCAACTTTTTCACGATGTGCTATCCAGTGTTCTATTGGACTTTACCGATACCATCAAAACGTGGACCCAAGCGGCTACATCGGCGACGTCAAATATGCGCCCCAAAGGTATGGGCGGTGGTTTTGGTCGGCTAAAGGCCTTTGGTGAAAAAATGGTTCAGAACAGCCCACTGGGTCAAATCACACAAATCATTGAGCAACAAGCCCAGCAAAAGATTCTTCAATTTTTGGACCAGTCCATTGCGAGCATCATTCGTCGTTCTGCACAAGAAATTGGCAAGCCAGAAAACCGCGCACAACAAGCGCTCTATCGTTTACACGTTTTGGATGTGTTGCTTTCGACAGAGAATCAACGTTTGATGAACCAGTTCACCGTCTTTGAACCTCAATTTGTCGTGCAAACCGTCATTCAAACGACCCAAGCAATATTGGAACTGCCGTCTTTTCAAGAACAGTTGAGCGTTGTGCTGGCTCAGGCGTTGGATACTGTAGGTGACCAGTCTGTACAGGACTTTTTGGTGGAATCGGATTTGGGTGAGGACTGGCGTGGCGAAGTCGAAGAGTATTTGGTTTCAATCGCCCAACAAGTGATCAGTCAACCAAAGTTCACCGAGATTCTGGTGGAGATGCTGTCAGTCGAAACGTGATTTCCAATGGCAGGTGATCACTGATGGCGCTTGCCTGGCGCAATACGTTGGCGGATTCTATTTCTATTGGACCACCGTAAAAGATGTAATCGATTTTTCGATCGGGTTCCTCTGCTTCAAAGGGCAAATAGGTTCTTGCACTTTCTGAGAGTGGGTCGGAAAAAGCCATCTTGTATTTGGATGCCAGCCTTTGTAGGGGATTTTCGACATCGGCATAGAGTTTGCCATCTTCTCCTAGCCGTTCAGGGGTGTCACCGATTGGCAAGAGATTGAAGTCACCGGCCAGTATCCAAGGCTGCCCCTTTGGAATGGACTCAATCCAAGCATCGAGTTGAGCGATTTGTTTGGATAAAGTGCCGTCGCCTCCAGAAAATGCAGAGAGGTGGGTGTTGCCCAAAATGAGAGTTGGACGGTTTGCGCCAACTCCGACGGGTATGGTGGTTTCTAGAACAGCGCGTTTGAGGTTGAAAAACTGTCTCCAACGAGGTTCGTTGAGCAGAGCCAACTGGTGTCGACGAGCGCTGCTGATTTCATATTTCGATAGGGTTCCCAAGTTGAGATTGACTCGTCCCATGGGTTCATGGGGTGGGTGAGGTACATAGGGGACCTTGTGGTAAGGGGTGGTGACCCAACCAATTCCTGGGGCATAGGACTTTAATTGCTCCAATTGATCGATGTTTCCCGTGCGATCAGAGTGTCGATCAATTTCTTGCAAGAGGGCAAAATCAGGGTCTCGCTCTGTTAAAAAAGCTTTGATGTGCTGAAGGGTTTCTTTTACATCAGTCTGTGGCACGTGAACTGCACCTCCACCATCATAGAAAAAATGGTGCTTTCGAGAACCAGAAAATTGCAGATTCCACGACAGAAGTTTCAGTGTTTTACCCATTGGGGCCGGCTCTGTGGGACGCACATTTTGGACAGGGACTTTCTCAATGTCGTCTGGGTGAAATTCCAACCCCAACAAGGTCACCAAGGACACGATTGGCAACGCAACGCCAAACCCCACCATTGTTTTGATTTTCTGTTTCATATTTCCCCCAACCTTCTGTTGAGAGTCATAACCAACTCTGGTTGGGCATGTTGGGCTTAGCTAGATTTTTTCAGGGTCAGTCGAGAGGCCAGTTTTTGGTACAATTCTACAACCTCGGCACGGTTTTCTCCCGCCATCTGTTCAATCGCAGAGCGTGGGTGGAGGTTGAGGTAGCCCGTAATTGCATAGGGCATGTGGTAGCCCCATAGCAAGTCATACCGCAACTTGACGAAGTGTTCGGTCAGTTCTAAGATGGGTTCGATGCTGTGCTTGGGGTTGTTGAGATAGAACAGCAACAATTCCAAGGGACAGTTTCCAGCGCCTCGACCCATTCCAAAAACGGTTGCGTCAATGAAGTCCACCCCTTCATCGGCGGCAGCGATCGAGTTGGCAAAAGCCTGTTGCTGATTGTTGTGACAGTGTACACCCAGTCCGATGTTCGTTCCCAGTATGTCGCGGTACTTTTGGACCAAATAACGGATGTGGTAAGGGTACATTGCCCCAAAAGAGTCTACGATGGCAACGTTGTGCACACCAGACCCGGCCAATTGCTTCAAAAATACATCGACTTTCTCTGGCGTCAATGTGGATACCGCCATGACGTTGATGAAGGTTTCGTAGCCTTTGTTGAGGGCGTCGTTCAACAATTCTAAGGCATCGTCCATTTGGTGGGCATAGGTCGCAATTCGAAGGACATCAATAGAAGAATCGGCGGCTGGTGGAATGTCCTGTGGACGAATCCGTCCAACGTCAATCATGGTACAGAGTTTCATCTTGGATGTGGAACCTTGAACCACCTCTTTGAGGGCATTTTCTTCGCAAAACCGCCACAGCCCAACTTCATTTGGATCAAAGAGGCCAGGCTTGCTTTGATAGCCAATCTCCATGTAGTCGACACCTGAATTTGATAGAGTCTCATACACTCGCCGAACGGTGGGAATGTCGAAGTCCCAGTCATTGCAGATGCCACCATCACGAATGGTACAGTCCAGTACCTTAATGCGGTTGCGTTGTTCAGATACCAACCCTGCTGGGCAGCAGGACACTCGATAGTCTTGTTCCATATCGCCCTCTCAATGATCGATCTATAGCCTATTATATGGGAGATTTCCAGTCTGTCGATGATGGAGGTTCGTCTGACTTCGATGGTTTTACAGTCTCATCCTAGTTTTTATCCGTTTTTATCTGTTTTTGTCTGTCTTTGATTGATCAGATGCGATTGATCGGATTCAACGGTTGTTTGTCGAGTTCATTATACAAATCGATGGGGGGAACAAATGCTTGCCAATTGGTCTTCTGCATCGACGACCATTTTCGCCAAACTTTGTCCAGCCAGCCACGCAAAGCCGAAGCCATGTCCGGTAAACCCCGCGCCAACCAAGAGACTGTCTTTGCCAGGAACACCACCAATCAAGGGCAATCCATCCCGTGAAAACCCCATAATTCCTGACCATCGTGACTCAATTTCGACAGCTTCCAAGCCCTTGAAGCGTCTGAGGAACTCAGTCATAGATGCCTGTATTTCAGGGTGCAATGTTTCGTCGTAGCCAACCTCGGCATCGGGGTCGAGGTTTCGCCAGCCACCCAAGACAATTCGTCCATCGGGTTTTTGACGCCAATAATCAAATCCGTGATCCGCATAAATTGGACGTTCAAAAAGATGAGGTTGTGGCGTTGTACAAAGCATTTGTCCACGAACGGGGTGGATGGTATTGGTGTATTGCGGGAGAACCTGTGGTAAATAGGCATTTGTGCAGAGTACTGCCATGTGTGCCGAAATTTTGCCTCGTGGTGTTTGTAAAAGGACATCATCCCCAGTGTCCATACTCAATACAGGCGTGTTTTCATATATCTGTACCCCTTGCCCAGAGACCACTTGAGCCACACCGTGTACAAATTTGGCTGGGTGAATTTCCCCATCCTCAGGCAATACAATGCCGGTTTGAAAGCCCGCACTTACATAGGGCTCGCCAAGTTCATCGCCATAGAGCAATTCTGCTTCAAAACCATCTTCAAGTAGTAGGTCTGCGGACTCGATCAGTTCTGTTTCTTCCTCCAAACTGGATGCCAACTGAAGAGAGCCACCCTGTCGGTATTCACAGTCAATGGGATGTTGAGCGAGCCAAGCTTTCATTTGACGATGGTTTTCGACAGACAACCCGTGTATCGTTCGCGCTTTCTCTCTACCCATCTGAACGATGGCACGGTTGTAGCGCTCGGCGGTTCCCTGTAAAATAAAGCCAGCATTTCGACCGGTGGCGCCATGGGCAATTCCACGAGCCTCAACCAAGGCCACACGCAAACCTGATTGACTGAGGTGCCACGCTGTAGACACACCACATAGACCAGCACCCACCACCACAACGTCGACTTCTAGGTTGTCTGACAACGTTGGGTATGTGGGTGCCGAGTGTGTGTGCAGCCAATGAACGTCTTTGGTCGAGTACAAAGCCATCGTGCGCACCTTGAATGTTGGAATTGCGTTGGAATCGCAAAGATTAAGCGTTCAGCATTTATGCAATGTTCAAACCGAAAAGATCTTGCAACTTCATCACCAAGTTCATGTCAGAGAACTTGATCTTGCCACTGGCGATGGCCATCATGCCTGGCTTTTTGCCTTTGAGCACCATGTCGCTGAAGATTTTTGGGTCCGCTTTGACGACACAGTTCGCTTTGTCTACGGCTTTGCCTTCTTTCACTTCGCAGCCGTCTGGACGAGCAAACAGCGTGTATTTGTCAGCGCCAATTGAGAAATAATAAATGGTTTCACTGTCCACTTTGCCAGTTTGATATTGATTTTGTAGTGTACTGAAGATGGTAGCGGTATCGCTCATGGTAAGACTCCGTAATGGGTTGATTGTGTAGTTTCTTGTATCGATTTTAGAGTGGATTTCAACTCTTTTTCATTCGTGTAGGAACATTCTCCACGATATGTTTCGATTATGTGGAAACAAGCATCTTATACACCCACCCGTTTCGATTGGTGGGTCTCAGTCTGTGTGCTGGTGGCTGTAATTTTTTGGCAGTGGGAATTTTATCAAACGTTCAATGTTGACAACCAACAGTTTGCCAAAGGGGTTTGTTGTGGCTTTACCGATGCGATGTTTGATGCGACGTTGAAAATCGAACGCAATGAACCCGTCGATTTTTCCAAAGGCTATGCGTCTTATATTGCTGCTGAATGGTGGCGCTATTGGGAACGACATCCTGCGGCTTTGCTGTGGCTTTCACAAATGTCGCACATCCTCACAGGGGCCCTCATACTGTTGATTGGCTACAGTCGCCGTTTGCCCTTGGTGGGGTTGGTTGGTGCGACGGCGTTCCTGTGTACACCAACCAATGTATATGCTTCTTTGCGATGGGATGTGTATTCATTGCAAGCACCCTTAATTGTCTTGGGGTGGGGGTTGGTGTACTGGTCCAGAGGGTTCAGTAGTTTTTTGGCAACTGTCGCGTTTGCAGGGGTTTCTTGGGTTTCCGCGTTTTGGAGTTTTCGTGAAACGGACAATTTAATTCTAATTTTGTTGCAAGCATCTTTGGCTGCTGGAGTGTGGATTTCGGCTTTATGGAATGGACGCGACGCTGAGTCTAGGGTTGTACACCGTGGAGTGTCGAGTATGTTGGCGCTCACAACCTGTGGTGTTCTACTTTGGGGCATTGCATCTTATTTTCAATTTTCGTCCCCCGAAGGGATTGCCTATTATTTTCGAGAAGCCGACTCCCCAATGATGGAAAGCCGTATTGAATTGACGTCTTCTTTGCGATGGTTTGGATACTGGGGGCATCTGTATTGGAGGGCATTGGGCCCTGTTTTGGCAGGGATGGCGTTGGTTGCATTTGTTGTACTCGGTGTTTTTAAGCGTTTGCCGATGGGGTTGTTTGTGGCGGTGTTGGTACCCTATGTTGCCCTCTCTTGGATATCCAAACGAAACTTTTATTACCCTTCAATTTTATGGGTGATATTGCCCTTGGTTATCGGTGAGGGAGTACAAGTCCTGTCTATCGCTTGGGGGCGGAGATTGTTGACGCTTGCTGTGTTGTCGATGGTTGGATGGAACCTGTCGGGTCGACTGAATGGAGAGACTCTACAAGGGGATGAACAGTATGGCGGACTGTTTCAAACTTCCGATGGAAACATCACTTTGGAACCCACTCGTTTTTGGGGGGTAGACGACTTGGCATCTACGATAGCTGAAACGTTAAAGAGCGATGGGTGCACAGAAGATGTTTTGGTCGTGTTGGAAGCCAATGCGATGATTGAAGAAGTTGCACTGAGACTGGGAGCCTCACATCCCTGTGTTCAATTCAAACGGCAATTGCAGAATCGAGAGCAACGTGTGTTGGACACGGTTCAAGTTTGGGTAATTGACCCCAAACACAGCCAAACGGAAACCGAGCGACTAAAATCAGAGGGGTTTTCTTTGACGACCGAAGTCCTGATGGACAATCGATTTCGGTTGAATGTTTGGGTGAGGTAGTTGACGATTGAAGGGGAGTTGTCTATATTGCCATACATCACCACTACGATTTTTCGGAGGTCCAATGTCAGATGTCTTTACCAATACAATGGGTTCTGTTATGGTTGTTGCCCCCTCGGCCAATGGGAGACTGGCATCCATTGCGGAAACCAAAAAAGTTGCTTTTGGAGAAAACTTAGACTCTCGACAGGCTCTAACTCGTTGGGTATTCGCTGATTTTGCGCAAGGTACACTCGAAGACGAATGGGGAAATCGTTATGACCACCAGGTTCACTCTTTGTTGTCTGGAACGTTGGAAGAAGGAAATGCTTTCTTAGAAGCCTTGGCGGAGTTGGGGTGCATCATCGACGAAGCGTCTGAACTGTTTGTGCCATTTCAAAAGTTGAACATCGACTCTGCGGTTTCTTCCGATAGTCTAAGGACCGAACACGCACGTGCATTTGCATTGGCGCGTCGAGGACGTCAATCCATTGCTGGGATTGTCACCGATATTCGGGACGCAGGTGTATTGGGCGGTTGAGGCAGACAGCTCGACTGTAAACCCTATAGCAGACATAGATAGCAAACTTAGAACGGTTCGAAAGCTTGGAGCATTACCGAACGCGCTCTAGAGATACAAACTGGTTTCCTTTGAGGGTCAGTCTAAAGAAGCCCCGCACTCCGTCGTGGGTTGTAAAGCGTCGAAAGTGCTTAGCGGCAATGGCGATGCGCACTCCATCCGTACTCTTGCAATGAACGTGGGTTGCACGTCCAGCGTAGACACGCAACCACTCGTCTTCTTCAATGTGAATACTCAAATAGTGAACAGCCACTGAATATCAAGCCAATGCTGATTATTGTTTCAACGATAGATAGAGGTGCAGAGCGTCATCGTCTCTCTTGCACGCATTGGTTTCTGCTTCAGCATCAAAGTGTAGTGCAATCGTTTGAATCCCATTAAGGTTGCCAAGACGCTCGTTTTCACTCAGTGACCGCGTGAATTCAGAGCGGACTTTGTTAATGATGCCACGAACACCGTCACGAGGCTCGTAGACTGCCGCGACGTCTTGAGCGAACTGATCGTTGGCGACCAGCGTGTAGCCTTGATCTTGAATGAACGGTTGAAGCGATGCAATAAGTTTTCCGATGACTTTGGCGATGTCGTTTTGTCCCAAGGCGTTGAACAAAAAGATTTGGTGGATACGGGCTAAGAACTCTGGACCATACCCCATCATGCGCAGTTCGCTTCTGAGTTTTGCTTCGTCGACAGTCGGGACTTTTTTCGCCTTTGTATCGGATCTGCCAAATCCCAACTGAGCGGGTGCTTCTTGATAGTCGCATCCCAAATTTGATGTGAAGACGATGAAGGCTTGGCGGAAGTCCAGCATCATGCCCATATTGTCTTGTTGTAGACCGGTGTCCAAAATCTGGAGCAACAGTTTTCCAACGGCAGCGTCTGCTTTTTCAAACTCATCAAACAAGATTACAGCATTGGGTTTTTCGCGTACTTTTGACAGCAATCCACCTTCTCCATGCCCCATGTATCCAGGAGGGACACCCAACAAAGTCCAAATGACAGAGGTCTTTTGGTGGCCAGTTGGTTGAAGGGTGTTGCAGTCTACTCGAATGAGGTTGTTGGCAGAGCCACTCAACATTTGTGCGAGTTGCACCGCTGTTTCCGTCTTTCCAACACCTGTAGGTCCACCAAACAAGAACACGCCACGTGGTCGGTCAGAACTTGCCCATTTGCTCATGCGGGTTGTGATGGTAGAGGACAGTTGTTGCATGATTTGATCTTGACCCACAATTCGACTTGTAAGAGCCTCAAACAATTCGTCGCTGTTGATGGTCACGCGACCAGCGTTGGCGTGCAACGGTTCACTGAGAATCTGCTCAACACTTTGTCTGGACAATTCGGTAATGATTGGGTCTGCCGTTTGGGCTCGGACACACAACTCATCCAAGAACTGCACAGAGCGTCTTGGTTCACATTGTGTAGGATAGGAGCGTTTGGCATACTCGATGACAGCCTCCAATCCACTTTGTTGGAAATCAATCCCAACATAATGCTTTTGAAAGTTGGGAACCTGTGCGTTCAATACTCCAATTAAGCGTTCGGTCGGAGGCTCTGGGATTCTGAATACTTCGAAGATGCCTTCCCACTCGGGCTTTGAATCCAACAATAGGTGTGAACCCGGAGACATGGTCGCCAAAATGGGAATGTTGCTTTGGATGAGGTGGCGCACCAACTCTTCGAGCATGACGATGTCTGGTCTACGGGTGTCTTTGCTGACCAGTGCATCCATTGGGTTGATGACCAAGATGATCTTGGGATGCTTTTCTAGATGTCCTTTCAGTGTTTCAATGCGCGTCATGAATTGCGGACGAGAGACCGCGCCAACCGTCAAGTTCTCTGGTGAAATTTGAAAAACCTCTGCGCCGTGCAGGCTCAGTGGAATGCACTCATGTCCTTCTTTGACTCGTCTGGCAAACTCACGTACGATGGCTGTTTTTCCAACGCCCGATGGACCGACCAACAGTGCATCGTTGGTGCGCATCTTCATCAGTGCACGTGCAATGTTCGGCAAGAGGTCTTCTCGTCCACAGAGGTCTTTTTCTTTGAGGTCTTCGTCTGTCAAAAAAGAGCCAAAACGGGCCAAGTTCTTCACGAGACGAGCCCTAACTGGAGAACGCTTGTATTCTTCAAGTGAGTGTCGAGCGCGAATGGACTGCAACAGGATTCGCTGGTTGGCTTCTAGACCATCAAATATTTCGTCGTGGAAAAGAGCATTCCGAAATACGCTTTCGCTCGATATCACCCCATCAATTTTACTGGCTTTGAAGATGGAACGAATGGTGGCTGACAACTTTAACTTTTCGGCTTTGGAATCCAATTTGGGTGGGTTTGGAAACATATCTTCGAGTGCGGGATACCTGCCTTGAAAATTGTCTTGTTGCAACAAGACAGCGAGTAGACAGTGTAAGTCTAGGCTAGCACGTTCAGGCAAAACATTCTTCGCAGAATCGATGGTGGATTGCATTGTTTCATCAAACTTTTTTGAGCTCATGTTCGTATCCAAGAATAATGGTTTATGTTCGTAAAGGTCGTGTAAAAGTGGCTGTTTAAGGTGTGAGGCAATTCTTCTAGATCCATTCGTCGTCGGATGAATCTTCTTCTGTTGATGCAACTTGGGATTGATCTTCCTGAGGAGCATCTTTGTTTTCACTGGAGTCGGATGCGGTAGAGTCTGAGTCGCCTGTATTCGTTGTCTCATCCTCTTCATGTTCTTCTTCTTCTACTTCTTCTAGGGTCGCTAGACGTTCCCGCATCTCTCTAAATCGTCTGTCTAAGTCTGGAATGGCATCTGGTTCAACTTGCATATCATCATCATAGGCACGCAATACAGTTCCGATATCGCCACAAGAGAGTTCAGAAGGAACCTTGTTGTTGACCAGCGCACTTTTGATGTATGGGTGGAATATGTCCACTAGTCTGGCAAGAGTCCGACAACATCGTTGGATTTGGAGGGTGGTAAGCGTACCATCTTCAATGGGAAAATCAATCGTCGGGCGCACTTCACCATCGGATGGGTCAACTTCAAAATCCAACAACTTTACTTGCCACGCAATGATCGAGAAACTCTTCAATACAGCATACGCGCTTTCATCTTCAGGGATGTGGTATGCTGAAGGAACGAAGAACTTTACATACTCCCCATCTTCAGTCAGTTGAATTACGATCATTAAATGATTTGTGCCACTGTTGTTGACGTATTGGTCTGTTGGAAACACAACCAAAGGTTCGCCAGTCAACTCGTGCAACTTATAGCGGAGGTGTGCCTCATTGAGTGAAGCCAAGATACTTTGTATTGTAACCGCCATAATCGTGCTCTCTGTTTACTGGACCCAAATTGAACTAGTCAAATATACCTTATCAAGGTTTTACATTGCAAACATCATTCCAATTATTTTTAACCAACCACTCGATGATAGCCTACTTTTTTGGTATGGTCTCGTTGTTTCCAAAGATGTCTCGTTCTTGAGCCTTGTTGGCATTGAGTTCGTCAACATATCCTGAACGTGCGTCTGGAAAGGCATCACAATAGGTCACATAAGGTTTGATGTCGAGAACGGGTGTTTGATCGAGTAGATCGATTCCTTCAACAAACAATATGTTGTCTTCAACCCGTTGCAACTTAGGTGCACTCAATCCAATCGGGTTTGGACGATGGGGGGCTCGGGTGGCCAATGTTCCCCTTTTGACTCTTGGACCTCGTGGCGGTTTGACCATTGGATTCCAGTGTTTGTTCAAGTGTAGCCAGGCCAAGACCCAAATTCGGTCGAATCCTTCAATGTCTTTTAGGGCAACGGCAGGGACTTTGCTTTTGAAAATTTCAATCTTGGCCACCACAGGCTCATACCCTGTAGGTTTGTGTCTCAGTTCAGATTGTCTTGGAGTTCCATGCCGTTCGGTGTATGGTGAATGAACGACGCCAATGGGCTCCATGGTGATGGATTCTGGGAAAGGTACTGAGGCAATGTAATCTTTTGGAGGAAGTTTGGGCATGTAAGTCCTACAATCAAACGTCAATCAGAATACGTTGGTTTGGCGATAGAGAATTATCACGAAATGTAAAAATACGTCGATCTGAAGTATGGTTCTCTAACTCTTTGTTAACCTGCTCGTTATCAATTGCCATAAGTGTTGTACACGTGGTCAACATGCGGTCTAGTATTAACTAGTACTAATATTAACTAGTACTAAGTTAAATGCTGAGCTTCGAGCCTGAAACTTGAGATTAGATGCTCAGAGACAAGCTTAGAGCAGTGAACGGTAAAACGGTAATGAACGGTGTTGTTGAATAGATTGAGTGAATTTTGAGGTGTAGAATGGTTGTTTTGTTGTTGTCAATATCTTGTACGTCATCGGACAAAACCTCCGATACAGGAGAGGGTGTAGAGACTGTTTCTGAGTTTGCAGAGACTGGTCCGATGGAGGGTATGACAGAGGCTCACAACGTCATTCGAAGAGCACACGGCATCGATGCAGATTTGGTGTGGGATGAGTCTCTTGCAGAAGTTTCTTTAGAGTGGCTTGAGCATTTGGCATCGACCAACGATTGTAAGATGGAGCACAACTGGGATTCTCCGTTGGGAGAGAATCTAATGTGGGCGACCTATTACCTCAGTGCTGACGAAGTGGTGAATGCATGGGCTTCAGAAGAAGAATTTTACGACTACGACAGCAATTCCTGCCAGCCTGGTGAGATGTGTGGTCATTACACACAGGTTGTTTGGGAGGCGACTGAGCGGGTTGGGTGTGCCATGATCGTTTGTGCAAACGATACAGAGTACATGTGGATGTGCAATTATGATCCAGCAGGAAACTGGGTGGGTGAACGTCCCTATTAGGGCAGGGTGACGACTATAGAATCTAGCACTCTGTTCTGTGATGGTGTCGGAATAACGGATAGACTAGAGCCTTTGTGTGCCAATTGATTGTTCGTTGATTGGCATTTGTGAAAGTTCAGTCTCAAAATTTGGGCTCAAAAAGGTTAAGCAAAACAGTACGTCAGTCCAATCAACAATGATGTAAACAGTGCAAAATTTACAACGGCCTGCGTTTCAATTTTGAGAGGAGATTCTCCCTTGTACATTTCTTCATTGGCCTCAATTTCCAGTGGGTTGTCCGCCCACAATGACCAAAAATCGATCGATCTTCCAGTTGTTTTTTGCCACAGTATCCCCGTTCCATAGTGCCAGCCAAGAAATGCACTTACACCAACAGGGCTGTATCTTCTCATTTGCAAAATGTGGGTTTGTTCGTGATGGCGTGTTGATTCAGGCTGGCCTTCAACAATGAAAATCATCCCAGGCAACGCAAGTCCCAACCCACCCATGTGAAGTCTTTGCACCGTGAACTCTTTGGGGGGAAGAAACATCAACGCCCATATCCCCCAATAAATCCACATGCTCACAACCATTCCGATTATAGAATTTGAAAAAACAATGTCCATCCAGTTCATGTTATTCTCCTCAGTGTCAAGCACAAGAACGAATTGAATCTATGAAATCGGACAGATATTGGAGATATTCAACATGGCAGTCAAGACTTTTAGAACATTTGCAGATTTTTATCCCTACTACTTGTCAGAGCATCAAAATCGAACCTGTCGATTGCTTCACGTAGTTGGATCTACGTTGGTGCTGATTGAGATTGCGCTTTTGGTGATGGGCGTATGGACGGGCTGGGCATGGTTGTTTTTGCCTCTGACGGGTTACGGGTTTGCTTGGGTGGGGCATTTCTTTTTTGAGCGCAATCGACCTGCAACCTTTACCTATCCATTGTGGAGTCTAATGGGGGACTGGGTGATGTTTGGACAGATTGTCACCGGTTCTTTGTCTTTGGATGCTTCAAAGGACCCCACCGTGGATGTCAACGAAGGTGAGAACAGTTGAATCTCGTCATGGGCGCGAAATTATATGCAATTTGTCTGAGGGCTGGAAATCTGTCGTTAGAAATGTAATTGTTGGAGGTCGAAATGTGGTGGTTACTGTTGTCTTGTTTTGAGACTGTAAATGGAGAAGAGAGCGTAGGTGCCGAAGGGATGGTCATCAATACCAACGAGGTAGAGAAAGTGGGACTAAACCCGACGGTCTTTGCGTTGGCTCAGCAGGCGCATCAGAAGGCTTTGGAACAAGGAAAGGTGGATTCTTCTCTTGTGACGATTGTGGATTTGAGTGTACACAGCAAACGAGAACGCTTGTGGACAATCGATCTATCCAAGGGGGTGTTGGAACATAAACTGGTTGTCAGTCACGGTCGAAATTCAGATGGAAACCACGACGGTTTGGCAGATAGCGTCAGCAATGTACCTGAATCCAAGCAAAGTTCTGTGGGTGTATATCGAACAGCAGAAGTCTACACAGGAAAACATGGCCGTTCTTTGAGACTGGATGGGTTGGAGAAGGGGTTCAATCACAACGCTCGAAAACGCGCCATTGTCATTCATGGAGCGGACTATGCCACTGCTGCGTATGTGAAAAAATATGGAAAGGCGGGCCGTTCTTTTGGCTGTCCCGCAGTGTCCACCGCTTCATCGGATGCATTAATTGACACGATCAAAGATGGCACACTTCTTTTTGTGTACTATCCAGATGAGACATGGTTGGCTCAGTCCACTTATCTCGACTGACCCTTCATTCTCCAATGCCCACATTCAAGGCAGAACTATTCGATTCTCCCGCCGTATCCACGGCATAGGCTGAGCAACTCCAAATATCTTCTGGTGAAGTCCAGTGTGATTCGAGCGTTTGAGAAACGATGGCATCTACTCCATCTGACCAGACATAGTGGTAGGTGATCGCTGTACCATCTGGGTCCACACTGTCTGTCGCCTCGCAAAAGAGATCATCATCTGTGGTTGGAGAGTCTGGGGTGATGGTGACCGTTGGTTCACTCGGAGCGGTAGACAACAGAACCGGTGCGCTGGTGGAGTTGATTTGACCGCCACCACTGCCAAAGCTGCGAATTGTGGTGGCGACTGAGACTGGACTGGCAGTTGCGCCATAAGGGTCTTCTGCGGAGGCAATGCATCTCAAGGTTGCACCTGCTGGGGCATAGGTCTGATCCAGAACAATGGCCTGAGTATCGCTCCATATTTGACCGTTGATGGTCCACGTATAATCCATCGCCAGCGGATCGTTGTCGGGATCAGTGGCTGTTGGAAAACAGACCACAATGTCGTATTGACTTGGATTGGAAGGGTTCAGGTAAATGCTGGTCATGCTTGGGGAGCGATTGACCACTGTCACCGCAGTAGACCCAGATCCCGTACCGCCATTGCTGTCAGCGACAGAGACAACGCAGGCGACAGAGTCTGTTGGGTTGACAGAATAATTGTTTAAATTGATAGAAAACCCAGAGGATACCGTTGAACCATTGACTCTCCAAGAGTAACTTGGAGACACCGACTGATCTGGGTCGGATACAGATCCCGTACAAAACAAGGTAGAACTGTTGTAGACACCTGAGTTTGGTGAAACGGAGACGCTGTTGACACTGGGGTTGGTGTTGTTCACTGTCACACTGGTACTGTTTGAACTTGCAGAGACACCAATAGAGTCAGTTACAGTGGCGGAGCAGTAGAAACTTTGTCCTACGTTGCTGTTTGACGCAGTTAAGGTGTAGGACGAACCTGTACTGACTTGTGAGCCATTTCTGAACCATCGGTACGTTGGACTCAATGAGCCATCTTCAGGATCGGAGCCTGTAGCAGAACATGACAGAGTCGTTCCCGTCACCACGCCTGAGCTCGGGGAGATGGAAGCGTTGGAGATGGACGGTGGGTTGTTGCTGACCGTTCCCGATGCGGAAGCGCTGTCAGAAGCCCCGTATCCATCGGTTGTTGAGGCTGTACAGGTGAGCGTTCCACCAATCGGGGCATTGCTGGTGTTCAATGAAATGCTGGACCCAGTTCCGATGGTACTTCCATTCATTGTCCAAACGTAGGAGATAGACAGAGACTCGCCATCGGGATCACTGGCTGTCGTGCTACAACTCACGGTATCCGTTTGCTCTGGTTGGGTGTTTGACAAGGTTGGTGTGAGGACATTTGGAGCGCGGTTTCCAACGGTGACACTGGTTGAGCCAGAATCAGAACCCCCGTTGCTGTCGGATACAGAAACCACGCAGGAAACTGAGTCTGTCGGATTGATGGAGTGACTGCTCAAATTAATGGTGGCTCCTGAAGTCAGCGCAGAACCATTGACCCTCCAAGAATATGTCGGAGATACCGATTGATCGGGGTCGGATACAGAGGCTGAGCAGGTCAAGGTAGAATTGTTGTAGATGCTGGAACTTGGTGAAACGGAGACGTTGTTGACACTGGGGTTGGTGTTGTTCACTGTCACACTGGAACTGTTCGAATTGGCGGAGGCTCCGTTGTTGTCAGATACGGATGCTGAACAATAAAAAGTATCCCCAACATTGCTGTTGGACATGCTCAAGGCATATGAACTTCCAGTACCGACTTGAGAGCCATTCTTGAACCATTGATAGGTCGGTGTTAGCGTACCATCGTCTACGTCTGACCCAGAGGCAGAACATGACAGTGTTGTACCGGTCACCACTCCTGAATTGGGTGAAATGCTTGGGGTATTGATGCTTGGATTGGTATTGGCAATCGTGATGGAACTCGACGTTGTTGTGGTCGTTGCACCATCTGAACTGGTGACTTCACAGGTTAAGGTCCCGTTGACCGTTGTCGTGCTTGGCGTCAAGACAATGCTTGAGCCAGTCCCAATCGCAGAACCATCCATTGTCCAAACATAGGACAGACTGGTATTGTCTCCGTCAGGGTCACTGGCACTCGCCGAACAACTGACTGTATCTGTACTGCTTGGGTTGCTGTTTGAAATCGTGACGGTTGAGTTGATCGGGGCGCGGTTGGCGATGGTGATCGATGTACTATCGCTGTCAGAGCCTTGGTGTGGATCGGATACAGTGGCTTGACAAGATACTGTATCAAATGGACTGATGTTGTGTTGAGACAGATCAATGCTACTGCCATTTGCGATGGGCGATTGATTGACAAACCATTGATGAGTTGTGCTTAGACTGTCTTGGTCTGTGTCAGATGTCAGGGCTGTACACGCCAGGGTGTCATCATTGTGTGTGGTTCCACCAGGGGAAATGCTCAGACTGGTGATGTTGGGTGCAGAGTTTAAAACTTCTACGGTAGAACTGTTTGCCGAAACAGGTGCATTGTTCTCGTCTAAGGCTTCAGCTGTACAAAAGAGTTGATCTCCCACATTGCTGTCTTGAGAGGAAATTGTATATTGTGCACCATTGCCAATCGGTGTGTTGCCATTGAACCAGGTAAAGTATGGGGTGAGTGTCCCATCGTCCAAATCTGTGATGTTCGCGGAGCAAACCAGTGTGTCCCCAGTGAAGCCTGTGCTTGTATTGACGGAGATATTTGTCACCACTGGCGATGTATTGTCAATGGATAGGCCGGAACTGCTTTGGGTTATGGTGCTGCCATTGGCATCCGTGACGGTCACGGTACACGTTATGACATCGTTGGGAGAAGAGACTTGGTTGTTCAAAACCCACTCGGAACCCTGTTGAGTAGCCCCTGCATCTGAACTCCAAGTGTATACGATACTGCTGTCCAAGTTGCCATCGTCGATATCAGATGCCGTTGCTGAGCAGATTAAGGTGCTGTTTGTCACAACGCCTGTATTGGGAGATACGGTTGGGACGGATAGGGTTGGTGCAGAATTGTCGATGGTCACGTCGTTGGATGCGAGGACAGCGCCGTTTTCTGTGCCGTCGTTGGGGGTCACTTCACAGCGTACGGTGTCGTCCACGTCAAAGTCACTGCCATCGAGTGTGTTGGATTGTTCACCGATCAAGGTGTTGTTGACATACCACGCATAGGCAAAAGATAGGGTGTCACTGTCATCGTCGGATGCACCTTGGGCAGCGCAACTCAGTGTACTGTTTTCAAACGCTGTGGCAGGACTGAGCGTCACCGATGTCATCGAAGGTGGGGTGTTTTGTGCTGTTACGGTGTTGCTGTATATGGTTGTGCCAGAATCCGTACCATCAAATGGCGTGACACTGCAGTGAACGTCATCTCCTTTGTCAAAATGGTTTCCATCGAGACTGTTTTGTGTCCATCCCGTACTGGCGCCATTGACGAACCACATGTAATTGTGTGTCAACGTAGAAGAATCGGCAGGGTCGATATCTGTTGCCAATGGGTGATTGCACAAAATGGTGTCGGCTTCTTGCAAAGTGGAGGCTGACAGAGAGGCGTTTGACAACACAGGGGCAGTATTGGCAATGGTCAATGGAGCGGTGGTGATTGTACTACCAGCTTCCCATCCATCTTCTGGAGTGGCTTGACAGTAAACAGCATCGCCCTTGTTGAAACTGCTTCCGTCAATGCTTTGCCCAGTGACAGAGAGGGTGTTGTTGACAAACCATTCGATGGTGGTGGCAATGGTGTCGCCATCTTCGTCATAGAGGTTGCTGGTGATACAGTCGATGCTGTCACTTTCTTGGGCACTGGATGGCGAAGTATTGATGCTCCCGATGCTGGGTGCTGAATTTAGAATCGTTGTACTCAAACTGACCGATTCACCGAGTCCCATGCCATCATTGGGAGTCACCGTTACTTCCCAGACATCACCACGAATGGTGTCTGCGTAGGGAACGACTGCACTCGTGTGTGTACTTTGATTACCATTCAAGTTCCAAATGTACTCATAGGCAATTGCATCGCCTTCGGCATCAAAAGCCTCAACGTCGATGGATACGTTTAGGTCATCTGAAGATGTTGGGGTTGGGTTGTCGAAAGAAATGTCTGGTGCTTCAGGCAGCTCGTTGATGAAGATTTCAACGTCATCCATGACGCCAAATCCGTCTGAGTCAATCGCCCACAGTGATATGATGTGATTGCCTGGTGTAAGGTTTTCCGCATAGGTGACCACCGTACCGTTTGGTAAAGCGGGATTTTCGGAGAAGACGCCATCGTAGTTTGAGTTCCAACGAATGTCGAGATCTTGAGGTGCATCATTTGCATCGGAAACCAGCCCTTGAAACAGTATTAGGTCACCTTCATTGTACCAAGTGCCATCCGTCGGTTCCGTGATTTCGACTTCTGGACCATATCCAACAATCAATTCTGTTGTCGCGCTGCAGGTTGTATTGACTTCATCGGTGACCGTAAGTGTGATGGTTTGGATTCCTACACTGGCTTCTGACAATCTAGCCACAAACGCACCCGTCTCATCAATTTCGATATCTTCCCAAACTCCATCGAGATCGGAGGACACTTCAACTGTGAGCGCTTCTAAGGGGATATCTTGATCAAATACGGTGCCTTCCAGGATGACTTCGACACCTTCAGCCACAATGAGTTCATGCTCTTCGGTTGCAATTCCACAATCGGGTTCATGGTTGGGGCCTGGAATTGAGATGCTGACGGTTTCTGAACTACCGCGAGCCCCATTTTCCGTTGCTGTAAAGGTGAGAGTGTGATTCCCAGCATTCAACAGTAAACTGTCAGTAAAAGTACCATCTTCGTTGGGTGTTTCATCGGTATTGAGTGTGCCCTGCACCGAAGATGTCCATGCACCTTCCAATAAAGGAGACAGTCCATCTGGGTCGGTCACCTGCACAATCAAGTCGACAGGAATGTTGGTGTAATAATTGGCGTTTGGATTTGGGGACAGGATCTCAATTGTTGAAGCAGAATTTGGAGCCACAAAGATGTTTTCGACAGCCTCTCCAAGTTGGTCTTCAGGGTTCAGAACTTGTAGTGTTATCGGTATGGTTCCCGATTCTGTTATCTCTACGTCGCATACGGTGTTTCCCCCAGCATCAACATTTTCCCAAACGCACCATTCGGTATCGCCTACTGTCCATAGCGTTCTGAGTGAATCGGGTTGAGCAGAATAGACTGGATCCTGAACATACCCAACCAATCGAACACTTTCACCCTGTTGCAACACATCGTCTGGGGTGGGCCAAGTAATCATGGCGGTGGGCAATGCCACAGTTTCCTTTATGGGTTCACTGGTGCAACCAAGCAATAAGGAGAGTAAAGACATGAGATACCTCAAACGATTCTTCTTTTCCAAGTAGTATATCAAAGATTGAACTTTGTTGTGCCGTATTCAAAGGGTGGGCTTGATCCCCATTGATTTACAGATCGATTTTTGTTGAAATTGGTTATGATAATCAATGTGGACAAAACTTGTGGTTCGGAGAATGAACATGAAAGTACAAATCGGCTTGGTGGCATTGCTGATGGCCTGTCGTGGTGGTGAAACGGTCATAGAAAAACAAAGCAACTCTGCGCCGGTTGTGATGATTGGCAGTCACTCACCCGATGCTGAAATATTGGAGGGCTATGTAGAGACCTTTCGCGCGACGGTATCGGACGATGACAATGAGTTTGATGAATTGAGTGTGGCTTGGTATGTCGGCGACGAGATTGTCTGTGACTGGGAACCTGCATCACCTGCCGGAGAGTCCTTTTGTGATGTTGTGTTCAATGAAGAAGACAGCAACGTTATTGTGGAAGTTCGAGACCCACAGGGTGCGGGTGGAAGATCTGAGATTTCTGTGGTGATCGTTCCAACCGATGCGCCCACAGCAGAGATTTTGTCACCCGTTCCAAACTCCAATCATTACTCGGACCAATTGATTCAATTTTCCGCCGTGGTAGCAGACAATGAAGACAGTCCCGAAGAGTTGATCGTGACGTGGTCGTCCAACCTAGATGGCGAACTCATTTTGGACACCAGTCCCGATGCCGATGGCGTCATCTCGGATTATGGAACCTTGTCCGAAGGCCAACACGCTCTAGAGCTTAAGGTAGAAGATTCGTCGGGCAAGATCAGCAAAGACCAACTGGTGGTAACGGTGGGCGAAGCAAATTCGGTTCCCCTGTGTGAGATTTTGGAGCCCACAGATGGCACCGCAAGTGTGTTGGGTGAATCGTTGGTTTTGCGTGGAACTGCGTCGGATGCCAACATTCCAGTTACCGATTTAACCGCGACATGGTACTCCGACAAGGATGGTGATCTGGGGAACAGTTCAATCACGTCCAATGGAAACATCACCTTGAGTGTCAACGATCTAAGTGCCAATGACCATGTGTTGGGGTTGCGCGTAGAGGATGAGGTCGGGGCGGTCTGTGTGGATGAAGTTCTCGTGTCTGTCGGCGAAGCACCAATCGTTTCGATTGAAGCACCTCAAAGTGGGGAGATATACAGTGTTGGGGAAAGCATTTTGTTCAACGGTGTGTTGAATGATGCAGAGGATTCCATGAGTGATTTGAGCGCTGTATGGGACTCGTCTTCCAACGGGCAAATTGCTTCTGGCGTGCCAGATTCGCAAGGGTACCATCAGTTGTCGTTGAACACTCTTGAAGCGGGGGTCCACACGATTACGTTGACGGGGACCGACAGCACTGGTTTGATTGGTTCAGACACGGTGACCATTCGCATCAACACACCACCGACACAGCCAACGGTGAGCCTATCTCCGAGCACAGTGTACGCCACTGCAAATCTAACGGCAACGGCAACAGGTTCCATCGATGAAGACGGTGACCCCATTTCCTTTACGTATCAATGGTATGAGAACGGTGTGCTGAGCGCCAATATGTTGACCACTGTTCCAGCGACTGAGTTGAATGTGGGAGAAGTGTGGACAGTGCGCGTTACACCAAACGATGGATATGCGGATGGGACATTTGCGGAAGTCAGTGTGACCGTTGAAAACAGTGTGCCGACGGTTGCAACACCTGTCATTTCTTCGAATGCCATGACTGTATACAATGACTCGATTCTATCCTGTTCAACCACAGCGACCGATGCCGATGAGGCCGTGAGTCCAACTTACATGTGGGATTTGAATGGTGCTGTTGCCATGGGGGCAACCGTAGACCTAAATGACTACACGCTCCTTCCCGGAGATTCCATCTCTTGTACGGCTTCGGTTACGGACTCCAACGGTGGAATGGCCAGTGCGACGACATCTGGTGTGGTCGAGAACCGCTCTCCCAGTCTGTCTCAAATAACTGTTGTTTCGAGTACTCCGACTACACAGGACACTTTGGCTTGCTCAGTCACCTCTGCTGATCTCGATGGGGATGTGTTGACAGAATCCATCGAGTGGTTTGTCGCAGGCTCTTCAGTTGGAACAGGAAGCACATTGGATTTGTCCTCACTTGGTGTGGGTCCCAGTGATGTGGTGGAATGTGTGGCGACGGTGTCGGATTCATCGGGTGCTTCCGATCAGCAGTCCAGTACGGTTACCGTGATCAATACCAACCCAACGATCAATGTGTTGACCCTGTCTCCAAGCGAACCGACCCTCAACGATACCTTGTCTTGCTACTCTGAAAGCAACGATGTAGATGGGGACAGTCCATCTCTCTCGTTTCTGTTCACCAATCAGACGACAGGCTCCAATTTTGCCCCCACAACCGCCACCAACAATGTCGCGACTCTGAATGTCAGTGCCACCGATGCTGATTATGATCACGTGTTAACTTGCTCGGTGACTGCGACCGATGACGATGGTGGTAATGTTGCGGACTCTATCAGCACCACGATTGTCAACACCGCACCGGTCTTCGATCTGGATGCTGTTATCACCCCAAATACCGTTGAGATTGGCACCAACGTAGCCTGTACCGCCACCGCTTCGGACCCCGACGATGGCATCTCGTCTTTGACCTATGTCTGGCAGATAAACGGTGTTCAGGTTTCGACAGGTTCTTCTTGGACGGTCAATTCCACTGCCGCCAATGTAGGGGACTCATTGACCTGTCGTGCCATCGCCACGGACTTGGAAGGCAATGCTACGGCATCGACGTCTGTGCCAGCCATCATTGACAATACGATACCCGTAGTGAGCGCAGTGACATTGAATACACTGAGCCCGTACACCAATGACGTGTTGACGGTGTCTCATACAACATTTGATTTCAACGGAGACGCGGTCACACTTGGATACGAATGGCACGTTGTGGATGCCAGCACTGGACAGGACAGCATTGTACAAACTGGAGTTGGGTCTTCATTTGCCTCTTTGGACGGAGCGCAAAGTTTTGCCTTTGATCGCGATGACGAGGTCTATGTAAATGTGACCCCCAACGATGGTACCGACGATGGAAATACTGTGGAGTCTGATCGTGCTCTGGTGTTGAACTCGGTGCCAACTGAACCCACACTCGCGTTGCTTGGTTCAGGAGATCCACCACTCGCGCAGATTGACTCGTTGACTTGTACAGTGACGAGCCCAGCAACTGACGTCGATGGGGATTCTTTGCTCTACACTTACAATTGGTATGACCCAACGGGTGGTCTATTTCAGTCTTTACCCAATGTAACTACTCAATTTGACGTTTTGGCGGATACGGATACCAGCGTTGGATTGTGGGAATGTGCAGTCACTGTGTCCGATGGCACAGACGTTTCTACGGTCAGTGCTGTAATTGATGTTGAATCGGATTGGGATGGTCCTTTGGTCTTTACAAATTGCGGGCATACAGGTCGGACAGGGCCGACTCAAAGTCAATGCGATTCTGAATATGCTGGGACACCACTGGATACACTGGTTTCTGTATCGGCGGGTTATCAAACATGGGTGGTCGAAGACACTGCGGTATACAGTATTGAAGTAGCCGGTGCACAAGGGGGCGGTTCTAACAATATTATGGGTGGACAAGGAGCCACGCTCTACGGAGAATTCTCACTCACTGCAGGTACTGTGGTGGAGATTCTTGTTGGTCAACTGGGAGGTGCTTCTCCATCTCCCAGTTCTTCTGGCTATTCAGCCGGTGGAGGGGGTGGGTCCTTTGTAACAATCAATGGCTCGCCCATTGTTGTCGCTGGTGGTGGTGGTGGCGCGGGAGTGTCTGACTCCTGTACAGGCAACGAAATCCAAGGTCTTGCGGGTCAAACTACTGAACTTGGAATTCCCGGTCAAAGTTCATCCTGTGTTAACCATGCCGTTACACCAGGGTACGGTGGCTATGGGAATGGTGGAACGTGTTCCACAGGAGCCAGTTCAGGGGCTGGATACCTTGGCGATTCTCAAGGTTATTCGTCTTCGAGTTGGGCAACCAAGGCCCTGGCGTATATCAATGGTGGGACGGGTTCCCTACAACGAACCAATGGTGCTGATGGTGGCTTTGGTGGTGGTGGCGCTGGCGCATATGGTGGTGGTGGCGGCGGCGGTTATTCTGGTGGTGGCACAGGATATTATTCCGGTCCATGTCGCGATCAAGGTGGTGGCGGTGGTGGTTCCTACAATACTGGCAACAACCAAAACAATCAATCGGGTGTGAATGGCGGCCATGGGTATGTCATAATTGACAGGTGATGAATAAATTGGTGTACAATGAGTACACTACAAAGATGCTCAAAATTATTATTAGAGAGAATGAACATGAAAGTACAAATCGGTTTGGTGGCATTGCTGATGGCCTGTCGTGGTGGTGAAACGGTTATAGAGAAACAAAGCAACTCTGCACCGGTTGTGATGATTGGCAGTCACTCGCCTGATGCTGAAATATTGGAAGGCTATGTAGAGACCTTTCGCGCGACGGTATCGGATGATGACAATGAGTTTGATGAATTGAGTGTGGCTTGGTATGTCGGCGACGAGATTGTCTGTGACTGGGAACCTGCGTCACCTGCCGGAGAATCCTTTTGTGATGTTGTGTTCAATGCAGAGGACAGCAACGTTATTGTGGAAGTTCGAGACCCACAGGGTGCGGGTGGAAGATCTGAGATTTCTGTGGTGATCGTTCCAACCGATGCGCCCACAGTAGAGATTCTGTCACCCGTTCCAAACTCCAATCATTACTCGGACCAATTGATTCAGTTTTCAGCCGTGGTCGGAGACAATGAAGACAGTCCTGAAGAGTTGATCGTGACGTGGTCGTCCAACCTAGATGGCGAACTCATTTTGGACACCAGTCCCGATGCCGATGGCGTCATCTCGGATTATGGAACCTTGTCCGAAGGCCAACACGCTCTAGAGCTTAAGGTAGAAGATTCGTCGGGCAAGATCAGCAAAGACCAACTGGTGGTAACGGTGGGCGAAGCAAATTCGGTTCCCCTGTGTGAGATTTTGGAGCCCACAGATGGCACCGCAAGTGTGTTGGGTGAATCGTTGGTTTTGCGTGGAACTGCGTCGGATGCCAACATTCCAGTTACCGATTTAACCGCGACATGGTACTCCGACAAGGATGGTGATCTGGGGAACAGTTCAATCACGTCCAATGGAAACATCACCTTGAGTGTCAACGATCTAAGTGCCAATGACCATGTGTTGGGGTTGCGCGTAGAGGATGAGGTCGGGGCGGTCTGTGTGGATGAAGTTCTCGTGTCTGTCGGCGAAGCACCAATCGTTTCGATTGAAGCACCTCAAAGTGGGGAGATATACAGTGTTGGGGAAAGCATTTTGTTCAACGGTGTGTTGAATGATGCAGAGGATTCCATGAGTGATTTGAGCGCTGTATGGGACTCGTCTTCCAACGGGCAAATTGCTTCTGGCGTGCCAGATTCGCAAGGGTACCATCAGTTGTCGTTGAACACTCTTGAAGCGGGGGTCCACACGATTACGTTGACGGGGACCGACAGCACTGGTTTGATTGGTTCAGACACGGTGACCATTCGCATCAACACACCACCGACACAGCCAACGGTGAGCCTATCTCCGAGCACAGTGTACGCCACTGCAAATCTAACGGCAACGGCAACAGGTTCCATCGATGAAGACGGTGACCCCATTTCCTTTACGTATCAATGGTATGAGAACGGTGTGCTGAGCGCCAATATGTTGACCACTGTTCCAGCGACTGAGTTGAATGTGGGAGAAGTGTGGACAGTGCGCGTTACACCAAACGATGGATATGCGGATGGGACATTTGCGGAAGTCAGTGTGACCGTTGAAAACAGTGTGCCGACGGTTGCAACACCTGTCATTTCTTCGAATGCCATGACTGTATACAATGACTCGATTCTATCCTGTTCAACCACAGCGACCGATGCCGATGAGGCCGTGAGTCCAACTTACATGTGGGATTTGAATGGTGCTGTTGCCATGGGGGCAACCGTAGACCTAAATGACTACACGCTCCTTCCCGGAGATTCCATCTCTTGTACGGCTTCGGTTACGGACTCCAACGGTGGAATGGCCAGTGCGACGACATCTGGTGTGGTCGAGAACCGCTCTCCCAGTCTGTCTCAAATAACTGTTGTTTCGAGTACTCCGACTACACAGGACACTTTGGCTTGCTCAGTCACCTCTGCTGATCTCGATGGGGATGTGTTGACAGAATCCATCGAGTGGTTTGTCGCAGGCTCTTCAGTTGGAACAGGAAGCACATTGGATTTGTCCTCACTTGGTGTGGGTCCCAGTGATGTGGTGGAATGTGTGGCGACGGTGTCGGATTCATCGGGTGCTTCCGATCAGCAGTCCAGTACGGTTACCGTGATCAATACCAACCCAACGATCAATGTGTTGACCCTGTCTCCAAGCGAACCGACCCTCAACGATACCTTGTCTTGCTACTCTGAAAGCAACGATGTAGATGGGGACAGTCCATCTCTCTCGTTTCTGTTCACCAATCAGACGACAGGCTCCAATTTTGCCCCCACAACCGCCACCAACAATGTCGCGACTCTGAATGTCAGTGCCACCGATGCTGATTATGATCACGTGTTAACTTGCTCGGTGACTGCGACCGATGACGATGGTGGTAATGTTGCGGACTCTATCAGCACCACGATTGTCAACACCGCACCGGTCTTCGATCTGGATGCTGTTATCACCCCAAATACCGTTGAGATTGGCACCAACGTAGCCTGTACCGCCACCGCTTCGGACCCCGACGATGGCATCTCGTCTTTGACCTATGTCTGGCAGATAAACGGTGTTCAGGTTTCGACAGGTTCTTCTTGGACGGTCAATTCCACTGCCGCCAATGTAGGGGACTCATTGACCTGTCGTGCCATCGCCACGGACTTGGAAGGCAATGCTACGGCATCGACGTCTGTGCCAGCCATCATTGACAATACGATACCCGAAGTCAGTGCAGTGACATTGAATACACTAAGCCCGTATACCAACGATGTATTGACGGTCTCTCATACAACATTTGATTTCAACGGAGACGCGGTCACACTTGGATACGAATGGCATGTTGTGGATGCCAGTACAGGACAGGACAGCATTGTACAAACTGGAGTTGGGTCTTCATTTGCCTCTTTGGACGGAGCGCAAAGTTTTGCCTTTGATCGCGATGACGAGGTCTATGTAAATGTGACCCCCAACGATGGTACCGAGGATGGAAATACTGTGGAGTCTGATCGTGCACTCGTATTGAATTCGGCGCCAACAAGTCCAGCGATCGCCTTGACCAGTACAGGCAACCCACCCGTGGAGAACCAAGATGATTTGACTTGTACAATTACGGGACCATCAATCGATATTGACGGTGACCCAGTGACATACACTTACAACTGGTACGACTCGACTGGAACCATCGTACAAATTTTGCCAAATACGACTGCATCATCGGACCTATTTTTAGGAGAAGACCTAAACATGCCCGGGTTGTGGGAGTGTGAGGTGATCGCTTCGGACGGAACAGATGTAACCACTGCTGTTGCGGACATCGAGGTCGAGGCTGACTGGGCGGGTGCCTGGACCTTTACCAATTGTGGTCAAACGGGTGTGTCGGGTCCTTCGCTGGCTCAATGTGATACAGTTTATGCAGGAACGACACTCGATACGATGGTCTCAGTCGTTGGTGGAATCCAAACTGTGATAATTCCTTCTGATGGTCGGTATTCAATTACTGTAGCAGGAGCAGCCGGGTTTTCAGCTACTTCCAACGGTGGCTACGGGGCTGAGGTCTATGGGGAGATTGATCTGCTTGAAAATGACGTGTTGCGGATTTTGGTTGGTCAACAAGGAACTGGCAGTACTTATGGTGGTGGAGGTGGTGGAACCTTTGTCGTTGACAATGTAGGCAACCCATTGCTCGTAGCTGGTGGTGGTGGCGGGCAGGACACTCGATATGCGGAGTGTTCGAACATGCACGCATCGATCAGCACCAGTGGAAACGCACCCTGCTCTTGTAGCTCTGCAGGCTACAGCGCTGGTAGCAACGGTGCTGGTGGTGGTGGTAGCACCGGTGGTGGTGGCGGTGGCTTCAACAGCAACGGTGGAGGAAACTCTGGTGGTGTCGCCTTTGTCAACGGTGGTACTGGTGGTACAGGAGGCTTTGGCTCTGGTGGCTTTGGTGGCGGTGGTGGAACCGATGACGACCAGGGTGGCGCTGGTGGAGGATATTCCGGTGGTGCTGGGTGTGATGAAAACGGCAACTCTGGTGGTGGTGGCTCCTATATCTCTGGCATCAACAGCAGTGGTGCGGCCAGTAGCAACAGTGGTCATGGCTATGTGATCATTGATAGACTCTAAGGGTTGTGTATGTTGTGGGCTGTTTCACTGGGGATGTTGGCATCCTTGGGATGTACAAATGATGTTGATATTGTGTCACCTACATTGGATGCTCAACCGCATTTAGAGAAATCTTCCAAGCCCAATGACCGTCCAAAATCAACAACAAAGGCACATTCCAAACCCATGCGGGCACCCATATTCGATCCAACCAATCACCGTCTCATTTCTCAGGTCCAGCAGGGAAAGGTCGAGTCATCATTGGTTGGATTGCAGCGTCATGTTCAAGTAAACCCTGAAGATGGTTTTGCACGTATGATGACGGCGTGGGTGGCTTCAAAGCAAGGGAACCACGCTGTTGAGAACGAACAAGTCGCAGGCATGTCTACGTTGAGAAAGGGTGCCTACGCTTTTTGGCGTTCACGAACGGACATAGAGCGAGAGATCTTGCTGGAAATGTACATTGCGGATGCTTGTCTGCAAAACCACATGGAGCCCTCCTGTCCCAGTCGACCAGACCCAGTGCCAGAGTTGTACCCACTCTTTGAACAGATGGCTTGGGTATCTCATCGTGAAGATCGATTGGAAACCTGGCTTCGAAGGTCAACGCAGTGGGATGCCAAAACGGTTGCCAGTGACATTGGCTTACAGGAAGGTATGCACATCGCCGATGTTGGGGCTGGAGAGGGGTGGTTCTCAGTGCCGTTTGCCGAAGTCGTCGGGGAGACAGGGCGTGTGTATGGTGTAGAGATAGATCGAAGTTACAAAGAGTTTTTGGACTTTGTGTCGACGGAATTCAACCTGCCACAACTTCAAGGCATTCAGTCTGACTCAGAAAATCCGAACCTACCCACTGGCACACTGGATATTGTGTTTGTGTGTGAAGTGATGAAAGCCGTGGTGACCGATCAACAAGTGCAAACAGATCCCACCTATTATGAACGAGTCGCTTTACCGTTTGTACAGAATTTGGTTGCTGGACTCAAGTCCAACGGACGGTTGGTGTTTATTGAACACGACATGCCCGAAGGTGTACTGAAGGGGACTTCCGAAGCATTGTTGCGCCGTCTGATAGAAGATGCTGGCCTGAAGGTGGTCGAACGAGGTACTCAATATGGTCCGCTACAACTGATGTTGATTGCCGAACGTTGATTCAGTTCACTCATTCTGTTGTCGAATCTTTGGGAACGATGCGGACATCCTCGATATCGTCTTCATATACAGGTTCTGTTACCTTGGTATTCTCTTCGGCCTTTTGTGGAGGACTTGCCACTTTTGTAGGTTCCACAGGCAAGACGGGCTTCGCAGCTTCTTCAGACTGTACCGGTGGGCTGTCATCTTGCTTTGGAGAGGGTTCGTTGATTGGAGATTTGAGATTGGTCGCTGGTACTTGTTTGAGTTCAACGGGGGTAGAGTTCTTTGAACTTGGACTGTCGGACTGTTCCGATGGATAGATGTAATCGAACAGCGTGTGCTCCATGGTGTTGACCAGTAGCGTATGGGGTTCCTTAATTTCCTTGCCCCACAACTTTTGCCACCATAGACTCATGCGGGTGCGAAATCCAAGTTTGTGTTCGACCATTTTGTGCGATTTTTTGTCGTTGCTTAAGTTCTTTCGAGCTTGACGGAGGGCGTTGTTGACAGCCTCTATTTCGATGTGGGCTTTGTTTCCGGCTTTGTCTCCACAATAATAACTTTGTCCACGACGACACCGTCCATTGGAGTATTGAATGGGGATGGAGGCGAACTCTTTGGCCAATTCTTGTCCAGCTTCACGGATGTCATTGTGTTCACCAAGCAAGTATTCGCCCACGACGGGTCGTTTGACAAAGAGCAGAAATACCCCAAAGGCATCTTGTACTTCTGGAGAGTATTTGATGCGTACATCCAATCCTTCGATTGAGGCAGTGGTATATTGAAGGGTGCAAGGGATCAGTTGATAGCGACCCACTGCAAAGAGATTTGCCTTTCCTTTTGTTCCGTTGTACCAGCAGTCGGGTGTGCGTCCACCTTGATGTTGACGAACTTCTTTGATGCTCATTTCAGTAATGGATTTGCCCAAGTGTTTTTTTGGCCAATCTCCGGGGGAGTCTCCAGCACGGCCTCGATTGACAGATGTATAATCGCCTTCACCAGACGCAATGAGATCCAACAGAGGCATCACATCATCTGTGAGTTGAGTCAGTTCTTTCAAGGTAAAAGAAAGAGTTTCTGCATGGGCATTCCTAGAAACAGAAAACCAAAGCAAGAGAAACAATGGTGCAATCATTGAGGGCTTCATAGAGTATCGTATTGTACAACACCTCTGTTCATTCGTCTATTGCAAAATTTAGAGAGCATTAGAGAATGTAGGTTAGCACGACATAATAGTGGATCAAAGCAGCGAGCAACACACAGGCATGGAATATTTCGTGATAGCCAAACGTTGCTGGGCGAACATCGAACAATTGAAAGGCATAGATGAGTCCACCCATTGTGTGCAGCAATCCTTCTGTCGCAACGAGTAGCGTACAGGTCCAGCCACACGTGTTCAACATTTCTGGAAACAACGGCAATCCCAACCAGCCCAATGCAATGTAGACAGAGGTGCGAAACACCTTTGGAGAGTCTACCCAGATCAAATTGAGAAAGACACAAAAGGCGACCCCAGCCCAGAGAGCCCACAAGACAAAGGTGCTGTATCCACTATCAAAAGCGAGCCAGCAAAACGGAGTGAAACAGCCAGCGATCATGACGCTGATCATGACATAATCCAATCGTCGTATCCAGACTTCTCCAGCCACAGACCAGGTCAGTCGGTGGTAACTAGAAGACGTGCCGAGCATTCCACAAAATCCAACGCAATACAGCGCCATCGGGACGATGCTCGTTGTTGGGGTAAGGTAGAGTAGATATACCGCAAGTACGATGGACACAAAGAAACCATATTGATGAGAGACTCCACGATAATACGGTTTTGGTTTTGATTGATCGGCATAATAGGAAAGTGGTCTCATGTATTTTTATAACCGTTGAGACGCACTTGGCGATGCGTTCCTTCAAGTTTTCAACAATCGGAGGAGACGAACAAGAGGATTTTATCCAGATGCTCTTGGTTGGCAGAGTGATATGAGGGCAGACGTATTAGAGCCCTTTGATGTATTCAACAATGCTTGCCACACCCCTTTGTTGTGCTTCGTCTGTATCACCAAGATCGTCCACAACATTGGACGGATTTTGGTGGTTCATAATTTGTTGGGTCAAATATTTGGGTCCAACCGTGATTTTCTTGAGGGCTGAAACGCGTTTTTTCGAGCCATAGAGTCCCTTGAACGTGGGACCTGTGCCTTTGGTACCATCCGTAGAATGACAAGACAGGCATTTTCCTTTGGTTAAGTACTCATTAACAGTGAGCGTTTGGGGTTGACTGTTGCATTGTTCGATCAGTGCTACTAGAGCATCGTGTGTTGTGTTTATATCAGACACAAGAGAAATTGCTTCGACCAAATCTGGGGTCTCCCATAAATTTTTACCCCGTTCAAACAACCGATCAGCGATAGTCATGTGATCGCTCAAAACCGCCAGTTCACAAAGTTGCGCCTTGTCAACTGTGACTTGTAATTCAGTCAAGGGTTCTTGCACTTTGGCTTTTACTTGTTCAAGAATCGCATCCGCATCATTGCCAGTATCCTCTGTGGGTTCGTCCGTTTCTGATTCATCTTTTGTAGGAATGTCTGTTCTTTTGACTGTCTCGTCGGATACAGAGGTTGTTTGTGCCGACTCCGGGTCAACGTTAGAAGATCGTTGTGAGACAAGACCTCCAATGACCAACAACATTGCCAAAGCCCCACCCACAGCGATTTTGGGGATGCTGGAAGACTGTTTCGTCTCATCCTCATCGGTGGCTTTGGTCTCTTTGGCCTCTTTGGTTTCTGTGGTCTCAGTAGGTTCTGTGTCGCTTGAGTCGTTGTCTTTTGTCTCTACTTCACCTGTTACTATTTTATTCGCTTCTGGGTCACCGTTTGAGGGAGAAACTGTATCCACTGCTTTTGCATTGTGTTCAATTTCACGAACGGCATCTAAGTCTTGAACTGGTTGGGTTGGCTCAGAGGGTAAGGCTTGCGTTTCTGAAACCACGTCTTGTTCTACACTTTCTTTGACACTTTCGTCGAGCGATGATTGTTCATTAATGGAGTCGTCGTTTGGATGGTTTGTCTGTTCAGAAAGGTCAGAATTTGAGTCAGATTCAGGTGTTGACGGGGCGTATTCTGGTTCTGCAGTTGTGGTGGGGACTGGTTTTGGGGGCCACACCGCCATCATCCGATCTTCAGTGTTTTCGGAGCCGAGTTCTGTGATGAATTTTCCAAACTCTCCTGTGATACCGACGCCGACTTCGTTCTTGCGTGGCAACTCTCCCGTGATCATTTCATGCAAACTGATCGCCAAGGCAAAGCGATCACTGGCAGGACCAGCATCGATGCCTCTCAATAGTTCTGGTGCCATGTAGGGTAGGGAGCCCAAGGTGTCATTTGTTCGAGTAAGTCGAACGTCGCCTTCTTTTCGAGCGATGCCAAAATCGGACAAGAGTAGGGTTTGGTCATCAGCAAGCAACATGTTGCTCGGTTTGATGTCACGGTGAAAGATGGGTGGGTTTGAAGTGTGTAGATACTCCAATGCCGACAACATGTCTTCTGCCCAACCTTCGATTGTACTTTGTTCCAGTAGAGGGGAATTTAACATGTCTTTGAGGGTGCCTTGCATCACCGGCATGCTAATGGCAACCCGCCCATCCTTCAGCGTCGAAAAGTTTTGAACCGACAAAATATTTGGGTGGCTCAAGGATTTCATAAATTTGAATTCAGCTTTGATGCGTTCCTTGTCACTGCCATCGACTTGTTCTAAGTGCAGGACTTTGAGTGCGACTTCTTCGTCCAATAAAAGGTCTTGAACCAAATAGACAACGCCCATCCCACCGTCACCGAGTCTCTCCATGATTTTATAGCGTTCGTCGATGACCATTCCAATCTCTTGGAAGTCACCAGATGTAAATGCAGATGTATGGGTGTTGATGAATGTGGGGTCCAGTTCATTGCGTCGTTCTAGCCAAGTAGACCAAGCCATCTCTTCTTCTACGATGACGGGCAACCGCTTCAACTCTTCATTGTTTGCATCACACCTCAACTTTAGATGTTTTTCTTTTGGCGTGCTGACCCACAGGTACAACTCTTCATTTCGACCGTTCGATTCGATGTGTATGAAAGGGTTGACCTCTAAAAATCGGTCTCCTTTGGGGTGTGTGACATAAATACATTCTTCGAATAAAATGCAAGACCATGAGGAAGGTGAAGGTAGGGGTTGCTTGATATCTCCATGATAGAAGAGAACAGAACCTCTTTGTCCTCCCCTGCGTTCTGCTTGTGTGGATTCCACGGTGAACAGTTGGTACCCACTCAGCCACTTTGCCTTGTGCAGTAAGTTTTGCAACTCAAATAGGATGGTTTTGACATTTTCATGCAATTCTTCTTCAGTTTGAACAGCTCCATGTGCGTCGAGATTTCTTTTGTTGATGAGTGTATCCAAGAGCCGAGCCATTTCGGTGGGTTTTCCCTTTGGAGTGTAATACCACTCTTGTATGTGGTAATAAAAGTCAGACTCATGGGTGAGCGGACGCAACATCGCTCGAATCAAGGCGCAGTAATGTCCACGGGAAGGTTTTGCCAATTTTGGTAAGAGGTGTTCAACAGCCGGGATTTTTTCTCCCCGCAAGTAGTCAGACAACAAAATGCCACACGTATACCGTAAAAATGAATCCAATACAGCCCAACTGAGACGTTGTCGCTCTGAATCCGACGTCGCACGAACCAACAACCCCCAATTTAAGGCAATGGGTGTTGGGAGATTTTCCAATAAACGTTTGCCAACGGACGATAAGGTTGTGCTCATGGTCTGTGCCTCATTGTAGATGCAAAAATATTATTGAGTATGTATTGAATTTGTGGAATGTCTACAAGTGGGACTCGATTTTCTCTGTGGGCTCATTTTATTTTGGCCCATTATATACGTCTAACTCCTAGAAATGGAAAATATTCTGAGACTTTGAGAGCCGAAAAATATCAGTTTGAAAAACAGTTTTTCGACCTGTCATAATCAGACTTATACTATGAAAGTCAAGGCGGAGCATTCAGCCAAATACCAGGGGACTGCTGACAGTATTCAAAAACAGTGAGAAAAATCTAAAAACAAATATGCCAAAACATAAAAAGTGGTGGAGGCGACGGGAATCGAACCCGTGTCCACATCTAGGCGGCAATCAGCCTCTACGTGCGTAGTTACGATACATACTACATCTTAGACCGCCTCGTAACAGGCAACCCAAGCGAGAACAGATAAAGGAGTTTATCGTCCACTTTCCCCTCTGTTAAAAGGTCCACAGACTATCTTGGTAAACATACGCCTTAACAATCACCCCAAGCAACGAAGGTCAAGACGGCAAAAGCGGCTATTAAGCGGCTACTGCAAAGTGTGCGTTATTGTTTGCAACTAAATTATTGTTTTCAGGGATTAACGAGTTTCTGAGACCTCGACACGCTACATCTCACCCAAAACCCAAACCTGTCGAAAGCCTTTGCGCCCCCATAACGGTATGTTTTGGTTGTTTTTGATTTCTCTCACTGTCAAAGAACGATGTGCACCGAAGTGCCCATTCAATATACACCAAAACGATTGGAATTCCAACCATCGGACAAAACTTTGTCATTTTGTGGGAAGAAATCTACCAAAGCGAACAGAAAGAGATGTAGATTTTACAGAAATGCAATACACTGTGTGGGTGTATAAAAGAGGAGTATTGAAATGACAATGCGCTTACGATTGGCCATGTGTGCCATTGGAGTTGTGGGGTGCCAAACATCCCCAGAGGGTTTAAGAGAAACGCCAGTCGGAACTGGACCCATGGTTCGAGTTGACTGGGATGCTCATCCCTTCCCAGATGTTCCATTCCCAACCAATTTGGCGACAAGACCCGACTCGGATTCTCCCACAGGAAGGAGATTGAATATCTCGACTGTGTCGTCCACCAAATATGAGACTGAAACGCGTGAAAAACTCAATGAACTGACAGGTTTTGGAACTTTTGCTCCGATTACAGTGGCGTTTGAGGCTCCACTGGATTTGGACAATATTGCCACACGACATCGCGACGATGAGAAACTCGGGTCGGAGCAGTTTTCTGATGATGCCTTCTTCGTCATCAATATTGATCCAGACTCTTCGGATTATCTACAGCCGGTTGCGCTGGAGATTGGTCAGGGTCGTTATCCACTGGATGTTCCTAGAAGTGATCGATACTTCCCGAATGACACCCGTTCAGAATCACCAACGGTCATCTTTGATACTGTGGACGAAGATTTGAATGAAAATGGTGTCTTGGATTGGGGTGAAGACTCAGACAATGATGGGATTTTGGATGTTCCAAATCTCTATCCGATCGACACAGACAATCCGGTAGATGACCTGTTGACATGGTATGAACGCAGCTCGAATACCTTGATTATGAGACCAGTTGTGCCACTTCAAGAAGAATCTACCTATGCCGTGGTGCTCACCAATCGCCTGATTGGCGAAGACGGACAGCCCATTCAGTCTCCTTGGAAGTTTGTGAACCATTTGGATCAGAACGAAGAGCTGGCTCCATTGGGGGAAGCCCTCTCGGCGCTGGGTATGTCCACAGACGACATTTCTTTCACTTGGTCCTTCAGCACAGGTCGTGTCACGGGAGATTTGGTGGATGTTCGCTTGGGACTCTATGGTGAGGGTCCATTCAAGAATTTGGCAACAGAGTTTCCTGCAGGGATTACCAATGGACACGCTACCCACAACTTGGATGGCGAAGACCCATACGCGCTCCCATTGTCGCATCTTGGAAACACACTTGCGACGCTTGGTCTTCTCAGTGGAGAAGGTGGTCAAATCGCTGCAGACTCCTTTGAACGCTACGGGGATTATGTCGTTGGTGGTTCTTTTATTACCCCATATTTCTTGGTGGATGAGATTGACGATGAAGACGGATTTGACGATTCAGATGAATACTGGCGAATGAATGCCAAGTTGGGTACCTACACTGTTGGTCCTCAGCGCGTTCCGTTTACGTGTACCATCCCAAGCGAAGAAAGTGGCAAGTTGCCACCGTATGATGTTGCCATCTTTGGGCATGGGTACGGATCGTCTCGTTTTGACGGTCTCGGGTTTGCTTGGGCATTTACCCAAATGGGCTACGCGGTTTGTTTCAACGACTTTCCGGGTCATGGTCCGACCATTCCACCAGATGACTTGGCGCTGTACGAGCCCGTACTGGACGCAAACAGTCTACTTCCGTTCTTAGAGCATCTCAAAGACTCGCGCTATCGAGACCTGAACAACGACGGAATCCCAGACTCTGGCGGTGACCAGTGGTCTGCAGATGTATTCCACACTCGTGATATGGTGCGCCAAGCTGTTGCCGACTGGATGCAAATGGTACGTTCTCTCAAAGCCTGTGGTGAAGGAAACATGACTTTGGATGACGGTTCTGAACGTCTGTCTTGTGACTGGAACAACGATGGTACAATTGATATCGGTGGTCCAGATGCTGAGTTCTTTATTCTTGGAGGGTCTCTGGGTGGTATCAATTCCGGCGTAGCCGCTGCTCTGATGCCTGAGGTTACTGCCTTTTCTCCGATTGCTGGCGGTGCTTCACTCTTTGATATTGCACTCCGTACCGAGATTGGTGGGGCTGTAGAAGCGATGCACGGACGAATTTTGAGCCCAATGTTCCTAGGCTATCCAAACGAAGACGGTTCACTCAAACTCGTTCAAATGGTGAACTCAGAGCGAGACATGGTTGAACTGGACATCACCACCATCCCAGAGATTCCACCCAATGGCAAAATTGTGGTTGAAAACTTGACCAACGGTGAAATTCGCGAAGGCCTCATTCCTGAAGATGGTCGATTCCGATTGGGATTGCCCTGCGATGGATTGACACCGTCTGAAAAACGCAAGTTGGTTGGCATGCCAGAAACTGGACCGTCACTGGGTTCAACATATACTGTTGAAGGCAATGAAGGCTTGGGCGACATGCTGTCCATTCAGATTTATGACGAGGCGGGTAATCTTCTCCACACCGTTGACACTTGGGACAGTGATGTGGTGCATGAAGGTGTGACAATGCAGGCGGGGTCTCCTTTGGTGGCTGGCTCTTACGGTACAGGTCGCATTCGTGGTTCTTCCAATCTAAGAAGGATTGTCTCGATCTTTGGCTCAGTTCTCGAGTCGGGCGACCCGATTGGCTACGCTCCACACTATTTCAAACAGCCACTCGAGCGCTTGGGTGGTGAGCAAACCAATATCCTCATGGTGCCCAGTATCGGAGACACGATTGTTCCAGTCTCAGCAGGGATTACGATGGCTCGTGCAGCAGGACTCATACCACAAGACGTTGTGGATGAACGCTACGGGATGACTGTTGATGAATGGCTGGTAGATCGTCGTGTGATTCAAGGGATTGAAGAGTATGGTGAGTACAGATGCCCAGATGAAAATGGCAACCCATGTCTCTTTGATGCAGATGATTTGGACAATGGAACAGATGGGACAGGGGCTCCGTCTGATGATCCACTTCGATTGACGCTGGAAACCGACGTTGGTGTGTCCGCACTTCGCTTGCCTTATTCTGCAACGACTGGAACGCATGGATTTCGTTTGCCTACGCCATCTCAGCCGGGAGACCAAAACTCTCTCGCGCTCAATCAAATCGCCTATTACTTCATGTCGGGTGGTCAAGATATGTCGGACGACATTTGCATGTCTGATTTCTCATGCGGTTGGCTTCCAGAATTGGATGTCAATACGGCAACTGAAGAAACCGATGATACTTCGGGCGACACGTCAGGTGACACCACGGATACAGGAGAATAATCATGTTGATCTACTCATTATTGTTGTCAGCAATCGCGGAACCCACTGCTGAAAATGCTTCTGAAACCGTGTCCAGCACCGGAAATCTTCGTGTGGTTGCCACGCAAAGACCTGGTTTCGCTGTGGACTTTGAAGGACGAGAGTTGGAATCTGGTTTGGTCTTTGACTCTCGTCTTCGAACCCAAGCCAACATTGATTTGTCCAGTTGGCAGTTGGAAATTGGTGGGGACCTCTTTCACGGTCAGTTTGTCGGTTCCCCGTGGAACTTGGAAGGAGACGCGCACCACTACCACCCAGAACAGATTGGGGTATTGAACGCAACCAACTTTGCCGTGCGCTCCGCTCAAGTCAAAAAGAAGGTGGGTTCATTTTCTCTACAGTCTGGTTTAACCACATCGCATTGGGGATTGGGACTGATTGCCAACGATGGAAATCACGAGCAACTGTTTTCTCGCACCGACTATGGAGATCGTGTATTCAGAACGGCGGCCATCACCAAGCCTGTGGACAACCTTGTGGTAATGGTCGGAGGTGACTGGGTCTTAGAAGACGATATTGGCGGGTATACTGCAGGGCACATGGCCTATCAAGGATTGGCATCTGCTCAATATTTCGCCAACAAAGACAATGCGATTGGGTTGCTGAGTGTGTATCGACACCAGACCAAAATTGAAACGGAAAAGGCACTGGAAGGGATGATTTTGGATGTCTATGCCAAAGGGCTTCAGTCTGTCGGTGGTGTAGACCTATATGGTGCAGTTGAAGGAGTCTATTTGCATGGTGATCACGGTCAAATTTCCAACCGCTTGAATCCAGAGGGGCTAAAAGTTCGCTCGTACGGTGCTGTTGCTCAGTTGGAAATGCGGCACTCGGCTGTCGATGTTGGACTGAATGCTGGATTCGCTTCTGGTGATGCCAATCCATCTGATGAGGTGTACTCAACATTCTCAATGGACCGTGACTACAACGCTGGATCGATGATCTTTGATTTGCATCAAGCCGCAACCGAAGTGGCTACCTACAATCTCATTACAGACCCAGAACACGCCGGCAATCCACCAGACGGTGTCGAGTTCGCCGTGACAGAAGGTGCCATTCGTCAAGCGATGTACCTTCAGCCGACACTGACCTATAAGAACTTTGCCGACTGGATGGATGTAGCAGTTGGATCGGTCATGGCTTGGCAGACTGTACCGGTATCTTCTCCCTTTATTTCTTATCGAAACGGTGGGGAAGCCGTGAATGCCTTGGGTGAACCGACAACGGGTTATCAGCTGGGTGTGGAACTCAACTGGGCGGTGATGATCAATCACGAGTATGATTCTGGTTTGAAGAATGGACTTTCCATCGAAGGGGCACATCTTCTTCCCTCCGAGAATTTGGGTGTAGACAGTGCTCTCTCGATGATTCGGATTCAATCAAATATCGGTTGGTAATCATCTCGTGCGGGGTAAAGTCAAGCGAAATTACCGAAAGAGCACATCCACGGTGGATGTTGAAAAGTATCCATCGCCCATCGCGGTTCGCCTCTCTGCAGAGTCTACAAAAGTAGGCCAAGATGAATTGGTGATGGTGCCTGATGTGCTTTCCATCGAGTTGGCTAGTCGACTACAGAAAGAATTGCAATCATTGCCGGAGGAATATTGGCTTCGATGGCACAGAAATGCCCATTGGATTTTGGATGAGAAACAAGCGTGGAGGGCGTCTGTAGCAAGCTGGACCGAAGTGATGACCTGTGTCGAGTCTACGTTTCAATGTGCGATAACCGCTTCGAGACTCAATCGATTTTCATCACCAACAGACTTCAAACACTTTCATCACGATGCCTCGGCGATCATACCTTCACGTACCCGCACACAAAATACCTCGATAGTGCTTTGTCTAGGAGAGGGGAGACCGGTGAGGTTTTATCATCCACCATCGAAATCGACATTGGACTTTTCGATACCCAGTCGAGGTGCGTATGCATTTGGAGCAGGGGTGAACAATCGTTGGATGCACGGGGTCGGAAAGGGGCGTGAAGATGACGACAGGGTGCGTTTTTCGCTTGCCTTTTGGGGTTGGACAGATTGATTTGTGAACGTTACAAAATATTCTGTAAGGGGTAGGCTTTTATTTTTGATGCTCCATCAAGATGAACCCTGATCGCTGAAGCGGGCTTCAGCGATACCCATTTCCACCAAGGATGAAAATAACAGTTGGGCGATCGTGCTCTCCCAACAATTATTTCCACCAAGGATGGAAACGGGTAGATTCTTTGCTACCTCTTACTTCTGTT
>CBFIFY010000002.1:0-150483 GCA_965661985.1 uncultured Myxococcota bacterium | reverse complement strand
TTCAACATCTTGAGGAGCCCTATCAAGGTGGCATACAGTCCAGACGCCACGGAGAGATTTGAGAGCCTCATAAAAACTTCATAGTCCAGCCAGGCTCTATCTTTCTCTAGGCTCTCTGTTGCATAAGCGTCAGAGATTGCTTGTTTGGTAACGGCAAAAGGAAAAGACCACATGGCTCCAGCTGTTATCAGTCCCGATACGGTGACCATTGACGGTAGATCAATGAAAGTAAACACCCCTTGAATACCATCTCCGAAGATCATCCCTGCTACAGACAATGCACCAAACAATGCCATTGAACCAATGGTTCGTATGTTCATCAAAACCTCCTTGTACACAATGGGTATACGACTTGAGGGTAGATTTCTTTAAATTGTGAAATCTTTTCCGATAGCCTCACAACTCTTAGACCAAATCATGTCTTTGGTGGTAGCGTTGTCGTATTGTTTTTCCATTCCAAATGGTTTTGCTTCACCTTTTGACGCCATCATTCCAGAACCCGGTCCCCAAAACTCACCCGATTTGGCTTCGGGAAGTACAGCGCAACTCAAAATACCCAACGTGCCGTCTTCTGGAGACTGGGAAATGAACTTTGCCAAAAAGGATGAGCCAGCGCTCATACCACCTTGTTTGTCGGTGGTGACTTGCAACTCGGTGTTGGCCCAACCTGGATGAGCGACCAAGGCTTTGACGTTGCTATTGGACGCAGTCAGTTTCTCATGTAAGGCGGCAGTGAAGGCAGCATTGGCGAGTTTGGTTTGACCATAGCGTACCCAGCGTCCACCCCACATCATGTTCGAACTGTCCCCGCCAAGGTTGCCCCCATTTTTCTCCAGATATTTGGCGACCAGTTTGGGAACACCTTTTCTTGCGATACTCGAGTGATTGACGATGCGCGCATCCCCATGTTTTTCAGCACCTTTTTCGAGTAGGGGAAAGAGTTCACGCGTGAGCAGAAAGTGCGAGAGGTGATTGGTCTGCATTTGAGTATCAAAACCATCCACTGTCGCTGCATCTGGCATCGCCATAATCCCAGCGTTGTTGATGAGGGCGTAGATACCATCAGAGCATAATTCGTGTAGTTTATCAGCGGCGGCTTGAACGGAGGCAAAGGATTGTAAGTCACATTCGATGCTTTGAACATCGGCATTGGGGTAGGCAGTTTTGATGTCCTGCAGTGCTTTCTCAGAGCGAGAAGATTTGCGGTTCAACATGAACACACGACCACCTTTTGAAGCCAATGTGTGTGCGGCAATCTTTCCTGTACCACTGGTGGTTCCAGTCACGACAAAGGTTTTCCCAGTTAGGTCTGGCATCTTGTCGACAAAGGCAGGGTAGTGTTTGGATGGAATATTGGGTTTGACGTAGGCCATGATGGGCTCCAAGTTTTAAGTGTGAAGGGTTTGATTTTAAGTGACACTATGTTACTTATTGAATATACTATAAACATAAGTGACAGGTTGTCAACTAAATATTGGATACAATTTCTGAGAGACCATGACAGATTTTGAACGAGCCAGATCCACAGAGCAAAAAGAATTACGTGTCAACGAGATTATGCGCGTTGCAAAAGACATGCTTGCGACACAAAGTTTTGAGACTATCTCGATGTCGAATATCGCCAAGCGATTGAGTTTTTCTAGAGCCAATCTGTACAAGTATTTTGATTCTAAGGAAGAGATATTTCTCACTCTACTCAGTCGTGAGATGTCGACATTTTGCGAAATTTTACGTGCGAAGATGGGTGGGATTGAGCCAAGTTCAGAGACCTTTGCGGATTTCTGGGTGTCCAATATGGCAAGCGCACACACGATGCTGACCATGCTGTCGATGACGGGAACCATTCTAGAAAAAAATGTATCTGATGAGCTTCTGCTGTCGATCAAACAGGAAATGGCAATGACACTCCAGACGCAAACGTTGCCGATATTTATGAAGTTCTTTCCAGATCAGTCCATTGAACAGAACGGGATGCTGGCAGAGCACTTGATCATCATTGCCAACGGTCTTTTTCCGTGGACGCAATTATCCGAGCGTCAAGTCACCGTCTTAGAAGCCAACGGTCTCGGGATGATGGTGCACCGATTTGAAAGAGATTATCGTACGATGGTTGATATCATTGTACGAGCACACGTCGCTTAGAAGAACCGATAGCGATGGCCGAACGCAATGAATTGAGTGGTATTCTTGTGATTGACAGTATCTACAATAGGTATCTATTGAGTACTCTTTGTTTATCAAACGCACGATTCAATTCAAGTCTTTGTAGACGAATATTGTTGAACCAATAGATTTAGAGACCCATACCCGATTTTGTATCCACAAACGGCAAAATATTGAACTGGGACTGGAACAACAACTGAAAACATTCTCTTTATCGAAAACAGATAATCATCTGTGGGGTGTACAGGTGTGGCCTTTAAACTTTTGGAACTCCAACTAACCATCTGTCTCATTTGCTAACGCGTTACCACCAGTCTCAGTGCTTCTGTTGCGCTTGACATACAGGGTGAGGGCGATTCCACACAATAGATACTCGATGAGCCCAGACCAATGTACCATTAGATTGACCACCCATCCTTCCAGTTTAATTCCAATAATGTCCACATACACATGATACGGATTGACCACGTTGGGAATGTTGTCTTTGTCGACCAAGTGAATGAGATTGGCTTCATCAATTCCGGTAAATGGGAATGTCCAAAGTATACCAGATACCACGGTGTCCAAAACAGCATGAGACATGAGTGCTATCCACAGTGTCAATATAAGATTGCCAATGAACCGAGAACTTTTGGAGAGTTTGCACAATACAAAAATGGGCACAAGTATACAGTAAAAAGCCGGAATGTGGGTATAGAATAGATGGTGATCAACCGCCCCATTCACCCAAAACCAATACAGCATATCCAAATCTGGAAGAATAGAGCCAATAAGTGCCACTTGCATTATTTTCTTTTTTTGCTCGGCGGACTCTTCCATTTGTTGTAAAAAATGACCGAGCATATATCCTGTGGGTATGTGTGCTATCAGCATGTCGTTTTGTTCAAGATGGTTCTGGTGTTTCAGGGTGCTTTGTTCATCTTGAGGTTATCCTTGAGTACCTTTAATTATGTATGATGTTGTTTGCACCTAAGAAAGTTTAACTCTTCAAGTGTGAATTCAATGCTAGGGGCGCTTGCTTTGTCGATAATCTAAGGAGCCATCTTTCGATAAATTTGACAATGCACCCACATTGAAAGATTCAACTTTGGTTTGACTCATACTTTCATTGTTTAAAGAGTCTTCGGAAACAAGATAACTGTCGTCTCTTCGAGGGCGAACTTGCTCAAGGCTTCGTAGGAGACTTATATGTGTGGCCTTCGAGGTCTGCGAACAGGGTCGCAAGCCCGAACCTTGCCTCCCGATGGATTCGTTGTTGGGGCAAAAAACGGCAAAAGGCTCAACATAAATGTTGAACCATCCGTGGGATTTTTAAGTAAAAGAGTCGGGGAGACAGGATTCGAACCTGCGACCCTCTGGTCCCAAACCAGATGCGCTACCAGGCTGCGCTACTCCCCGATTCGTTTACAATCTAACTGGGAATTTCTATCTGTGCAAGTTTCCAATGCAAAATTTTGTGTGTGCATATTGTATCGACTAGACTAAAGTGTAGAGTGGAACTTTATTGGAGATAAATCATGTTGCTGTTGTTGTCTTTGTTGGCCTGTGATGACCAAATTTTTACCGGTGGTGGTGGACACTCATCGGATGCTGGTGGTGGTGCAGAAGCCATTCTGGCAGAATCTTGTGGGGGCTGTCACGCTTCGTCCTTGGCGCCGACCTTGTCTGAAAACCTTTGCGAGAACACAGTTGACGTCATGGCGACCCAAGTGGATATGCCTTTTATTGCCGCTGGCGATCCGGCGAACAGTTACTTGCTCCACAAGATGAAGGGCACAGCCGGTGATGTTGGTGGAGTCGAATCGATAATGCCACCGACCGGGGCTTTGTCGGATGCTGACATTCAAATTGTGGAAGATTGGATAGCCGCTGGCGCTGTATGCAGTGACGCTTCGACGTCAGATACTGAAGACACAGGGGATGTGCAAGATACTGGCGATGTAGAAGATACAGGGGCACCGGATGACACCAACAATTTGGATCAATCAATCCCAGAAGGTGCAGATCCTGGACGTGGAAACGACTTGTTCAACCAACATTGTTCAACCTGTCACATCAATGGGTACGCACCGGATCCACAGTCTGTGATCCCAATGATCGACAATGCAGCGATTGAAACTGCCATTACGCAAGGTGTTGGTGGGATGGCACCGGTTTCGGCTGTCAGCGATCAAGTAGACATCAATGACATCATCGCTTTCTTACGCACGACCTATCCAGCTGACCCACAAGGTGGGGATACCAATGAGCCTGATCCCAATGGAGGTGGAGAGGTCGATGTGGCGGCTGGAGAAGAGTTGGCAAACATCAACTGCAACGGCTGTCACGTCAATGGCTACGCACCGTCCTTTGATTCTTTGATTCCCTACATGGCTGTAGAAGACGTCGAGTCTGTTATTCAAAATGGAACCAGTGGTGGCATGCCCAGTTTCACGTTTACCCAAGAAGAAATGAACAACTTGACATTCTATTTGGCAGAAACTTACAATTCCAGTCCTGAATGACGGAATAAGCTAAGGCTGCTCTGGCTCTTATTGCATCAACGCCTTCAATTCAGTATCGGATAGAAGGCGATTGGTATTTTTTGCGGCGTGGCGGATTTTGGCGATTTCCGCTTCTGTGCCTTCATAGCCATGTTTGTGCAACCAGTAGAGGATGTTCGAGTTTCCAGACATGGGACCCACCTCAATTTCTTGTTCTCGTCCAAACCAACTGGCGGGCACACCTGAGTAGATTTGGTCTGCCAACAGTGTATCGCCTGTTTTTAACGCTTTGATAACGGCTGCTGCGTGTACCCCGGTACCCGTGCGAAAAGCATCTCGACCAAAGACAGGGTAGGCAGGAGAAATGGGCCACTCCATCGACTCAGAGACCAATTCCACAAGTTCGCTCATCGCACTCAGATCGGTATCCAATACGCCTTGTAACTTCATGTTCATCATGAGCAGGTCAAGTTGGACATTTCCCACACGTTCTCCAATGCCCAAAATGGTGCCGTGTACGCGATCCGCACCAGCCTCGATGGCGTAGAGTGCATTGACCAAACCAAGTCCACGGTCCGAATGTCCATGCCAGTCGATTTTGGTATCGGTGCCCATTGATTGAATGATGTTCTTGGTGTAGTGAATGAGGTTGAATACACCATCTGGTGTGGCGTGTCCAACGGTGTCACACAAGCACAACCGATCTGCACCTTCTTCAATGGCGGCTCTGAAGAGTCGATCCAAGGTCTTGGGGTGAGAACGAATGGTGTCTTCAGTGACAAAGGCAAATGGAATGCCGGCTGCTTTGGTCATACGCGTGGCGGTTCGTGTGAGGTCTTCGAGTTTGTCCTCATCCCAACCTTCGGTGAACAGTCGGATGGGAGAGGAGCCCAAAAATGCATAGACTTCAATGGGGACACCCGTTTTTTCAGAAATCTCAATGATGGGGCGGATGTCGTTGGGGTGCGTCCGAGCCGCCGCAGCAGGACGGATATTGAGACCTTCGTCTCGAATCATTTCCACCATGGTTGTACAATCTTCGACGGCACGTTTCCCAGCGCCAGGCAGTGCGATGTCAGCCTCATCTACACCAATGCTGTCCAACAGACGCAAAATTTCCAACTTGCGTTCGATTGGGGGGTCCGTGATGGACGGACATTGGATGCCATCGCGTAAGGTTTCATCAAACAGTTCCACACGCTTCATGGGGGGTGAGTGACGATTTCCTTGATTCCAGTCAAAGATGATGTTGTCAGGTGTAGACATAGGCTCCTCCACACCCTAGATTAACCGATTTTTGGTCTCGTGGGTATTGTCTTGGCTACAAGAGCGGAGACAGTACAAATTCGATCCATCCTTGTTGGCTTTCGTTTTTTCCTTGCTCACTCAGTCGTTCATCGTCTACAGCAATGGTGCTGTTCCACTCTTGAGTATAGACATTCATGGCGCCATCGAGTGTCATGCCACAGAAAACACTTTCGCTCACCATCAGTGGAAAATTGGATGTCTGTTTGGTGAGTTTGTTTATGATTGGAAGTTGAAAGACCGTCGGTATATCAAACTTAAACTGTGCGTTGGGTGGGTATGAGATGGTGCCTTTCCATTTTACGTCGATGACTGGACCTTCAGAACCAACATAGGCTTCCTGATGGAGTGTCCCGTCAGGTACAACCAAGGTCAGTGGCACGCGTAGATTGTCTTTGGCCATTAGGGCACCGTAATAGGCATTGTCGTTGGTTCCGTGGTTGACATCGGTTTTGAAGACAACAGGTTTCGGTGAAAACTTCTTTGGATTTCCAGCAGAGACTTTGCTTGCTCGCTTGGTATTTTTAGCAACCAGTTTGCGCATGGTGCTCGAGGTAAACATCCAATCACCGTTGCCTCTGGAAACGCTTTTCTTTTGGGCCCTTTCTCCCCCAAGGCATTGCTTTTGGCGAACGCTCTTGCTTTCGTTGACAACCCCTGAGTCCACAGGGTCTTTTGCAAAGCTCATGTACAAGGTTTCCCATGCGACTTCTGGTAACCCCACGACAAACCCTCCGGAGGCAAGCATTAGGTTGAAGCCGTGTACACCGATGTGCTCCACTGTAGAAAAGATTGGTCCATCATCGTGTCGGAGACCTTTACCAAAAGCATCAGGTTGTAAGCTACAAAAAGCGGGTTTGGTGACGCGTCCAGTATTTGAAAAGTAGCCAAGTACCCGACAGTGTAGGTCTATTGTTTTGAGACCATATTCAACGAGGCCGACGTTCCAAATCGCGAGTGGAGAACACAACAAAATGAGAGTGCCTTTCCAGCCCTTCTTCTTTTCTCTTGGCAAGAATACCCACAGCATCGCACAGGCATACACAAAAGATATGTACATCTCGTAGGTCAGCATCCACAGCATCAATACAAACCACAGCCCCGAGAAAATGACCCTAAGTCCTTTCATTATTCCTCCATTGGTATAGGTACGAATAGACGATGTGAAGTGTCTGAAATCAGACTTCCTTCAAAAAACAGCGACAGTCTTGCTTGAGCGGTTGAACTGATATCTCACTTCCAATCTTCTGATTGGCGTATCAACTTTCGTTGTCGGTCAGGTACTGATGTGGATGCGTACCGAAGTGATCCAATTAGATCATTTCATCTGCCACATAACACCTTCGCCACCACCCATCATCGTAGTTGGGAGTTTTCCGTCCCAGTTTTTGGCGCGCATGTAATCTGCGATGTTCGGGTTGTTTTTAATAGCGGTCCCCATTTGCCGGATAGCCTCTGCTTCAGCGGTACCAATGGCCTCAATCGCTTTGGCCTCGGCTTCGGCCTCCTTCAATCTCTTGTAGGCCAAACCGTCTGCGCGTGCCTTTTCAGCATCTCTTTCAGCCTCAGCTGTGTTTACGGCTTTTTGGGCTTCTGTTTTTTGTTTCGTCAATTCAAATTCTGCTCGTTTTGCGGCTTCATAGGCTGTCATTTTTGCCTCAACAGCCTCCAAATATCGAGGGGGCAATTCGATGTTTTCAATTTGAGGAGAGTCAATGACAATGGGGAAGTCTGCGAGTGCTTCTACCATCATTGTTTGGATTTCATTGACCGCCAAATTGCGATTTTTGATCAAGTCTTCTGCCGTGAACGTGGCAATCGCTGCTTTGGCAACCGAACGGAGTTTCGGGTCTAGAATGCGTTCTTCAAACTGTGGAATACCGCCATATTTTACGTATAAATCCAAGGCGCTGTCTTTGTTGGCAGTCCAGTTGATGGATACTGTTGCTCGAAGGGGAAGTTGTTCAGAAGTAGCACCAGTCAATTCTTCTACATTTCGTCGTTGACGCACCTCGACTTCCTCGATGGTCTGTACAAAGGGGAGTTTGAAGTTGAGCCCAGGGTCAAGTTGGGCATCGGCGCGTCCGAACATTTTTTTGATGCCGACGTGCCCTTCTGGTACGACGACGAAGGACCCCATTGCGGAAAGTGCGGTAATTCCGATGCCTGCGATGAGGACGATTGCTTTGGCTGGGTTTTGGCTCATGGTGTTTTCCTGAAAGATATTGTTGGTGTCAATTCTATGACCGACTTTACATGAAAGGCTATTGAGAGTCAAGTATTTTAGAAAAGGGTGGATTCCTTTGGTGTTATCAGTAAAGTTTTGAGTTGGTAATGACCCAACGACTCATTGATTCTATAGCGTTTAACGAGAAAGTCTTTTTTAAAAGATCAAACAAAAAGGGTCGACACAAGTCGACCCTTTACTTTTGCATTGTTTGATTTTTTTGGTTCAAACCGGATGGTTCAAATATCAGAAAGCCTCAACCACAATGGCGATGCCTTGTCCACCACCAATACAAGCAGAACCCACACCGTATTTCTTGCCACGACGCTTCAGTTCATACAGCAAGTGTGTTGTGATACGCGTACCAGAAGCAGCCAGTGGATGTCCAATCGCAACACCGCCAGAGTTGACGTTTGCGATGTCACGATCTAGACCCAACTCTCTTTCACACGCAATGTACTGTGTTGAGAACGCCTCATTGATCTCTACCAAGTCCATTTGACCCAATGACATGTTGGCATGCTTGAGGGCATTGCGGATGGCTTCAACAGGACCAATCCCCATGAGGGTTGGCTCTACACCAGCGACACCATATCCAACCACTCGACCGATTGGGTTCAGTCCACGAGCGGAAGCGATGTCGGCAGTGGTCATCACCATGGCCCCAGCACCGTCGTTGATACCGGATGCATTTGCGGCTGTAACTGTGCCATCTTTTTTGAAGACGGGACGAAGTTTTGCCATAGAACCAGCAGCGTCACTTTCGAATCTGGCTCTGTTTTTGGGGTTTCCAATGGGAGACAACTGTGGGTGTTCGTCAATCTCAACAACGGTGTCACCACGACGTCCTTTGATGGTCACAGGTGTAATTTCATTGCTGTAATAGCCGTTGTCAAAAGCATTTTTCCACGCCAACTGAGAACGAAGACCGTAGGTATCTGCATCTTCACGTGTAATGCCATATTTTTCCCCAAGGTTTTCAGCAGTGATGGCCATTTCACATCCGGCGTATGGATCATACAAACATTCACGTAGAGCATCGGTAAATTGTGCATGACCGAGTTTGAAACCATTTCTAGAACCACGAACCACGTGGGGTGCTTGAGACATGTTCTCTGTACCACCAGCAAGAACCATAGACGCTTCCCCAAGTTTGAGGCGTTGTGCCGCTTGGATCAAAGATTCAAAACCAGAGCCACATAGGCGATTGACAGTCAATGCGGGTGTTTCGATTGTTGTTCCCGCTTTTAATCCGATGTGGCGCGCACCGTAAATGGCGTCTCCACTGGTTTGCAACACGTTTCCAAAGATGACGTGGTCAATATCGGTGGCTTCAATACCGGCTTGTTCAATTGCTGCATTACTGGCTACAACACCTAAGTCAAGTGCAGATACGGAAGATAGAGAACCCAAAAAAGTTCCAAAAGGGGTTCGTTTTCCAGACAAAAATACGATGTCGGACATGGTTTTCTCCTAAGATGAAGGCGTTCAAAAGTGTTCAAACATCACCCGAGCAGAGCAATGTTGAGTCCCATGTATCCGAGTATTCATCCTTGGACAACTTGGAGAATAGAATGGTTTATTCAGTCCTTTGAGGTGCGTTGTTGATACTTTCGATCCTCAAGAAACCGTTGGAAGCGCAAATAATTGCGAGCCGCATGATAATAGAAGAGTAGACCCACCAGCCAATTGATGACATTCAACTGACCTTCAAAGCCCGGGATGCCCCAAATCAGCACCCATGAACCAAACAAGACGCTGGATAGTTGTAAAAACCAGAAAATGCCAATGTTGCTTTCCCATTGTTTGGTGCGAATCACAAACTGGTTCATCGCCAATAGGGCGATGAGAATCATGAATATGAGGTCAGTATTGCTAGCGTTCATTCGATAAGTCCAGATGTTATAGGTGCAGTGTACAATTGTCAATTAACCGTGTGTTGCCCAAGTACGCAGCCAGACACAACTGAGTGTTCGGTGTCACTGTTTGCAGAGGCTCTAAAGTGTCGGCGTCCACGAAAGCAATATAGTCAACTTTATCCACCGTCAGAGCGGATTCAACAAGGTTCGATAATGTTTGTGTGCACAACGTTCCAGATTGAATGCTTGTTTGTACCAGAGTCAACGATTTTGACAAAGACAATGCACGTGTTCGCTCTGAAGCCGATAGGTAGGCGTTTCGGGAGGAGAGAGCAAGCCCATCCGACTCACGGACGATGGGTGCACCAATAACTTGAACCGGAATCGCGAGGTCGGCAACCATGCGACGGATGACAGCCAACTGTTGAAAGTCCTTTTGACCAAATACAGCGATATTGGGTTGGGTGAGTCCAAACAGTCTAGAGACCACTGTGGTGACTCCATCAAAGTGCGTGGGTCTGGATGCTCCGCACAATCCCGTTGTTAATCCTTTGACGCTGACGGTGGTGCTGTGATTCTTGGGATACATTGAGGTGGGGCGAAATACGATGTCTACCCCATGCTCTCTACACAAGCGATGATCAACTTCCGGGGTGTTTGGGTAGGTGTCGAGGTCTTCATGGGCTGCAAATTGAAGGGGATTGACAAAGATTGAGACGATGAGAATGTCACACTGTTGACGTGCGATGTCCATCAGAGAGGCATGCCCGTTGTGTAAAGCACCCATTGTGGGGACAAACCCAATTGTTTTGCCCAAACGACGTTGCTCCAACGAGAACTGCTGCATTTCAGTGGGGGATTCAATGATCCGCATAGACACCTCCAACGTGCTGACTGTTATCCGACACCATTCTAAAATTCAATGCCTTTATGCCAGTTCTATGTTCGAAAGCCTAGATTCTTTATTCACTTTCCGAAGGGCTTGCTCAACTCGGCTCGACTAGAATGCTTTGTGCTGATAAAAGAGAATGTCCACTGTACATTTGACGGTAGGACTCAAAACTTTACATAACTTTTATTTTGAGACAATCATGACAAAACAAAGAACGGTACTGGATCTTCAGCGAATGAAGACCAAAAGCCAGAAAATTTCCATGATCACTGCCTATGATTATTCTATGGCAAAAATTGTAGATGCAGCTGGAGTAGATGTTGTCCTCGTAGGGGACTCTCTAGGAATGGTCATTCAAGGACATTCTGATACTCTATCGGTCACGATGGATGATATGATTTATCATTCAAAATGTGTACAGCGGGGATTGACCCATGCCCATTTGGTGGTGGATATGCCTTTTATGTCCTATCAAGTCAATGTCGAAACAGCGGTTCGCAATGCTGGAAGGCTGATCAAAGAAGGGCAGGCGCAATCGGTCAAACTAGAAGGCGGTAGTGAAGTTGTGCCCCAAATTAAAGCGATTGTACAAGCGGGTATTCCAGTGGTGGCGCACTTGGGTTTGACCCCCCAAGCGATTCACGCACTTGGCGGGTTCAAAGTGCAAGGAAAAGGTTCTAAGGCCGGGGCCAAATTGAAATCCGATGCGTTGGCTGTTCAAAATGCTGGGGCAAGTCTGTTGGTACTTGAGATGGTTCCAGCCCCTTTGGCCAAAGAAGTGACTGCACTGTTGGATATTCCGACAATTGGAATTGGGGCTGGTGTGGACTGTGATGGGCAAGTCTTGGTCTGCAACGATTTGCTGGGAATGAATCTTGATTTTGCACCAAAATTTTTGAAACGCTATGCCGAATTGGAAACAGAAATGGTGTCAGCCATCTCCCGATATGTAGAAGAGGTTCAGACACAACAGTTTCCAACGGAGAAACATTCCTTTGGTATGCGCAAAGCGCACTCTGAATCTGGGACTGTTGAGAAACTCTATTGAATCACTCAACAATCCAACCTTGTTCTCTCCTCAATACATCGTCCCACAAATGGTTTTGCGCCCATGTTGAAGCATGGTAAGTGCTTTCAACAGGCCAACCAGAATTTGGGGGTGCGTATATGGACATTCCAGTGGTGTCTAGAGAGTCCACGACAAGATTTTTGGTGACGAGTAAATCGTGTGCCATCAAAAGATCATCAATTTGATTCTGCAGTAAGGTGGATTCCTCTTCACTTTGCAAAGCCTGTTGGATATTCACAAACAAGGAATAGAAATCATGGTCGTTGCCGTAGTCCACTCCATCAGGAGAATAAGTTGTGCTCGAAGCACTGGTGACGATTCCGATTGGCAGGTCCAAGAGAGACGCAGAAACAGTATCGAAATGTTGGTTGAACATGGGTATTTGGTGGAGATCGATGGTGCTGATGCTTCTATCGCCACTTCTGTAGAATTCTTCAGCAATCAGATTGCCCAAGCTGCTGTCATTCATTGATGGGTTGTTCAGTAAAGATTGAAATATGTGGTTATAGGGCCAGCCATCAATATTGACATAATCTTGAGAGGCGACCAACGTGTTCGCATAGGGCGCTACTACTGTTGCGAGTTCCCACGACTGCATCGTACAAGCATCCATGCCCAATAAGTCAATCTTCAATCCTCTTTCTGCCATGGTTGATAAGATGTACTCCAGTTCTCCCTCAGCCACAGAGATGTCGTTGTTTGTGCTGTCATCAGACAGGATGCCCTTGTTTTGTGCAGGCTGTATTGACCAAGACCAGCCGTGATTCCAAAAGACAATCGCAGTTTTTTGTGCAGGAAAGAGCTCCGTGCCCCATTCAAGGAAATTGATGATGGTTTCGGGTGAGCCAGAGTCTTGAACGCCCAAATTTTGAAGTTCCACAGACACAATATCACTGTCTGACAGTTCCATTTCGGGGTATTCATTGTGCGTCGCATCCTCGACAATGTAAAATCGCTTGCTGCCGCTCCAGTCACCGTGACCTCTGTAAAAGTTCGCAGAACGGTCTATCTCTACAACAATGTTTACATGTTCGTTTGAACCAGCGACTTCCATCTCATTGATGTCCAAGAGGGCGGCTTCTTCTAGATTGTTGTCGGCGCCCATATACACCAAAACTGTCCAATCAGCGAGTTCAGGTGCCGTATGGGTTGTGATTGTGACCTTCTGTGTGAGAGGCGTTGTAGAGTAGGGGTTTTCCACACTTACAGTACACTGTTGAATGCCTGTTGCGTTGGTGACAAATGAAATGGTCGTACCTTCTACAGCCTCTTGATCGTCACAGAACCACTGGATATTCTCGGTCAATTCCATATCTAAGGTTTCATTTGATTCTGATACATCTACGCTCAACGAGACGGTGTCTCCAATCCAATAGTGCGTTTGACCAACAATTGTAAGTTCATAAGGTGGAACAGTGTCTTCCGATTCTACATCAGCGGTGTCATCAAAGTCTGTGCTTAGCAATGGTGAAGGGGTGGGGCTTCGACATCCAAGCCAGAACAGAATCAACATGTAACCTCCATACTTTTAATGTAACTGACTGGGCTTCCTTTGAGTCTTGATTTCCACCTTTGTGTGGTTAGATACAAAGTAGTATTTTTTTAAGGAGATTTTATGCAACCGAGTTCCAACAAAGTCGTAGTGTACACCAAAAAGCCTTGTGGCTTTTGCAACGCCGCAATCCGTTATTTGGAAACCGTAAAGCAAGTTACTGACTTGGAAGTCATTGATTTGACTGGCCAGTATGACAAACTCAGAGAACTGATGCAAATGAGTGGTCAGCGTACAGTTCCCCAAATTTACATTTTTGGAAATCATGTGGGCGGCTATGACGATTTGCGAGCGAAAGATGCGGCTGGCACCATTGATCAATTGCTAATGCGAAAGTCTCAATAACTCTTGCAAAAAATATTTGTGATCTATGATCCCCTAATTGCCGATCAATGCAAAAAACCGATAATCTATTGTCAAATTATTTTTTGTAAATCACTTGACGTGTAAAGTTTTTGATCCTATACTTTATTCATCAGGTTTCTGATTTCCCTCAAGTAAAAGCATCGCAGTTCACACCACAATCCCCCTTCATTTTCCCCTTATTTCCCTCCGTGGTTGTGTTTGCGGTGCTCCCTCTTTTTCAAGGTGAGTCATGCAAGAATGTATTGTTGTCACATCGGGCAAGGGTGGTGTTGGCAAAAGCACTGTCTCAACCAATCTGGCCACAAGTTTGGCTCAATCCGGCAAAAAAGTTGTGTTGCTCGATGCGGATATTGGTTTGCGTAATCTAGACTTGCTGCTCGGTATGGAGCGTTCCATAAAATGGGATGTCGTTCAGTATGTGCAGAATCTTTGTTCCTTAGAAGATGTTGTACTGTCTGTTCCCAATATCGAAAATTTATTTTTTGTCCCTACTTCACAAACCGCGGACAAAATGGCGCTGGTGCCAGATGATGTCATCGATGTGGTTGATGAATTGTTTTCAACACTGCACTTTGATTATGTCATCGTTGATTGTCCAGCAGGTATCGAACGAGGTTTTGAGAATGCGGTTGCGGCCGCCAATCGAGCGATCGTGGTGGTTACACCAGACGTGTCTTCTGTTCGAGATGCCGATCGGGTAATTGACATCTTACAAAAGCGAAAGATGGCAGATATCCAGTTGGTGGTCAATCGCTATCAACCAGAACTTGTTCGACAAGGGTGTATGTTGGATTCTCAAGATGTCTGGCAAATTTTGGATACACCCATCTTGGCTGTAATTCCGGAAAGTGTTGAGGTTTTGAAAGCATCCAACAATGGTGTGCCCTTCGTTTGCCGAACAGAACATTTGCTTTGTGAAATCTTTCTTCGCTCTACAAAGAGACTGCGCGGTCAAGACGTCCCATTTATCGATTTGAATGTGGCACTCGACGAAAGTGTGTGGGGAAAAGTAAAGCAGTGGGCCAAAGATCAGATGGGAGCGTAAAATGATGACGTTTTTGAAATCATTGTTTGTCCGTTCGCAGTCCAGCAAAGACGTTGCGAAAAAGCGTTTGCAACTGTTGCTGATTCACGATCAGGTTGATTTGACACCAACTCAGATGACCCAAATGAAACAAGAAATTGTTGAGGTGATTGAGCGGTATCTAAGTATTGAAACTGAAGATACCCATGTGGCGTTGGACCGCTTGGATAGACAAATACGACTTGTTGGCTCCATACCCGTCAAAGACACCCCACAGCGCACTCGTAAGAGCGGTTAAGAACAGACAATCACATAAATAACTCTATACTTGTACCCATCCATACGCATTGGTTACACTAGAGAATGGACATTGTTCTAATGAAAAGTCTATTCTGAGAGGTATGTATGTTGTGGTTGTTGCTGTCTTGTAGTGGTGAAGGGGAAAAGACAATGGAAGAGGCATTGTCGTTGTCTGAGCCGCTGTCGGAGAATGAAGTGCGTGCAGGAGAAATACTCGACTCCTCAGCGTTGTTTGGTGGTACCGCGGCTGAAGGTGCGATTGGCGACTTTAAACTGTACAACAACAAAGCCCAGTTCATCATTCAGTCGATTCGCCCAAGTGCCTATTATATTCAGCAGGGCGGTGGTTTGTTGGATGCCGATGTGGTTCGACATGATGGAAGTCAAGGTCGTGATATTATTGATGAGCACACCCCAATGGCGGGCTTTGGCAGAATTTTAGAACCTGACAGCATCGAAGTATTGTCTGATGGGGCAGATGGCCTGGCAACTGTTCGTGTAACTGGACATGGAACAGGATTTGAGTTGTTGGCCGGAGCAGTGGAAAATGACAACTTGGTTCCCAACAAAAATATGGAGTTTCAGGTTGATTATCGGCTTGCTCCAAACAGCAGCCTATTGGAGATTGAGACCACCATTACTTGGCTCGATGAACCCTATTCCTTTCAACCAGCCAACGTCATTTTGATCGGTCGAGAAGTCATCGAATGGTGGAACCCCGGTGGGGGACTTCATGGAGAAGCCAACAACCAGTGGTACGGAGCGCTGGGACGTGAAAATGAAGTGGCTTTGGCTTTGTTTCCTTCTGTGGATACCTTTGATAGCAGTGTCATTCAGCCACTGTTGGCCGATGCAACTCCAGCGATGAGTGGTTTCGATGAAATGGTCGACTTTGACAATGGTACAGTGCATACCTTCAGTCACTATGTAGGTGTTGGCGATGACTTCGCTACATTGACCGATGAATGGTACACCAAACGTGGTGTCGCAACACAAGAACTGAGTGGGACGGTGACAGCCGGAAACGCGTTTGTTCCTGGTGCCAGAATTCACATATTGGATGAAGAGCAAGTCCCAGCGACCCTTGCTGTGGCAAATGAAAGCGGAGAGTGGTCGGCGACTGTTCCCGCTGATGTTTCTGCGAACTTTCAGGTGACAGGCCGTGGTCAAGGTTTGGTCTTTGACCTACCTGTTGATGCTGGTTGGTATAGTCTATATGGAGATTCAAGTGTACAGGATTCTTTACAGGTTTCACTGCTTCAACCCAGCGATATTCTCTCAGCAAAGTTGGCCGAAGGCTATGGAGTGGCGGAACTGAATTCCAATGAACTGATTGCTCCTGGTTTGTTGACAGTTTCGTTGAGCGATGACGGTCCTGGGGTTGTGTTGATAGAGCGTGTGGACGATGATGTAGATGCAAATACAGCATGGGCACCACGTAGACCCAGTGGTAAGCAAATCATTGGCTATGTTCGAGATGGGGAGATGCAGCTGCCCTTGGAACCAGGGAGTTATCGTGCCATTGTGCATCGTGGCCCAGAGTGTGAGTATGTTGAAAGTCTTTTCGAAATCGGTACAGAGCAAGTCGAAACTCTAGAAGCCAGCATTGAGTGTGTAGAATTGCCGTCTGGTGTGTACAGTTTTGATCCCCACTCTCATTCCTCTCCATCGGGAGATGGCCGGGTCTCGACGGTTCAAAGATTGATGAGTCATGCTGCGCATGGTGTGGATATTCACATTGCAACCGAGCATGACCACTTGGCTGATTATGCACAACTTATTGAAGATTTGGGGTTGAATGAACACTTGATTACTTGGTCGGGTGCAGAAGTCAGTCCACCGTTGAGAGGACACCACAATATCTACCCCGTTCCACCTGTCGATGGGGCTGTCAACAATGGTGCGGTCTCTTGGTGGGCAGAATGGAGTACCACCGAGGACTTGTTCAGCAAAATGAGGGCGATTGTGAACAATGGCATTGTTCAAGTCAATCATCCACTAGGCTCTGGTGGTCTGATCGGTTCGGCTGGTTACGATTTGGAGCAAGGCACCATTTCCAAGCCAAACTTTTGGGCGGATGATTTTGATGCCATGGAAGTGATCAACGATGGCTACTATCAAGATTATCTATTGTATTATTTTGATTTGCTATCGCGTGGACACAAAGTTTCTGCCATGTCTGTATCGGATTCACATACGCATGCCAGCGGTGTTGGAATTAATCGGACCTATGTGTACTCAGATTCTGCTGAAGAGAGCGCTTTGGTGGATGCAATGAAATCTGGTTCTGTGGTTGCTTCTGTAGGGCCCTATGTGCATGTCACGAATAATGACCGAGTGGCTGCTGGCCAAACATTTGTTGGATCTCAAGAAATTATAGTCGAAGTATTCCATCCAACTTGGATGGATGTGGATCGTCTAGAACTCTATGAAAATGGAACTGTGGTCGAAACCGTGGAATACACAAGCGGCAGTGTGTCTTTTGCGGTAGAACCAAGTCGAGATGCACACTATGCGGTTGCAGCGTCTGGTACCTTTCCAATGACCCCAATTTACTCAAATTCACCATGGGCAATGTCGGGCGCATTCTTTGTCGATGTCGAAGGGGATGGATGGACTCCACCTTTGGAACCACTTCAGTAATTCAGTATGTGCTTTCCAAACAGTTTGGCAGTTGAATCTCTAAAGCGGCTTCTGTTAAAAGCCCTCGTGTAGAAATGTCAATCTACGCGACGCGCCTTGAGGTCCCATTGGCTTGACCTTTTTGTCATTGTGTCGTACTTCTACGGCCAATAAGTCGGTCAGTTCAACAATGGCTCGTTCACTAAACTGACACTCCAATCGGTCATTTCGATGAACAAGACCACGTTTTATGATGTGACCGTCACAGGTAAAGACGATGCGTGTGCGTTCCATCACCCGCAATGTCAGTGAGTTTGGACCTGTAGGACCTTCCGGCTCAGGTTCTTCGAGATCGGTCAATAAATCAGACACCAGCGCATTTAGGTTTCCCTGTTCACTGGTTTTGCCAGCCAACGAAGAAGCAAGGTTGCTTGGCGCCGTCAAGGTTTGGTCTAAAGCAGTCTCATCTGTTGTATCGGATTCGTTGAGTTCTTGAACCATCGAATCCAGCATGCCATCAAAAGAGAAGGATGGATTGTCAAAGGCAATGGATAAGGTTTTGAGACCAATGACCATAGATGCAGCGATGGCAAAACCGGTAAAGATGGATCGAGAGGTTGTTGGAGCTACAATTTCTGTGCTTCCCGTTCTTGAGCCGGATCTTGAAGAGTTTTTTCGCTTTGGACTGGGCGCTTTTACGTCGAGTTTGGAATGCTTTGAAAAACCAAGAAACTTCAAATAGGCCTGCTTTGAAGCAAGCAACTTTTTTCCGCGCATTGATTTTGGGACCACACCCGTTTCGAGGGCTTCAATGTGGGCGAGTGGGATGCCGACGCGAATGTGAATGTCTTTGCGAGTGAGTCCTTGTTTGCTTCTTTGTACTCGAAGGTTGACACGCTTTTGTTTGTCTTTTTCATTCTTGCTGCGGTGTTTTTTCTGACTCATTGTTTGACTTGGGGGAAAAGGGAAGAAGGGAACAGGGAAATGATGAGGTAAATTGTTTACGATTTCTGTGTGGCTTTCGGATAGTTTATCGACACCGTTCGTTGTGAAGACTTTCGGCACGTTTGCCCAATTTGCTACGTCCTGCTTCTCGAATGGTGGTTCGAAGGTGGTTGCACGCTCCGGGGATGTCATCAAGTTCGAACAGCACTTCCGCGGTGTGGAAATACGCTCCTGTTGCGACGTCGCCACAGAGGGTAATCACTTCTTCAAAATCTTGGAGCGCCAAGTCAAGTCTATCGATCTCTTTATAAGAAAACGCTCGATTGAATCTTGCTTGACACATGTTTGGCGCTCGGTCGATCGCTTGAGAGAGGGTGGTGATCGAAGCTTCATAGTCTTGATTTTGATAGTAGGCCTGACCCAAATTGCTCAGAACCAAAGCTGTGTTTCGATAGGTTAGGTCTGCAAGAGCGACGTTAAATTCAGCAATTGCTTCTTCAACAAGACCTTGATCCAGCAACATTAAACCATAGTTGTTTCGATACTCAGCTTTGGCTGGGTTGATTCGAATCGCCTTTTCGAAAGCCTTGTCGGCTTTTTCCACTGCACTTTTGGAATAGTAGGCAAGAGCGAGTTTTTCCCAAGCGTCACCATTTCGGGGGTTCAATTTCGTGGCTTCCTCCAATGTTGCAATTGCGTCGGAAGGATTTCCTTCGGAAAGGTAAGCCGCTCCAAGAACAGTTCGAGTTTGAGAACGTTCAACCCTTTGGGGAGTGACGCAGGCTGCAAATAGAGTAAACCAAATCATTGTTTGTCATCGTCCTTCGGCTTGTTGTTTTTCTTGAGGTAAGGTCCCAAAATGCTTTTGAGATCATAAATGCGTTTGGGTGGCCAGTGGGCTTGTTTTGTGAGGAAAGTATTCTTTAAGGCGCCTTTCTGTGGTGGTTCTCCAGAATGGTTAGCAATTTTGGGGATTATTTTGGTTAAAATCTCTTGTGCAGTTTGGGTGTTTTGGCGGATAACTTCTTCAATGCTGGCAACATCCACATTGGACTCATCCGTTCTCCAACAATCATAATCTGTTGACATGGCAAGTGTAGCATAAGATATTTCGGCTTCGCGCGCTAATTTTGCTTCTGGTAGATTTGTCATGCCAATGACAGATGCACCCCATTGTTGGTAGAGTCTCGATTCTGCGCGTGTTGAGAAAGCAGGTCCTTCCATACACACATAGGTTCCACCATCGTGCACTTTTTCAGTGACCTCTCTTGCACTTGTCAAAATGTATCGGCGCAACGTTTCACAAATGGGATCTCCAAAGGGCATGTGGGCAACAATGCCATTGTGAAAGAACGTTGACGGGCGACCCTTCGTTCTGTCAATGAACTGGTCGATGACCACAAAGTGTGTTGGGGGGATATCTTCCTTGAGAGAGCCAACGGCTGAAACCGAAATGATCCAGTCGACGCCAATGTCTTTCAATGCCAAAATGTTCGCCTGATAAGGGACTTCAGAGGGGGTGAGTTGATGATGCTCTCCATGTCTGGCAAGGAAATACAGTTCAGCATCCACACCTTCCATGGTGCATTTTCGAATCGGTGCTGAAGGTCGACCATATACATTGGTTTGTGATTCTATAAATTTTACCTTTGCTTCCAAGGACTTCTGTGCGATTGCTTCTTTCGTGTCGCTTTCTTTATGATCAATTATTGTTGAAAAATCGAAATCTTTGAAGATGTCGAGCTTGTACAGCCCAGAGCCACCAATAATGCCTATTTTTTGAGTCATTTTCTCTCCTAGAAGGGTGAGTTTGAAGTGTGTTGTGAAACTTGTTGTGAAGTCTGTTGCAGTGCTTTGCCGAGTTGACCGCAAGCCGCCGATATGTCGATGCCTCGAGTGGTTCTGATTGAACAATACCACCCACGGCTGACCAAATAGGTTTGAAAGGCTTTGACCTGTTCAAAGGCAGGGCGGCGAATGTTGCGGTCCGGGTTTTCGTTGTACGGAATCAGGTTGATTTTCGCCGGAATGTCTTGCAAGAGGGTCGGTAATCGAGCGGCATCTTCAAGACTGTCGTTGAAACCTTTCATCATCACGTATTCAAAGGTGATTTTGCGTCCTTTTTGATTTGGTAGACGTGAAATTTCTCGACAAGCGTTGAGCAATGTGTCCAAAGAATACTTTTTGGTGATGGGCATGACGTGTCGTCGTTGTTCTTCAGTTGAAGCGTTCAGAGAAATGGCGATGTTCACTGGCAACTCGGCTGCCATCTTCTTCAGTCCAGGTACTAGACCCACCGTAGACACAGTGATTTTGCGGTTCGACAACCTTAAAGCGAAATTGTGGTTCATTGTTTTCAAGGCCACAATGAGTTGATCGTAATTGTGCAATGGCTCTCCCATACCCATCATCACGATGCTTGTAATGCGTTTGTTCTCGGGGAGGGTTTCTGACACTTGTTGTATTTGACTGAGAATTTGCCCCGCCGTCAGGTGACTTTTCAATCCCAAATCCCCTGTGAGACAAAATGAGCACTTCATCGCGCATCCCCATTGAGATGATACGCACAGCGTCATTCTATCAGAGTATCCACCAGTACGGTTTTCATCTGGTATGAGAACGCTTTCAACAACACCGCCTTGCGGTATGTGCCACAAAAACTTTTTCGTTCCGTCGGCAGAAGGAAACACACCTGCAGATTTCAAGAATGGAATCTCTGCATTCAGTTCCAACGTTTGTTGGTCCACTTTAGAAATGGTGTCAATTTCAGAGAATCTGCGTATATTTTTTTGCCAAAGGGCTTGATAGATACGCAAGGCTTTTGTACTTGGTATACCAATGCTTTCCAAAAATGCTCCGAGCATTTCGAGATCTAAACTTTTAATGTCTGTCTTTTCGGAACGGGTGGTGAGCATAGAACACTCTCAATGTGCACAAATTTATATCAGACTATTTACAGATTGCCCAAATATCCGCTCGAGACCAATCAATGCCTCTCTTTTGAAGGCGCTCGTCGTTGTCAGCCGTCATGAGCACTTCATCGAGTTGTGTACAAGAACTTGCAGCACTGTACAGTGATTCCACAGTCCCTTTTCGAACTGGAAAGGGTGGTCCTTGGTCATCACCAACAGGGGAGTCATATGTGATGAGCAAAATTGTCCCTCCAGGTTTCAGCAATGACAAGCAATGGTTTGCATAGCCTTGACGCAATTCAAGAGGCAATGCAACCAAGGCGGCACGATCGAAGATGGCGTCTACTTCTCCAATCTGTTCCGTTGTAATATCAAAGACATTTCCATGAAAAAGAGTGTGCTTGTCTGTTGTTAACGTGGGAATTCCATCGGTTTGACTTTCTTGAGGTGTGAAGGCTTGCTCAATGCAGTATTCATCCAATGCTTGTCGGACCAAATCAACACCGAAGATGCGTGCGCCTTGATCTGCCAACCAACGCATGTCCAAGGTTTTGCCACACAGCGGAACAAAGATTGTTGGCGCTTGTGTTTTGAACAACACAGCATGGTGCTTTTGAAGGTTTTGGTTTACGGTGGCATTGTGCCATCCCGTTTGGCCTTGTTGCCATCGTTCTTTCCAAAAGTTCATATCATCTCCTACCGAGACCAATCCTAATTCCCTTCGGTAGCATTGACAAGTAAGGTATTTTTGAATAGTTTACGCAACCAAGCAAGAAGATGGATTTGATTTTGAGAGCAAAGTAAATGATTGACAAGTTGCTGGCACCTTACGACTACGATTTGCCAAATGATCGCATTGCAGTGCACCCTTTGGAAAATCGAGCCCATTCAAAAATGCTGGTGCTTTCCCGGACAGATTCATTTGAAGACTCAAGTGTGACTCGATTGCCAGAGTATTTTGAGTCAGGAGATGTTCTCGTTCTCAACAATACCAGGGTTCTGCACGCTAGGGTCGAGGCAAGGCGTTCTACAGGTGGAAAAGTTGAGATATTTTTCTTGAGTGAACATCCTGACTCTGAGGGAAGTGTCTCAGCACTCGTAAAGCCTTCTAGGCGTCTGAAAGAGGGAGAGACACTCAACATCGTTGGTTCAATAGAGGATGACGATGATTGTGGTTACAAAGAAACGGTGGAATTGGTTGAGTCTCTGGGTGATGGAGAGTGGCGGGTACGTCCTTCGACGAGAACAGGCCAAATTATGGATGCCTATGGTTCTGTACCGATTCCACCCTACTTGAGACGCAAGAGTGTGGATGCAGATCAAGAACGTTATCAAACAGTCTTTGCAACTGAAAGGGGTGCTGTTGCAGCTCCAACGGCCGGTTTACACTTCACCACGGAGATACTAGAGTCTTTAAAGAACAAAGGTGTTTCCATTCAGTATGTCACTTTGCATGTTGGCATTGGTACCTTCCGTAACCTTCGTGAAGAAGACTTAGAGCGCAATTCCCTGCATTCAGAGTACTTCAGTGTCCCCAAGGAGACCGCCCAAGCCATCATCGAGTGTCGTCGAACAGGAAATAAGGTCTTTGCCTGTGGCACCACTGTGACGCGTTGCTTGGAATCCTTGTCCAAGGAAGTGGAACTGACTGACAATCTATTGAAATTACAAGACAAATTTCCCATTTCGGGATATACCAACATCTTTATACGCGAAGGCTTTGAGTTTGCAGTTGTGGATGGACTCCTAACCAACTTTCATCTTCCGAAGAGTTCGTTGCTGATGCTGGTGTCTGCTTTTGCTGGTAGAGAACGAGTTTTGGAATCCTATCGCTATGCAATCAAACACGAATATCGTTTCTTCAGTTATGGTGATGCCATGCTAATCCTTCCCAATAGAGAGCAGAGTTGAGTTTATGTCTCCAGTCCAAGTGACCATTGATGCAACGGCAGGTGCTGCACGAACAGGAACCATGAAACTGACACACGGTGAAATTCCGTTTCCAGCTTTTATGCCTGTTGGAACTTATGGCACTGTAAAGACAATGTTGCCAAGAGACATAAAAGAGATTGGAGCGAAACTGATTCTGTCCAATGCCTATCATTTGTGGGTCAGGCCTGGGCACAAATTAATTGAGCGCATGGGGGGGCTCCATCAGTTTATGGGTTGGGATGGTGCCATTCTGACAGATTCTGGTGGCTACCAAGTATTCTCTCTTAATGATTTCACTGAGATTTCAGAAGATGGCGTTCGATTCAGGGCACCATTGGATGGTCAGTATAGAACCATGACTCCTGAGATTTGCATTGAAATTCAAGAGTCTTTGGGTGTAGACATCGCCATGGCTTTTGACGAATGTATCGAATGGCCGGCATCTCGTGACCGCGTTGCTCAGTCCACTGCTAGAACAACACGCTGGTTGAAGCGTTGTCAGCAAGCCAGAACCAAAGCGAATACCACAGCATTGTTTGGAATTGTACAGGGTGGAATGTACGAAGACATGCGGATTGCCCATGCACAAGAAATCTCAGAGTTGAACTTGGATGGATACGCAGTTGGAGGGCTTTCTGTCGGAGAGCCAACTGAAAAATTGTTGGAAACCGTTGCTTGGACAACTCCTCATCTACCGACAGGCAAGATTCGGTATTTAATGGGTGTTGGTTATCCATGGGATATCATTGAGGCCGTTCTGCGAGGTATTGACATTTTTGACTGTGTGATTCCCACCCGAAATGCTCGCAATGGCAAAGTCTTTACATCTGTTGGAATTGTCAACATCAAGAATGCAAAATATGCTGAAGACGAGCGAGGGTTGGACCCCAACTGTCAATGTTTGACTTGTCAAAATCATTCACGTGCTTACCTTAGGCACTTGTTTGTAGCCAAGGAAATTTTGGGTGCACATCTTTTGACTCGACACAATTTGCATTTCTATCAACAGTTGATGGAGCAAATCCGTACAGCCATTGTCAACGGGGAGGTTTCTTTGGAAAAACTGCGCGTTGAAGTCCACTCTTGGAATCGACCTTGCTCTGATTGACGATAGACACTTACCACTAGATTTTGATCATTGAACCCAACTGAGAAACAACATGAAAATTGCATTGATGACCCACTTCGTACTGGCCACTGAATTTGCTCAAGAAGCGCAACAAGGCTCTCCCTTTACCCAAATGCTCTTCTTCATGTCGTTTATATTTTTGTTGTATTATTTTATCTATGCAAGACCGGTTGCCAAAGACCAAGAGAACCATCAAAAACTCGTTAGTGGTTTGATAAAAGGCGATAAAATTGTTAGCATTGGTGGGATTCACGGGGAGATCGTTGAGGTTCAAGAGCAAACGTTGCTGTTGGATGTAGGGCGGGGGTCTTTGTGTACCATTAGCAAAACGGCTGTGAAGGCAAAATTGGGAGACAACAATGCGTAATCCATGGATGGTCCGATTTATCATCATCTTCGCGGTAATGTTGTGGGGTGGTTACACGATTACCCCGACACTTATGCAAGAAGACAGTGAGACAATGCTGGCCAAGCAAGCGAGTGAAGCCTCAAACGCAGGCGCAACCATCAACGTCGATGAAGATCGTTTGCCACAATCGAAGCATTTGCCACCATCGTTGCGCAGCTATGTTCTTGACAACACCAAAGATTGTAAAGCTGCCTGCAAAGGGTATTCTTCTGGTGAGGCTCAGTTTCAATGGGTGGACAAATATTTTGATCAAAGTAGCATCGACCCTGAAACCAAGAAAACCAGTCTGGCGAAGGGAACCCTAGCACTGCAACGCTGTGCTCAAAATGAGATTCAGTTTGACGTCCAAGAGCAATGTGCCATCGACGCTTTAAAGACGTGTGTGGAAACCTGTGATGCTGATTCAGTGGACCCACACTCAGAAGCAGAATGTGCAAGTGCTTGTTTGAATGTACACAATGAAACTTTGGATGCTCCTGATTGGGCTGCCAAATATTACGCTCAAAGTGTGAATGACTCCTACAAACAGTGTATGGAAACTGCGTCAAAGCCATTTTTACAAGCCGAAAATTGCGTGAATCAACAGGTATCAGCCTGCGTTTCTGAGTGTCAGGGGCAAGGTGAAGAAGAACTTTCAGCGGCCTCTGCGTTCATTATCAACTCATTTCCAAAATCCAAACTTTCTTTGGGGTTGGACCTCCAAGGTGGGATTGACATGGACTTGGAAGTGGAAGTTGGTGAAGCTGTATTGTCAAAGGTACAGCGTGAAGTCGCTTCTGTCTTGGAAAGTTTGGAGAATTCAGGCTTGTCTGTGGTTCAAGTGCGTCGTCAAGTCGGTGAGGCAACATTGATGATTCAAATGGGTGAAGGGAGCTCTCTGACTGATTTGCAAGGTGTGATGAGCAACCGTTTCACCAATTATGAGTACGTAGACACTGTGGTTGAAGATGGCACAACCGAGTTCGCCTTCGCAATGAAGGAAGAAATTAAAGACGACATCGCCACAAAGTCGATCCAACAAGCATTGGAAACATTGCGCAATCGAATTGACGAAACGGGCGTCAAAGAACCAAGCATCGTGGTGAAGGGGGGCGCAAAAATCAATGTGCAGCTTCCAGGTGTCAAAGATGTTCAACAGGCAATGTCTGTCATCGGAACGGCTGCCGTTTTGGAGTTTATGCTTGTTGATGAAGAAGTCATGGCCAATCCACGCGACTTGGAACGGGCACTGTTGGATGCTGAAAAGATTCTTGAAAAAGATGTCTACAACGACGACAATTTGCTGACCAACCATTTGTTGAAGCAAAAGGCGCTTCCACCCAATACAAGAATACTTTGGGAGTACAGAACTGTTGCAGAAGGACAGAAAGAGCGCGGACGGTATTATGTTGTTAAAGACAATGTCATTTTGACAGGGGACGACATCAACGACGCTCAAGTCGCCATGGACCAATACAATCAACCTTATACGGCAATGGAATTCAAGCCAGTGGGTGCTCAAATCTTTGCGGACGTAACAGAGCAAAATAAAGGAAAACGCTTTGCGATTGTCTTGGATAAAGAAGTGAAATCAGCTCCATACATTCGTGAAAAAATTGCTGGAGGTCGTGCCTCTATCGATATGGGCTCTGGAGACTACCAACAGGCACTGCAAGAAGCGTCGACGTTGTCCTTGGTTTTGAGAACCGGAGCATTGCCAGCGCCAGTCACCATTGGTAAAGTCAGAATGGTTGGTGCATCCTTGGGAAAAGATGCTGTTGAGGCTGGGAAACAGGCTACGATGGTTGGTTTTGGATTGGTTCTGTTGTTCATGATGGTGTATTACGGAAAATCAGGCGTCGTATCGGTCATCGCGTTGTTGGCAAACGTTGTCTTGGTATTTGCTTTCTTGTGTACTGCTGGGGCCACATTGACTTTGCCAGGGATTACGGGAATCGCTTTGACGATTGGTATGGCTGTGGACTGTAATATCATTATTTATGAACGAATCCGAGAAGAGTTGCGGTTGGGTAAGAATGCACGTTCTGCTGTTAAAACAGGTTTTGACAAAGCGTTATTGGCGGTTTTGGATGCAAACATCACAACCTTCATCGCGGGTATTGTCTTGTATACCTATGGAACTGGGCCCATTAAGGGATTTGCAGTCACGTTGATGATCGGAATTATTTCAACATTGTTTACCGGTGTGTTTGTGTCCAGAACCTTGATGGACTTCATCACCCGCAAAGCCAATGCCACACTCAATCTATGATGATGGCACAGTAAGGAGAGTTAGAGATGGCAAATTGGTTGGCACCAAAGAAAAGCGTTGATTTTGTTGGCATGCGAAAAGTCGCAGCGATGATGTCTGTTGTTTTGGTCAGTATTTCACTGGGGTTATTTTTCTTGGTGGGACCCACTTGGGGAATTGACTTTACAGGTGGTTTGGAGATGCATTTAAAGTTTCAGGAGGACACAACGATTGGGGATCTTCGTGGTGCACTCTCCGAGATGGATATTTCAGATGACTCTGTACAGCAGATAAACGATGCATCGGCGAATGAGTTTGTTATTCGGATTCAAGATCCTGAATTTGGAACTGAAGAGATCAAAACTGAAATTCTCAGTGCGTTGTCAAGTCAGTTTGGTCCAGATTGGATTCAAGAGTCAGAGTTTGACGCCCAAATTGGAGCACGGTTAATGCTGACCTATGGTGGTGACCCGAAGAGTATCAGCGACATTCAAGCCGCCATCTCTGGCATTGATGGTGCTGTTGCAGAGGAGTCTTCCGATGCAAACAAAATCTACGTCAAAGTACCTGGACTGAGCAGCAAACTAGAAGCTTCATTACAGGGAAAATTTCCAGGAACCGGTTCTTATACCAATGACAAAGGAGAGACCGTTTCCAATTTGTCTGTACTTCAAGTGGATTCGGTGGGCCCAAAAGTGGGTGCGGAACTTCGTCAGCAGGGAATGATTGCCATTTTGGCAACCTTGGCGCTGATTCTTGTGTATGTTGCTTTGCGATTCAACTTGTCCTTCGCACCTGGTGCAGTACTCGCGCTATTTCACGATGTCAGTATTGTTGTGGGGGTGTTTGTCGCACTGGATATGATGGGGATTACTTATGAATTCAACCTTCCAATGATTGGAGCTTTGTTGACCATTATTGGATACTCGTTGAACGATACGATTGTCATCTACGACCGCCTACGCGAGAATATGACTCGGTACCGGAGAAATGACTTGGAGACCATGATCAATGTTTCCATCAATGAAACTTTGGGGCGTACGCTTGCGACATCTGTCACCACCTTGGCGGGTATGACTGCATTCCTTGTATTGGGTGGTGCTGTGATTCAAACCTTTGCCTTGGCAATTTTCTTGGGTGTTATTGTGGGAACATACTCGACCATCTTTGTAGCGTCGCCCACCATTTTGCTCATGCAAGATGTACAACCTTGGTTGGCTGACCTATTTTCTCCCAAAGGACAGTCAAATCAAACATCTGAAGATTCTTGATTGCTGAAGAAGTCTATCGCGCCCAATACTCTCCATTTGTTTGGATAGAAGTTAGAAATTTTGTCACGTGTATTAGGAAACCATGCCGAAAAAAACATTGAACAAGTCTGATATCATTGAAGAAATTGCATTGATTTTTGAATTGCCAAAGAGTCGTGCAGAAAAGATTGTCAACAAACTCTTTGAGGAGATGATTGAATCTTTGAAAAATGGTCAACGCATTGAATTTCGAGGCTTTGGCTCTTTTGCCGCGAAAGAATATGATGGTTATGTCGGTCGGAATCCTGATACTGGTGAAGAAACCATCGTTCCAGCCAAACGAAGGTTGCGCTTTAAAATGAGCGAGGTACTGTTTGCTGAGTTAAACAAAAATCTGGACGGCTGATCAGGTGGTGTAGTTATACGGGATTCACCACTGGTGAGCCAAAATTCTCATCTCCAACCTGAAGTGTGCTATGGCCAAATCAAAAAAACATCGCAAAAATAAACGCCCAACAATCGATCAACTTGAAGGGCGAAACATCATCGTTGAAGTGCTTCGACGCAAGAAACGCACTGTGCATCAAATCTGGTTGGATGCGCGGGCAAAACAGGACCAAAAGATCACAGAGATTGTGTCTTTGGCACGAAAACGCAATATTCCTTTGACCCAGGTTTCCAGGCAAGAGTTGGACGAAAAATCTGTAACAGGTGTTCACAATGGTGTCATAGCTACAGCGGACCCACACCCCTCCTACACCTCGCTAGAAATAATCGATGCTGCCTACGCCAAGGATGAACAACCATTCTTGGTGATGGTAGATGAACTCAATTATGAACAAAACTTGGGTGCCATTTTGCGTTCCTCGATGGGTGCTGGCGTTCATGGTGTGATCATTCCAGATGTTCGAGGGAAAGGACTCACACCTGTGGTTCAACGGGTTGCGATGGGAGGTAGTGAAGAAGTGCCTTTGGTTCGTGAGGGATTGTTCAACGCCATCAAGCACATTAAAAAGGCTGGTGTGACGGTGATTGGTGCAGACATGGATGGTGTGCCGATCTGGGATTTGCCGTTGAAGGGAGCAGTCGCTTTTGTCTTTGGTGGGGAGTCCAAAGGGTTGTCGCCTACCTTGCGCAATAAATGCGATCACATTGCTTCAGTACCTTTGAACCTGGGACTGGAATCCTTGAATGTATCTGTTACAGCAGGAGTATTCTTGTTTGAGAAGAACCGTCAGGAGAGAGAATGAGTATTCTACCTGCCATTGCGTTGATTGCCATTTTGGTGTTCGTACACGAGTTTGGTCATTTCATTGTTGCAAAAATGTGTGGTGTACACTGTACGGTGTTGAGCATTGGCTATGGAAAGCGACTCTTTGGTTTTGAATGGAGAGGGACAGATTATCGCATATCGTTGTTGCCTTTTGGTGGCTATGTTTTGATGAGTGGTTCTGACCCTTTTGGAACAATGGAAGTGTTGGATGAAGATGTTGACCCCAATACCGCTTTTCTACAGAAGTCAGTGTGGAAAAGAATTCTCATCGTTCTGGCAGGTCCCGCCTTTAATTTGATTTTGCCAATATGTCTGTTCACTATGCTGTTGATGAGCGGAGAACGGCAACCAGCACCGGTGATCGGTGAAGTGGAATGGGGTACGCCAGCGCACAACGCTGGCTTGATTGCAGGGGATGAGATTGAGCAAATCAACGGTGTTCATACACCGAGTTGGGAGATTGTCTACAAGCAATTGGATACCCTTCCAGAAGGCAAGTATGGCATGGTGATAGCCCGCAATGGGCAGCGGAAAAACCTGAGGTTTCGCCTTAGAAAAGAAGAGGCAAAGGACGCCACCGAAGGATTGGCAGCAAATTTCGGCATTCAATACTTGAGACAGGCTGCTGAAATCGGAGTGGACAGTCCACAATCACCAGCCGGTATTGCGGGGCTTCAAACTGGTGACACAATCACTGAAGTCAACGGCAAGCCTGTTGCAGACTATCCAGCATTGCAGTCAATGTTGCAACAAAAGAACGGTCAGTTGCAAATGCAGTTTGAACGAGATGGAGCCCTTAATACGGCAACCCTAAATTACAATCCAGGTTGGCAACCTGTCGGTGCGGTGGAGTTTTCTGGGCTCAATACCAAGTGGGGGATTTTACCAGCGACCATCTTTGTCGATACAGTTGCCGAAACCGTCACGGTCGATGAAGCAGGATTTATGTCGATGATGGGTGGCAACGAAGAGCAAAGTCCAGCCTATCTGAAAGGCTTGCGAAAGGGGGATCGCTTTTCCAGAATTGATGGTCGAGTCATACACTCTTGGAGAGATGTCTTGGACGCGATCAGTGAGGCCAAAACAGGGGAAGGGGCAGAAGCTGAAGCACGGTTGATCAAACTTGAACTGGTTCGCGCTGGGTCACTGAAAACGATTGAGATCATCCCCAAGATGATCCGTGACACAACCTTGACTGGTGAATATCGCTATCGACCCATTTTGGGTACAACTCGAGACGGTTCTTACGCTCAAGGACCAACCATCTCCGTCAAACATTCATTTACAACGGCGATTGAGAAGTCCGTCAAAGAAACGGGAATGATCATTCAGTTCATTCTAAAACAGCTCAAGAAATTGATCGTTGGTGAAGCGGCAGTACACAAAAATTTGGGTGGACCAGTGGAGATTGTTCGTCAAGCTTCCGACGCCGCTGAAAGAGGTGTCTACGCTTGGGTGCAGTTGATGTCGCTGATTTCAATTTCTCTTGGCGTCATGAATTTATTGCCATTTCCTGTCTTGGACGGTGGTCAACTTCTATTCTATTTGTTTGAAGCGATTCGGGGAAAACCACTCCCCATTCGGTGGCGAGAACGGATTCAGCAAGTGGGTGTGTTGTTTTTGGTCTTTTTAATGCTTTTCGTATTGGTGTTTGACATTGAACGCTGGATCAGTGGGGGATAAATGAATGTTCTCGGAATTGATACCGCAGGTCCAGTCCCAGGTATTGCATTGACGACTCCCCACAAAGAGTGGATGTGGAGCAAGAGAATAGTCAAAGGCGCTGATGCAGTGTTGTTGGATCAACTGCATCAAATTGTAAAGGAGCATTCAATCGACCTGGTGGCAGTCACCACTGGACCAGGGTCCTTCACATCCCTTAGAGTGGGCGTGTCCATTGCCTTGGGGATTGCCCTCGCCAAAGATATACCTGTGGTGCCCTTGTCTTCACTGCAAGTGCGGGCTGCACTGTGGCCACATGAGTACTGCCTATCCTTGTTGGATGCGAGACGGAACAACGTATACGCTCAGGCGTTTGATTCTACAGTATCTGTTCCTACTGCGTTGACCGGTGCGACAGATGTCCCCTTGACTGAGGTGTTGCCGAAACAACGTTTTATAGCCGTTGGAGAAGGTGCGGTAGTGTACAGGGATAAGATACTTCGGCACGGTGGATTTGTCCCCAGAGATGCCGACCGTTCTCCGGCTCTAATGGCGGCCAAAATGGGAATAGAACTGGTGGATACAGCTGTATCACCGGGTGATGTGTCTATCCAATATATACGAGGCGCATCGGCAGTGCCTCCCAAGGCATTGGGTGTGCCCGTTGGAAAGCCAGCTTCGATGAAACTGTCTTCAAACAATTAATAAACAAGGTGTGGGTATGAGTTTTGAAACTTCCTTCGGATATGAAATTGCTGTGGTTGGTGCAACAGGGTGTATTGGACGAGAAATTGTGCAAGAGGTTGGTAACTTTGTGCCTGTTCGTCGGTTGCATTTGTATGCCTCGTTGGCCAGTAGCGCAGAGCGGATCGATGTCGATGGAGAGACCCTTGTGGTAAATGGTCTCGATGATGTAGGTATTCCCAGTGACGTGCGTTCTGTGTTGCACGTTGCCATTTTGTGTTGCCCACCCGAAGTTGCCTTGAAAGTGGGCGCAGAATTGTCAGAGGACGGCATCGCCATCATCGATGTGACAGGGGCTTGGTCGTCCAGTATTGGGTACAGTCTGTCTGGGTTGGCAGAAAAAGAAGAAGACTTTCAGTCTCATCGAACAGCTTCATTACCATCACCGACTGCGTCGATGCTCGCTCGGTTGTGGCAGAGTGTACACGCATTTCAACCCATTCAGATGTCGTCGATTGTTTCGGTCAGTGCATCTCGTTTTGGACAGCGTGGCATTGATGAGTTGGCCAAACAAGTGCGGGGGCTGTTGAATTTTCAAGATGCACCTCAAGCCATTTTCCCAGATGGATTGGCTTTTGATATACTTCCAAGTTTGCTGGGGCTTCAAAGTGCTGAATTGTCTGAAGCAAAGGTGGGAGAATCGCTGGCTGATTTGACCTTGCTTGAACCCCATCGATTTCGAAACCGCATTCAAGTGGCTCCGATATTTTCTGGTATTTCGATGCACGTGAGTATTTCCATGGCGAGCGCACCAACCATTGAAGAGTTGGCGGAGACCTTGCAAGAATCTCCTTGGATTGAAGTGCAAGATATCTTGCCAAACTTGAGAAGCACAACCGGGCACCCAAAAATATTGGCAGGTCGTGCGAATCTGAACCCATGGATACAAGGTTTCGAAATCCAACTTTGTGCAGACAACGTTGCGTTGACCGTCCACAATTCACTCTCGCTGTTACAGCACTTTCATCTTCAGGAGTTGCTCTAATGCTTGCTCTTTGGTCATTGTTGAATGTTGGCGTTGCCGAATCATTGCTGTTTATGGAGGAGCGCAGTACCGCCTTTGAAGATGTAGTAGCTTCGATCGATGAGCGTTGGGTTGTATTTGGAACTGGCAACACTGGCCAAGTACACATTCTCTCCGTTGACAGTTGGTCTGTGGAAACAATGGACGTGTGCAGTGGGTCGTTGGGGGCATTGGCTTTTGATGAGGCTGGGTATTTGTACGCTGGTTGTGATGACACGGGGGTGCTCCAAATCAACTTGGAGACAGGAATTGTTGAGACGGAGATTCCCGTTGAGGCGTCAAGCTTTTATTTTGCAAGTTTGTACGCAGGAAATCTATTTGTGTTGGGAGAGAATCCAAATGGGGGGAATCCACGGATTCATTTGGTGGATCTACAGCAACTTTCGGAACAAACAGAAGGCAACTTTCCGACAACGTTGGGCTATGGTGCACCCAAGGACATGGAGCGTGTAGGGAACTATTTGGTTGTGGCACACGGCTCAACCAGTATTTCCAAGGTCGATCCTGTCTCTGGTGGTGCAACGCGTGATCAAATGGGGCCCACAACGGGTTCTTGTGAAGATGTGTTGCCAGCCGAAAATGCAAGCAATGCGTTGATTTCAGGTGGTACTGCTGGAGTGTATAGATTTTTGTACTCCAGCAATCAGTTGCAGTTTGCGTCGATGGGTGCCGATCTTGACTTGGTCACCGCGTTGGTTGAGCACGATGGCGCACTGTGGGTAGCAGACTCAACCGCGGATTCTTTGAAATCCTTTACCTACAATGCCGGTGGGGCGTCGATGGGATCAGAACTGTTGACTGAAGTGCCTCTCGACCTCAACCGTTCGATTCAAGAGATGGTCAGTGTCCAAGGGTATTTGATAGCCGGTACAGAAGACGGTGCCGTGACAGTCATCGGAAATGGCCCGTGGGTAGAAGCGGAAGAGCCAGTGCCAGCAGTCTTGGAAGACGAGACTGAGTTTTCAGTTGCCTTTGAAAGCACTCTGTCTGGAACATACGAACTGTTGTTGCACGGAAGTTCAAATGACGATGGTGTGGTCTTGGCTTCAGGCAGTGTGAATGCCAGTGAATCCACGGTGGAAAACCTTTCGGTGACGGCAGAATTTTTGGAAGGTGACAACAATATTCGCATTGTTGTATCGACCGATGAGGGAATAGGACACGATACAGTGCAAATTTCTGTGGACACCCCACCATCAACGCCTGCCTTAACAAGTCGTGAACTTGGGTATGGAGATGAACAAATTATTCTGTCTGGAACAGCAATTTCGGATTCGGATGTTTCGTTCTATCGGTTGTACATTTCCAACGATGCATTTGTTGGGACAGATTTTGAAACCGATGGCCCGACGTGGGAACAGCATGCAGAAGCGGATAGACAGTTTGCTGTGGAGCCAAACACAGAATATCAATTTGTACTGACTGGCTTGGAAAATGATGAAACCTATTATGTGGCACTGCGCGCTTTCGACGAAGGTGGCAAGTTTAGTCCACTGTCTGATGTTTTGGAGGTTACGCCCAAAGACACTTATTCGGCATCTCAACTTGTTGGAGAAACGGGTGGGTTTTGTGGTTTGTCGACCGTACTCGATGCTGGAAGCATAGGACTTTCCGTTGCTCTCATTTCTATGAGAAGACGACGGTGGGGCAAAGTCTACAGAGTGTGTTAGATTAGAGATACTTGAACGAGGAATGTTATGACAATGATTATCGGTTTGTTTTCTATCAGTACGGCATTTGGAGCATCTCAGATGAATGCTGTTCAAACAGTGAGTACAGTGGAACCTGAAAAAAAGCCCGTGTGGTCTTCTTTTGCAGACGTACGGTATGGACCGATTGCCCTTCAGTCAGAAGTGCTGAATGCTGTATTTAGCGAATCCAACCATCAAGTACTGTATGCAGAAACAGGTGGCGCATTGTACAACATCCTTGGACTGTCCGTTGGCGCAGGTCTCATGCGAGAAAAGGGGTTTTTGTTGGGAGTGGATGGTTCAACCAGTACTCAAGAAGACATGCTGTCAGTGATACCGTTGCAGGCAAGTTGCTTTTTGCGTTTGGATTTTCTGGAAGATCAAGTATTGGTCCCCTTTGGGAATGTTGGCGTAGATTATTGGATTTGGCAAGAAAAGTGGACCAACGGTGGCTTGGAAGAACAAATGTCTGGCGGCAAAATGGGGTACCACTATGCGATTGGTGGTCAGATTTTATTGGATCGTTTCGACGAAGCATCGGCTTCTTTGATGGAAGTGAAGAGAGGGGTGGAAGACACCTATTTGTCTGTTGAGTATAGAGTTCAAGAATTTAATGGTGAAGGTTTGTCCTTCAACTCTGATTCGGTCACCTTTGGTATTCGCTTTCAGTACTGATGCCCTGCTATCGCATAGACCTTTCTTGGGACGGAACACGTTATTGCGGATGGCAGAGACAGCCACAACCTAAAAATGTGTCGATCCAAGAAATCGTTGAGGATGCTCTCCAAGTTATTTTCCCTGCAGAGCGGATATTTGTACAAGCGGCCGGAAGAACCGATTCTGGTGTGCATGCTCTTCAACAAGTTGCATCTTTTTCAGTCCAACATCCTAGATCTCCCAGTCAGATTTTCCGTGGATTGAATTCCAAACTTCCAGAAGATATTGTTTGTATCAATGTTCAAGAAGTAGAAGATGGGTTTCATCCACGCCACCAAAGCAAAGAGAAACTTTATCGTTATCGAATACTTCACAGAGCGTTGAAATGTCCATTTCGTCGACAGTATACGTGGCATATTTCAAAGCCTTTGGATGTTCAGCAAATGCAGGATGCAGCAATGTTGTTCATTGGGACCCACGACTTCACTGCATTTCGAGCACAAAAATGTTCGGCAGCGAGCACAGTACGTACCATCGTTCGGGCAGAGTGCACTGTTGTGGAAGATGAAATCCATTTTGAAGTCCAAGGCAAGGGGTTTTTACGCCATATGGTGCGCATTATGATGGGAGCAGTGGTGGCTGTTGGACAGGGTAGGCTGACTGTTGAAGATATACGTTCAGCGTTGAAAAATGGTCAACGTTCGAATTTGGGGGTCACGGCACCGGCACATGGACTTTGTTTGGTTTGGACTTCTTTACTTGACAAGGGTCGTGAAATCGAATAATGCTTTGTAGTTCTTATTTATAATTCACCATTTTTAATTGAAAATAGGGTAGAAAATGTCATCCACTATTGCAAATTCAGAGTCCGTACAAAGAAACTGGTACGTGATCGATGCTGAAGGTCAGACCCTTGGTCGTCTGACAACTCGTATTGCTTCTGTTCTTCGCGGGAAGCACAAGCCAACTTACACACCACACGTTGACTGTGGCGATTACGTTATCGTATTGAATGCCGATAAAATCGTTTTGACAGGCAACAAGCTGGATCAAAAAGAATATTACAAGTACTCAGGTTACATGGGTGGTCTCCGCTCATGGACGGCCCGCGAGTTGCTTGAAACTTACCCAGAGCGTATCATTGAGCATGCAGTTAAAGGAATGCTTCCAAAGAATCGCTTGGCACGTCAAATGATCAAGAAGTTGCGCGTTTACGCTGGAACTGAGCATGGACACGATGCCCAAAATCCTCAACCATTTCCTTCTTATCTGTGAGAGTAAAACATGCCTGAACAATTTTATGGAACCGGTCGTCGAAAGACTTCTTCAGCACGCGTATTCCTTCGTCCAAACAAAGATGGTGGAAACATCATCGTCAACGGCAAATCCTTAGATGATTACTTCGAAAGAGATACTGCAAAGTTGATCTTGAAGCAACCATTAGAGCTTGTCGAGGCAGAGTTGGGAATCAAAGCCACCAGCATGTTTGACATTTACTGTACCGTGAAAGGTGGCGGTAAGTCTGGTCAAGCAGGTGCTGTACGTCTTGGAATTTCCAGAGCTTTGTATCAGTGGGCGGCCGTTGAATACAACGCTGTGATGACATTTGATGATATCGATGTGTCTTCACCATTGGCAAAGTCATTGGCGAAAATGGAAAAGTACGGAACAGGATTTGGTTCACACTTGCTGAAGTGGGAAGATGCTCTTGAAGGGAACACGCAGTTCTTGGAATTTCGCAGCTTACTCCGTCGAAATGGATTCTTGACACGTGACTCTCGTAAAGTTGAACGTAAGAAGTATGGACAGCCTGGGGCACGTAAGCGCTTCCAATTCTCGAAACGTTAATCAACGTCGGAGAATGGCGCCTATTTAAAAGGGCGAGAGTGGATATACTCAAGTATAATCCATCTCTCGCCCTTTCAAATTTGCCCTCATTCTCCGACGTTGATTGGGTGTATTGGCGCCTGTGAAAATGGTGGTTGGAATATCGTCAAGTATATTCCATTTATCACTCTTTGAAATTTGCCCTCATTCTCCGACGTTGACTGGGTGTATTGGCCTGTGAAAATGGTGGGAAGTGGGTACACTCATATATAATCCGACTGTCATCTCTTAGATTCGTCAGACATTCTGATGTTGGTGTACCAATGTTAATAAAATGGGGCTCTAGAGACAAGCAATAGGGGACTAATTTCCTGCTTTGAAGTTTGTTATTATTGTCCACCGTTGAGTTTTTTACTCATGTTGAAAGGCATATGAAGTATGGTACAGGCTGGTCTTATGAAATGTTGATAGATGTGTACGCACAAAAAATTCAATTGTGTGTTTTCTAACTTGTATTCGCTTCCCAGTGTTGTTTGGGTCTATCTAGATGGCAAGGTGAGATTCATTGGTCTTTGTATCTCTTCTTTCGGGTTCTTTGATCATAGGGATTGATGGTAGGAGTGACCCAACAGAAACATTACTTTTTGAGTGCGAGCATCAGTATTTCAGCGATGAGGTTGTGTCTTTCCATTTGTGAGCGAGGCATCCCTGGCATTGCGTGTAAGCAGTGGTTGTAAACAAGTGTGACCAACAGTTGGGCACTGGCATAGGCGCTCGGTGGGGTAGCTGTCTTTAAATGTACCTGTTGTACGGTTTGCATCATCACAACAGAGTGTTGAAAGATGGATTTTGTGAGGGGATGCACTTGTAGATTTGTTTGAAAATGTTCTTGCATGGCTCGATTGCTCGCAAAATGCCTCAGCACCAGACTTTCATAGGATTCAACAATCTTTAACAATAAGGGCAACGGCTCAGTGTATTCCGCTATGGAATGAATGATATCATCCATTGTTTCGTGTGCTTCTTCGCAGTACTGCTCATACAGTTTGAGTAAGGCGGTCTCTTTGTTCCCAAATCTCTTAAGAAAGGAGGCCTTTGTCAACCCAGCCTCTTTTGCAATGTCTTGAGTCGTTGTTTGAGCAAAACCATTTGCTTGAAGAAGAGTGTTCAAAGCGACAAGAAACCGCTCTTCGGTAATCTTGGCACGTTCTTGTTTGGGCCGGGAATAGGTCATTGCATCTCTTGAACCAAAAAGTGACTTGTGGTTACTTTTTAATCAGTTATATCCGTTTCAACCATGAAAGTGTGTGGTTTACACACAACAATTTGCAATTTTGAACTTCCAAACAACGGTGATTGTATGAATCAAAAGACATCGGCTCTGTGGACTTTACTTGGGTCCAGCATTCTTTTCTCTGTGCCCAGTGTTGCATCGGCTGAGGGGACTGCCCAAACCAATTCTACCCAAATGCTTGTTTCGGGGTCTACCATTTATGTAGATATTCTTGCAGCGGGTGAAGTGATTACCTTCACTGGCGCTGGTACTTTAGAATTGTACGACCCCAATGGCAATTATGCTACGACATTGAGCAGTGGTGGTTCCTATACATCAACCGTGACCGGAAGTTATTCAGGTACCTTTTCGAACTCGCAGAACAACTGGGATGTGAATGTTGGTGGGACTGGTGCAGGATATGGACGTGTGTGGGCATACACTTGGACATTCAATGCAGGAAGTTTTGCCCAATCTGCGGCAACCAATGCCAGTTTCTACGCAAGAATCCCAACGGGACCGAACGGTGAAGACGCTGTTGTGGAACTAAAGCCTGAAGGTCTCGCTGGATATGCTTACACCATCGTTGGGAACAGTTACGGTGTTGACGGTATGAATGGTCGCTCTTCATTTCGATCTGGACATTCATTCAGCGCCGAGTATCCAATTTATCTTCTACCTCCAGAAGTGGCACAGTACACTGTTATTGCCCCACAGATCACGAGTCTAGAGTTTGTGAATTCCAATGCCGCCAACTCGGGTACAAGTAGTGCCGCATATTGTGATTCAGTGATGATTCCGGGTGAAATGTCCTTGAATGTCAACTTCAATTCCAACGTGGAAGGGCGCTATCAGTTCATTTGTGACTTGAGTGAAGACGGTGTATTGGACCGTACCAGTCCCGATGACTTGTTGCTGACTGGCGATACCATGGTCGGTTCGAACACCATTGTGTGGGACGGACGCGATGCCGATGGTGCTTATGTGGGTGCCGGAAGCTATGACTGTCAGTTGGAAGTCACCATTGGTGATTTTCACTATGTTGCGGAAGATGTGGAAACATCCTATGGTGGGTTCCGTTTGTTTCAGGTGAATTCTGACTTGTCTAGAACGGGTCTCGATATGTATTGGAACGACTCAGAAGTGCAAGATTGTGATGTTCCAATGCCCAATGGTCAGTTGGGTTTGGAAACTGCTGGTGTGAACGGTATCAATTCTGGAGCTTACGGTGATGCAGTTGTGCCCAATGGCAACGCGCGTTCGTGGGGAGACTTCGGTGCGAATCGTGGAACGTGCAGTAGTTTGAGTAAAGGGGATATCACGTTCTTGGATACCTACACTTGGTTGGATGCAGACCAAACTGCTCTTGTTGAACTGACTGTTGCAACCAACACGGACAATTCGGACGGTGATGGTTTGACAGATTTGGAAGAATGTTCAGTTTACTTCACTGATCCCTTGGATATGGACAGTGATGATGACGGTCTGAGCGACTCGGATGAAGTGACCATCGGGACTGACCCATTGGCTGTCGACTCAGATGGCGATGGCTTGACCGATGGTGTTGAGTCTGGTGTTACGACACCAACCGTCGATACGGACAACAACATCTTTGAGGCTGACTCGGATCCTACGACCACAACCAATCCAATTTCTGAAGACTCAGATGGTGACGGTCTCTTTGACGGTGACGAAGATGCCAACTTTAACGGTATGGTCGACGCTACAGAAACAGACTCCAACAATCCAGATACCGATGGCGATGGCTTGACCGATGGGGATGAAATTAGTGTTCATTTCACAGATGCGTTGGACTCCGACAGTGATGACGATGGGTTGAGTGATGGTGCTGAGGTCAGTACTCACTTTACAGATCCAAACAACATGGACAGCGATGGTGATGGATGTTCAGATGGTGACGAAGTGAATGTCTATGGCTCCAATCCCAACAATGTGGATACCGACGGTGATGGCATTGAAGATTGTGAAGAAGTCAACACTTATGGAACGGACCCCATCGATTCTGACAGTGATGGTGATGGCCTGAGTGATGGTGAAGAAGTTCAAGATGGCACAGACCCCGCTGATGCGGACAGTGACGATGATGGCTTGAATGATTCAACGGAAATTGCTTTGGGAACAGATCCCAATGTGGCCGATAGCGATGGCGATGGCTGTGATGATGGTTCAGAGGTCAATACCCATTTGACTGATCCATTGGATACAGACAGTGACGACGATACACTTGAAGACTGTGCTGAAATTAACACTCATTTGACCAATCCGAACAACGCCGACACCGACAATGACGGTTTGAGTGATGGCGATGAGGTGAACTCCCATGGAACAAATCCGCTCGATTCCGATAGCGACGATGATGGTTTGTCTGATGAAGCTGAGATCATTACCCATTTGACTGATCCATTGGACTTGGACAGCGACGATGATGGATTGTCAGACGGTTCCGAGGTCAACACTCATGCAACGGATCCATTGAATGCAGATTCAGATGGCGACGGTTGCAATGATGGTGTCGAGGTGACTACGTACAACACCGACGCCAATGATGCAGACAGCGACGACGATGGGCTTGAGGATTGTGCAGAAATCAACACCCACTTGACCAATCCGAACAACGCCGACACCGACAATGACGGTTTGAGTGATGGTGATGAAGTTAATATTCATGGTACACTGCCAACAGATTCTGACACAGATGAAGATGGCTTGACCGATGGGTATGAAGTAGACACTCATTTGACTGACCCATTGGATATGGACAGTGATGATGACGGTTTGTCCGATGCCATGGAAGGGCAGGGCGAAGAGTTTGATTACCCAACTGATCCAAACAATGCCGATTCAGATGGCGATGGCTTGACCGATGGTAATGAAGTCAATGTTCGTGGTACCGATCCAGTAGATATGGACAGCGATGATGACGGTTTGTCTGATGGGGATGAGGTCAGCAGTGGAACAAACCCATTGAATATTGACTCAGATGGTGACGGTCTCACCGACGGTGTAGAGTCCGGTGTGACTGTTGGGCTTGCCGATACTGACGCCAGCGTGTTTGTAGCCGATGCCGATGGTGCTTCCACAACCAACCCACTTTCATCCGACAGTGATGGCGATGGTTTGAGTGACGGTGTCGAAGATGCCAACTTTGACGGTTTGGTCGACGCTACAGAAACAGACCCCAACAATCCTGATACCGATGGCGATGCTTGTACGGATGGCTTGGAAGTAAACACTTATAGCACCGATGCGTTGGATTCTGACAGTGACGATGATGGCTTGGATGACTGTGCAGAGGTGACAACCCATACCACAAATCCAAACAACGCGGATACTGATGGTGACGGCTGTTTGGATGGTGAAGAGGTCACTACTCATATGACCAGCCCACTGGATGTAGATACAGACAGCGATGGTTTAGGTGACTGTGATGAAGTTGCCGCCGGTACCGATCCAGCAGACGGAGACAGCGACGACGATGGACTCACCGATGGTCAAGAGGCGAACTTGGGAACAGACCCCAACGTTGCTGACAGTGATGGTGATGGTTTGACCGATGGCGATGAAGTTTCCACACATGCAACGGACCCACTGAATTCCGACAGTGATGGTGATGGTCTAACTGACGGTGACGAAATCAATACCCACTTGACTGATGCCAACGATGCAGACAGTGATCGCGATGGTTTGACCGATGGCGATGAAGTGTCGACCCATTTGACAAGTCCTTTGAATCCGGACTCAGATGGGGACAATTGTACTGATGGTGATGAAGTCAATACTCACCTGACTGACGCTCTTGTTGTGGATACTGATGAAGACGGTTTGGGCGATTGTGCTGAAATCAATACTCACTTGACCGACCCACTTTCATCCGACAGTGATGGCGATGGCCTCACCGACGGTCAAGAAGTGAATGACACATTGACTGAACCAACGGTTGCCGATTCTGATGGTGACGGGTGTTCTGATGGCGATGAAGTGGACACTCACCTAACTGACCCCAACAACGATGACAGCGATGCTGACGGTGTAGGTGACTGCGACGAGGTTGCTGAAGGCTCTGATCCAAACAATGCAGATTCAGATGGTGATGGTCTGAAAGACGGTTACGAGAAGGAAATTGGTACCGATCCAAACAATCCTGACAGTGATGGTGACGGTGCCAGTGATGGTGTTGAAGTCAATGAACAAGACACAGATCCAAACTCTGAAGATTCAGATGGAGACGGTCTAACCGATGGTCAAGAAATCAACGAGTACAACACAGATCCAAACGATGCCGATACCGACAACGATGGTTGTGATGATGGCGGTGAGGTTCTTGAGTCTCAAACAGATCCAAACTTGGTCGACAGCGATGGTGACAGCGTGGGGGATTGCGTTGAAATTAACGATGCGCAAACAGATCCAAACAATGCAGATTCCGATGGCGATGGTTGCTCGGATGGTGAAGAGTATTCCGCTTACAATACAGACCCCAACAACGTCGATAGCGATGGTGATGGGGTCAGTGATTGTGATGAAGTCAAGGAGTACGGAACCAATCCAAACAATCCAGATACCGACAATGATGGTTTCACAGACGGTGAAGAAGTTGAGTTGGAAACAAGCCCAACTACCAAGCAAGAATACCCAACTGGAAAGTATGTGGGTGGTGCTGAAGGGATTGCGGCTTGTTCCAGTGCTGGAGAACAACCATCTGGCATGTTGGCAATGTTTGCAGGACTGCTTGGGCTCTTGGGCTTCCGCAGACGTCAACGCTGAATTGAATATCGAATACAAACACAATTTTTATCCGTGAGGAAATCATGATTTTATCTTTGTTGATTGGGTTGGCATCAGCCCAAGAAATTAAAGGGGGAGAAATCCCTCAGTTCAACGCACAATCCTTCAGACCAGCTGTCGACTCTTACCAGTTTTTATGGTTGAACGATACGTCTATGGGCCGTTCGGGAACGTTCAACTATCGAAACACCTTCTCCTATGCCAAGGCGCCGATGGCCTATCAAGACTATACTGGCGAGACATACAATCTATTGGACTCAGTGACACAGATGGACGTTTCGGCTGGATTTACCAAGGGTCGCTTGCGCTATGCGGTGTCAGCACCAATTATTTTACAAGCAACTGGAGAGTCTGTTCCAGGTGTGGCAAACTCAGAGGACTTGAGTGAATTGGGTCTTGGGGAAATGATGGCAGATGTGAAAATGCAACTGCTCGATCGAAATACCCACCGCATCGGTATGGCCGTGAATGCACGTTCTTCGTTGCCAACGACCACGACCAATTCTCCTTTGGGAACCGATGGGTTGATGTTTGAGGTTGAGGGTGCCATGGATGCACACTTGGGACGTTCTGTGTTGGCCATCAATGTTGGACACCGTCAACAACCGACAGTGGAAACAGAGTCCATCACTTGGGGCAATCAGTTGTTGGCTCGTGTTGGGTATGGTCATCCGTTCAATGAAGAACGCACTTCTGGAATGGCTTTTGAGTACAACATGGCTGGTCTCTATGAGCAGATGAATGGTGATGGTTTGTCCATGGAGGCAATGCTGAGCGGTTGGTATGCTGTTCATGAGATTTACCAAGTGCGTGCCGGTGTGGCGAAAGGTCTTTCGACAGGGATGACCACACCTGACTGGCGTGGTGTGTTGTCAGTGTCCTTCTTACACAAAACTGAGACGGATACAGATATGGACGGTGTGGTTGATCACTCTGATATCTGTCCTGCAACGCCAGAAGATATCGATGGGTTTGAAGATCAAGACGGCTGTCCGGATCCCACCAAAGTCAATGTTTTGTTGATGGATCATTTGGGACATGAGATCCGCGATGCGCATTGGACCACGGCCGATGGGAAATTCTCTGGTCCTGGACACACATCTTTCTACATGCAAGCGGGCACGGTGGAGATCGACATCGACGATCCACGCTACACTTCTGAACCAACCATGGTTGAAGTGAAAGATCAAGAAGAACAGGATGTCATCATTGAGATTGATGCTGTCATGGGGTCATTGAAGGTTGTGGTTCGAGATGAATTGGACAAGCCAGTACCATATGCAACGTGGTCTATTGATGGTGTGAAAGGCGCCAGTATGCAACCAACTGGGTACGTCGTTCCATTGATTCCAGGTGAGCACGAAGTCATCGTTCAAGCACCTGGATTCCGTATGCTGAAGGAAACCATCACGATTGTGGCGAACGATACAGAAGTGGTGCACCTCGTTGCAAAAGAATCAAAAGTGACGCACGATTTGGAAATCTTGGACAAAGTATTCTTCAAAACAAACTCGCACATCATTGATGAACGTTCACACGATTTGTTGGATGAAGTTGCTGAGATTCTCAACCATCATGATCGTATTGAGTTGGTTCACATTGAAGGGCACACCGATTCTCAAGGGGACGATAAATACAACAAGAAGTTGTCTCAGGACCGTGCAGATGAAGTGATGAAATACTTAATTGCTAAGGGTGTCGCCCCTGAACGATTGGACGCAACTGGTTTTGGTGAAGAAAAGCCAATCGACACCAACGATACTGAAGAAGGCCGTCACAACAATAGACGTGTTATCTTCCGCATCGACAAGCACCATGGTGATGATTACGTGGAAGATTCTGCAGAAGAAGCGACAGAGGCTGAATAAGCAACTGCCCATCAACGACGAAAGCCCCGCAACTGCGGGGCTTTTTGTTTTGGTAACAATACCTTTGATTGTAGAGTTGGATTCAATCAAGTATGGATGGCAGTTTACATGAAATTGCTGAGGATGTCTTTCATAGCCTGACGCTTTCCAGTTTTGGGGGCACGTGCAGGATCGAAGGGGTTTCCATATTCCAAAAAGAGTTGTCCCCATTCTGTTTCGGCTAGCCACTTGTCTACGACTTTTCGACCTTGCATGGGGTACCAAATATAATCGTGGTATACGAAGGAGCCCATGATGAAGGCATTGACCATTGGCGTTTGAAACATCAACTTTGCAAGGGGTTTCAATGGACCAAACCAAAAGAGATCGCCCACTTTGGAGGCCGCGTTGTCACCCACCACAAATTCCCAGTTGGTTCTTTTGACTTCAGCTGTGTCCATGTCGCCAATCACTTCAATTTCATCCAAGCGTCCTTTGCCCAACCCATTTTCATGCGCCAAGCGAATGCAAGGAACTGTCATCGGGTCAAAGCCCAGCAATTTTGCGGCGACTGCATCAATGGCGACTTGATCTTCGGATGCGATCAAAAGGTTCTTCACCACTGGAGTCATGGTTCTTGGACCAGGTCCCGAGCCAGCAGTTGTTCCATCCGCAATGGCAATGGTTCCAGCTTGAACTTCTTGTTGAATGCGAAGAAGGTCAACCAAGGTTTCATGGATTTGTGAATGACAATAATGTCTAGATTTGTCCAGAAGCGCACCAAATGCATTTTTCAGCGCACACGTGTAATCGGTATAGATGTGTGTTTTGACCGTTGGCAAGTGAATGACATTGCGGTCAAAAAAGTAATCGGGGATACGGATTCCATTGGGAAATATCTTGTCCAAGACCAACATCGGTCCTTTGGGTTCATAAGTCACCCACCGCATATCTGCAGGGTTGAAATTGTATTTGACAGGCAACCCATACTTTTCATGAACGGGGGTAAAGTTGTTGAGAAATTCACCTTTCTTTGCCTGGGTTACCACAGTTCTGTTTTCCAACACCATGACGTCGTCGTAACCATCCGTTTGCAATTTTTGCGCCACACCTTCAACTTGCCATGGGGTTGTATTGGCTGAAGGGTACAGCATGTGCCAAGAGATGTTGTTCTTGAGAATTGTTGTTTTCTTTGGGTCCAAGATTTTTTGGTATTCGATCAGATCCATGAGGCGACCATAATCAGAGAGAACTGTTTTGGGAGTGGTTCGAACGATGGAAACAACAGATTTTTCAGACATAGATTCTTCCTTAATGTACGAAGGGCATGTGCTTTTCTAACCCAAAATTTGCTACATGTCATTATTCTATTGACTTGTCAATAAATTTGGTGGCAATGGTTGTAGATACTGACTACATTTTAGCGAACCAGAGGCGAGGAGAAAGTATGAAAACAGGTTTGGATCGATTGTTTGAGAACATTGATGTGTTGAACGGTAAAATTGTTGGGGTTTGTTGCAACCATACAGCCATTGATCAGCACGGGAATCACTTGTTGGATCTGTTGATGGAGCATGGCGTATCGATTCGTCGAATCTTTGGTCCAGAACACGGAATCGATGCCACTGCACAAGATATGATTTCCGTCGATGAAGCAGGCTACGAAATGACCATCGAAACTGTGTCTTTGTATGGTGAAACTGAAGAGTCATTGCACCCAAAACCTGAAACATTGGCCGATTTGGATGTACTTCTCTTTGATATCCAAGACATCGGTTCGCGTTATTATACCTATCAAGCGTCTCTTGGGTACATCATGGAAGTCGCGGCGACGACCAATACCGAAATTTGGGTGTTGGATAGACCCAATCCAATCAATGGTGTGGATGTTCAAGGCAATCTTGTACACGAAGGCTATGAGTCATTCGTTTCGGCATACCCGATCCCAACACGACACGCGATGACGATGGGGGAACTTGGATTGTTCTTTCAAAAATTCTGTGGCTTAAATTGTGCTTTGCGGGTTTTTGAGATGGACACGTGGAACCGACATCACTTCTTTGACGAAACAGGTTTGCCGTGGATTTATCCATCCCCCAATATGCCGATGGTTGAAACGGCTGTCATCTATCCAGGCATGTGTTTGATTGAGGGTACCAACATCAGTGAAGGTCGTGGAACAACACGTCCGTTCCATTTGTTTGGCGCACCGTGGATCAACAAGCAGAATTTGTTGAGCATTATTCGACAAGTATCAAATGCCAATGGGCTTCAAGGTTGTATCTTTAGAGCCGCCACCTTTGAACCACGCTTTCAAAAACACGGTGGTGAAGTTTGTCACGGTATCGAAATCATCGTCACCGATCGCAACTCTCTCGACCCTTTGTTGCTTGGCATTGTTTGTCTGGAAGCGCTGTACAAAGAAAACACCGAAAAGTTTGAGTGGCGCACTGAAACCTATGAGTATGTGGATGATCCCATTGCGATTGATTTGTTGTTTGGGTGCTCTGAAATCAGAGAAGGGTTGGAACGTGGGGTGTCCAGCGCCGAACTGTTGGCACAGATGAATGCTGAATTAGAGCCTTTCATGGCAAAACGTGCCGCATGTCTACTGTATTAAGGCCAACACTCAGTCGATGGGGGCGCTCAGTTTATGAGCAAGCCCACCACATTGCCAGTGAAAAAAAACTTCTTGCTCAGTGGGTTGAGGTTGTTGAAGACCATCAAGACGCTGAGATTGTGGTCGTGCATTCCAAACAGCCCGTTGGTGAACAAGAATTGTCTTCGAAGCCAAGCGTGAAAATGGTTGTGACCACAACGTCTGGTTTTGATCACTTAGATTGGCGTTGGATGAAGGACAATGGGATTTTACCCGTTCGTATGCCCATGTTGCGTCGGGATGCTGTTGTGGAGAGCATTCTCTCGATGTTGTTGCATGCCAACCGTCGACAGTGGAAATTTCAAGTCGATGCGATGAACAATCAATGGACTCGCTCCAAACTGGCAGAATACGCGCCATTACGTATTCAGGATCAGCGCATTGCTGTCATTGGGCTTGGGGTCATCGGTCGGCGACTGTGTACCGTATTGCAGGGTTTGGGCGCCAACGTGGTCGGTGTTGATCCGTTCGTTGATTCAAATACGGTTTCGGTTCCGTTGGTAGAATTGGAAGATGTGCCTCAGTGTTCAGATGTAACCTTGCTGTCGTGTACATTGAACCCAACAAGTCAAAACATGATCAACGACGAATGGTTGAAGCGCTGTGATGAAATGACATTGATCAATTGCGCTCGTGGGAAACTGGTAAACTTCACTGCCGCCATTCAGGCTTTGTCAGAAGGTAGATTGTCATTTTTGGGACTGGATGTTTTTCCTTTTGAACCCTTTGAGGAATTGAATCACAGTAGACACCATGGAAATTTAATCTTTACACCGCATGCGGCTGGGTATCATCCACACTTGGGTGAACAAATTCAACAAGGGTTGGCGCACATCGTATCGCAGTGGGTTACCAACCAAGAAATTCCTCACATTGTGGAGAGTCCATGTTTTTAGCACTCTGTATGTTCTTTGGAAACTCCGAGGCGGGCGTTCCCGCTTGGATAGAACTCGGTGGTATGTACGACACCGAACCGATGCTTGTCTTTTCTGACCCATATATCAATTATGTTCATGGCCTTGAAGGGAATCTTCGCATGGGTAGTGGTCTTGGAAAAGATGTTTCCACTTGGACCGAAAGGGATCATTGGTCTCTGTTTGTAGATGTTCAGCAGTATATGGACACAGGTGATTTGGGTGCAACCATGGGTGTCGTTCAACCGCCTCAAGAGATATTCAATCCAGCGGGCTTTTATTTGGGGGAATTGTCCCTGACTCGTGAAGCGGGAGATGGTCGTTGGTATATACATTTGGGGTCGATGTCTGCCGATATGGACTTTGTGGCGCCCGAAGCCACTGGCTTGTATGTGCACTCGGCTTTCAACAACCAATACAATATTTCTATGGCACAATTTCCTATCTCACCATTCAACTCCTTGGGAGCGGCTGTTGGGCTGACACTATCTGATACTTTGCAACTCAAGTCGGGCGTGTATCAGTTGTCTAGAATGCGAACAGATGAGTCGATTCGTGGGTGGCAGTGGGAATTGAGCCCTGACAACGGTCTTTTGGGATTTATGCAGTTGGATGGCACCTTCGACAGCAATGAAGAAAGTGCCTTGCCCACAACAGGGTGGGAAGTGGGAACATTCCTAAGTCGAGATGAAGCGAGCATGGATCGAGTCTCCAATCATGGTGTGTATGGAAATGTGACCTTTCCGGTGCGAGACCATTCTGTGGGGTGGGTAAGCGTCAATCAAGGGTTGAATCCCAGCGTCAATCCAGTCCCTTTGTGGGTCGCTGGTGGGTGGATATCTGATGTAAGTTTATTGGATAGGGCTCAAGATTTACTCGTTACGGGACTCTCTTGGAGTCAATATTCTTTTGATTCCTTAGACAATCGAGAGGTCATGGTGGAAATTGAATACCACTATGCTGCTGCCGACTGGTTGACATTGTTGCCAAATGTCCAATATTTTTTGGATACCCCAAGTCCGAATGGTGTATTTCCAGTGACAATGGGTGTGGGTGTTGTCGCAGAGTACTAAAGTAGTTCCAAAATCAAGCAGACTTCTTACCAACGATGCTGAATATTCAGTTCTTTGTCTCTGCCAACGCAGACAACAACAGTTCGATGCCCTCGACAAAGCCATGCCCCCCTTCGCTTGGGGTAATCCACTTGGGTGGATGAGTCAGTCTCGGAAGGAAATCGCGAACGTTTGCGACCCCAAAAGACCAATCAAAAGCTTTGAACATCGGCTCATCGTTGGCTGAGTCTCCGAAGAATGCCCATTCCGAGAAGTCTGCTGGTTTGCCCCAGCGGTCTTGGTGAAAAGCATTGAAGCCGTGCAACTTATCAAATTCTCCAAACCAGCCATTGACGTGAATGGAAGACACTTTGCAAATTGCGCCTGCATCTTCGAAGCATTTAACGATTTGATTGATTGCCGATTCCGGTAGAGCAGGGACATCTTCACAAAAGTCAATTGCCAAATCCAAATCCCTATAGGGTTGATCACTTGCAAGTGCACATCCAGGAACCTCCTGTAAGATCTTTTCTGCCAAGTGTTCCAATCTTGAACGGTTCTCGAGACGCGTCTTGGCATCTTGCACGAAGCGTCGCTCGAGTTTACCGGTCTGTTCGTCCAACCAGTACCACAAACCACCGTTTTCTCCCACCACTCCGTCAACAGGCCACATGCGGGCGATTTGATCAACCCAACCGCCGGGTCGACCTGTGATGGGGACCACTCGTAGACCCGCATCTTGAAGGCGTTGAAGCGCCATAAAAGCTTCAGGCACCAAGCGTCCGTGCAGAGTAAGGGTGTCATCGATGTCGCACAGGATTCCTTTTAAGCGGGGCGGATGGGTCAATTTAGCAATTGGTTTCATTCTACGACCCACGTATTGTCAGCGTACAGCAAACTGGCGATGTCTGCATTTGGGCTCTTTTCTTGTGCTTTGGCGATTTGGTTGTGGGCATGATCTTCGTAGCACACACGTTCAATTCGATACAGTATTCCAAATGCAACAGGTCCTTTGAGTCGAACAAGCATGGTTGCCAGTGCCAGATTTGTTTCGTCGTGCACCAAAAGGTCAGACTCAGTGATACCATTTTCACCCAAAGTGACGACTTCCAGCGTTAACGTTTTGGTGTTGAGGCGAATACCTTGAGTACCCTTGTTGAAAATCAATGGCTTTCCATGCTCACAGTATAGAGCATTGACCTTTCGCTCCTTGGGCTTGCGCACAGAGTCAAAAGCACCTTCGTTAAAGATGTTGCATTCTTGGAAAATCTCGACAAAGGAACAGCCCTTGTGTTCATAGGCCTCGTGCAACATTTTTCTCAGGTGTTTGACGTCCAAGTCCATGGTTCGACAAATGAATGTTGCATCGGAGCCAAGAGCCAAAGCGCAAGGCTCAACAGGATGATCTACCGACCCCATTGGAGAAGATTTTGTCTTTTTACCAACTTCGGATGTTGGAGAATATTGCCCCTTAGTCAAACCATAAATGCGGTTGTTGAACAAGAGAATTTGCATGTCCACATTGCGACGCAATGCGTGAATCAAGTGGTTGCCACCAATACTCAACGCATCACCATCTCCAGTGATTTGCCAAACGGACAGGTCTGGATTTGCAAGTTTGACCCCAGATGCAAATGCGGGTGCACGACCGTGGATTGTGTGAAAACCATAGGTGTTCATGTAATATGGAAACCGTGAAGAACAGCCAATCCCACTGATGACTGCAAATTCGTGTGTCGGTCGACCGATTTCGGCGAAGACCGTTTGAACCTGAGCCAAAATGGCGTAGTCCCCACACCCCGGACACCAGCGAATGGTTTGATCCGACATGAAATCTTTTTTACTAAGCTTGATGGGTTCAGTCATGAATGCTCCAAAATACGGAAATTTCTGTAAAACAGGTGGGGACGATAGTCACGAAAGGTCTTATGCCTCAGAGGAGGAGTCTTCGGAAGATTCTTCTTCTTCTTCTTGGTTTTCAACTTGAGCGTAATATTTGGCGATTTGTGCTTGCAGCTCTTCAATCTGAAAGGGCTGTCCTTGGATTTTGCTGATGCAGTCGAGTTTGATTGCGTACTCTCCTTGAAGATATCGCTTGAGTTGACCCAAGTTGAGTTCTGCAGTGACAACGCGTTTGGCTTTTTGCAGTACTGATTTCAAGTTTGGAGGCAGTGGGTTGATCCATCTGAGGTGGACGTGTCCAATCTTCTTTCCGGCATTGAGTTCAGCCGTCACGGCAGATCGAACGGCACCGAACGGAGAGCCCCAAGTGACGATCAATAGACCATCTGTGTGTCCGAAGACCTCAACATCTTCAATAATGGATTGAATCTTGTCGACCTTGGCTTGACGAATGTGAGACATGTGCTCGTGATTGTTTGGATCGTAGGATACATTTCCCGTTCCATCCTGCTTTTCCAAACCACCGATTCGATGATCAAGACCAGGTGTGCCAGGAATTGCCCAAGGGCGAGCCAACGTCTCAGAATCTCTTTCGTATGGAAGAAAAGCCTCTCCAGAATGTCGCGCTGGTTCATGGTTTGGTGTGATGGACGGAAGATTCCCAATTTCTGGTAGTTTCCAAGGTTCAGAACCATTGGCGAGGTATCCATCTGTCAACACCATGACCGGCATCCGAAATTCAACGGCGACCTTGGCGGCTTCAACAGCCACATCAAAACAGTCAGAAGGTGTGCCCGCTGCAATTACTGGGATGGGAGATTCTCCATGGCGTCCAAATACCGCGATGTTCAAATCCGACTGCTCGGTTTTGGTTGGCAATCCAGTTGAAGGACCGCCACGTTGAATGTCTACAATCACCAAAGGCAACTCGGTGATGGTCGCCAAACCGATGGCCTCGCCTTTGAGGGCAATACCTGGACCAGAAGAAGTGGTAATTGCCAATGAACCACCAAATGCCGCACCGATACTTGCAGAAATGGCGGCAATTTCATCTTCTGCTTGAAAGGTCAGTACGTTGTGCGCTTTATATTTCGACAAAAAGTGCAAGACATCAGAAGCAGGGGTGATGGGGTAGGCGCCTTGAAAGAGTTGTAGTCCAGACAAGTGACCTGCGGTGACAAAACCCAAAGCAAGCGCATGGTTTCCTGTGATGTTTCGGTACACACCTGGGGTCAGTTTGGCGGGGGGGATTTCATAATTGTTTGGCAAGATTTCTAGCGTATCTGCAAAAGACCAACCAGCCTCAAGAGCCTTGAGATTTGCAGTAGAGTAGGGGGGCTTGAACTTATTGTCAATCCACTCCTTGGTGTGCTTCATATCCCTTGAATACAACCAATAGCACATGCCGAGTGCGAAGAAGTTTTTACAACGATCTGCTTCTTTTGTTTTGAGCCCAGTATCCTCCACCGATGCTTTGCTCAGTGATGACAGCGGTACCTTTACGAGTTGATAATCATCGAGTGAGCCATCTTCCAAAGGATTGCTGTCGTATTCAGCCAATTCCAGATCCCGTTTGCCAAATTTATCTGTGTTGACAATGATCATTGCACCCGCTTTAATTGTTGGCAGGTTTGTTTTTAACGCGGCAGCATTCATGGCAACAAGGACGGAAGGAGAGTCACCTGGAGTCAAAATATCATTGGACGAGAAGTGCAACTGAAATCCAGAGACACCATTTAAGGTTCCGGCTGGTGCACGAATTTCTGCCGGATAGTCCGGAAATGTTGCCAAGTCATTTCCATGGATTGCAGAGGTGTCGGTGAACTGGGTTCCTGTCAACTGCATCCCATCGCCAGAATCTCCAGCGAAGCGAATAACGACGTTGGACAATGTTTGTGTTGTGCTCATGTGCTTCTCTTTCCCATTGGTATCTGTGGTTAGTGGTCCGAGTAAAATGTTGTCTGTGAAACATTTGGTGACATTTAGGGATTTCTTAACCGAAAACGATTGCCTTGACGAACCGACACGATGCATTCCTTGTGTTATGTTGCTTAGGTTGGAGGCGATATGAAATACCGTTTAGTGAAACACCTACTCTGTCCTGCGTGCCAAAAGGGTGGATTTACCGTTGAGAGCCATAAGGAAATGACCCACAAAAGATGGGCTAGCAGTTTTGTATCGACACGGGGCGTTCCAGAAGGGGTATCCCTGGCGACCTCAGAAGAGATTGACGTTGTCGAAGGTGTGTTGCACTGTACCCTTTGCCCCGCAAACTTTGAGATTCGAGATGGGATTCCTCGACTGTTGCTGGACAACCAACCGGAGATTGAAGCCTCGGCTCACCGCTATACCCAGTTGGAAAATCTGACCGATATTTCTGCTTGGGAAGAGAATTTTAAAGACCTACAAGCTCCATTGGTCAAAGATGACTTTTTGGGACGCACGGTTGTGGATGTGGGGTGTGGCTATGGTAGACATGTGTATTTTGCAGCTCGGTACGGGGCAGAAGTAATTGCCATTGATCACAGTGAAGATGCGGTTCGGATGACGCAAGAAAACACAAAAAACTTTCAACATGTTCACGTGATTCAGGCTGATGCGTCAAGGTTGCCACTGCAAGATTCCACCGTTGATCGAGTGTATTCTTTTGGCGTTTTACACCATACGGAAAATCCATTTGACATTATGGAAGAAGCACATCGAATCTTGGGTTCAGGGGGGACATTGAATCTTTGGGTGTATGGACCAAGACAGGGATTGACACTGCTGGTGAACAATGCCTTGCGTGGGATGACAACACCGATGAGCCACGATGAATTGTTGAAATTGAGTCGATGGATTGCTCGATTGGTTCGATTTGGTTCACACACACCGTATCGAGCATTCCGTCATATTCCAGTTGGGCATTCCGTCGTGAGCCATCTTCCGTTGCACGATCACCACCAATGGCCCTTTGATATCGTTGTTGCCGATATTTATGATCGATTGCGCTTTCCAGTGACTCGATGGTTCAAAGGGGAAGAGTTGCAGTCTTGGTTCATTGAACACGGCTACTTAGACTGCCACATTCGCCGAATTGTTCGAAACAATGAGACATTCGCGGCAATGGGCGTCAAGCGCTAAACAGTATTTTAATCTATTCTGCAGCAGTTGGATTGGCTTCTGTCCCACAAGCCGTGTCACACCCTGTCTGCTCGCCCAAGAGGTTGCTGGTCAAGTCATTTCCACTGCAACTGGTGAAGGTTGCCTCTGTGCATTCCATACCCATTTCTTGGTTGTTGTTGGCGGTTGAACTGTCAAATGTTCCATTGGCGTAAGTCAAACTTGCTCCCGACATCCCGTTGAGGGTCATCGTTGTGTCACTGATGGCAAAAGCTACTGGCAGTGTCTCCGTGCCTTCAAGTTGAATCCCATAAAGACCGTTTGTAAAACTTGAGGTGGTCAGCGTGAGATCCAGTCCATTGTCGCCGAACAGTCCGGATTCGGTTGCGTCGCTTACCTGAATATTGCTACCGGTTAGTGTTCCACCAGATGCTTCAATGCCATGTTCTCCAGTTGTGGTGATGGTGACTGTATCTATGTTCATTGTAGAGTTCAGAAAATTGACCCCTGATTCAGTCGCGTTCTCAATGGTACTCAACACCATGTCGACTGTAGCACTTTCAGCATACAATCCTTGACTGGCACCATTGACGGTGACGTCTTCAACGTAGGCTTGTCCACCGTACACGAAGAGGGCATCGTCAGAAATGTTTTGGAGTTCGATTCCATTCAAATCTACAAGCATGGGATTTGTTTCGCCACCAAGCCCAAAGGTGTAGATGCCATCACCGCCACTGTTTTCAATGCTTACATCCGACACGCTGACGTTCATGGCTTGACTTCCAAAGAAGTACAATGCCGATCCACTGGTTCCTACGGTATTGACATTGGTAAAGGTACTGGTGGAAATGTCGTGATTTCCTTCATATCCATAGATGGAGTAACTGGCGATGTTCGAGAACGTTGTGTTTTCAATCTCAGAGTCACAACCACCGAAGTATAATGCATACGTTGCTGAAACATCACTAAAAGTACTTGTGTCTACCTCCACTGTACCAGCATCCGAACAATAAATCGGTGTGCCTGATGCAGTGGAACCTTCAGAAGTCATGAACACATCATTCACAAATTGGTGTGTTGAGCCATTGGCACTTTCACCAGACATAAAAGCCGAATATCCCACATGGTTGGAATAACTATTGTTGCTTGATTCGATGCTGCTTTCGTTAGAATACACCCCAATTCCACCACCAGTAAAGGTGTTGTTGGTGAAGATACCGGTAGAGTCGTACAAGAACGCACTGATGTCCAAAACCTCTTCGGTATCGCCATTAAAGGTTGAGTTTTCGACAGACAATAGCGTCGCTGAATATCCCACCACTCCAGAACCCAGTCCGTCGTACTCAAAATTGTTGTTGGCAACTTCGATATTGCGCGCTTGCAGTCCACCTTGGAACGCGAGGAAGGATGAACAGGTGTTGTTTGCAGCATAGGCGGTATCCATGTCAACGTTGGCTTGGATAATGCTCCACCCAAATCCTTCAATGTCTGTGGTTAGAACATTGCTGACGGTGAGGTCACTGGTGATGATTGCTGCTGCTGCGTTTCGATCGACTTGTTGACAGAATGTTTCGTAATCGGCCACATTGCCATCTTCGTCGGGTTCTTTGCTGGAATTTCCATCGAGATCAAAGATGTTTTTGAGTACAACATTGTTCATTGTACCGTTGTGGCCTGCAATCACCAATCCTTTACGCCCAACGTCGTGGATGTTGAATCCCTCAACAGTGATCTCCCCTGTGCCGTCAGATTGAAGGTTTGCACCACAGTTGTTGTATCCAGTGATTTCTACGCCATCGAGGGTGACTTTTGGAGAGTTCGAAAACAACCCCATTGAGCCAAAACCAGAATCTTCCCACGTTTCAATGTCATAAGATGGGCTCATCAAAGGATCTACGGAAATTGTGACATTGCTCAGTGACAGTTCACCAGTTGCCATGTTGATAATTCCATATGTCAAGTTGCCGTCCAACGTGACATCGTTAAGCGTCATAGAACCTGGTCCCTCAGCCCAGACACCTGTTGACAACGATCCAGACACAACGTCGTTGCTCATATCAATTGTACCATCGACGGATTGTACGCCCATGAGTGTGTTGCCATCGTAGAGGTTGTTTGAACTGATGAAGGTCGAACCCCCATCGATGTACACACCAAATCCATCGGAAATGGATGCTGGGTCTGTGGGTTGTGCTTCGACGACTTCTGAGTCTGATAAGTTGAAGAGTGCACCACCACCAATGAGGATGCTGTTTCCAACATTTCCTCGTACGTCCAGTCCCGTCGCGGTTATGGAACCTCCGTCTACGCTTACAGCTCCATCCTGATTGTTCCACAGAGTTAGATTTTCGAGTTCCAACTCACTCCCAGTGCTTTTGATGGCAAAGTTTCCGACCTCAGAAATGGTCATGTCGTGTAGGTAAACGTCGTTGGCTCCTTCCACAGAAATACCACTTCGAGTGGATTGCACGCTTAAATCTGAAATTTCAACGCCATCTGCGACAATGGTGATGGCGGTTTCGTTGACGGGGGCTACGAGCGTAAATCGATCTTGGCCTACACCAACCAGTCGAACTGCCTTGTCGATGATGACTTTTTCTTCATGCTCAAATGAGGTACATCCAACGGGGCTAATTTGTGATCCCTCATCGGCAACAGCAATCGCGTCATTGAGATATTTGTAGCCATCTCCACCATCTACAACAAAACAACCAGATTCATAGGTGATTTCTTCTTCTTCGGTCACTGAGCCGGTATCGTTTTGTGTTGCGGGCGCTTTTTCACCGCAGGCAAGGAGCAATGCAAGGGGAGTGGATAGGCTGATGAAACGCATGTTGAATCCTGTGGGTTGTCGTCTTCTATATTGTCGATGGTGTATATCTATTTCGAACTGTGCTAAGGTACTATACAATTTTTCGACCTTTTCCAACAAGACTTAGATTTGCCCATGTTTGTAATCGCACCAACAGATCTCAATCGTGATCCCGAAGACATTTCCTTGATGTCCTACAATATTTTGTTGCCCAATTCTGAACAAGGATGGTGGGTGTACAAGTATTATCATCCAAAAACGCCCTTAGAAGAACGTCTTTGGGCACATCGAAAGTCATTATTGCAACATCAGATTTCTGTGACGATTGATTTGTTTACATTTCAAGAGTGTGCGTTGGCAACATATGAAAAGGATTTGGATTTCTTAACCAACTCTCATGAGTTGCTCTGTCACAAACGGGCACGGATAGCCATGGTCACAGCATGGAAAAAGGAGCGGTTTGAACTGTTGGCGGACTACCATTTGAACCGCACATTGGTCGTGGTGTTGCGAGAACAGTCTGGTTTGTTGCTGTGTTTGGTCAATTGTCATTTGAGCGCAGGACGTCATCCAAAAGAACGGTTTCAACAAGTCGCCAAAGCCATGAAGCAAGTTGAAAAACTGAAGAATAGATTTGCGTTGGACATGGTGTTGTTCAGTGGAGACTTCAATTCTTCTTCCGAAGGAACCGCAGTGCTGAGATTTCTAGAAGATGGTATTGTTGAGCCTCGGTTTCGAGAAACGCGTTACCCAACCGTTGAGATTACTTCCAAAGTCAAAGAACACTGGATGGGACGGTTTCGGGAGGTGTATCGTCATGTGACAGATTCAACCACGATGTGGGTGCGCAACTCGGCAGACTCGATGGTTCACTGGAGAAAACGAACACCCAAATCGGAGTTTATTGGGGCTTTGAACGCACTGTTTGAACGATACTCAGCGGATTCAACGTATATGACATTAGAAGAAGTGGAGCGGTGGATTTGCGACATCAACCTTGAACTACGGGGGTCCGAATATCGAAATGCGCTTGAAAAGATCACGGAACAGGGCTTGAGTCGAAATGACTTCGTGGATGTCTATCTCCAAGAAGTTGAATCGGGAAAGCATTGGGCGGTATTCAATGATTTGTTGCGGGTGGACATTGAACTGCCCAAACCGAAGCCATACATCGGCAAATACGCTTTGGACCAAGTGTGGATGCGCTCCAACAAATATGAATGTTCAGGTGTGGTACCACCAATCTCTCAAGATGCAAAATCCAAGATTGAGAATGGTGACTTTCCACCCAATCGCTGGCATCCATCGGATCACTTTCCCTTGATGGTGCGCTTTTCACCAAAGATGTGGTGAGTACTTTTTTCTTTATTGCGCTTAGAGTTGCCCAGTCGCATACTTGATGGAGCCTGTAGACGCGTCGAAATAGACAATGTGGACCATGTCATTGCCATCGATGGTCATGTCGACAAACTGTCCAATGTTTCCATATGTATCAACAGTTTCATAAACCCAGCCGCTTCCATTGTTGGATGCAATCTTTAGGTCTGCAGTTTGACTAGTGTAATAGGCAATGTATGGGTGGTCATCACTCGTATACACAAGAGACAAGTGTTCACCAGCATTGTTTCCGTCGATCAATTCATATGTCCAGCCCCCACAGCCACCTGTTGTGTTGTGTGCGTACATCAGTTCCATTGTTGTGGCGTCCATGTAGGCGACACCGGCCTTGTTTGAATAAGGCTTGATTGCCACATCGTTGTTGATGCCGTCTCCATCTTCTTCGACAAACATGCTGGTTACGTCTGGTGTGAAGAAATTTGTGTTGCAGGTACGTGTAGCGCTCTGATCGGGGACCTGATTGGTCTGGTTTTCTTGTCCGACCACATTGTTGTAGAACACAGTGTGATTGGTGTTGGAATTGTCGATGGCTAGGCTGATGTAGGACCCTGTATACCCAACGCAAGCACCAAATTGACAATTGTCATCGAGTTGAGACTCTACTCCTTGCAATGGAGAGACACTGTTGGCGTCCAACAACCAAGGTGTGCTGTCGGTTTGATCAAACCACACGATGCTTGGGAAATTGGTGCTGTCTACATCCATGTCCAGTCTAAATTCTGAATCCAACGTTCCTGAACCGATCGTAGACACATCAGATTCACTGGACCAAGTGCCATTGATGGTGTTCAAGTTCATGTACCTGACCTCATGATCGCTACCGTTTGAGGCTGAATACGCAAGGTGCAAACGATCCAATCCATCCACCACGCCTTTGAGATGCAAACCATTGTTCGCAGATGCGTCGGTTGGGACGGTACTTGCAGAACTCCAAGACCCAGAAGCGTTGGTGACATACTGGATATCGCCGTTGTCTTCAAATGCAATGTGTACAAAGCCGTAATAATCGACATCAATGGTGATGGGTTGACCATCGGTGTAAGACAATCCAGTAGCGATCGTTTCAATGGCAAAGCCCTCGTCAATGTCTCCATTGCAGTTGTTGTCAATGCCGTCTGAGGGGTTTTCGACTGCACCCGTGTATACATTGGCGTTGGTGTCATCACAGTCTTGCCCACCATATTGATCAGCGGATTGACCATCTCCATCTTGATCAAAGTCTGCGGCTAAATCTCCCGCACAATCGTTGTCCACATCGTTGTACCACACCTCAGGAGCGCCAGGATAAGCCGCAGGGTCAGTGTCGTCGCAGTCCGTTCCAGAAGCGGTGACCACTGACTCATCTTCACAAACAGCGTTGCCAGTGTAGACCACACCATCTGCTGGGTCGGCACCTGTAAACACCTGGTTGCCTTCTGGATCTATAATGGAAACACTGATTTCAGAGTCATAAGAACCACCCACAAAAGTGATTTCCACCATGTCTCCATTGGTGACGCAAACCGTTTCAGAACCTGTTTGAGTTTGGTTGCTCAACCCTGCATCCGGTAGGGATACACTGGCAACGTTTCCACCGTTCACAGAGACTTCAAGGGATGCGCCATTCCAACCGTCGCCCCATGAGTCTTCCATATCAAAGACGTAGCAACAGCCCCCCACATTTGTGGTGCCTAGGTCCTCTCCGTAGCCATCTCCATCTGCATCAATCATGCAGGCTGTGGCTGATTCATTGTAGGCAGCGCCGGGGAAGGCATCTGGGTTGCTGTCGTCACAGTCATCCTCACAGACGGCGTATCCATCTCCATCAGAATCCATTTCTGTTTCTGGAACGTCTGTTGGCTGAGTGGTGGCACCTTGACAGTCGTTTACCTGCCCATCACAGAGTTCCTCCGCGCCATTGTATACATCCGGATCTGTATCGTTGCAGTCTCCATCACAGGAGGACTGTCCGTCACCGTCAGCATCGTTTAGATTGAGAGACGCATCCAAATCGTTGCAATCTCCATCATTGAGACTGTATCCGTCACCATCTTGGTCCACTTCATTGGGGTCTTCTGTATCCTCTGTGTCACTGGTGTCCTCTGTATCTTGTGTGTCTTGGGTATCTTCAGTGTCATTGGTGTCTTCGGTGTCCGTGTCTTCTCCACTGGGTTCAACAGTTGGCTCCAATCCAGTATCTTCGGCTTCGGGTTTGGTTTCACCACACGCGATGAGGGATAAACTGAGAACGAGGGAACAGGATGACATACGCATAATTACACTCCACAAACGATTGGGTACTTTTCAAATTTACTGTATGACATTCCATGTTACAAGTGCCGATTTTGTGTCAATAAAGTGTGCGTCATCTCTACACAGAAATCAACGCACACTGTACGGTTTGAAACTTGTTGATCTTGGGTTAAGCACAACAAGAACACATAATTTGGAGAAAACAATGTTGTATCGAATGATGGGAAATACTGGACTGCAGGTATCTGTGCTGTCCTATGGATTTTGGGCGACCTTTGGCGTGAAAGATCGTTTGTCCAACGATGAAGGGATTCAAGCCGCAAAGCAACTGTTGCACCAAGCGCGTTTGGCTGGCGTCAACTTGTTTGACAATGCCGAGGTTTATGGCGATCCTAGAGGAGAGGCTGAGCGGATCATGGGTGAGGCAATGGCTCAGTTAATGGAAGAGCATCCAAAAGAATGGCGTCGTTCCGAAATTATTGTCACCACCAAGATTTTCTGGGGTGGCGATGGGGTCAACGAAAAGGGGTTGTCTCGAAAGCATATCTGGGAAGGAATGGAAGCCTCTTTGAATCGATTGCAACTGGAGTATGTGGATATGGTTTTTTGCCATAGACCCGATCCATTTACCCCAACAGAAACAGTTGTTCGCGCGATGACCGATGTGGTACGCTCTGGTTTGGCAACGGCTTGGGGGACCAGTGAATGGTCAGCCCAGCAAATTACCGAGGCCTTTTGGATTGCGCGCCAATTTGGACTGGAGCCTCCACAGTTTGAGCAACCGCAATACCACATGTTCCACCGTCAACGCTTTGAACAGGAATATCATCCGATGTATCAAGCACCTTATAGAATGGGCACAACCATTTGGTCACCCCTGAAATCCGGTATTTTGACTGGGAAGTACAACGATGGTATTCCTGAAGATTCACGTTTGACCCAGCCTGGTTACGAGTTTCTACGAAAGGAACTTGAGGCTTGTAAAGAGAACGGAACCTTGGATAAAGTTCGAGAACTGACTCAATTTGCGCAATCGGAATTGAACTGTTCAATGACTCAGTTGGCGTTGGCCTGGTGTTTGAAAAATCCGAATGTCACTACGATTCTGCTCGGTGCAACCAAACCGAGTCAACTTGAAGAAAACTTGGGTGCATTGGATGTCGCCAAGAGAATGACCAGCGACCACATGGCAACCATTGCTGGTGTACTTGAAAACACCCCAGAAGTCTATTCTGGCTTTGGTGGTGGTGGGTGGCAACGTCGATTGGATACCCTTTAAGCCTTCAATCCTTGTTGCGTTGATTTTTGGCGCGCTTCAGGGCTTCTTGGAGTGCGCTTGTCTTTTTTGCGTTTTGTGTGCTGGTCTCTGAGGATACCTCAGGTTCTGTATTGTCAGATGGTGTCTCAATTGTTTGGTGAGCGGACTCAGTGTTGCGTTCTGTGGGTGCCACAGCACTTTTGGGTGGCGTGGCAAACGGTGGAACCTTCTGTTGACGCGGGTTATTTCGCTGGAACTTCTGTGCAAACTTTTGAATCCAGCGCAACTTTCGCTCTGAAATCTCACACAGTAGTAAACCCAGTGTCAACCATTGCCAAAGCAATTCCAATGAGCGTCGTTGGCTGTGGAATTCATGGCGTTCAACAATGTTTGCAATGCTTGGGTTGAAGATTCCACCGGTTCGACTAGCCAGTTCCATCATGGTTTCTTTGTTGTTGTGTGAGTCAGAGTTTCCGTATTCCATGGTTGTGACTTGTGAAATCGGGGGTAGGGTCGTCGTTCCTCTACTGGACTCAAGTTGTGCAATGAACACCCCAGTTCCTTTTGGGGTATAGTTCGCTTGGTAAATGTTTTCGTTGGTTTGAACGAGGTCGACAAACTCAACACTGCCATCATCGGCCAATATTCTAATGGGAGGTGGTGGAGTGTTCGTTTCTATGGTGATGGTCTTCTTGTCTCCTGTGCCACTGATGCCGGCATAGGAAACACCGTCTGCTTCTGTTTGAGAAATTCCTGACACGATTGTGTTCACAAATTGACTCAATTCTGTCCACTTTAAAATATGTTGTCCATTTGGACCACCGATGTCGCCCAAGTATGCAACACTTTGACCCAATCCATATCGACCATATGTCAACAGAGGGGTAGGTTCAGTGTCTCCAGTTTGCATGCCCAATTGGCTGTTTTTCTTGGGATAACCAATGTTGTAGGCTTCAATCTCTGGAAAATCATTCAACCCAGTTCCACCCAATGGGGTTAGACCTAAGATGGACTTTGTTGAGACAACTTCCTCGACATACCCAGATTTTGACGCCAACATGGTGTCCATCGCAAACAGTTTGGGCAATTCTTTTGGGTGTTGGGCAAAATACAAGGACCCGCCACCGTCACGCGCGACCTGAGCCAAAAATCCAGCGTCTGAATCGGCGGGGTTGCCCAGTGCAATTACAGAAAGGGTGATGTTGTTCTTTCTGAGTTCGTCGACAGTACTGAGGGTGTTGTTGTTGTCCACTGCATCAGCAGCATCTGCAAACAATACGCCATGTCGATTCTTTTGAGGTGCATCCTTGAGTTGGTTGAGCATTGATTCCAAGGCAGTGGATACGTAAATACCCCCCCCATCAGACTTAATTTTCATGACATTTGAGGTGAGTTCTCTGGGTGATTCGACGGTTTGCATCGGCACAACGGTGTGGTTTTCTGTATCCACAGCTGCCACATAAATTGAGTCCATCGGTGTTAATAGGCTCAGCGCCGCTACGGTTCCTTGATTGGCCAGATCCATTTTGGTGAGGTTGGGTCCAACAGAGACACCCATAGAACCAGACCTATCTAGGGCAATGGCAAGTGCCATCCCCATTTTTCGACGTTCACTTCGAATTTCCAACTCAACAGGAATGACCGATTCTAGGGAACTGTGAAGGTATCCACCAACACCAAAAGACTGGGCGCCACCAACCATCCAGAGCCCAAGTCCAGTATGTTCAACAGCATTGGCGAGATTCTCCAACTCGACTTCTTGAAACTGTGTGGCTGGGACATTGTGCAAAATTACAGTTTGAAACTGGGACAACGTAGCCGGAGACAAATCCACATTGCCTGGATGTGTACTGTGAACCAGTAAGCCAGCGCTTTGTAATATCGGTTTCAGTACAGAATCCGTAAGGCTCAGCAACAACACTTTCTTCCGACCTTTTGTCAAAACGCCGATTTCTGCCTGGTTGTTTTGAGGTGTGCTGTCACCTTCCACCGCAACATCGATCTTGTAGGTGTGTACGCCACCACTGGTCGGGATGTCGGTGAAGTGAATTGTGTTTCTGCCTTTTTCAAGCAACTTTTGCCCTTGTGCGATGGCTGTGTTGTCTTTGTACAAGGTCACCAGTGCTTCTTGTTGGCTCGGAGAGTCTACAAAAGTGGTAATGCTGGCTTGTTCACCTTCATTGATCAATGGCGGTGCGGAGACATTTGAAATGCGGATGTCGGATTTGCTGCGTTTCGTTTTCCAATAGGGGAAGATGGGCACTGTTTGAATCAGTGCTTGTGTGCTGGCACTGTCGAGTGAACCGTCTGTGTTTGCACCATCTGAAAGCAAGACAATCTTCCCATGTGGTTTGTTGTCCAACAGTTGCAACGCTTTTTGGAGACCAGATTCAAGATTGGACTGGCTTCTTTGCTCTAGTGTGTTGAAACCTTGAAACGGTGTTTGATTCAATGCTTTATCGAGGATGACCGTCTGGGCCACACTCAAAACGGCTAGGTTGTCTCCTTGTCCCAATGACTTTTCGAGTTCTTGGATGGTTTCAGTGGCCATGTCATCGACATTTCTAGGCATTGAGTCCGAACGATCGACCACCACGATAATATTTTGTTGTGTAGTGGGCACTGTACAACTGGGGTTGACCAATCCCAACGTCAGCACACAGGTGATCGCAAGACGAAGCAATTTTACGATTGTAGAGTGTGGTGTGTAGACCCACAGAGTCCACATCAATGGGGCGACGAACAAGAACAGCCAAGGGTACTGGAAAATCATGATGTTGCCTTCCAATTCCAAGCGGTCAAACCAATTAAGAGAAGCCAAATCCAGACCTGCCAGTGCGAGGCAGGGCGCTCAATCTTTTCAGGAGTCAGTGGACTTTGTTGTACACTGTATTCTTGTTCTACAAGGAGTGTTTCACTTTTGGTCAATAAGTTCACTGTTGTACTGTGGACCAAAGAACCGATGGGATTGATGAATTGATAGACACCTATGTCCTCAGCAGTGATGGCAAGTGTACCGTTTTGAACATTGACTGCATCTTTGCTGGACTTTACACCATCAAAATGTCGTACGGTCCAAGTACCGTTTTCCAAACCTGTTCCCCGAATGATCTCCCCAAGGTGGGCTTGTTCTACGTTGAACCCATCTAATTGGTCGAGTCTAGCTTGAATTATATTGGACAATAGAATGGGCCAACTGGGGCTTCGCAAAAATCCACTGTTGGGACCAATGTTGAAATGCAAAATTCTTTTGTGTCCTGTAGGGTCTCTCTCTTCTGTGAGCAACGGTACCCCATCGGCATCCATTAATATTTGTCCCCTCAGTCTTCGATCTGCATCGTATTCCCATAAACTGTTGCTCGTGTCAACGCCTTCCAGCAGTGGGTGGGCACTGTGGGCAAATATGTGCTGTGTCCATTTGGGGGTTTTGACAGGGGCAAAGTGCACTCTCCAAGTAGATGGACCTCCACCCAGATCACGACTGGTAAACAATAGATCCGCTTTCATAGGTGTTTCTTCGACAGGGTTGGGCAGAAGGGTAAATACGGGAGCATCCGCTCTTGAACTATAAAGTCCCAGAGCGGATGCCATTTTGTTGTCCATGGTGCGCGCCACGGACAGTGACTGATTGGCAACGGTGTGTAGATGAACAGTGTTGTCTTCTGTCAATAGATCGATGGTCGTGCTTTGTATGGACACAATGAGATGCTCAGCTCGTTCATTCATGGGCAGGGTTAACACAGCGTCTGAATTTGGCTCCAGAGTACTTGTGGGATTTTGGATGTCCATCGGTGTTTTGCTTTGCCCATCATCGAGTTTATAGACTGTGATGTTTATTTGATGAGATTGCGTACTGGCATTTGTAATGCCGAGTTCCAGCATGTTCTGATTCCATTGTGCTTGAGTGATTCCAATATTGTCCGCTTTCTGTGCCAACGTGTGCCATTCCAGTTGCTTTTGTGATTTGGTCGGTTGATCTGTCCATACTTCAACTTTGCCAATGGATACTGTTTCTGCCAAAGAGATGGCTGTTTGTAGGCCTGCGGTTGAATCAACAAAGGCTAAGGACTGGACGGTGTTTTGTGCTGTTTGTTTGTCCTGATACTCTCCAAGCAAACGGGCACCGTAACCGGCCCCAATGATGGTAAAGCGATCTTCTGCAGAGGCTTCAGATATTCGATTCAGTAGGGCTTGCTCTAGATTTGTGGCGTTCATCGAAACGGATGTATCCACCACCAGTGTATGATGGACACCGGATTTGTCACATCCACTCGGTTGAATGAGCAGCGCGCATACCAGCAAAGCCATGAAAAGTTCTAGCCAAAAAGAGACGGATTGGACGAATCGAGTTTTCTTGGTGCCACTTTTGGGTCGCTGAGTGTATTGTGGCCAAAGATACAACGAAGACACCAACTTGACCGGTGGTTTCTTGTGAAACTTGTGTAGCCAATAAATCAAAGGGAGGGACAGAAGAGCGATGAGTGCCATTGGATTCAGCAATTTGGTTCTCCTGAAAGAATGACCTTCTGCAAAAGTACTAAATGGGTTATTAGACAAGCATTTACAGTAGTATCACATTTGTATTGGAGCCGTAATGTCCCTAAAAGATCAAGCCTTAGAATATCATCGTTCAGGCAGACCTGGCAAAATTGAAGTTGTACCAACCAAATCTTTGACCTCACAACACGACTTGTCTCTTGCCTATTCTCCGGGTGTTGCAGAGCCATGTCGAGAAATTGCCAAGCATCCTGAATCGGCTTATGAATACACCTCAAAAGGGAATCTGGTCGCTGTGGTTTCCAATGGAACGGCTGTGTTGGGGCTTGGGGACATTGGAGCACTCGCTGGTAAGCCCGTGATGGAAGGCAAAGCGAATCTATTTAAGCGTTTTGCGGACATCGATGTATTTGACATTGAACTTGATGTGAAAGATCCGGATGAAGTCATTAAGGCTGTGCGGGCCATTGCCCCTACATTTGGGGGAATCAATTTAGAAGACATCAAAGCACCCGAATGTTTCTACATTGAGCGCTCCTTGCAGGACTTAAAAATCCCTGTGTTTCATGACGACCAACACGGAACAGCAATCATTGGTTCAGCGGCACTCTTGAACGCCTGTGAAGTGACGGAGCGTTCTTTGGAAAACATCAAAGTTGTCTTTACTGGTGCAGGGGCCGCCGCCGTCGCCACCGCAAATATGTTGGTGTCTTTGGGTGTGCAAGTGTCCAATATTTACATGTTTGACATTCATGGATTAATTTACACAGGGCGCGAAGAAGACATGTTCCCAGAGAAGGAAGTGTTCGCACAACCCAGCAATTCTCATACTCTCAAAGAGGCTCTCGTTGGAGCAGATGTATTCATTGGTCTCAGCGTTGGTAACCTCTTGAAGCCAGATATGGTCAAAAGTATGGCGGATAAACCAATCATCTTTGCCTTGGCCAATCCAGTACCTGAAATATCCTATGAAGATGCAAGAAAAGCCGTTCCTGACGCGATCATTGCGACCGGTCGTTCAGACTTTCCCAATCAGGTCAACAATGTTTTGGGGTTTCCATTTGTATTTAGAGGGGCACTGGACTGTCGTGCCACAAAAGTCACCACCGAAATGAAGATGGCTGCAGTCTATGCGCTTGCAAAGCTGGCAAAGGAAGATGTACCAGAAGAGGTTCGCTTGGCCTATGACGATCACGGTTTGAACTTTGGACCGGATTATTTGATTCCCAAGCCCTTTGATCCACGTGTATTGATGTGGGTTGCTCCGGCTGTTGCCAAAGCAGCGATGGAGAGCGGTGTGGCGCAAAAACCCATCCAAGACTTTGCGGCTTATCAAAGTGGATTGGCTCAACTCATGGAAAAGGCCAAGATTGTCATTCAGCCTTTGGTGGAACGCGCACGTAGAAACAAGCGTCGCATTGTTTTTCCAGATGGTGAAAACGATAAAGTACTTCGCGCAGTTGAACGCATCATTGAAGAGCGGGTGTGCAATCCCATCATCATTGGAAATCCAGATAGAATCGAAGCCAAGCGCATCAGCATGAATCTGGGATTGGAAGGTGTTGAAGTCGTTGATCCCGTAGAGTGTTCCGAAGATGCAGAACTGGTGGACGCCTATTGGAAACTTCGACAACGCAAGGGGATGACTCAAGAGGGGGCTCGACGCGCGATGTTGGATGAGACCGTGGTTGGTTCCATGATGGTTAAACTTGGTCGTGCAGATGGTCTGCTGGGGGGAATTGCGATTCCCTATGCCGATACCATTCGTCCAGCGGTTGAGGTATTGGGCTTAGATTCTGAAGTGAAGGTCATTTCAGGAACCTATGTCATCGTGTCTAAGGGGCGTCGCTTCTTCTTTGGCGACTGTACTGTCAACATCAATCCAACGGCAGAAGATTTGGCACAGATTGCCATCAATACTGCAAACGTTGCACGAACCTTTGGGTACGAGCCGAGGGTGGCTATGCTGTCCTTTTCTGACTTTGGGACCCATCGTGACAATGAGGAAGTTCGCCGAATTCGCAAAGCCATTTCCATTGTCAAGGCACAAGAACCAGACTTAAAGATCGACGGAGAAATGCAGGCAGATACTGCAATTTCAGAGCATTTTGCCAAGGAATATCCATTTTCCAGCATCGCAGGTACCGCCAATGTCCTGATCTTTCCCAATCTTGTCAGTGGCAACATCTCTTACAAGTTGCTTTCTGAAGTGGGTGGAGTGACAACCATTGGTCCAGTGTTGACTGGAGTGAGTCAGCCTGTCAATGCTATTGCCATGGGCGCATCCGAGACAGAAGTCTTCAATATGGCGGTTATCACCGTGAATCAGGTACTGGATGCTGAGAACAAACAGGGGGCTCGTGGATGAGTGTTCTACGTACTTTTCTTGGATATCCTGAACCCGATGGAGGCGTCCCGTTTGCACTGTGGTTTCCCTTGGAGAACGACGCCATTTTGATAGCGGGGGTCCTAATTCGTGGACAAACAGGGGTTGCCGATTTGGAGTCTGAACGCATTGACTTGGTTTCTGAAAGTGATTTGCTTGCCCACATGAACAGTCATGGACTTCAAGCGACTCGAACGGAAGAAACCATATGGTGGATGACGCATTGTTTTGAGACAATGCAAGTGTCGCCCTTTGAAGAATGGGAAATTATTGAACTTCTCTGTCCTGCACCAACTCAACCCCACTTTACCTTGACGGGGGAAGGCGTATACAATCCTGCATTGGCTCACCAAACAACGGATATTGTACACCCTGAAACTGGGGTGTTCTTTCCCTTGCCAGAAATTGTGTTGGAAGATGGTGTCAAAGGCATTTCTGTTGTGGTGAAAAATGATCAAGAGATTCAGCAGACTTTATTGGACGCAGTGGTGGAGTCCTGTGCCGATATGGCAATGGATGATTCTGAGTATCCAAATGTTCGGCTCAAGTGGGAACTCGCATTGATGGGGTTGTCGTTGATTTATGATGCTTTGGAACAAGTGGTACCGAGAGACGTTGCCGAACACAACCGTCGAGCCATTGTGATGGGTGCATCTGGGTCACAAATACCGTTTGTTCGAGTGTGGACAATGCAACAGTTGGTCAATTCTGTTGCTGTGGCTCAATTGATGGCCAGAGAGCAAGAGGCAAAGAGCCCATAATCCAGAAGTCTGTCTCGATCTGCATCTCTTTACCTGTACGACGTATTGGATTCAGTAGGTGATGTATCGATTGCCACTGAACAAGTACATGGCGTAAAGGGCGTGAGCCGAGTCTCCGATGATGTCTCTATACAATTGCTGGTCGTTGGCTTTGATGTTGTACAAACTTTGGTAGGCACCTTCTTGTTGGAGCGCACGAATTGTCAATACCAGTTGATCCATGGCGCCTTGCATTAGACGAATCTGTGTATCATTGGGTTTATATAGACCCAAGATGGAAAACTTTTGGGCATTTTCTAGAAAGTGTCCCACAAATTTCAATCGTTGAACAAGCAGTCGAACTTTGTGTTCGGGCTGTGATTTCATGATGTCGTCGTAAATTTTGAGCTCTTTTGGAAATCGAAAGAACAGAAGATCAATTTGTGTGTTGAGTTCTGTCTGGGTCATTTCGTTGCCGAATCCACGTGCAGTTGCGTAGCCAGCTGCTTGTAACAGGTGGGCACCACCACAGGTGTATTTAAAGATGCCAGTACGATCTTTTCTAAATGTTGCTCCCGCAGCCATGGCTTTTTTGAGAGGTAGGGTTTCTTGTCCCAGAACGGCGAATAAAAACTGCGTCAAAAAATCTGCTGAACCTGTCAGACCACCCACGGATGACCATGTTTGATTTGGTTGTACCAGTGCGGTAATTGCTTGGACCGACCAAGGCATGTCATTGGGAGAAAGGTAAGAAGAATCGTTTGTTTGTGGATTGAGATAGGACCGCAAGATGGAGGCTTTGTAATAGTCTCCAACTGTAAACTCACTTCCTTTGACAGTGATTTTTCGATCGGGTTGTACACCTGTCTCAATCAGGACTTTCATCATCAAGTCCTTGTGTGGTTCAACAGGGATTGTCTTTTGTGGACTCGTATGGTCTCGAGGAAACGCAGGGTAGGGAATTCCATTGATGTTGTCAATTTCTGCGAATTCAAAGATGGCGTCTATCAACAGTTTGCCACTGATTGTTTTTTCAGTTGCTCCGAGCGCCATGAGAGCGTGACTCATTGCCCATGGATCATCGCCTTGTATGGCGTATTGTTCGAGCATATTTTTGACCACTTTGGCCATGTCTTGTTGGGTTTGGTTCAAGGGACTGATGAAAATGTCTCGATTGCTTCGTTTGGGCAATGTGAGGGTCAGATTGTCAATGTTGTCGATGGTCAATGGCTTGGGCTTGACATCGGTTCGAATATCAAGTTGGTTGACCGCATCTTTGGCGTTGACGATTTTTGCTGGTTGGTCGGCTTCGGGGATGACCTCTGGTATTTCGGGGTCTGTCGAACAAGCCCACAAGAGTGAAAGGGCAATCATCATAGTTCTATCCAACGGTTATTGATTTTCTTTGGCGGCATCTTCTAAGTCAATTTTGCGTTGACGGATGTCTACCATTTCGATTTGATCATCGGATGAGATGTACATAATGTCTTCAATGACAGTAATTCTTGGGTAGCGAATTGCCCGATCGATTGCGTGTATGGAAAAATCCACTTTTCCAGGGCGTTTAAACTTGTAGGCCATTCCACGATCGGTCAAGATCCACAGTTTGTTGTTTTCATCCAATGTCATGTCCAAAGACTCGAAACCTTCACCCAACACTTTGGAATCCATAATGACGCGATCTCGAAAACCATCAAAGGTATAGGCGACAACGGTATCTCCAAAAGCCATTAAGATTTTGTCGTTGGGCAAGACTTCCACCGCATTGGGGGTGCCGTCGGGTATTTCCCATCGGTGAAGTTCTTCAGCATCGCGATTGAAGCAGATGCCTTCATCTTGTAAAATGGTGCAAATGTAATCTCGTTTCGGCAAGTGGGCGATGTAGGCGGTTCCACCGAGTCCACCCTCGGGAGCGTAACTTGGTGTGGCTGTCCAAGATATTAGTGCGCGTCCCTCTGAGTCGAACAATTGCACTCGGCCGTTGGCTTCGAGGGTGGCAAATCCGTCCACTTCCTTTTCGGGAAGGAGAGTGACATCCACAGGGTTCGTAAACTGACCTGACTTTCTTCCTGGCTCGGCTCCCGAGGCATAATATGGACGGTTTTGTGAATACCACGCATTGGTGATTCCCGCTTTTGGATTTCCCCATTGTCGAATGGAACGCCCATCGGGATTGAACAACTGGATTCGATTGTTTCCAGTGTCTGCGATGTAGATATCCCCAAAGCGATTGACTTCCAACGGCAGTGGCTCACCAAAGCTTTGCAGTTCGCCCACTGACCAACCAGATTCTCCCCAAAAACGTACATTTCGGTTTGGACCACCAATGAGGTCGCCATAGGCAAGAAGGTACTCAGCATCCGCTTGGATGAGACGTTGTTCCTTGCCCCAACTGCGCAATGCTGCGAGTTCTAGATAGGGTACGCCATTGGGATTCTGTAATTTTCGGAGGGCTTTTTGAGCCGTGGGGTCAGAAGGCAACGCCTGAATCCGAAATCCATCAGGGACATAGGCTTTGACTTTTTGCTGGTAGAGAGGCGAGCCGTCAGCCGCTGCTTGTCCAATTTTTTCAAAAGACTCTTTGTCCCCAAACTCTGCGGTCTTGCAACTGTTGTACGCAACATTCAACTCCTCGATGAACTTGTCTGTGCGTCGTTGTCCATCTTTAGAATCAATCCACTGTTGCATCCGCTTACTTTGTGTTTGGTCTGGGAAATTGACTGCGATTTCAGCGATTGCCATGTCGGAATAGACCAGTCCCTCAAATACTTCGTCGACAACAATCTCAATTTTGCGTCCTTTTGTGTCAACATCAACGTCAAATCGACGCATGGTATCGGTCAGTCGAATTGGCTCACCGACTTGTTCTCCGTCAACCAATACACGAATCAGTTTTGGACGTGCGTACTGTTTGAACGAACGCGAACCGTTCGATAAGTTGCCCGGCCAAATGGATAAGCTTTTGATTTCCATGGACGTGTGTAGATTCAGTGTGTACTGTTCCGCTGTGCCATGACCGGAGGCATCTTCCATCCAGGCTGTTTGGAGTTGACCATCCACAGCGAGTGAGGTGGGGGCGTCTTTTTTGAAGCTGCTGGCAGAAGTTCCTGCAAAGGCGCTGGCCATGAGCAAATAGGGAATCATAAACACTCCTGAAATAAACAAATGTCTCAATGAAAAGGTCTTTCGCGTGCGTCCTATTCCATGTGTATCTTCTTACATTGGCTTTCTCAACCCACAGACTTGTTCAGTGTCAATACGGTCTTGAAGTCCACATGTGCTCTGGATTGTTGAACCTTTTTTGAAGGTTTTTCCAATTTCTTAGAGGCATCGTTTTTGCGTTTGAGTTCTGACAGCCTTGTGCCACAGTTCTTTATGTCTTTCGAGTCAATGTATAACTTTGGTGCTTTTCACGTTTCTGTGGGGACTGATGCTGGTACCCCGGTGTAGGAAGGGCATTGTGCAGTGTCGAAAATTCGCTCCATGGATTGGAGAAAGTCAAGGCTGAAAAGCAAGGGACTCCTTTTGGAACAGTGGGTGTGTGCTCCAAACGCATAATGCCACTGACAAATGTGCGAAACGGGTCTTGGAACCACCCTCCGAAATGTCGAGTGTCCAGTTCGGTGTCGCCATTAAACTCGAATTTGGGCACCCCGTACAGAAGAAATTTCCACGCCCGTTCTGAAAGTTGCATGCTTTGATTGCTAACGATTGACAATACCAATGGTCTCCCATTTTTGGCCTGTTGCTGACGATAGCGTTCTGCAGACGCACTCAACATTTGTTCGACGGCATGATGCATCTGTCGACCGATAACTGGTGGTATTGTGTGGGATACCGTTGGGGTATCATCTGTCTCTTTTGGGCTGACCACTGAAAAATCGATGTGCGTATAATTGTCTTTGAAGTATCCAGACTTTCGATGTCGTCGGGTACTGGATGCTCTTTTTTTGATCCATTTCCGCGCGGTCACCACCACTTGGTTTATGTCTGTTCTCGGACTCAATGGACTTCTAAGGGTGACGCCAATCTGAAAGGGCGATTCAATTGAGTTCAATTTTTCTGTTAAATTGTCCAGTAATCTTCTTTCTATCGTTAAGTCTCGCTGTAGAATTAACGACAACACCAAAAGGTTGATCTGTCCTTTCGTGGGATGATTGAGTTCAATACAATCATTTTGACAACCTTCCACGGTCCAACCATTGTTGACTAAGTGACCGATGGAGACAAGTTCACCAATGGATTGAAACAGTTTGCGGTTGTCGAAACTGTGTAAACCTTCAATCCAATGGTCCTGAACACCCTGAGGACTGGATTGAAGCAAGCATTCAATGAGGGTTAGGAGACTGGCAAAGTCATTTTCCGCTTGACTGGAAAAATCTATATCGCGAATCGCCTCGCAGAGTTGTTTGAGGAAACTGGTTGACCCGCCTGAAATATCAGCAACCATATTGCCAATCGGTGTTGCGATGAACGATGGCTTTTTGATCTGTAACGTCGGGTCAGTTGTCATATAATTATTATAATTGTTTTAGGGCTGTTTGTCAAGTTCACATCTTCTAAAACAACCTTTGACCTGATTTTATTCCCACCTGGCTTTTGGAACTTCCAAAATGTTCGAAGGAGAGAATTGGATGGGTTGACCTGCCTTTCCCGTTTGTAGAACATCGAGAGGGCAGACTTCAATGCAGATCCCACATTGTATACAAGCGCTGTTCTGATTGGTTAGGGATTCTTGTCGCAAAGCGAATTCATGTACGTTGATGCCCATTTGACATTGTCGGGTACATTCAAAACAGCCAATACAGGTGTCCTTTGATTCGATGGACAGTTTTGTGGTGTACTTGGCCACTGTCTCCATGTAGGCCCTCAACGGGCAGGCGAATCGACACCAGACTCTGTTGCCTAAGTACGGGTAAAGCGCGACGCCCAACACACTGGCTAGCCAAAAATCGACCATCAACGAATACCAACGTTCTGCAAAGACTTTTGTTTGCGTCAATGCACCGATGCTGATCAACTGCCAAGCATCGTTGAGAATCAATGCAGTAACCAATATGCCGAGAACCCAAACCCATCGACCAAACTGTTCTATTTTCTTCGCTGTGTTGCCTTTTGGTGCATAGCTTCTAAAAATATCGCCAACCGTTTCAGCCAATCCACCACACCCACACATATAAGAGCAGAACCGTTGACCCTGATGTCGCACATAGAGAGGGATGAGAACAAAACTGGTGGTCAGTCCCAATCCAGTCCACATCAACGCAATCGACTCTTTGTTTGTGTGATCTATGTAATTTGGCGCATCCACAATTGAATACAAAGATAGAGGCCAAGGGATGGTCAACGCATACCACTTCCAAGCTCGTTCTCCGCCAAAAAAGTCCAATCCATGCCCCGTCGAAATGATCCAAGGCGCGATGATTTCAGGAATCCCAAAAAGAAACAGGGCTTGAAATATCATCAGCGAAAGGTAGCGTTTACGCTGTGTCAAGGAAGGGTACTTGAACATGGCCTTGATTCCAAATGTCACAATCAACGTGCTATACAGAACTGTCCCCCAAAAAGAGCCATTCACTGTTCTGAAGCCCAAATCCACTTGCAACAAAGAAGGTAGGTGACTGAACCAGTCCAGCGACATTGGAAAGAAGTTTCTTTTGGCAATCAACAATGGTGCTGTACAGTCTTCAAGTGTTGGGCATTGCTTTGTTAAGCCCGATTTCAAAATGTAAAACAGGTACACCAACAGTCCAAATATTGGAGCCCATAGCCAATTTACAGGTGGGTGTTCTTGCTCTGTTTGGATATCCACCGCGTCCAGCAACTCACTGTGTGCTTTTCCGCCAATTTGTATCAGTGCCCCATCTGTTAACAGGTGTTGTGGTCCATCTTGGTTGGTGCTTTGAATGGTGACGGTCAGTTGGGTGTTTGAGTGGGGAAAAGGACGGAATTCTTGGACGGTGCTTTGTAGGTGTATTTCCAATAGAGGGGTATTCTTCCACTGTTGAAGTTTCTCTCGCAATGCGGGCAATGCTTTTGAAAAATCGTGCCCTCGATGAATGAGTTTGCAATGTGTGCCCTGTTCAAGCAACCGTACACAGGACTCAACGGCTGAATTGCCACCTCCAATTATGGCCACACGTTTGCCTTTGTATTCCAGAGGAGTCAATAGATGATGGTTGACCAACGGCAAGTCTTCACCGACAACGCCCAATTTCTTGGGTGTAGATTGAGTGCCTGTAGCCAACACAACGTGGGCAATCCTACAAACTTTGTCGTTCCCGAAAGCGTCGTTTACATAGACATTGAATATTGTATTGTATTGTCGGATATCGGTGACGTCATGGGACTCATGGATGTTGTTCCTCAATGTTTTGAGGTCGCGTTTCCAGCGTTCCAAGAGTGCTTCTTTATTGCAATCTTCAAACCATAAATTCTCAGGAAGGGACCATTCTTCCGGCAAGGCATAGATGTGTTTGTTGACTGTGTATGAGGCAATGCTGTTGAACCACTCTCCTCGCTCCCAAATGATAAAATCGATGTCGTGGTGTCTGAGGGCAAGCGCCACACCGGTTCCAGCAGGTCCTGCACCAACAATGCCCACACAAGAAGTCAGTTTGTAAGGGCTCTGCTTGTACTTTGCTGCAATTCGCTGTCCCACTGCATAGCCATTCAACAGAGCCGCTTTGATGTTGGGCTCACCAGCCAGTGTTCCAGTCACGTACACATTTGGGTAACGTGTTGAACCATCCGGATTTGCAACTGGTCGATCTGGCAGATTTCCGTATCGACTTTTGAGAATTGTATGCAGCCAGTGCATGTTTAGAACCGTTTTTTCTTACCTGTAGGGGTATTGGGACGATGGATGTCGCGGCGTTTTTTGCTTTTTCGCTTTTTGGGTTTTGGGCGGGCAAATCCTTTTTTGTAGCGAGACTTGTGTCCAGCGTTGCGCGGATCAATCCCATTGGCGACATCTTTGATTCGACGGATTTCATCACCGGTGAGCATTCTGACTTGTCCGGGTTCCAACTTTCCAAGTGAAATGGTGGCGAAACTGATGCGTTTGATTTTGCTGATGGGGTGTCCAATCTGTTCGAAGATTCTTTTGAGCAATCGATGTCGAGTCTCTGTTACGAGTACTTCCATCCAAATGTTTTGAGAATCTGTTTCTTCGACAATTCGCAATTTGAGTGGTTTTGTTTTTCCGTCGTCAAGAAACACACCTTTTTTCAAGATTTGCATCTTTCGAGCGTCTGGGCGCTTCCAGATTTTAACCAAGTATTTTCTCGGCGCACGATTGCTGTTGTTGGTCAGTTTGTTTGCCAAGTCACCATCGTTTGTCAGGAGGAGTAGACCGGTGGTTTGCATGTCCAATTTGTCGACGGACTCAACCCTTATTGGGATTTGTTTCAGTTGATCAAAGATGTTGGGGCGGTGCTGAGAATCGTTTCGATCGACGATGAGTCCTTTTGGCTTGTTGTACGCAAAATACACCAACCGTTCGGGTTTTGGCAGTGGGTCTCCGTCGATGGCGACTTTGTCATCTTCTTCAATTTCATGTGCGGGGTGGTAAATGGTTTCGTTGTTGACTGTGACGCGCCCTTCTTGAATGATGGCTTCTGCCTCTCTGCGAGAAGCGACGCCTGAGCGAGTGATGGCTTTTTGTAGTCTCATATGAATTCTATTGTTCGGGGTTGAGGTGTATTTGCAGGGCTGTCAACGGATCTATTTCTTCAAGGGTGGTTTCACTGTCAGCATTCGAGCTGTCTGGTCTTGATGATTCTGTTTCCTTTCCTTTGACCTGCAGAGAAGGCAAATCCAACAAGTCTCGAAGATTGAAGTGGCTGAGAAACGCAGGGGTTGTGCCCAACAGTTCTGGTTTTCCGGGGTCTTCTTCTTTTTTGCCAACTACTTGTACAAGATTCAAATTGGACAGTTTATGTATCACAGCGCTCGAGTCTACGCCACGAATTTGTTCAACCTCACCCCGTGTTACCGGTTGTCGATAAGCGATCACGGCAAGCGCTTCCATCGCAGCTTTGGACAACTTTCTGGGTTTTTCTGCGTGCATCTTTTGTATGTACTCTGCTGCAGAAGGGTGTGTACGGAATTGCCATCCTGTTGCAACCTCTACCAGTTCAATGCCTCGACGTTCTTCATTCCACTGTTGTTGCAGTTCAATTAACAGTTGATGGATGTTGTTTGGCGACAACTCTTCCAAGATTTTTTGAATGTCGGTTATTGTCAGGGCTGTGGGTGCCGCAAACAAGATTGCCTCTAAAATCGCGTGCCACTGCTTGCCCAATATGACTTTTTGAGTGTTTGCGGGTGTCGTTGGACCAGACAAAAATGTTTGTAAGTCAACGATGGGTGTTTCTTTGTCAGACATGTTTTTGGGGCGTTAAGAGTAATCGGAAATGCCTTCTTCTTCAGTAAAGATGTGCTCCAACGAGGGACGTTCTGAAAAGGAAGGGTAGAGATGGATTTCAGTGAGGTGAGCAAACTGTGCTACTTTGATGAACTGGTGTTTTGCGATTTCAAGAACGGTGAGAAAGCAGATGATTTTTTCAGAAGGTTGAGACAGTTGCTTCAAACAGTGCTGTAGGGATGTTTCACCTTGGCTCAGTTGATCCAACAGCCATTCTCCCATCCTGCGTAGTGAGAAGGGTTCCTTTTCGATTTTGTGTGTGGGGTCAGGCGTTTCGAGTCGAAAGAGAATTTTGTGGTAGATATCCAGCAACTCAAAGGCATCAATATCAATGTACACTTCAGGAGTGGTGCTGTGACTGGAAACTGTTGGTGGACGCGTGTACACATCATGTCCCAACTGTGGTCGATTGTTCAGCAAACTTGACAATTCTCGAAACCGCTCATATTCTCGAAGTTGATCGGCCAAGCGATTGCGAATGGCGACTGGGTCTTCCTCTTCTTCGTCAATGTCTTCGCGCTCAACGCCAGGCAACATTTCACAGCTTTTTAAATAGCACAAAGTGGACGCCAACAGAAGAAATTCACCGGCTATATCGAGTTGCATTTCTTGCATTTGTGTAAGGTGGTGCAAAAATGCGTCGGTGATCGGTGCGATTTTTACAAAGCGAATATCCACACCCTTACGTCGAACCAAGTATAGCAACAACTCCAACGGACCGTCGAATACAGGTGTGTGAATTTGTCGAGTGTCGACTTCGTAAGCAAGAACCGGCATGCGCTATTGTATCCGATTTTTGTACACTTGTATAGACAGGACTTTCAACTCCCTCTTTTGGAACCAGTTATAAATAGGCAATGTCTGATAGTACTCACCCATCACCCTCAATCTCAATCTTTGGATTGGTCTTTCTACAGTTGTTGCCAACTGTGGTTGGTTTTACAGTCATCTTTGGCTGGTTGACGCATCAAGTTCTTCGCTATGAACTCTCTCAATATGAAGAGATTCAGTTTGAGGCTCTTCGACAACAACAAGATCGAATCCAGAAAACTCAAGTCGTGTACGAAGAGGAGGACTTTCGGTCCTTGTTGGATGACGTATGTACGTCTCTGGACTGCAACGTGAACACAATTGTGTTCTCGAATGATTCAAAAGAATTGTTGTCAAAAGAGCACTTGAAGATGATTGTAGAGATTGATGTGCTGAATATTCCAATTCTTCTAGAAGTGTTGCGCAGACACCCGCAAGAGTGGTCGCTAGAAGGGGTTGAAGTCCATGCCTACAAGCAACCATCGAAGATTCAAGTGCGACTCAGTCGATATGCCGTGCCCGGTAATCCTCTTTATCCATCTTGGCTCTCTCAACTTGGATGGACTGAGCTTGAACAACGCCGTTTGAAAGACGTGTATGGATACTGGCTCGCCGTAAAATGGCAAGAGAAACACAAGAATTCTAGAATCCAAAACAACAAGACATGGAATCGACTGTTCAAGACCGTCAATCGCGACCTGTGGAAGATACACTTGTCCAAGGGCTCGTTGGTATATACAGCCGATGAAGGGATGGAACTTGTTCCGTTAAGGGTCGTTGAGTAAGGGAACCTCATGGAGCGTTTGGAGAATAACTAATACACCCGCTGTCCACGCACCCAGGTTTCCTCAATTTGAATGTCCCCAACTTGAATGTCAGCATTGGAATTTTGACTCTCGGATTCAGAAAATGGGTCATTACTTAAAACCAGAAAGTCCGCTTCTTGTCCCGGACTCAAACCAACGTGGTCCAGTCCAGAAGTGTGTCGTCCAGAAGAGGTGTATCCTTGAAATGCGGTGTTCAGCGAAATGTTGCGAGACTGTAAACCGTTGGTCGCAGTTTGTAGATTCGTCAATCCATTGACGGTGGGCCAAACTGGCCAGTCGGTACCCAAAACAATGTTGAGTCCTGCGTCTTCTAAAGCAGGAAAGTCCCATGCACGATCAATTCGTCCATCTTGCCAGTGATCTGCCTGGTCTCCATAGATGCCGACCAAGGCGTGGGAAGGTTGTATGGATACTGTTGCGCCAAGGTTGTAAATTCTATCGTAATCCGCTGGATCAATGAGCACCGCATGTTCAAAAAGGTACTGTTGCGTCAGTTGTCCACGTTCTTGCTGTACTTGTTCCATGGCATCCAGTGTGGCTCGCACCGCAGCATCGCCATTGACGTGTAATTTGACGTTGTATTGATGAGACTCCGCGTGCTCAACCAACTTTTGTATTTCGAGAGTGTCAAAATACTGAGAGCCGTAATGTTCGTCTTCAATGTCAGACTCTTCGAGGCTCCAAGATTCTCCGGAACCACTGGAACCATCCACCCAGACCTTGACCCCTTCGAAGTGCACCCAGTCTGTTCGATCGTCAAGAAATGCTTCAACAGTGTTTAGGTTTTCAATGTCGAAGATGGGTAGATAGTAGGCGACCCGAAACTCCAAGTCTATAAACTGATGGTAGAGTTCAGGACGGGAGAGGTTGACGCCGGGCACTGCCAAAATCTCTGACACACTGGTGATGCCTGATTTGTGAAATTCGGAAATCTGGCTTTCGAGGTTGGCGGACAGCTGGGTGTCACTGAACTGTGAAACCATCAACGGTGAAATCAGTTCAATGGCGCCTTCTTGCAAAAATCCCGTTGGGTTTCCATCCTCGTCTACGTGAATGATTCCACCATTTGGTGGAACGGTAGTGGCGTCAATACCAGCGAGTTCCATGGCCTTAGAATTCACCAACAGGCTGTGACCCGCTGAATCAAACAAGGCAACGGGATAATCTTCAGAAACTGCATCGAGTGAAAGACCAGTTGGGTTGTCAATGCTACTTTTGATCCACCCATATCCAACAACCCATGGAACATCAGGCTCAGACGCTACATAGTCTGCTACTTTGCTCTGAATGCTGGTCATGCTCATTGCACCGACCAACAACAGTTTGTCCGAAACGAAAGAGCCCGCGAGTAGGTGTGTGTGGCTGTCATGAAAGCTTGGAATGATGGTTCTACCTTGCAAGTCCACAGTGCGAAGTATTTGTGAGGGTGGTTGTGTTTGGGATACGACTTCCCCCGCGCGTATGTATAACGTGTCTGTGGTTCCTTCTTCTGTGTAAATGGAACCATTGATAAATGCGATGTCGATGGGCAAATTGGGCTCGTTCGACGTACAACATAGGAATGTAAAGAAAAAATGGAGCATTGGATTTTGGTTGGCAAGTGTTGTTTGGGTTGTTATATAAGATAACACTGAGCACCCGTGGCTCAATTGGATAGAGCATCGGACTTCGGATCCGAGGGTTGGGGGTTCGAATCCCTCCGGGTGTATGTTTTCATTAAAAGGCGCGTTGGCGCCTTTTATTGTTTCTGTTTCATTGTTTGTTTCATTGTTTGTTTCATTGTTTGTTTCAATGTACCGTGATGGCGTATCGTATACTCATGATGTGATGTACAGTGACCGTGTCTGAATAAGATGTTCGGTGTCGATGCGATATACATTCTTTGTCCGTGATTGTCCTATTTTTTCTCTTAGTTCTTCTCTGTAAGAATGACATTATCAGATTTGTGACTTTCGATTGCAACCGATTGCAACAATCAAAACGGCTGTCTCTTTGTCCTTCAATTTCTTAGATTGGTCTATGTTTTACCCATAGATATATTGTTCTGATGAAATCTCTTTATGTTGAATACTGTCATGAATTGCGCTAGAGACATAGCGATCGATGTCTTTATACACTGTGAGGCTTTTCATGAACAGACAAGAGAAATTTGACCAATTGGCAACCAAAAATGACACTGTGAGTATCGGAAATCCAAAGTCGATTGAGCGACACCACGCAGCAGGAAAGATGACTGCACGAGAGCGCATCGATCAACTTTTGGATGCGGATTCGTTTCAAGAGTTGGATCGGTTTCGTCGTCATGACTGTCATGATTTTGGAATGGACCAAAAAAGACCGTTGGGAGATTCTGTTGTCACAGGGTTTGGAACGATTGACGGACGGTTGGTATACGTTTTTGCACATGATTTTACCGTTGTGGGTGGTTCTTTGTCCAAAGTGCATGCTCAAAAGGTATGTAAGGTAATGGATTTGGCGGCCAAAAATGGTGCGCCCATCATCGGATTGAACGATTCTGGTGGGGCGAGAATCCAAGAGGGGGTTGCTTCTCTGGGTGGATATGCCGACATCTTTCTACGAAATGTGACTTCATCCGGTCTTGTGCCACAGTTTTCGTTGATTATGGGTCCTTGTGCAGGTGGCGCTGTCTATTCTCCTGCATTGACAGACTTCATCATTATGGTGCAGAAAACATCCTACATGTTCATCACTGGACCTGAAGTGATCAAAACCGTGACCAATGAAGATGTGACCAAGGAAGAACTCGGTGGCGCAGATACGCACAACTCAATGTCCGGAGTGGCACATTTTTCAGTACCAGATGATGCCGCAGCTTTGGCTCTCATGCGCGAACTGATGTCCTTTGTGCCACAAAATAATTTGGAGGAAACGCCTGTTCTTTCAACCACAGACGATCCAAAACGCATTTGCACTGACTTGGATGAAGTGGTTCCAGACTCGGCAAATCAACCCTATGACGTCAAAGACGTAATTTCATCTGTAGCAGATGATGGATACTTCTTGGAAGTGCAACAAGATTATGCCCAAAATATTGTCATTGGATTTCTTCGGATTGATGGTCGCTCTGTTGGGGTTGTCGCCAATCAACCGATGTTCCAAGCTGGCGTGTTGGATATCAATGCTTCGGTCAAAGGTGCTCGGTTTGTCCGATTCTGTGACGCCTTCAATATTCCACTGTGGGTCATTGAAGATGTGCCAGGATTTTTACCAGGCAAGGACCAAGAACATGGCGGAATCATTCGACACGGTGCAAAACTGCTCTACGCATTCGCTGAAGCCACTGTCCCCAAAGTGACCTTGATTACTCGTAAGGCCTATGGTGGCGCCTATTGTGTGATGAACTCAAAGCACATTCGTGCCGATTTCAACTTTGCTTGGCCGACCGCTGAGATTGCTGTGATGGGTGGAGAAGGTGCGGTCAATATTGTGTTCCGAAAAGAGATTGCCGCTTCAGAAGATCCTGTTCAAACCCGTGCAGACAAACTTGCCGAGTATCAAGACCAGTTCCTATCCCCATACTTGGCAGCAGACTTGGGGTATGTGGATGCCATCATTTATCCACGAGAAACGCGCGCTGTGTTGTCAAAGGCCTTCGCTTCACTGGAGAACAAACGAGATCGAAATCCCGACAAAAAACACAGCAATTTGCCTCTGTGATGAGGAGAGGTAGTCGGTATACAGGCATTTCGGTCTTTATATTTGACGAGAGGCTGTGAACCAGATAGTTTACAAGGGTAAAATTCATATTTAAATCGTTTTATTATTGGAGTTTCGAATGGTTCGTATTCGTTTGGCCCGAATGGGTCGCAAAAGACGTCCTTTTTATCGTGTTGTAGTTGCTGATTCACGTGCCCCACGTGACGGTCGTTTCATCGAAGTTGTTGGTACATACAACCCAATGACCAACCCTTCTACAGTTGACCTTAAGATGGACGCCATCGAGAAGTGGCAAGGCAAAGGTGCTCAAGCATCTGAGCGTGTTGCAAAGTTGATCAAGCAGTTCACAGCGACAGAAAACAATGACTGAGAGTGAACGCATCGAAAAGGTACTCGAGCATTTGCTTTGTCCATTGTTGGACAACTCTGACGCTTACAAACTGAACATCATTGAAGGAAAATCGGTTGTCATGATTGAGGTTTCCGTACATGGTGATGATTTGGTCAAACTGAATGAAGGCGAAGACTCTTTGTTTCAAGCCCTTCAAAGATTGATTTCAGTTGCCAGCAAAGAGAGAAAGTTGTCTTTGGAATTGATTGAGTCCGTCTAAAGAACTGAATCTTTCAAGCATAAAATTGAACAAAGCAAGTAAAATGCAAAACTCTTCGTTGGAATTTCACAAGCAAACCCCAGATGGCTTCATTCGATTTGGAAGCCTATCTGGGGTTTTCGGGTTTAAAGGAGAAGCCAAATTCTTTCTGTACAATCGCAAGACAGATTTGTTTGGAAAGTGGCTGACTGTTTACGAATGGATCGCCAAAGACAAAGAGATGGGGCGAGCTATTGAGGTTAAACTTCGAAAAGGCTCGGGGAAGAAGGTTGTGGGGCAAGTTCGTATTGACGGAACGTTGATCCACCACGAGTCAGACATTCGACCACTGATGGGGACCGAACTGTTGTTGTCCGAGAGTCACTTGCCCAGTTTGTCCGAAGATGAGTTTTACCACCACCAATTGTTGGGATTGTCGGTGGAATATCCTTCAGGTATCAAAGTTGGAACGTTGATTGAAATCACTCAAAGTGTTGTGGACGTGTTCACCGTTCGTTTGTTGGATAGTAAAGAAGTGTTGTATGTCCCACATACCAAGGAACACGTCTTGGATACTACGGCTGAGCGCATGGTGATTCGTCAGTATGCAGAACCTCAATCTGATCAGTAGTTTCGTTTGGCAGGAGCAAATCAATGCACATTGATATTTTAACGCTTCATCCAGACATGTTTGCGCCTCTGCAAAGTAGCATCATTGGTCGAGCTCAAACAAATGGCATTGTCACCATCAACATTGTCAATTTGAGAGATTTTGGTTTGGGTCGATATAAGCAAGTGGATGACACTCCTTATGGTGGTGGTGCGGGCATGGTGCTGCGGGCTGATGTGATCAAGGCGGCTATTGATTCTGTCATGACAGAGGATGCACACGTCTTGTTGATGGATCCAATCGGCGTACCCTTCAAACAAGAACGAGCAAAAGCACTGACTGAACACCGGCATTTGATATTCATTTGCGGCCATTACGAAGGGGTCGATGCCCGCATTAGAGACACCATTGCCGATGAACTTGTTTCGATTGGGGATTTTGTGTTGACGGGAGGGGAATTGCCAACCATGGTCATCGTTGATTCAGTTGTGCGTCTCATCCCAGAAGTGTTGGGCAATCGTGCCTCATTGGAAGAGGAATCGTTCAACCATGGTTTGCTGGAAGCACCTGTGTACACTAGACCATCAGAATTTATGGGTGTGGGTATACCACCGGTCTTGTTGAGTGGCCACCACAAAAAGATTCAAGAGTTCCGAGAAACAGAAGCATTGCGAATTACCAAGGAACATCGACCTGATTTGCTTAAGAAGTCTTGACAAGCACCCATCAATCAGATAATCAACCTATCATATCCCCATCTACGTGATGGTTATCATTATTACCGTGAGGAAAACATGACTACAATTGCCGAAATCGAAAAAGAGCTGGTCGCGGAACTGACTGCAGACAGCAACAACACTTGTCCTCGCATTGGTGACCGAGTGGCCGTAAAATTTGAAATTGCTGAAGGAGACAAGTCTCGTGTTAAGACCTTTGAAGGCTTGGTTATCGCAATCAAAAATGGTGGCAACCGTACAACATTCACAGTGCGCAAAGAGTCTATGGGAACTGGTGTAGAGCGTATTTTCCCTCTTCACTCACCATACTTGAAAGAGATCATCACCAAGAAACACCACAAAGTACGTCGTGCAAAGTTGTACTACCAACGTGGCTTGAGTGGAAAGAAAGCTCGTTTGAAGCAAGTATTCCGCAAGTAATTCGTACAGTTTTACGCAATACCAAAAGGCAGCTTAGGCTGCCTTTTGTTGTGTTGACTCTGTGACACTTTTGCTCAAGTAAGGGCATGTCGTTTCCAGTGTTTATAAACCATTCATGTCTAGAGAATCTGGAAATTGTTTTGAACGACTGGCACAACTAGAACTTGAAAAACTCGGTCTAGTCTATTTGGATCAAAACGTATACCTCGAAGGGGGAGAAGTTGATTTGCTCATGCAGTCGACGAAAAATATAGACCAATCCGTCTCAATTGGAGAGGTTTGCATTGTCGAGGTGAAAGGTCGGTCTACCAGAACTGAATGGAATGATGTGGTTGTTTCACCAAGTAAGCAGAGACGATGGTCAAGAGCGTCGTTGGCGTTGTGGGAGCAATTTGACTCTCAAAGTCGTCTTGCACCACTGAAAATCACGGGTTTTCAACTGGTGTTGGTGTCATTTGAAGCGAATGAATGTCAAGTGTGTTGGAATGCTTGCGATCTGGATTTGGGATAAAGGATAGGGGGAGGGTTTATGCTCTATGTTGTGGCAACACCAATCGGCAATGTCTCAGACGCATCCCATCGGATGCAAGAAGTGCTGTCAACGGTGGACTTTATTTTGTGTGAAGATACGCGACGCAGTAAAAAGATGCTCAAACAGTTTGGTATTGAGGCTCCACAATTGATTTCATGTCATGCCCACAATGAAAACAAACGTGTGGACAGAGCCATTTCAGAACTGCAAAGTGGAAAGTCTGGTGCGTACATATCCGATGCTGGACTGCCCGCTGTCTCTGATCCTGGTATGCACATCGTGGCGGCGGCACACAAATCTGGAATAGAGGTGGTGCCGATTCCAGGACCGTCTGCCGTTGGAACAGCATTGTCGGCGTCGGGATTTGAGACACCTCCCTATCACTTTTTGGGATTTCCACCGCGCAAATCGATTGCGTTGAAAAAGTGGTTGGTTGAGGCGAGTCAATTATCAGGTGTCCTTGTGCTGTTTGAGGCTGGGAATCGTTTTGGAAATCTCGTCAAAGCCATGCAGGAAAGTTTACCGGATAGGGAGATTTGTCTCTGCAGAGAATTGACCAAAACCCATCAAGAGATCCGACGTGCACCCGTTGGGGAATTCGAGGTTGAAAATGTTTTGGGAGAGGTGACGCTTGTGATTGGACCTGGAAAAGCATACAAAACAGAGGTGCAATCCAAAACAGGAATGAAAAGCGTGGCTGCGGATTTGGCCTTGGAATGGGGGATCACCAAACGTGAAGCGTATAACCTCTTGATGCAAATGAAACCGGATGGAACATGATTTGGCTATTCTTTTCTTGTACGGAGATGCAGTCTACTATGATGGAGTGGATGCCTTTGCGGTATGACGTACCTCAAGTGGCTGAGGCTGGAACTACAAACACGCGGGTGTCATTAACCAAAGTTGCAACGGATTTGGCGCAAATCACCGACATGCAATTTCTGCCTGCCAGCAACAGTCGAGCGTTGGTTACCAAGAAGGAAGGGGAACTGGTGTTGATTGATTTGTCCAATCAATCAAATACGGTCTTGGGTTCAATACCCGTTCGAACGGCTTCTGAGCAAGGGTTGCTCAGTGTTGCCATCGCTCCGGACTTTACAGACTCTCAACGCATATTTCTTCACACAACCCCCAAGAAGGGTGCCGCACGAACAGAAATCGCTGAGTATACCCTTGATTTGTTGGACAATAGTCTGCGTAAAGAGCGTGTGTTGTTTGAATATGAACAACCGTTCCCAAATCACAATGGAGGTGCCATTCGGATAGGTCCCGACGAGCATCTGTATGTGGGACTGGGTGACGGTGGCTGGCGCAATGACCCAAAAGCGAACGGTCAAAACTTCAAGACTCCATTGGGGGGAATACTTCGACTCAGTATTGAGTCGTCAGAGGTTATCCCATCAGACAATCCATTCATACAGGATTCTGCGGTGCACGACTTGTTGTGGAGTACAGGTCTGAGAAACCCGTGGAAATTTGATTTTCTACCAGACGGACGAATCATTGTAGCGGATGTTGGGCAAAATGCCATCGAAGAAATCTCCATTGCGAGTGCAGGTTCAAATCTGGGCTGGAATGTTTGGGAGGGAGACTCCTGTGTGGAGTCTGACTGTCCAGCGATCGATACTAGGGGAACTACATTTACAACGCCCATCTATACCTACACTCACGACGTTGGACAAAGCATTACTGGTGGGGTGTACTTAAAAGGAGAGCATCCGTATACAGGGGGATTTCTGTTCGGTGACTTTGTGAGCGGAAAAATTTGGGTTTTGTCTGGTGTGACGACAGACTTCACAGCGGTCGAACTTCATCAAAGTGCTTTGAACATTTCCACTTTTGGTCAATCGCCCGACGGAAACGTTTACGTTGCCGATTTTGGTTCTGGAGACCTATATAAAATGGAATTTCTTCCATGATGTTTGTATGGTGGCTTTGGACCATCATTGCATTGTCAACGGTGGCTTGGGGGATTTTACATTCATACAAACTTTCATGGACTCATGGAGTGGCAATCGTGGGAGTTGTTCTATGTCGGTGGATGTACGCATCACCATTTGAACAAGCCGTTGTTGGCCATTCCACTCAATATTTGGAAGTGTATGAAGGAATGATTCCTACGATTGGAGATTCGACATTCTATCCAAGCTTACAAGTCCTGTGGTGGTTACTTGGACGCATATCTCTTGGAGCAATCCCACCACAAGTTTGGAGTTCCTTGGTGGGGGCACTGTCGATTGTACTTTTGAGTAGCAATACAAAGAAACTGTACTGGTTGCCGATGGTGTGGATGACACTGTTGCCCGAGCACATGTTTTGGTCTGGCTCCATATACAATGTGGTGTGGCCGTTGGGAATGGGTGTAGTCGCATTAAAATTCGCACAGTCGGAGCAATGGAATTGGCTGGGGTGTGCCATGGGACTGGCTGTTGCTTGGCGTATAGAAACTTTGTTGTTTTGGGGGGTATTGATCGCGTACATTCCATTTTGGGATTGGCGTGTATTGTTAAAGTGTGTTGGCGGTACACTGTTGTCATTGGCTTTGCTCTACAACATGCAAATTCCCGGTGACGGCGAGTACATAGAGTCACTAAAAGTCAACTTGTTTTTTACTTCCTACTATCGTTCCTTTTGGGTTCCACTGTTGTTCGGCATATTTTGTGTTGGTCGTAAACGGTTGGCATTGTATGTTTGGTTTTTGGTGTGGGCGCTTTGTCACCATGGCGTTCTCAGTACCTTCAATGACTTTTCCTCTCGGCATGTTCTTGTGTTGGCGGTGGTGATCGTTCATGCGTTGAAAGATGAATACAGAAATCGATTTGTATATGGCGCGCTTTGGGGAGTGGCTATATCAACCAATCTATTCTTGTTGTGGATCAACCGCAGTGCATTTACCCAACACGAGTCTGATTTTGAAGCTTACATTTTGGAGCAGGCGAAGAATCCTGAACACTTGACCTTGTCGCAGGCACAAAGTCGAGGATGTGCTTGGATTGTAGAGATGGATCCCTTTTGTGAACACCCCACTCAGCGAATTCGGTCTCATTTTAATTTGCTTCAACAACAAGAAGTCGAGACTTTGTTGCGACAGTATGAATGTATCGACTGGTGCTACACAATTCAGGATTGGGGTTGGTCTGAGTTGGGTGTAGAGGATAGAGCGACCAGACTTGAGTACTTGTATGAGTGGGACAATATAGCAGTAGTCGCCGTAGAAGAATCGACATGCTTATTGCGTTCTATGAAGGTGGATAGGGGCTATGTTTCAGAAATTGACTTGGATCACAAGCATTCTGGTGGGGAAAAAGGTGTTAATACTTTAGAGTAGTCAATAATTGACCGTTTTGTCATGATACTTCCTTGAAACTTGTCCGAAGTTTCGTGATGACTGCGTATTCTTGGATGTATTGACACAGCAATGGAGATGAGTATGGGTCATTCTTTTACACCCCAACCTTACAACACCAGCAAGCAACACCCCGAGATGGTTCAGTATATTGAACGGCATTTGATAAGGACATCCATGTGGCTGGATTGGATTGTGCTAAAACAGCATTTGCTTTCTTTCACGGATTTGGTTCAACACCGTACCGGTACCACCAAACGTCGAGCACATTTGATGATTTGGAATGCCTTTGTTGCTGCAATTGATGGAGATGGACGTTCTCCTGTCTATTTTGACTATCTCAAAATTGTGGATGAAATTGACGAATCGGAAAAACCCATTTTTATAGGACGGTTAAAAGTGGCTGCATTGATACATCAAGATGGTAGTGTCAAAAAGGCGGAACTGAGCTTTCAACAGTGGTTAAAAGAAGGGGACAACAACATTTTTGGTGAGTATCAGTTGAATCCAGATTTTAGCACGACCAAATTGTCTTCGGATTCTGATTGAATCCCCCCAGAACTATTTTTCCTCAAATTGGGAGAATTAACCGAGTGGACTGGAATTAGGCTCAAATGTGATTAGAATTTACCCATGACCCAATCTATTCTTCAATATTGGCATAGTATTCGTCAACGTACTCGGTTGCTCTTAGTTGGAGAAACAGCTCTGCGTTTAGTTACGTCCATTGGGAGTATGCTTATTTTGGCGGCTGTCGCTTTCTCACTGAGGGCAGATTATACGCTGGTCAGCATTGGGTTTTGGGTTCTATTTTCCGTGTTGTTCGGATTTCGACTGTATCGATTTGCACGCGCTTGGGGACCTTGGTCAGACAATCAGTATGTTGCCGACTTTGTAGAACGGCAAGTTCCAGCTCTAAAAGAGCGTTCCTATCTTGTCTTGGACACATCACCAAAACCATCTTTTCTTCGAGACAGGGCTTTGCGAGCCACGGTCGACATTTTAACCCAAATACCGATTGCTCGCTTGGTATCGTCAGCAGCACTGTGGAAAGCCGTTCGTGCAACATTGATGATGGTCGTGGTCTTTGGAATAGCGGAAAGTCAGTTGCCGATTTCTCCAACGTCAACGTGGCTATCGTTGTACAATCAAAATCAATACGCTGCCGAACAGATCAAAGATGCTGTAATCGATGAAGAGGTGAGTGTAACGATTGGCGATATTCAAGTGCGCTACGACTTTCCAGAATACACTCGAATGACCCCCATCACCATTCCAAATTCCAATGGGGAGGTTCACGCGCCTCAAGGTACTAAGATTTCAATTAAAGCGCGTACACTGGAACGCTTTGAGGCTGTTCAGATTGAAATCAACGGTGTGAGTCAACCTGCAACGCTCAATTTTGGTCGAGAGGTGGTGGCTGAGTTTGAACTAAACACAGAGGGAACCTATCGTTTCTTATTTTTCGATGGTGAAAGGCAACTACCATCTCAAGAGTTTGCGATGGTATTCGACGAAGATGATCCGCCCGTAGCATCCCTCGAGATTAAAAAGACTCAAATTCCGAGCAATCGGTCTGTCTCCATCACTTGGAATGCGACCGATGATTTTGGGTTGGAACGGGTTGTGCTTGAGGTGACCAGTGGGGGCAAAACCAAAGACATTATGTTGCGAAAGCCCAAAGAGAATCGACTCAAGTTGGGTGCGAAAATACGACGATCCATCGAGGAACTTGGTTTGAAAGGTGGTGATACCGCTACCTTGAGGTTGGTAGCCTACGACAATCAGGCTCCACTCAATCAAACCCAATCGACGGCAGAAGGAGAACCCTTTGGCAAAATGGGGGTATCAGAGCCCATTGAGATCCAAATCTTGACACCTCAGTTGTCGGCAGAGCAAATGAAGCAACTCAACAAAAAATTGCGCACCGAGTTGGTGTTGATCGTGGCAGAGTACTTGGTTGAAGCAACCCCTACGCAAGCCAATGTATACAAGTGGTCACAGGGTGCAATGAAGCGGTACGATGCGATAAAATCTGTGACGGATGAGGCGTGGAGTGACGGTTGGCCAACCTATTTGTCAGCAGAGTTGATCGCCAAAGTGTACTCTGACTCTGCCAGTATGTTTCGATTTGTACGAACGACCTATTCTTCGGATAGACTGGGAGACCCAAAACCTGAAGACCTCGAGTACTTTACTGAAGCCTATACCAAGCACATAGCCCAGTTGGAGCAGACGATCTTCATTATCGATCGAATGCTTCGTCAAGTTGCATTTCGTGAAGTTGGACAGTCTTCCAAGTCCTTGACACGGTCCGCACAGCGTTTTTCAGAGATAGACTTTTCCTCAAAATCAAAGCAAGAATTGTTGAATTCGTTGTCACGGATTCAGAAAGATTTACAAAAAATCGATGGTGCAGTGGAAGACTTGAACGGATATTTGCTCAAAGAGTTTGTAGAAGACAGAAGCTTAGAAATCTCTAAGATGCAGTCTGTTTTGCGTGACCAGTTGGCCACTGAGAACTTGGAGGCAGCTCGAAACACAACTGAGCAATTTTCACAGTCGGTCAATCAGTTCGCCGAAGGGGTAAGTGAAATATTGGAGCGGATGAAAGCAGAGGAAGATGAGATGGAGCAAGAAATGGAGTCTCTCATCGAAAAACTCGAAGAACTTGATGAACGACAACGTGCACAAATGGAAGAATTGGCACAGGCTCGACAAAATGATCCGGTAGCTCAAGAACTTGCCTCTTTGTGGAAAGAGATTGAAGTGCAGGCTGTCTTAGCCCGCGACTCATCACAGAGAATCGTCGAAGGGATTGGAGATGGTCGTGGCTTCCGATATGCCTCCATTCGACATTTGGAGCGTTTGGGCGAAAGTATGACCTCGCTCTATGGTTCAGTCGTGACTCGAAACTTGGAAGATGTCTCTGATACACTTATGAACTCGGGGATGCGATTGAAGCGTGTAGAGAATGTTTTGAGCAATGAAGCCACCCGGTCTCGTACTGCTTTGGACCCTATGCCGACATCGCTTTCAGTCATGGATCAAGAGTATTCAGCCGTTGTTAAGGCACTGGTGCGCATACAAGAATTGCTGGAGTCTGAGACATTGAGCAAGGCCCAAAGCAATCCTCAATTGATGGAAGCTGCACAAGCCATGGCACTTAGACAAGCGCAACTTCAACAGGAGATGATGGGTCTGTTGCCGAAGGTGCAGGAAATGGAGCAACAAATGCCAACTGCGACTGGTGAGGCGACTGACTTTGCAATGCAAGCCGGTAAAAGTATGGACGACGCCAAACAGTTTTTGGAAGGGGGCATGGCGATGGCTGGTGAGAGTCTGCAGTTTCAGTCCTCTGCACGTATTCAAGACACCATCGAAGCGTTGAAACAAGCGGCGGCACAGATGCAACAGATGCAACAGCAAACAGAACAAATGGCTGGTGGTGGAGAGGGTGACTCGGAAATGATGAGTTCAGATGTTGAAATTCCACCCGTCAAACCCCGTGTGTCTCCTGAAGAATATAGAAAGATGTTGTTGGAAGGTATGCAAGGTGGTGTCCCCCAAGAATATGAGACCCTTAAGAAGAAGTATTATGAAGAATTGGTTGCCCAATAGCGTGTTGTTGTCTTGGTTGCTTGTTAGTGGAGCTGCTTATGCAGATTCCCTTGACGATGCCCACAAGTGCCTAACCGAGGCCAATTTGCCTTGTGCTGTGAAGATACAACAAAAATTGTTGGTAGAACAGCCGAACAACACAGATGTATTGCAACTCACTGCCCGTACCTTGTTTCATCAAGGTGAATTTGAAGAAGTGGTCGCCATTTTGGATCGGCTATCGGAACAAGGTGTTGAAATCACAGATGATGGTGGTTTTCCTGCACGGGCTTCAACCGCAGCGTTTTCTGGAATGGTTTCCAGCACTGGGGACACTGTGATCGTTCGTCATGACCCTGGCATCGATCGGGTCTTGGTTCAAGACGCTTTACAAACAATGGAAACAGCCCGTACAACATTTGATGATTTGCTGGGTGGTGGACCAGAGCACGACATTGTGTTGGATATATTTCCGACTGCAAGACGATTCATGCAAGCCAGTGGAATCCCTGAAGAAGCCGTACGTACAACAGGTGTGATTGCCTTGTCGAAGTGGAATCGCTTGTTGATTACCAGTCCAAGGGCAACCGCTGGAGGCTATGCTTGGATGGACACCGCCGCCCATGAGTACATTCACTTGGTTGTGTCATGGCGAACGAAAGATCAGTCTCCTGTATGGCTACAAGAAGGCTTGGCTCGATATTTGGAAAAGCGTTGGCGTAGCAATCCCGACTTTTATTTGTCATCAAAGCAACAGTCTTTGTTGGCAGCTGCGCTCATGGATGAAAGTTTTGTACCCTTTGAAAAGTTTCGTCAGTCCATGGCCTATCTCGACAGTGGTGAAGAAGCGGCGCTGGCCTATGCACAAGTCTCAACGATGGTTGACTTTATGGTTTCACAAGCGGGAGAACCCAGCCTCATTGCACTTATGGACTTGATTGCCGATGGTCAGACTGCTGAAAAAGCCGTGTCTAATCTGGCTGGGTACGATGATTTTGAGTCTTTCAAGGAAGGGTGGAAAGTATTTCTTTCTACCATTCCATTGGTGCAACAAGAATTGACAAAGTCCGCTGTTGCTTTGGATGGTTCTGGGGGTGACTTTGCCGATGATCCTGTATTGCAAAATCGAACGGATTTGTCGAAGTTTGTTCGAGTGGGTGATTTGTTGGTGGAGCACAAACGCTATCGTGCAGCCTTGGTTGAATATCAAAAAGCCAACGTGCCCGGTGAACCATTGAGTCCAACGGTTTTGTCAAAGATGGCGGAAAGCCACATGCATTTGAAAGAGCCTGACGAGGCGGGACAGTTGTTGAGACAGGCACTGGAATTGTATCCAGAAAACAATCGGGTACTGCTGACGGCTGCTCAGTTGGCAGAATCTGTTGGGTTGGGAGAATCTCATCCATATTGGTTGAAGGCACACGAAATCAATCCCTTTGCACTGGAAACACAAAAGGCACTCATCGAGCATTACACGAAATCCAATCAACCAGATAAAAGAGAACACCATCAGCATATTTTATCTATACTTGAGGTCGGTGGGGTCTACCCAGCGTCTTCTGACCTGTAAACACAAGGAACAGCATGACTTCAAAAGCGGAATTGTTTGATTCACTTCCATCCATCGCAGACACCATTCGTCAAGAAATCCAGAAAAAAGTCGTTGGTCAACGAGAGGTGATCGATCAAATGTTATTGGCACTGTTCTCCAATGGGCATTGTTTGTTCGTTGGTGTACCTGGACTGGCCAAAACATTGATGGTGAATTCTTTGGCAGAGTCCATGGGTTTGGAATTTAAGCGGATTCAGTTCACACCCGATTTGATGCCCAGTGATATTGTTGGGGCTGAGATATTGGAAGAAGATCGAGAAACAGGGCGTCGCAGTCTTAAGTTTGCCCAAGGACCCGTGTTTACAAATATGCTGTTGGCAGATGAAATCAACCGTACCCCTCCCAAAACACAGGCAGCACTGTTGGAGGCCATGCAAGAAAAGCAGGTGACAACTTTGGGAACAACCCATCAGTTGCCAAAACCTTTTTTGGTCTTTGCCACTCAAAATCCAGTGGAGCAGGAAGGTACATACCCACTTCCGGAAGCCGCATTGGATCGTTTTATGTTCAGTGTATTGGTGGATTATCCAACGCAACAAGAAGAGATCGACATCATCAAAAGGGTCATCGGTGTGTCAATGGACTCCATTCAGTCTGTATTGGACACAGAGAAACTGCAAAGTATTCAAGCAGTGATTAAAGAAGTGCCGATTTCAGATGTGGTGTTGGAGAAGATTACCCGGTTGGTTTCTCTGACAAGGGGTGGTGAAAGTGCACCCAAAATTATTCAAGAGTATGTTCGATATGGTGCTGGGACGCGGGCATCGATTTATTTGAGTGTGGCGGCCCGTACCCGAGCAGCGATGCGGGGAGCAGAAACGCCAACTTGGGAAGACGTGTTGGCGATTGTCAAACCTGTGTTGAGACACCGCATCATGGTCAATTTTCAAGCTGAGGCACAGGGTATTCGAAGTGACGATATCATCGAGCAGTTGGTGAAACTGCTGTGACGATACCTTGGAATCCCATCATCCAAGATCGTCTGTCCAAACTTCATTTTCTATCTCGCGAGATCGTGTGGGGAATGAACAATGGACAGCATCGGTCGAATAGGGTGACACGCAGCATTGAGTTTGTCGAACACAAACTGTATGAGCCAGGTGACCCACTGTCTTCATTGGATTGGAAAGTGTTTGCCCGCACCGATAAACTGATGATTCGCAGGCAAAGTGCCGACACCGATGCGAATCTTGTTTTGGTACTGGACGCTTCTGGAGATATGCAGTCCACAGACTCTGGAACTGTGGAAGACTGGGTAGAGAGCAAGTTTGGCAAAGCCCTAACCTCCATTGCTGCCTTGACCCAAATGTCGAGCAAGCGTGGAGATCCAGTGGGATTGTGGATCTGTGGTGGTCGTGATGTTGACACAGGTCTCATCGGATACATTCCACCGAGTCAACGGAGTATTCACGCCATTTTTCATCGTTTGGCGCAGGTGAATCCGAGTGGTCAAGCCAATTTGGCAGACAATATCAAAAGTCTATCGCACAGTTTGCCTCGAAAGTCAGTCGTTGTCATTGTGTCTGATTGGATGGAAGACCCCGATGTTTGGGGACCACAACTTGAAGTATTGGCATCGATGGGTCATGACGTTCGCTGTGTGCAATTCTACTCACAAAGAGAGTGGAACTTTGAGTTGCCAGATTCCATAAAAGTATTTAGTGATGAAGTCCACGAGGAGACGCCATTGGATGCGCTGGCAATGAAAGAGTCTTGGGATGTGGTTTTGCAAGAGTACCGAGAAAAAGTTGCACATTGGGCGGCACGATCAAGAGCGGTGTGGATTGAGGCTGCATTGGAAGACCCTCTGTTGCCCCCTTTGATCCGTTTGGTCAAAGGCTGGAGATAATGTGGAATTAACGTGGTTGTCATCTTCTTTGTTGTGGCTGATTCCCTTAGTTGGATTGCCGTTGATTGCACATTTGGTGCGTCGTCCACCCAAAGAGAAGTGGTTCTTTGGGGCAATGTACTTACTTGAACAGGTGAAGCAAAAGAACACCACCCGCAATAGAGTGGACGATTGGTGGTTGTTGCTCCTTCGACTGTTGTTGTTGTTATTGTTGGGATTGGCGATTCTTCGACCTGAAATCCGATGGGACGATCCAAATGAACAACTGGAGTATTCAAAACGGGTGGTGATTCTGGTTGATCGTTCTCTGTCCATGAATCAAACGCTGTCCCCGACGTCTGAGAGCACGGTCTTAGAATGGAGCAAGAAGTCCTTAACGGAGCGTTTGAAAGAAGACCAAGAACAGCGGACATTTCAAATGGCAACCTTTGACGCGTCTGTTGAAGAGATGTTTTCCGATTGGCAGGGTGATCAAGTAGCTTTACTGACCGGTGTGGAGCGCATCAATCAAGGACAACAACGAACCAATGTTGTTGAGGCCATTCGTTGGGCTCGGCAAAAATTGGATGGTCAAGGTGGAGAGATTTGGCTCTACACAGATCAGGCCGGTGCCGTTTCAGAAGCTTTGAAATCTGAGATAAGTCTACTGGTAGAGCAAAACGTTGCGCTCATTCCGCACACCCCAACCATTGAAGAGCCTAGCAATTTGACGATCGTCGCAGCAGAATATGGGGCTGGATTGGAAGGGGGCACACTTAAATTCACGGTACAAAATTTTGGCGAGAGAACAAGAGAAAGCAAATGCACCACGACTTTGCCTGACGGCACAGAGATTCACACCATTGTGGAAGTACCTCCTCAAGGTCAAGCCGAGTCTTTCGTCACCATCCCTCGAGTATCCGATGGAGGAATTGGAAAAATTGAGGTTTTGGATGACCGTTTGACGCTTGACAACGAATGGTACTTTCAGTTGCCTCAAATCGGTGCCAATCGGGTAGTCTTGGTGGATGGCGATCCAGGTAGCGCACCGATTGATTCTGAAGTGTACTTTTTGGAGAGAGCGTTGTCGCCTTCTAGTTTTGGGGCTTCCATTGTTCCAGAAGTGGTGGGAGACTTATCCGCTGTTGAACCCGACGTGAACAAACAAGCCGTCATCGTTTTGGCAAATGTCGGAGACTTGGGTGGAGCACTGGGTAGCTTGGTGGAGTACGTTCGTTCGGGGGGTGGGTTGTTCATCGCCTTGGGAGGAAACACCAATCTCTCTGCGGTCAATCAAGGGTGGTCCGCGATCCTGCCAGCGGCGTTAAAGGATCGACACACGTTGTCGAGTGACTATGAGTACGGAACTCCGTTGGCCTTGCCGAACTTGGAGAGAGAGTTGTTCGCTCCATTTCAAAGTGGTGGGGCGGGTGGTTTCTCGAAAGTGCGCTGGCTAGAGGTGTATCGATTTTCCGAGGCTCTTTCCGAAAATGTTGAGGTTTTACTAGCCTTGGACAATGGGTTGCCTGTACTTGTAGAGTATTCCCTTGGCAAAGGCACTGTCTGTTTGTTGCTCGGAAGTTTGGACATGGAATACAGCAATTTCCCGTTGCAGTCTGTATACATGCCCTTTATGCAAAAACTCATTGGCCATCTGGGTGGACATGCCCAAGGTGGAGAACGAATAGAGGCCACTTTGGGAGACTCTGTATCGATTGAAGTGCCAAACGGCATCGATTCTTTGCAGTGGACTTCTGACAACGGGGTGACCCAAGCCTTATTGTCGAATCAACGAGTTCGTTTAGACACTGAGCGCAGTGGAGCATATGTTTTGCAGGCAGGTACGGGAACTGTGTTTGCATGGGCATCTGTCAATACCGATCGTCTTGAATCCAACATTGCTGTGACAGAGCCCTTGTTAGAAGTGGCTGCTGAGGTTGCTCCAGAGGCTTTTCAAGAGCGTCGAGATGTGTCTCCTTGGCTTATCTTGTCAGCATTGGTGTTGCTGATGGTTCAAGCAATATGGCCCCCAAACAACGATGAGGTGGTGTATGAAACAGCGTAAAAATGGTGAGCGCAAACCCAAACACAAACCCAAGCACAAAGAAGGAACAATGAATCGCCGTGCTTTTCTCCGGACATTGAGTGCACTCGTCGGTGCAGCATCTGTACCTTCAGTGTCATGGGCTTTGGGGCAGCGCAGTCAGTTTGGGATCGCGGAGATCGCATTGCCCTCGTCGCTCAGTCGTCAAAGCGCTTGGCAAAGAGGATTGTTTGAGGTTCAAACCAGCACATCAATTGAAGTCAATGAAGAAATTCCACGGGTAGCGTTGGACTCTGTTGATTTGTTTGGGCATCCGTTCACCGTGTTGATTGGAGATGCCGCATTTGAGCCAGTGTCTACGTTGGCGATTGAGAATCTACGAAGGTATTTGACTTACGGTGGTTTTCTGTTGCTCGACGATGCCTCGGGTCGCAAAGAGTCAGAATTTTTGAACTCCTGCCGACGTCTTGCCAAACGACTGTTCCCAAACCATCCATTGACGGCTTTGTCAGGCGATCACTCGGTGTATCGCTCCTTCTTTTTGCTTGAACAACCAACCGGTCGGTTTCAAATCTCAACGCAATTGTTTGGTGTCCATTTAAACACCATCACGCCATTGATGATCAATGTGAATGATCTATCCGGTGCTCTACTGTTGGATGATTCAGGTCAATATGTCCATCTTCCGGTACCAGACGGTGCTTATCAACGCAGAGAAAGTGTGAAAATGTTGATCAATCTCGTTCTGTATGCGTTGACATCCAATTACAAACACGATCAAGTGCACGTGGCAGAGTTGCTTCGTCGGGATGAATTTTAGTGGAACTGCTACTTGGAATCGGATTGGACGGAGTGCAGGGGATCGAGTTCGTTGCCCCTTTTTGGAAAATCAGCGTGGGAATCGTTCTGGCTTTGTTGACCCTTGCCTTTGTGTTTCGAACTGCGGCTTCTTCGCCGAGACGAATAGAAAGTTTCCTGTGGATTTTCTGTGCTTCGCTGTTGGCACTTTTGAACGCTGAACCCACCTTGATTGGTGAGGTTGAAACTCCTTCAGACGGCAAAACAGTAGTGTTGGTGGATGCATCTGCGTCTATGTCGGTAGAAGAACAAGGACGCAGCCGTTTTGCTAGGGCAGAATCCTTGGTGAAAAGACTCAAGCAACAAGTGACAGGCCAAGTGGACGTGTGGTATGTCGATGGCAAGTTGAAACAATCAGCCCCTGCCGTATCTGAGTTGGGACACCAAACGGATTTGCTGTTGGGCTTACGCAGTGTCAACGATCGATACTTGGGACAAGAGTTGCAAGGTGTGGTGTTGCTGACAGACGGGATCGATCGATCCGTATTGGCAGATACCATGGAAAGTCTACCCCCACTGCCGGGGCCTTTGACGGTAATTCAACTGTACGAAGAACAGAGCATCTTTGATGAGTCGGTGACCAAGGTCGATACAGGTGGCTTTGCATTTCAACGATTGCCTTTTGAGATTGTGGCACATGTGAAAGGTACTCCCAACGGAGAATTGACTGTTGAACTGAGAAAAAATAACGAAGAAGTAGAACAACAAAAGGTGTCTTTGGACGCAGATGGAAAGGGAACTGCCACTTTTTCTGTTCGACCATTGGAAGTCGGTCGTTTTGCGTGGGAAGTTGTTGTTCCAGTGAACTTTCAGGATGTTGTCCCAAGCAACAATTATTTTCCGGTAGTGATCAAGGTTGTGCGAGATGAGGTGCGGGTCTTACAAGTGTCTGGCTCTCCGAGCTATGATCAAAAGTTTTTGCGTCTCTTTTTGAAGGAAGACCCCAGTGTGGACTTGATTTCCTTCTTTATTTTGAGAACCCATGAAGACCTTGGTTCAGAGTGGGATTCAAACGAACTGTCTCTCATTGCTTTTCCCTATGAAAAACTCTTTACCGAAGAATTGAAAACCTTTGACTTGGTTATATTTCAAAACTTCAACTATCAACCGTTCTTTAACTATCAGTCAGATGAACTCTTGGGCAACATTGCTCAGTATGTAAAGGACGGTGGTGGGTTCGTGATGCTCGGTGGAGATCGTTCTTTTGACTTGGGAGATTATGGCAACACCGCAATCGAAGATATACTGCCTGTGACTCTTGGAACGATGGAAACATCGTCTCAGGAGCAATTTGTACCTGTGTTAACGGAGGCGGGAAAAGCACATCCCTTGACGCAGTTGGCCAGAAATGTCGAAGAAAATGAAGCTGCTTGGAAGCAATTGCCTTCTATGGATGGATACAATCGAATCGCCAGTTTACGTTCTGGGTCTGCCAGTTTGCTTCAGCATCCATCCGCCAAAGACGACGCTGGTCGGCCATTGTCCATTCTCTCGGTGCGTGAAGTCGAACAGGGACGTGTGATGGCACTTTCGGTGGATGCCAGTTGGCGATGGTCCTATTCCGAGGCGCTTGAGGGAGAAGGGAATCAGGCCTATTTGCGATTTTGGAAAAATGCCATTCGATGGCTTATCGCAGATCCCGATGATGCAAAGGTCATCATTCAACCAAGTCGTGAGAATGCTTTGCTCGGCGAAGAAATGCAACTCACTTTTCGTACTCGAGACACTCAGTATCTTCCGACGGTCGATCAGCAACTGGATGTGGTCATCACTGAGCCCAATGGAAACACCACGCCTCATACGGTGTTGACCGATCAGAACGGTGAGGGGCAAGTTCTGCTCACTCCAACTCAACAAGGCGTGTATCAGGTTCGGGCTGTCAACACTGAAGGGGTAGACGTACAAACAGTCTTTGCTGTATCGTCAAGGATATCTGAACTCGATGATATCCAAGCCAACAAACCCTTGATGCAACAATTGGTTGCCCAATACGAAAGTAAAAGTACAGGACAAGCCAAGTGGTTGTCCGAATACGATCCGTTGGAGCCCATCATTGAACAAAAAGCAGAGAGAACCGTCCTTCAACGGGTGAGTCGACCCTTAAATACGTCACCACTATGGTTTATTCTTTTGACGTTTGGACTGACGGGGGCGGTGTTGTTGCGTCGTCGTGCTGGAGGACGTTGAGTTTTTTCCATTCTATGTTCTCAAACATACCCAGTCCCACACCCAATAAAGTGACTGGCACAAATGAAACACCCCAAAATACAATGGCAAATCCTTTGGCAACGATCGGGTCCTGTCCCCACAACAACAGTGTGGCTTCGATTGCAGCGTGAAACACCCCGACGAACCCAGGTGCTTGTGGCAATACCACGGCCAATGCGATTGCCACCGCAATGAAGCAAGCTGCGCCGAAGGGCAAACTGAGCGAAAACGCTTTGAACAAACAAAAGATGGCAAGGGCACCATTGAGCCACATGCCCACACTGAGGATACCCGCCTGCCAAATGCCTTTGGTATCTGTACTGTTTGCCAGCCCATCAACAAATCCATCAAACAACCCCAAGAAAAATCGTTGTAATGGGGGTGGCGCAATCTTTACGATGGAGGCAAAAATATGTCGAGTATCGCGTTTTCGAGATGCCAAATAGAAGAAGACACCCATTGCTGTGATGGCACAACCTCCAAGAATGCCACCGTACAAACGAAGGTTGTCAATCAACAGTTGCTGTTCAGGGGGTGGTGTTAAATCTGGTTGTAGAAAGAGAACCATAATCACCAGCACAGAGACCATTCCAAACAGATCATAGACGCGTTCCATGATGGCAGTTGTGGCAACAGAAATAAAGGAAAGCCCGCTTCGGTTCGAAACAATGGTTGGCTTCACAAGTTCACCGAGTCTCAATGGCAACAGTGTATTGGCTGCAGCGCCGATGACCTGTGCTCGAAACAAATCAAAAATGGATAAACGAGGTTGCAATGGTCTGAGGATCACTTTCCATCGAACCGCACGAACGACAAACTCAAGCAACAAAGACCCTATCGCGACCAAAACCCAGCCGATCTGAATCTCGGACAGCGCATTTTGCATTTCAGTCCAGTCTGTATTGTGTAAGAACCAATACAGGCAAATCGCACCCACCAGCAATCCAAGTAAGAGTCTTTTCATTTTTCCCCTTCTAAATTTATAACCCCTTTTGAAGAGCGATTGAATTCTTTTGGTGGATCGGCTAGAGATAGGCAACATTCCCTTAGTTATTTGGAGAGAGTATGTCTGATAAACAATATGCTGTGGCTGGACTTGGAAACGCGTTGATGGACGCACTAATCGTAATGGATGATGATTCAATGTTGGCATCAGAAAGCCTGAACAAGGGCATTATGCACCAAGTTGATCACGGTCGTTGGATGGAAGTGTACAAACAACTCGACGCCAATAAAGTCGTATTGCAAACTGGTGGGTCGTGTGCCAATACCATCGCAGCAATGGGATTGATGGGGGCTAAAGTTTCGTATTGCGGGCATTTGGGAAGCGACGATTTTGGGGCTACCTATGCGCAACAGTTCATTGAAGCGTGTGGAGAGCACGGTTTGGTACTCGGAGAAGGACACACGGGTAAATGCTTGTCATTGGTGAGTCAAGACGCTGAACGGACCATGTTGACGGACTTGGGTACGAGTGTTCAACTTCCAAGCATCGATCACTTTAAAAATGTGATTGAAAACAGTAAAGTCTTCTATTCAACAGGGTATTTGTTGTTGGGCGATCCCATGAAATCTCGTTTGATTGAATCGGCTGAACATGCCAAGGCTCACGGGGTGACAATTGCGTTGGATGTGGCCGATCCTTTCGTGGTCAAAGCGGTGACTCAAGATATGAAGGATTTTATTGAAACCTATTGTGATGTTGTGTTCTTGAATGAAGAAGAAGCCAAAGCCATTACTGGTTCTGAAGAAGCAACCGATGCCATTGAGGCCTTACAGGGAATGTGCAGTACCATCGTAGTCAAACTTGGATCGAAGGGTGCCGTCGTTTACTCCAAAGGAGAGTCTGTGAGCACAGGTGTTGAACCTGTGAAGCCGATTGACACAACTGGTGCTGGAGATTCTTTTGCAGCTGGGTTTTTGTATGGGTTTACCCACGGCTTTTCTTTGCAACAGTCCGTGCGATTGGCAACCAAAGTTGCGGCAAAAACGATTGTGCAAGTTGGCGCTGTCGTGCGTACCGAAGGACAATTGGCTGCCTTGACCAAGGAAGTATAAAGATGTTGGTTGGGCGAATCCTTGATGCACGCGGGATTCCCAGACTTGTTCGACGGGTCTCCGACCATCAGGTCCAACCGATGTCAGGGAGCATCTTTGGCGAGTTTTGGGATGATGGAGCTCCCATACCTTTAGACTCTGTACGTATGTTGGCGCCTCTGATGCCTTCCAAGATTGTTGGTGTAGGGTCCAATTATAAGAAACACATTGAAGAGATGGGGCGTGCGACACCAACTGACCCAAAGATATTTCTAAAGCCCAATACCAGTGTGATCGGTCCCGGCGATGCCATTCAGATTCCACCGAACACGACCAGGGTGGATCATGAAGTGGAACTTGCTGTTGTAATGGGGTGTACGACCTATTGTGTTTCCGAGGCAGAGGCTATGGACAAAGTGTTGGGGCTGACCATTGTCAATGATGTGACGGCTCGAGACTTTCAACGTCAAGATGGGATATTCACGCGTGGAAAAGGATTCAACACCTTTTGCCCAATGGGACCTTGGATTCAACTTTGTACACCTGAACAATTGCAAATGCCCAGAGACTTGAAATGCTGGGTCAATGATGAGGTGCGGCAGGCTTCCAATACGGCTGACATGTTGTTCACCATACCACAACTTGTATCGTTCATTTCACAAGTTATGACCCTGTATCCTGGAGATGTCATTGCAACGGGTACACCATCAGGCGTTGGTCCCTTAAAGGATGGAGATGTCGTCTTGATGGAGGTAGAGGGTGTGGGTAGATTGAGAAATCCAGTTGTCAATCGAGAGGACCGATGCAAAGTTTCATAATTCCCATTGTTGTTCTTTCGATTCCGGCACTGTGTTTGAGTCTATTTCGCAAAACGTGGTGGTGGCCATTGCTCTGCTGGTTGGTCGGCATGGTGGCAGGCGTGGTTATGGGTTGGCTTTCCGTTGGGGATGTCTGGACCTTGCCTTTTGACACTCAACTTGGCACCGACGCCGTCCCCATTGTGGTTTACTTGATTTGGTCAGCCTTGGTCGGGTCTGCTTTGCGATGGACGCCAACATCCGATAGGGACGCACTGTTGTTGGGTGTTTCTGTAGGAACATTTGCTGCTGCTTGGGCATTGCAACCCGATGAGTCTGTCACAGATGGTGGTGAATCTGATGAACGGGTGTTGTGGCTGGCAGTTGCCGGTTCACTACTTCATTCTGGCGCGTTGTTGAGTGGATCGTACTTTCTATCATCTTCCTTTCTTTGGTTGATTTTGCCCTTGTTTACGGTCATCATGGTGTTGCTGAGTGATAGAAACGCGGAAATTCATGGGAATGGGCTTCCAAAAGTACTTCCATTTGCTGGTGTCACATTGTTGTCGAGCACCATTTTTCCTCAGTGGACTGTTCCTTTGTTGCTTGGGACGTCGCTTATTTGGGGCGCACTATGCGGACGTTCCTTTCCATGGAAAAGGCTTTTGTGGATCGTTGGAATGGTGTTGACTGTAAATTTATCCGTCGCCAGTGGGCTCGGAGAAGTTGGAGCTTGGGGGCTTGAAGAATTGCCAATGGAATTTCACAATCTCTTGCCGTTGGGTATGTTGGTTGCAACGACTGTGTTGAGTATGTTGATTGGTGTGGTACCAATGGCCATCTTTGGCGTTGCGCTTTTTGAACGGACCATGGATTTGCCGTCCATCGGATTGTCCAATGAGCCCTTGCTGGTCGCCTATGGACTGGGGCTTGTCTTTGGAAACGTATATCCTTGGGTATCCCATGGTATTTGGCTTCAGAATTGTGGAAGGAAAGGGAAGTCTTGGTTGGCGATCAGCGCGCTTGGGTTGTTGATTGTGGGAGTCGTGCTATAACCTACTCAATCTCATTTTAAGGAAAGAGTTAAGGAAAGAGTATGAAACGGTCTTCATTGCTTAGCGCATTGGTCAGCATAGGCGTTCTATCTACCGCGTTGGCTTTTGCTCCGCGAGCACATTGGTCATCGGGTGGCGTTGTGGCTGCCGATCATCCTTTAGCCTCGGCTGCAGGTGCCGAAATATTGAAGAAAGGGGGCAATGCAGTTGATGCCACAATTGCGGCTGTTCTTTCTGCTGGGGTTGTTCAAATTGCCGGATCGGGTTTGGGGGGTGGTGGCTTTGCCCTTGTGTATGACCCACAAGACCCCAACGGTGCAACTGTATTGGACTTTCGAGAGCGCGCACCACAGGCAGCCCATCGAGATATGTATGTAGAAACAAAGATCGACAATGCCTCACGATATGGTGGTCTTGCTGTTGCGGTACCCAATGAAGCCAATGGTTTGCTTGAGTTGCATCGCAGAAAAGGGTCCTTGTCGTTGAGGCAAATTGCCAAACCTGCCGTTCGATTGAGCCAGCAGGGGTTTCAAATTGGTCAACATTTGCTCCATGCCTTCGAAAAATTGGGAGATGGATCGGCTCAAAATGCAATGGCACAGGCTTTGTGGGGAATCAATAAGCCAACTCAAGGTGAGGTGATTCGACATCCACGATTGGGAAAAACGATTCGTGCTTGGGCGCAGTCCGATGGAGAAACGTTTCGAACAGGGTGGGTTGCCAAGGACATTGCCAACAGCATTCAAGACGCAGGCGGGATTGTCACCGCTGAAGACATGTCGAGTATAGAACCTGTATATCGCGATCATTTAGAGGGCACCTATCGTGGCTGGACTGTGCTGACGATGCCACCTCCATCTTCTGGAGGGTTGGTCATTCTACAGGCTTTACAAGTGTTGGAAGGCTTTGATTTGGCTTCTATGGGGCATAATTCTTCAGATCTATTGCATCTTTATTCAGAGACGTTTCAGCACGCCTTTGCCGACAGAGCCAATTATATGGGAGATCCTGATCGGGTCGATGTACCGATAGAGTCTTTGTTAAAGCCATCAAGGATAGAAGAAATCCAAGCGGCGTTCACCCCTGACCAGACTCAAGAGCGGGCTTTTTATGGTACCGCGGTAGACATTGGTCGCGATACAGGAACACAGCATATATCTGTCGTTGATGCGAACGGGTTGTCTGTCTCTTTGACCACCACCATCAACACAGAATTTGGTTCGCGTGTCGTCGGTACCAAAAGTGGTGTGTTGTTGAACAATGAGATGGATGACTTTGTCGCGGAGCCTGGAAAGGCCAATTATTATGGATTGATTGGATCAGAGGCAAATTCTGTCGCTCCTGGGGCTGTGCCGTTGTCTTCTATGTCCCCAACGATATTGCTGTCTCCAAACGGCAAAGAAAAGATTGTCATCGGCGCGAGTGGTGGTCCTCTAATTATTACCGCGACAATACAAAGCATCATCAACATCATCGATTTTGACATGAGTCCTTCGGAAGCAAACTCTCGTGGTCGGATTCACCATCAATGGGTGCCAGAGAAACTGTTTGTGGATGACGAAATCCCCAAAGATGTACGCACATCGCTAGAGGCGAAAGGGCATACGTTGTACGAGATGCCACTCAATGCCTCAGTTCAACTTGTACATTGCACAGAGAATGAGTGCTTGGCGGCTTCAGACCCGCGAAAAGGTGGTGCGCCAGTAGGGGTGATTCAGTGATGTTGCTTCGGCGAGCCCATTTCCTTCTACACTTTGCTTAGTCTCCGGCGTTATCTAAGTCTTCTGAGCCTTCCAGCGTTCGAATGTGGGCAATCACGTCGGCGATATCTTGATTGGTAAAATCTGGAAATGCAGGCATGTTGCCTTCGCCGTTTTGGATGAAGTCTGCAATGTGGTCATCCGTTTGGTCGAGTAGGTTTGGACCACCATATCCACCCGCACCGTCTAAACCATGACATCCACTGCAAGAAAGTTCATAGAGTTCTTCTCCAAGCACGGGGTCTCCTTTGGGAAGGGTTGTTTCAGGGTGTTCATGCCCACAAGCGAACAGGAAAAAGAAGAACTGTACAGTCATGATAAACTCCATGTTGATAAAGTAATCTGTATTGTAGTGAGGGTGTGTATGTTTTGTATTTCGTTGTTGTTTGCCTGTGCAAAAGAAATTGTGGTGCCTGTGGTGCCAAAGAGTGCTGAGTCAATTGGGATGCAAACACTCGAAACCATTGATTTAGAGTCAGAATTTGGAACGGAAGCCGGTGGCTGGCAGTACCAACTTCAGTTGTTGTCTGTTGAACAAGGCACGAGTTTGACGCTACCAGCGAACACTGGGTGGGTTGTAATGAAGAATGATGCTGTAGGGGAGAGTGGTATGTCACCGACAATTCCCATGGAAGATTGTGTCCAAGGATGTACATTGCTTACTGCGTCGGTTGTTCAAGCCCATATGAATGAACGTACAACAATCTTGACCGAGCAATTTCTTTCGGAAGATGCACCGAAAGCATCAACCGGATTGACGCTATCGCACACTTGGACAGAGCCACTGAAAGATTTTCCAATAAAAAACAAGTCTTTACGTTTTCGGAATGTGAGTCTGAATGAGGCCGGCGTGGTTGGACAGCACAAGCATGCGTCTAGACCATCTTTTGCCTATGTCGTTTCAGGTTCGGTTGTTGAACATCGTGGAGACGGAGATGTCTCTCATCAAATGGCTGGAAGGGTCGCAGAAAGGAATGGTTTGGTGCATTGGTGGGAAAGTCAAAGCAACGCCACGATTGTTGTGTTTGACATCATTGACCAGTAAATCGAGAGACTTTCTTCATCAGTTTGTGGATTTTTGAACCATAGCGCCACGTCATAGACGAGTGAATTTCGTGTATTTGTTCTCTCAGTCGTAGATTCTCAAGCTGTAGATTGGTTGTAGAACTTTTGACACTGTGTTCGGGGCTTCGCAACCACTCCTTTAATGGTGAATAGACGACATCTGCTGAAAACTGCCTTTGGCAATATTGTTGCGCTTTTTGAATGTCAATCGGTGCTGGTGGAGACTCAGTAGACATATTGGAAAATTCATTCCAAGTGTACATCCATCCATGGTCATGAAGTTCCAAGGCCAATTCGGTTTTGTTATCGCCAATGGGTGTTAAGCCATTCCACAAATAAAAGAGCAATCGCGTTCTGGATCCAAGTAAAGCCTCACTGCATTGTCTATCGGCCCAAATTCCATACGAACATTGTTCAATCAGGTCTTGCAAATCTGAATGTGCCAGCCATCCGTGCTGTGTCCACGTGTTTGGAATGGGTTGCTGTTCAAGGTGCTTGACGTGTAGACCGGTACAGTGAACAATACGGTCTCGTAGGTACTGATCGAGTTTTGGAATATCGAGCCACGCGTTGTTGGAGCCTGACAACAAATAATACGGTTCAGAACTGTCTTTTATGTTGGCTCTTTTTCTCATCGGTGTTGGAAACTCAAATGCAATGGGCGAGTATCCAATCGGTATTTCAGGAAGATTGAGCAACAGTCTCTGTCCCAACGTAGCCCATCGTTGTCGTCGTGAAATGACACCAAGTGCATCCGCTCGATACAAGGCGAATCTCAGAAGTTCTTGAACCAACAAGGATTCTTCATCCGAGACTGGACTGAGTGCGTTTCTGGCAGCCAAATCGGCAAGTGGGTCGCTGGGCAAGTCGAGCCACAATGGTATGGACAGAGGCAAATGAAGCAGGGTCATCAAAGGATAGAACGGACCACACGTAACGACAGCATCCATTCCTTGCGCTCGGTCATTTAGCCGTTTCATGTCTTCTCTGTCGTAGACATTCAGTCCAAAAGAAGTACTCTCGGGTCCCACCAATACAGAATGGATTTGATGGTCGTGCTCCTTAGCCCAAGTCTTTAACCATTGAAGCATCGACCAAGTTCGCAATTGTGGGAAACTGCAAAAGCACTCAGAGTGCGTGGGCAATGGTCCTTGACCAATCACTAGGATGTTCATGATTTGTCTGAGGAAGTGTGGTCTGAATGTGTGAGTAGACCCCAGTCATGTTCGAGTTTTACGAGTCCATGATCTTCAAATTGAGAAGCCACTTCAAAACTATAAAGACGATTGTGCCAGCAATAGGGTTTGATGTGGTGTTGATCGAATATCGCAATGGATACTTCGTATTGTCCAGACAACAACGGAATTTTCGGCCATCGAATAAAGAACGTGAACGTTCCATGGTATTCACCTTCAAAAACTTGATCAAACTTTGAGTTCGGTCCGTGTACATACACATCGTCCGAACGAAAGATGGCGACTCCAAAAATGGGGTTGTTCAATGGTGTATGCGTTGAAAAGGTCACCGCGACCAGAACATCTTCATGGGTCTGAAAGCGCAATCTTGGCTGTGCATCGGCATCCAAAATCTGCACGCGCTCTACCGTAACTTCTCCAGTTCCTTGTGCAATTGCCTGCTCATCCTTCACAACATCAACGGGATTCAGTGTGCCAGAACGCTTGGAGATTGTTTGGGTAGCAAAGTGCTTTTTGATGTTTTGTTCAAGTTCAGGATCGGATTTCGAAAATTCATAGTGCATTGCCGTATTGGGTTGCATTTCTGCTTCAGTACGTTGCACCGATACACTGTTGACTGTGTTTCCTGGACTGCCTTGAATGTACCTATCTACTGTCTCCACAGCGGGTCCCAACAGTTGAAGTGTGCCTTTGTTGAGCCACAGAACTCGATTGCAAAGGGAGCGAATTGCGTGTAGGTCATGACTCACAAGGACAATTGTTTTTCCCGAAGCCAAAAATTGCTCCATTTTGGATACGCATTTTCGTTGAAAGCGTTGATCGCCAACCGCCAAGACTTCATCGATGAGTAAGATGTCACTGGGAACGTGGGCGGCGATGGAAAACCCCAGACGAAGTTGCATTCCGCTGGAATATGTGCGCACAGGAAAGTCGATAAACTCTCCGAGTTCAGCAAATTTTAATATATTGGGTGTTTCAAGGTCGATGTCCGCATCATTCATGCCGAGTAACTTACAATTGAACCTGATGTTTTCACGTCCGGTAAATGAAGGATGAAAGCCAACACCCAAGTCCAACAGCGTAGATAGTTGTCCTTTGAATTCGACTGTGCCTTCAGACGGGGCTGTAATACCCGACAAAATCTTTAACAGCGTAGACTTGCCCGCGCCGTTTGGTCCCACAATGCCAAAACACTCGCCCTGTTGGATTTGAAAATTCAAGTTTTTTAGTGACCAGTGTTCCTCATGGTGCTTTCGATTGCCAAAAAATTCCAATAGGCGATTTCGGTCGTGGGTATAGATACTGAACTTTTTCCCTAGACCCTTGACACGAACTGCCCAGTCAGATTCTCCCGTCCCAGATTGACTCTCAGAGGGCGTAATCAATTTTAAATGTGATGGTGTAGACATACGACTGTGTAACCCAATTCAACGCAATATGGAAAGGGAGGGTTATCCTTGGATGACCTTAGACAAAGGCTGATTTTTTGGATACAGTGTCCACATGATCCAATCGTCTAAAAATCAAGCATCAGTGCACTCAGCTCATTCATCCTCTTCAGTGTTGAAAAGGTATCTTGCCGTCAAAACGCGTTTGGTGTTGCAAAGATGTTTCTTCTCATCAAACCTTACCGACTGCTTTAAGGTCTTGGCAACCCTGTCTCTAAGTATTTTGCTATCGGGCTCACTTTTTTCTTGCGCCGGCATGGAGGTGCTCGAAGATGATATTGAACTTGTCGTGGAGACGTGGTGTGCTCCGAACATGCAGGTAGATGTCACCCGTGTATACGATGGGGACACGTTTATGTATGTAGATGACGATGGTGTTGAGCAAAAAATACGTATGCTGGGGGTGGCTGCGCCAGAAGTGGAAAGCGGTTCAGAGCCTGCAGAATGCTACGGTGATGAAGCTTCGAATTTTTTGCGCGAACTGATTTTGAATCAAGCAGTTGAGTTGCAGTTCGATCGAGAGTGCACGGACATTTATCAAAGAACCTTAAGTTGGGTAGTGTTGCGGGGCGATGACCCACAGGTTGCAGGATGGTTGATCGAAACAGAGACGCCAGGACTTCAAACAGATGGCTCCTACGAGTTTTTGGTCAATGAACTTTTGGTTCAAATGGGCTATGCTGAAGTTTTCAGAGGGGAAGTGGATCAATCTGAGCGCTATGGCGATCAAATGAGTGTTGCCGAAGACAACGCAGAAACCCAAAATCGCGGTCTATGGCAAGCCTGTCCGTGATGGATCTGGATAAAAGCAAGGAGAACAGTAAATATGAGTGCTTCAACGGAGCGATCTGAGTTGGTTCACCAACTCAAACAAGTGCAAGAGTGGGGAGAGCGGCAAGCCGCTCATTGGGAACAAAAACAAGCAGAACTTACCCGCACGATTCAACAGACCGAGCAAGACATTCAGCAATTGACCAAGCGACTTGAGGAACTGAAAGCCCAGAAGGTCGACTTTGAACAACAAGTGAGTCAGCGGGAAAGCGAAGTCGTTCAACGGATGAAAGAGGCTGTACGGTCTGGTTTGCAAGCTGCTGAAGAAACTCTGGTTACACGAAATGTGCTGTTGGGGCAACAAAGAAAACAACGGCAAGACAGAGTGGAAAACGTACTGAATGAGCCAAAGTTTCAAGAGAAGATTGCTGAATATCGTCAGTTTCAAGAGACCAAAGCCCAACTGTTGAAGCTCCCTTCGAGCTACCGAAACGCCATTCTACAGCATCACGAGGTGGTTCGCAAAGAATTGGAGCCCATTTTTATGGCTGCCGATCAGCCCTTGCCCAAAACAAACAAACCTGCAAAATCCGTCGGTTTGATTGCCAGTATCGAGCCGAACTTTATTCAGCCAGAAGCCATGGCTGTTATCGTTCCCGTACCTTTTGATATATACACACAGCCGAGTGCCGGTGAAGACAATTTACAACAGGTGTTGGCCTACAGGTGCGTTGGAGCCATTACTTCTGCGTTACACAAGATTGGATTGAGAGAAGTTGATTTTAATTTTGGCGAACACAATGGCTATTTGTCCATTCAAGTGTGGCTGGAAGGGAAGAAACTCAATGGGGATATCCGTCAGTCTATTTCATTAGAGTTTCAACAACTTCGAGACTATGCTTCTGAGTTACAAGCGATTCGTTTGGGGGTTGAAGTCACCTGGTTGGGTGTTGATTTGTTAACAGATTCTGAGGGGGAAGCATGAGCCAAAGTGATTTGATTCAGTATTATTCTTTGTCCGAGGCCGCCGCGCAATTGGATATTCACCCCTTTGACATTGCGCGCTATTTGTCGATTCAGAAAAGCGGTATGCCAAATGAATTGCGGTTGACACATCAGAAGATTTCACAGATAGCGAAAGGGATGGGATTACAAAATTGGTGGTCTGAACCCATGCAAGTCCAAGACGAGAACCGTCACAGACTGTTGCTTAGAGAAATGGCAAGACGGATTTTAGAGGCAGACTGGTCAACACCAACGCGTGCAGACAATTTAAATCGTGGACTTGAGGGTGAAGATTTTGCGTTTGTGCGACGCGTCATCAATGCTTTGATTCGTTGCAACCTACTGTTGCCGAAGTCTACCTTGACGGGGCTAACCATTGAGCCCGGCCCGAATCAAGATTGGACCAGTATCCTTGAACAGATAGTCCATTTTCAAAAGGAAAATCTTCCGACAGAAATTCTCGAGCTGGTTGAATAAGGCAATCATCACCACTATACTGACTGTTCCTATTATGTATTGTTTTTAGAAGGATGCTGTGACAACACGCAAGACCACATCTTCAAGGCTGTTTCAAGGAAGGCCGAATCAATTGCTTCTCGATGAGAGGGTGTCTAAGATTGCCTTGCCCAAACTCGATGCCAATCGTGTAGTCATGGATGAGAGTGACATACAGTTTGAGACGGAAGCATTGGACCTTGATGAAACAGAAGTGACTGAAAAATTACAGATATTCGTTGGAGTGGGGGCATCCGATTCATCAATCGACCACGAGAATGAATGGCTCATTTCCGAAGATGATGACCCCTTTTTCGACGGTGAGGACTTTTCCGAAGATGAAGGCTTGGATGCTGTTCCGGTACCGATGGCACTCAATTTGACCGCATCGATTCAGGAGGTTTCTGACACGCCTTCTTCCACCGCTGTTCAACAACCCATTTTGCAACCCATTCAGGAAGTTCAAGCGCACGAAGCCGCACCGTTATTGGACTTACCGGAAGACGATTGGTCGCAAATCAATTGGGAAGATGTCACCCTCTCAGATATTTTGGGAGATGTTGATGATGTTGGTGAAGACACTGCCGGTGCTCAACTGAATCTGGATGACGATGTTCCTGTTACAGACATGACAACGGAAGAAGTTTTTCCGGCTTTGGTCAGTCTTGAAGATGCGCCCACCTGGGAAATGGCTTGGGATGATGATCCAGACTCTGCTGAAGATACAGCGGGTGCACAAGTGTCGATGGAAGATGAATGGTTCTCTGAAGGGGCAGGAATTGCAAGTCAAAGTGCTGTCTTGCACGTGGAATCAAAGTTGACTGGTCAGGCGACTTATACAACCAACAGACCTCCACCACCCAGAATCGTTTTGAAACAACCAAAGTCGTTGTGGGATGATCGATTGGTACAAGTTTGGCTCATGCTTCTCGGAGTAGCCTTCGTCGCTGCATTGGGGTGGCGTATTTTGAATGCACAGTGACCTCAATTGAATTCCGGAGTGTTTATGGCCATTGATATTAAAACCATTGTTGAATATCTTGAGTCACAGTCTTTAAAGTTTCAAATTCGTGAAAATGGGTCGGGCTCGTTTATTCACACGGGCTTTGCAACACAACGGTATGAATCCCCCACGGGAGAAAAGCACCTGCATTTATACATTGTGCTTGAAGAAAATGGCGAGTTCATTCGCATTGTCGCACCCCACTGCTATTTATTGCCAGAAGAGGCTTTTCAGCGGGATTTCTTCAAAACACTGTTGCTCATATCTTCCAAGAGTAAAATGGTTCAGTTCAGTTGTGAGAATCCGTCGCTGATGGATATTGAGGGACTGGATGATGAAACCTTGGCCAGTCTACAAGGGGAAGAATGGATTTCTGCGACCGTTGAAATGCCCATAGAAGACGGTACCGTAACGGAGACACAGCTGTTGAGAGGACTATTTGCCCTGGTTAAAATTCTGGAATATTATCATCCGGTGATTCACAATGTTTCTGAACTCGGCGAGATTGATTTTGAGATTGTGGAGAATGCCGGGTTGTTGAAGTCATTGATGGAGCAACTGATTGAGATTGATGGAATGGAAGACTCCAGTGAGGAGTTGGAATCTCAAGAGGATGAAGGTTCAAAATCAGATGAAGATTCTGAGTCCGATGAAGATTCGGATGATTTTGGAGATTTTGTTTAACTTTTTGGAGGTCAAATGCTGTGGGCGTGGCTTGCGTGTGTGCGTACAATACCACCGTATTTATTGATGCCAAATGAGAATCCTCATACAGAGTGTTCTCAAGAGACTGCAATAAGAGTGGTTGGATTTTCTGATCAATCTGCAGAAGAAGCTGAGCAAAAAGCAAAAAGAAGATTGGCAGAGAGCATTTCGTCTTCGTTGCACGCAGTCCAAGTGTCCAAAAGCATCGTCGAGCAGCAAGAGGGCGTGGAGACTTCCTATGCTTCTTATGATGAGGTCAGCACCATTGAAACGAATTTTATGTACAACCATGCCATTCGAATCATCGAACCGGTTCACCGTTCCAAGGATGGCTATCGCGCCTTGGCTTGTGTAACTGTGCCAGAGCTTGAAAGGGAAGTGCAACAGCGTCATCAGTCTCAGATGATTGAATTGGAAGGGCTTTATAGAGCCTTGTTGGAGCCACAGCCCATACAATCATTCAGTGCAGGGGTGAAACGATTTGAGGAGGTTATGGAACCCCTCTTGACAGATGCTCAAATGCTCAACTCATTGTCAGACGGTGGTTCTACTTGGGGGCGAGATCTTGTTCAAAAGCAACAACGCCTCTCAAAACTGTCGATGGTTTACCGCAAACAAAATCCACTGTATTTGGATAAGGAACCCACAAATCAACAGGCGTCACAAGCCTTGTCTAGTCTACGAGGGCGCCATGTTTCGACAGTGTTTCGGCAAAATTGTGTGGATGAATTTGGTTATCAAGGAACGTTGATTGACGATGTGAGCACCCAAAAGGGGCCCATGGGTGGGTTTGTGTCTGTGGTTAGCCTTTCCATTCAAGTACGTTCTTGCAACCCAACCTTACAGGGAGAACAAACTGTTCTATTGGCTAAGGGGCAAGGATACCACTCTACAAATCCTGACGCCGCCATCACTGCTGCCAAGACCGCGATGGCGCCTGAGTCTGCTATCTCCGTTTGGTCCGACTTATACCCACTGTAGTTGATTGAGGGCGTGGGCATACAATCAGCTGACCTTAAAGAGAGCCAATCCGACTGACTAAAACTGGAAGAGATGGGTCCACTTCGCAAAGAGCATTTGTTGTTGCAACATAAGATCATCCGTCAACTGCACGTTTGGCTCTGTCGGAAACAAAGTGCTTTCTGGATTCCAGTTCCAAGTTGCACCGATGTAGACTTCGTTTCCAGGGTTCCGAATGTAACTGAGCAAAAAAGATCCAAACAACGAATCCAGTCCAGCCACGTCACTTTGGCTTGATTGGATGGTTTGTGCGATGATCCGCGTGCCAAGGTATTGTGAAAATTGCCAATTGAGTCGAGAGTAGACGCGTTGGATACTGTTCACATCTGTTGAGTCGAGTTGGTACCATTGCTGAGCGAGATCAATGTCCAACCGCAAGTTTGATTGTGGTCTCCACAACCATTTCAGTGCCAACTGTTGATTCTGTGCGGATAGACCCGTGCTGTAGTCAAGCGACGGTTCGTAATCATACTGTACTTCGGTATTGAGACGTCCGTTGATTCTTGCACGCCAACTTGCCGAGCCAAACACACCGCTGACCGTATCTGATTGATAAGATTCTGAACTCCATCCAAGGTCTGCATTGATTCTATGGAGTCCCTTGATGTTGAGTTCCTGTCCATGTGCGAACCTCAACTCTCCATCCGCATCAAATTCTTCTTTGGCATAGGCACTGAAGGATGGTCTCCACAGTGAATCTGCCCCCACTTGATGGATGTATTGTCCACTGAGAGAGGCTGTTTTCAATCCAGACTGATTGAGAAAACCCATTTCTTGTCGAAAATCGGGTGTGGATGCATTCAAGATCAGTGAATAGCCAATACCCAAATCGGGTGTGCGGGCGAGCTGTATCTTGTGGCGTTGTCCAGTGTGGAGTTTGGAATCGCTTCTCGTACCAGTCATCGAGAGGCTGGAAAATCCGGAAAGTACGGTTTCCGTATTGAGGTTGCTGCGAAAATCAATCCCAAAGACATCGTTGAAGGCCAAGGATTGAGTGCTTTCCAGAATGCGTTTGTCTGTGAGAAACAATCCAACAAACCCTGAAGACAGCGCATCTTTTCGAAGTCGAAGGTAGGTGTTTTGAGCGGGGTTGTCACCAATTGTGTCTGCATCAAAACCTTGTGCTCCGAATTCATGCACCGATGACTTAGGTGTTTGGTCTAGGCTCGATAGCACACCGATGTCCCAAGTGCCTTCTCGGCCTGCAATCTTTGCACCATATATGGGATTGACAATGGAGCGCGTATAGAGCGAACTTGCTGTGTCTTGAAAAGAATCAATGTTGCTCAAAAAGAAGGGACGACGTTCAGGGTAATAAAATGCAAATCGTTGATTTAGATTAATTTGGCGTACGTCGCCTTCTACTTGTGAAAAGTCTGGATTGACCGTCGTGGTCAGTACCGTTTCCGAGGTAAGTCCCCAGCGCAAGTCTAGACTTGGTTGGGCAATATCCAATATCGGAGCGTCTCTTTCCATCCACACCAAGTCACTTTCTTGTCGTTCGAGCGTGTGGATGCCAGACATGGTGGGTTGAACCCAAACACCAGCGCCTCTTTTGGGTGGTTGAATGTTTTCAAGCGGGACCGCCTGTAAGAACAGTTGTGGATGGTTTCTTTTGCGGGCGGGGTGACTGTACTTGGCTCCCAAAGAAGGTATTTTCCTAGTCACAGAGATCGTCCAGTCTCCATCATCCGTATACTGAATTGATTTGAAAGGAAGAGCCATTTCAATGGTGTATCCATCTTCAGTGGTCTGACCTTTGGTATCAAAGATGGTGTTCCAATTGACCATCCACTGTCCGTTGGAGTATCTAATATCTTGTTGAATTCCAAGAGGATTTAGATAAAAGATGTATCCAGTTCTTCCATCCCCAATGGGGTCGATGTAAATCCCCACTTGGTCATCGTCATTGACATCCTCTCGTGGAGATATTCTTGCCTGAATGGGGTAGTCTGCTTCGGAAACACGAATTCCAACATAGAGGGTGTCCGAGGTTTGTACAAAGCGCACTTCGGTTTTTCCAGGAGGAGCATCTCCATCGGTGGGTATATATCGTTTGAAACTGGTAATGGGTGTTGCATGATTCCAGATATCTTCAGACAAATGGCCGTCGATTCGGATATCTGCTGTTGTGTGCGCTACAATTGCAGGTGCGTTGATATTGGGTGACGCGTTGACCGACGATGTTGTTAACAGAAATAGCCACATTACTCAATCCATCCTGCTTCTCGCCATTCGGCTTCTTTGCGATACAGTGTGCGGACTGTGATGCCGAGCAATTCAGCCGCCCTGTTTTTGTCCCCATCCACGCTGGCAAGGGTTGCCAAAATGAAATGCCTCTCTATATCTTGAAGTGAAGTTCCAATGGGCAACAAAAGATTGTTGTCTCTTGGAGACGCATTGTGCAGATGCTGGGGTAGGTTTTGTAATTCAATGGAATCGGTTTTGCTGAGGACGACGGCCCGTTCAATGGTGTTTTCCAATTCACGGACATTTCCCGGCCAATCCCATTGCATCAAAGCTTGCAAAGCACTGTCAGAGATCGGTTTGATGGGGCGGTGATTTTTGAGGGCTTGAGCTTTTAAAAAGTGCTCGACCAACAGTGGAATATCGTCTCGTCTTTCTTTGAGTGGTGGCATCTTGAGTTGGACGACATTTAGGCGATAAAACAAGTCAGAGCGAAAGTCACCTTGTGCAATCGCTTCTTCAAGGTTTCTATTGCTCGCTGAAATAACCCGCATGTTGGTGTGCTTTGTCTCTGTGCCACCAACGCGTTCAAATTCACCGTCTTGCAATACGCGCAGAAGTTTGACCTGCAATTGTGGTGTCATTTCAGTCACCTCATCCAGAAACAATGTACCTCCATTTGCCTGCTCAAGTCGACCAATCTTGGTGTGGCGAGCTCCAGTGAAAGCGCCTTGTTCATGCCCAAACAATTCTGATTCCATCAATGTCTCCGGAATCGCTCCACAGTTTAAGACAACAAATTTGCCTTTGTTTCTATGAGAGGCATTGTGAATCCATCGGGCCAATAAACTTTTTCCAGTTCCGCTGGCACCCACCAAAAAGACAGAGGCTTCTGTGTCTGCAACACTCTTTGCTTCTTCAGATACACGTTCCATCGCGAGGGATTGACCTATCCAATTGGGGCGAATTTTGGCAATTTCTGCGCGCAAGGCTGTGTTCTCCTCTCGCAACTGAGCGCGTTCAGAGATTTTGGCCAGACGCTGGAGCAGTTCATTCTTCTTGATGGGCTTGGTGATGAAATCCCACGCACCCAGTTTCATGGCCTCTACTGCTGTGTCTATGCTCCCGAACGCTGTTGCCAGAATGACTTGTACTGTTGGATATTGCTCTTTGATGTGTCCGAGCAATGTCATGCCGTCCATCTTTGGCATTCTTAAGTCTGTAATCACCACATCATAAGAGTGTTCGCACAGTTGTGTTAACGCCACTTCACCATTTTCAGCAGATGAAACGGTGTGTCCCGCTCTTTTCAACAACACCTCGAGTGTTCGTCTGTTGGATGCTTCATCATCCACCACCAATATGTGCATTGAGCACTCCCAGTTTTCTAGTGATCTGTGCAAGTTTAACGGTGTTTTCGAACTTTGGCATCCCAAAATTTAGGGATATCTTAGACTGGGTGTGGTGGGAATTCTATTGTGAATGTGGTGCGTTCAGGTGTTTGTTGAATGTGCAAACTGGCACCACAGAGTTCCAACTCTTGTTTGCAAATCGAGAGTCCGAGACCTGTCCCTTGACTTTTGCTTGTGTGAAATGGTTCGAAAGCCGTAGAAATGGCTTCAGGCTCAAACCCATCTCCATCATCTTCAATCAAAATGCGCTGTTCTTCTACGGCAATCCAAATCGTGGTGGCATTTGCTTCTTGGGCATTTCGAAAGAGGTTGCGAAAACATCGGCGCAAAATATTTTCATCCATGACGACGGTATCAGACGTGGCAGACAAGTGGAACTCGACTGCGTAATGTTCATATTGAATCAGCGGTCGCACAACATCCAATGGGTTGAGGGTGACCAGTTCAATTTCCGGGGGTCTTGCAAGGGACAAATAGTGGTTGGTACTTTGTTCCAATCTGTCTATCTCTGTTTTGAGAATGTCCAGCATTTCTTGGGCTTCTTCGGTGAGTTCTTCTTCTAGCAACATCTCTACATTGAGGCTCATTGCGTTGAGTGGGTTTCGGATTTCATGGGTGATTTGTGCGAGCATTTTGCCAATGGTTGCCAGTCGTTGGGTCCTGTTTCGCTGTTGGATCGTTTTGGCCATCTCATTAAATTCCGTGTACAGTTCAGAGATTTCTGAAGAGATGCCTCGTTCTTGAATGGTGACGGTTTCGCCTTGTCGCACGCGCTGAACTTTTTCTGTCAGGGTGGTAATGGGGCGAACAACCTTTAGGGCAACAAACAACAAGCCAATCCACAACAGCGTCGCAAGCAATGTAAGTGTTCCACTGAGACGCTGGGCGTTGCGTCGAGCTAGCTCGGTTTGTTGACTCACTTGAATCATTTGTACAGATACTGTAGATGCCAATTGTCGAATGGAAACCACAAGTTGACTTTTTGCACGGTTCAGGTCTTGAATGGAACCACCCTCTCTCCAATCTTTCCAAACAGTTGTGTAATGACTGAGGGTTTCTTGGGTTGTTTTGGCCTTCTCCAACAGTTGATTCAAATCCGTTGCGGGTTTTACGATTTGAGACTTTTTTGCCAAGTCGATGATGGTTTGTGTGCGCGTCAGACCAGCATCCAGTTCTTCAATGTAAAATGCGGCATTTAGAAAAGCAGTGTCGTTGCTGGATGTTGAAAGCGTTCGATCGATTTGTTCTTGTTCTCGTTGCAACTGAAAAACGATGATGTCAAGTTTGGTGGTTTCGTCTGATACCGGTAGGTAGCACGCGTTGATGGCGTAGAGACCTTCACCAATTTGTTGAAATTGGCTCAACGCATAGAGAAGAGCTCCACCGGATGCGATGAAAGAGAGCAAAAACAGTATGATGATGCGGGTTCGGAGAGACTGAAACATGGTTTCTGGTAGGTGTATTGGCTATTTCTGTACCGGATTGAACTTGATTTTCATGTCGGTATGAGTATATGTTGAAATGAAAATGTAATTGATTGGAGATGCTATGACTGCCAAAACATTGTTGTCCACCGTATTCACACTGAGTCTCATTGGATGTGGAGAAGCTGAACAAAGCCAAACCAAGGCAAAAACAACAACCCAAGTCAATGGAGATGTCGTTGCGACCGTAAACGGTGCGCCAATAGGCTCTGAAGACTTCGCACTGTTGGCGACCCGCAAAAGTCCTGGAAAAGGAAGCGAACTGTCGTTGGACGAACGCAAAGAAGTTCTGGATGATCTCGTGACTGAAGAGTTGTTGTACCAAAAAGCCTTACAAGAAGGATATGACAAAGATCCAAAAGTAAAAAAGGTGATGGTCAATGCGTTGATTCGAAAAGAAATCTATGACTCCATCAAGAATTCTGATTTTTCTGACGCGGAGTTAGAAGCGTATTACAACGAGCACATCGAAGAATTTACGGTTCCGGCTAAGGTACAGATTTATTCTATTCTCATCAAGGTCACCGACGATCGGTCTGATGAAGAGGCAAAGGCGAAGGCAGACCGACTGTACACTCAGATTCGCAAAGATACGTCCAAGTTCCGAGACATCGCCAAAGAAGAGTCTGAGTCACCATACAAGCGTCGTGGTGGTGATGTTGGCTTTGTTCCAGAAACAGGGAAGCCTGGATTGGATCAAGAGATTGTGGACAAGGCTTTTGGTATGAATGTAGAGACCTTGGCCAAACCCTTCAAAACGAAAAGCGGTTGGAATGTGATTTATGTTCCAGCAAAGCGTGAAGCAAAAGATCGTTCTTTTACCCAAATGAAGGGGTCTGTGTTGCGCAAAATCAAAAATGAACGCGTCAAAGAAATGTACGACACGTACACGAATGGTCTACGACAAGGGGTTGAAATTTCGATTGACGATTCCAAGTTGCAATCCGTAGAAGTGAAGAGTACCGGCAAACAAAAGTTGACCATGCCCAACGGCCTTCAAATGGGTGGAGAATGAGTTTGGCTTTGTGGCTACTGGGATGGTTGCCTGTTCAAGCTGCAACGGTTGATCGCGTCGCGGCAGTGGTCAATGATGATCTCATAGTGCTGTCTTCAGTCTATGATGTTGGCGGAGAGTATTTGGCGCAGAGTATTGGCACCGACAATTTGCGTATTGCAGAGTTGGAAGTTTTGGATACTCTGATTCAACGAACACTTGTCTCTCAAGAATTGCGAAACCTCGGCATGGATGTCACCGATGAAGAGGTAGAGGGGGCGATGAATGACATCGCTGAATCAAACAACATCGCACGCACTGAGTTGCAAAGTGAAGTGGAAGCATCTGGTCTGGACTGGAATTCCTATCAAGACGAAATTCGCGAATCGTTGCGCCAGATGAAATTTAACCAGCTTATTTTGCAACCACGTATTGTGGTCGATGAAAAGGCGATTCAAGAACAGTACAGACAAGTAAAACTTCAGCAACCTGATGTTATCGACTTGTATGGCATCTTTATTAAGAATGCTCCCCAAACAAAGTCGGCAGCCGAAGTGGCAGACGCAATGGGAATAACCGTCGAAGAAGCGCAAGATAAATTGGATGCGCTACAAATGCAAGGCATGCAAGATCGAAATCAGACCTTGAATAAGGTGCAACAGTTGCTCGAGCAGGGAATCCCATTTTGGGAAGTTGCCAAACAGTATGATCAATCCGGATTGGCACAATCTGGAGGAAAGATGGGGACTTTTGCCCGCGGTCAGTTGCGCAAAGACCTTGAAGAACTGGCGTTCAGCATTTCTGTTGGCGGGATCAGTGAGCCTTTGGAAATGGGCAATGGTGTATACATTTTATTTGTGAAAGAACAGCGCAAACAAGAGGCACCGCCGTTGGAGACTGTGCGTCCCCAATTGACAGATGCTTACTATGCATCGAGATTTGAAGAAGAAATGGCTTCTTGGTTTGAGGCGACAAAAAGTCGTGCCGCCATTAAGATTCATCTGGACCCACCAAACCATACATCTTCTGAGCAATGATGAAACCCATCGCACTCACTGTCGGGATGGGTATTGGACCCGAGATAGCAGTTAAGGCTTTGGGGGCATTTTCAAGCCCGACGCTGTTGTTGGCTAAGAAGGGTACGCTTACCAAAGCGACCGAAGAACTCGGTCTTGACTGGACAGATTTGTGGAAACATTCAGCGGTGCAGATTGTGGAATTTGAAGACGGTGAAGAACCGGCAGAAGTGCAAGCCATCCAGACTGCTGTTGAGTTTTGTCAACAGGGGCAATGCTCGGCGATGGTCACTGGACCCATCAACAAAGCCATTCTGATGGAGCAGGGATTTTCTTTTCCAGGACACACCGATTTTTTAGGACACTTGTGTGGTGTTGACCGTCCAGTGATGGCATTCAGCGGTGGTTCCTTACAAGTTGTCTTGGTCACGACACACATACCCTTGTCTCAAGTTCCTCTCGCACTTCGAACAGATGATATCGTTCGGGTGGTTGATATAGCTCATGCCGCTTGGCTCAGTCGCGGACAACGAGCACGATTTGCAATCTGTGGTCTCAATCCACACGCTGGAGAGCAGGGCAAATTGGGTTCTGAAGATTTGGAAATCATTCAACCTGCCTGTGAAAGACTCAAAGAGCAGGGGGTAGATGTGACCGATGTGGTTTCCTCAGAGACCGCTTTTTTGATGGCTCGAGAGGGCAAAGTGGACGTTGTGGTTGCGATGTATCACGACCAAGGTTTGACCCCATTGAAACTGGTGGACTTTGGAAGTTCCGTCAACTGGACGTTGGGGTTGCCAATCATTCGAACCAGCGTAGATCATGGTACAGCAGATGCCATCGTAGGACAGGGTGTTGCCAAGCCTGAGTCTTTAATCGCTGCGTGGAATTTAGCCAAAGGATTGGTTGAAAACAGGACTAATTAGATTCTATTGCAGTGAAGACGTGTTCTACATTTGGACAAGAAGGCAAGGGGACTGTGGACCAGATACGCTCTTCGGCTGTGTCCTCAAGCGCTTCGTTGTCGGGTAAGATATCTTCGTCAAAAAATACATCTGCACAATCTTCAATACTGAAATCTTGAGGATGTCGTATCGCAATAAACATGTTGGGAAGTGCACCTTCGTTACAAGAAAAACCGGTGCTTCTTCCCGATTGGGCATCCCTCCAGTCAGATGCGATATCCACTTGCAGTCTCAACTGATCGGCGGTGCCGTCTGGTGAAGCCAAAACGGAATACAAAGGGTGTCTTTCATATCGTTGTCCGTCTGTGAACCAGAGAAATCCATTTCCTGTCCAACCTGCGGTAACAACGTCGATTTGCCACCGACTGTTGCGCTGACGACATTGAACCACAATGCTGTCAATCGTTGGATTGCCATACTCCAATTGCCACCGTCCTGTGTCCAGTACACTGGAATCTGTACAGGCAGTCACAAGACTCAGGCTCAAACCTAGCCTCAAACCTACCTTCAAAGCCTTGCTCATTCTTTGGGCTCGGCACGGATTTGAAACAGGCGTCTGTAAATTTCGTCAATCACCGTCGAAAGATTGTCCTTGGTAATGGCGGAACACAACAGTGCATTGTACTTGACTGCACACTCAACCTGCTGTTCTTCCGAAATGGTGTCGCTTTTGTTGAAGACCAACAATCTGGGTATTTGATCGGCCTTCAATGCTTTGAGCGTGGTTTCTACCGCTTGAATGTGGGTGTCCATTTCTGGGTCTCCAGCATCCACAACATGGACAATGAGATCCGCGAGTGTGGTTTCTTCAAACGTAGACTCGAAAGCCTGCATGAGTTCTTTGGGCAAGTTGCGAATGAACCCCACCGTATCTGTTAGAATTATTTCTCTGTCCAATGGGAAACGGAATCGTCGAGATGTGGGATCAAGGGTTGCAAACAGTTGATCTTCTGCCACAACCTTTGATTGAGTGATGGTGTTGAGCAAAGTCGATTTGCCTGCGTTTGTATAGCCAACCAAAGACACTTGTGGAACATTGTTCCGCTGACGGCGCTTTCTTTGCTCCTGTCGAACTTTGCTTTGCTTCTGTAGATCTCTTTCAAGTTTTGATAGACGTTCGTCAGCGCGACGGCGATTGATTTCCAGTTTTGTTTCACCTGGACCACGACCGCCGATACCACCTGTCAAACGACTCATTGCGGTGGGCATAATTTTCAATCGGGGTTTGCGATAGCGAAGTTGAGCGATTTCTACTTGCAACTTTCCTTCTCTTGTTTTGGCTCTTTTTGCGAAGATATCCAAAATTAACTGAGAGCGATCGATGACCTTAAGATTTGTCGCTGTGGCAATATTTCGAAGTTGTGAGGGGGTCAACTCTTGATCAAAAACAAGGGCTTCGGCATCTACTTGCATCGCCTCAATCAAAATATCTTGAAGTTTGCCTTTTCCAATCACCAACTTGCTGTCAATCTTACGGCGCATTTGTAGCTGTGTGCCGAGAACCTGCAAATCAGCAGTGTTGGCGAGTCTGGCGAGTTCTGCAATGCTAGATTGGGCTTCAACTTTCCCTTTGGTACCTACGCCTACCAAGATGACACCATCTTTACCTTTGATTTTGACGACTCGATCCTTTTTCGAAAACTGAGTCTCAATGTCTTCAATGAAGACCAAGAAGTCGTCGGTCCAATCAAAAATGGATTTTCTCGTTTCTACTTTCCACGGCTTTTTGCCTTCTTTTGCCTGTGGGTTTAGATACGCATATTCAGCCCCTAAGGGTTCACCGTTCATGTCCGCGTGTACAACGACAACTGTATCCAATTGAAGGAGGCTCAAGTCGGTGAGGTCATCTTGATTGAGATTTTCTTTCCGAAGATGACTGTGAACCAGTCTCAGTCCTCGAAATCGATTTGACCCTGCACGGTGCCTAGATAAATCTGGAATGAAGATTTGATGGGCGTCTCCAACAATGACGTGTGTAATTTTTCCATTTCGATCAATCAGCAGTCCAACCTGTCGACCAATACTTCTGGAGATTTGTGTGACTTGTCTACCCAAGTGTGCATCGATGAATCGATTGCGTGCGGCTTTGCGGTTATACAATTGCTGAAGGGTTTTGTATTCGTTTTTCTTCAACCCCTCTGTTTTTCCATGAACTTGTGAAATGTGACCTCCCAGTCCTTTGTACGCACAAACGTGAGTTTACCATGTTGACACGGTTTTTATCTTCCATGCCTTTGAGTCCAATCCTTCCTTTTCATCAAGGCTTGCATCGGACCCCAACGTCATTGCAATCCTCTGTTTCTGTAACCTACTTGGGTACCGCAGGATTTATTTTTTCTACACCGAGCAGAGACATTGTGGTGGACCCATATGTGACTCGTCCTTCTCTCAATCAGCATCTCTTTTCAAAACTGAAACCCAACGAAGACTTGGTGAAGCAGTTGATTCCGAAAGCCGATGACGTCTTGATTGGACACGCTCACCACGACCACATTTTGGATGCTCCGTGTTTGTGTGCTCAGACTGGCGCACGGTTGATTGGCTCAGAAGATGTGGCTAGGGTTGGTCGAGCCGCTGGTTTGCCTGAAGATCAGATTCTGTCCACACAGGGTAGGGAAGACATCGCCTGTGGTACGGATGCGACTGTACGGGGTATACCATCGGCACATGGAAAGGTGTATTTCAATAGAGTCACCCTTCCAGGAAGCATTGGGAAAGATTTTTCGTGGCCAGCTTATTATTGGCAGTTTAGACATGGGCACGTACTGAATTGGCTATTGGAACTCAATGGGTTGCGGGTGATGCACGTGGATTCAGCAGAATTTTTTGCAAAGGAATGGGATGGAATAGAAGTCGATGTATTGTGTCTGTGTGCAATTGGTAGAGCTTCTCGACCCAATTACATTTCAGAAGCCATTTCACTGACCAAGGCAAAAGTTGTCATGGCCTGTCACTGGGATTGCTTTTGGATTCCATTTGAAGCAGAGCAACAGTATCAACTTCCTATGGTAGACTTGGAAGGGTTCATCGAAGAGGTAGAACAAAATGGTGCTCAACCGTTGGTGCTTCCAATCGGGGCAACGGTTCAACTTTAGTAACTTCTGTTGTGGATGGATCGTGGAAATAACAAATCCACCAACAGGGGACCTAAAAAAGAAACAGAGAGGATTGTCCTCTCTGTTTTTGTACGCAGTCTAATTTCTTTAAGAATTTGTCTGCGAGCGTTTCCACGTTTCAATCAGTGCAGGGATGTCCACTCCAACTGATGCACGGACTTCTTCGTTTAGGCGAGCAAGGTTGGCACCTGTAGAGTCAGATCCCTTTCCAGAAGGAAGGATGGTAACCTTGTCGATTTCAATGCTCTCAATGGAGGAAACCATCGAGGACATCACAGATTGAAGCTTCTGCATCAGGAAGATGTCTCTGGCGTTTTCTCCACCCGCTTGCCATGTGGCAATCATTTCATTGAGAACAGCGACGGTTGCCTTTCCATCTTCGATAATTTTTGCAGAATCCCCTTTGGCCGTTGCAATAGAGGCTGTCATTTCGGCTTTGGATGGCTCAATCAAGTTGGCTTCTAATTCGCGACGGATTTGTTCTACACGTGCTTTCTGTACCGTAATTTCAGCACGTGCACGCGCAATTTGAGACTTGATTCGTCCCTGTTCTTCAGCAACCAATGCACCTGCTTTGGTATTGGCATCGCGGATTTTGCGTTGAGCTTCAGCTTCCAATTCTTTGCGACGGTTTTCAATTTCTGCCATTCTGGCTCGTTGAAGGTTGATGGCGTCTTTTTTGGTCGCTTCTGCGTGTGCCTGGGCTTCCGAGATGGTCGCAGTTTTAATGACTTCAGCGGATCGAATGCGTCCAATGGAGTCCAAGAACCCACGGTCATCCGTTACGTTTTGAATCTTCAAAGTGTCCAGAACCAATCCCAGTCTTGCCAAGTCGTGGTCGGCTTCTTCGAGCAACTTCTCTGCAAATCGAGTTTTGTCTTCATTCACTTCTTCAGGGGTCAACTGGCTGAGTACGCCACGGAGGTTTCCTTCCAGTGTTTCCTTGGCGATTCGAATGATTTCCTTTCGAGATTTTCCAGTGAATCTCTCAATGGCATTGTCTAAGTGAGGGGATTGAGACGCAATCTTAATGTTTGCTACACCACTCACCGAAAGGGGAATCCCACCTCTGGCATAGGCATTGCTGACCGCAACATCAATGATCATGTTTGTGAGATTGAGACTGTCAACGGTTTCCAGCAACGGGATTCTCATTCCACGTCCACCACGAATCACGCGGTATCCTCGTTGTCCACTCGCAGTTTTTGTCACAGAACCCGCAAAGATCAGTACTTCGTTTGGACCGCAAACATAAATGAGGTTGCGCAAAATGTAGACCACTGAAGATACCCCAACAATGGATACCACCAAACCGGTCACCAAAATATTCAATAATGCATCATCCATGACTTATTTCTCCGCTTGTGAAGGTAGATTTTTGTTTCCAGAGAGGATTCCAGTGACGTCGACACCGGTAGAGACTCGAAGTTCTTCGAGGACTTGTCTAATTGCAGCAGGATAACTGGAGATGTATGTAGGCAAGGCCGACCCATCACCACTATCCAAAAGGACAACCTCAGAAACAGAAGAGCCTTTTACGCGTCTGACCACAGTTTCAAGCACTTCTTCAAGTTGTTGAATCAAGAAGATGTCTTTGGCGTCTGCGCCGGCACTCAACCATGCTTCTGTCATCATTTTGAGTACTGCTGCTTTCGCTTTACCACTTTCTTCAACAAATGCTGCAGCACCTCGAGCAGCATTTTCTTTGGCTGTCTTTTCTGCTTCTGCAGGAAGAACCTGATCTGCCACTAGACGAATCTGTTCCAATTCACGTCGGATTTCTTGTAGTTCAGCCTCAGCCTCTGCTTTGGCTACGCGAGCTGCGGCGAGTGCCTTTTCTTTTGCCGATTCAACGTCAGCATCCAGTTTGGCTTGCAAAGTACGTAAATTATTCTCGGCTTCGACGATGGTCGTTTGGGCGGTTTCCATCGCGACTTTCGCTTCCTGTTTGTACTGAGACTCACGCTCTTTTGACTCTGATTTTGCAGTTGATTCAGCGATTTCAGCATCACGAATGACCTCAGCGATTCTTCGTCGTCCAATACTTTCCAAATAATTGGTAGAGTCAGTGACGTTTTGAATCTTAAGGGTGTCCAAATGCAAACCAAGTTTGTCGAAATCCGCATCTGCTTCATCCATCAGTGCTTGGGCGAACTTCAATCGGTCGTCGTTGACTTCTTCAGGGGTGAGGGTTGCCAATACCCCACGTAGGTGTCCTTCCAGGGTTTCTTTTCCCACTCGTTGGATTTCTTTGGAGTCTTGACCGAGAAAGCGTTCGATGGCATTTCCAATAATCTTTTCATCTGAAGAAACCTTGATGTTGGCTACTGCATGAACATCCAATGGAATACCACCGCTCGAGTAGGCGTTTGTAACACGAATGTCGATTGGCAGGGTGAGAAGAGTCATTCTCTCAACTTTGTGAATGATGGGTATACAGAGGGCTCGGCTTCCCCCAATGAGTGTTTTATACCCAACGGTTTTACCCGCACTATTCGTGGTTGCGCCCCCTGAGAATACCAGTACTTCATTGGGGCGTCCAATGATCAGTATGCGCTTTATGATGCCAATGCCTATCATGATGATTACGGCAAGGGCAACGAAGAATGAAATGGCTTCCATTATTGCTCCTTATAATTTTGTTGTATAGATTTTATTTTGAGTCGGTTTGGTCTACTTTCAGTATTGGACTTACGATGGCAGTCCCATCTTTGATTGATACAATCAAGACTTCGGCACCTTCTTCTATGGGGTAGGACGTTGGATTTTGTGCCAGTACATCCACGAGTTCACCACCTTGGCTGATGCGTATTTTTCCAGGTCCATTTGCCTTCATTGGCAACAGAGCAATGGCGATTTCTTGAGTGTAGGATTGAGTATCGGTAATTGACGTGACCGAGTCGTATTTGAGTTTTTGAAAGAGATAGGAAATTGGATAGGCCATTCCAAATCCCAAAACACTTGAAGTGACCAGTGTAATTGTATCTCCTGTTTCCATTGTGGTGAGCAACACTCCACTAAGTCCAAAGAGCCCAAGGAAAAATGTCCAGAAGCGCAGGCTCAAAAAAGGCAGCCATCCCATTGAGTCAAAACCATCAAGGTCAGCATCTCCATCCAAGTCCACATCCAAAGAGATGTCCTTGTCAAAGGAAATGTCCTTATCCATGTCACCATCTCCGTCACCGTCACCCAAAACAATAGATGATGCAATGAGGATGCCACCGAACAACATGGTTCCCCAATATATACCAAGCATTCCAGTCATAGGAACTCCTTCTAAGAGCAGAATGACAACAGTATATTCAATTCCATAGAAAAGACCTTGATTCTTTGGAATATATTTGCATGTGGAATGGTTTGAACTTTTAGATATTTTACGATAAAGTCTTTACATGTAAAGAACAATAGTCTATATTTCCCAAGTGTTCTATCTTCTAGAGGTCAATATTATGTTCTCCCTTCAACGTTCCTCAGTAGGTCCTCGACTACTTCTCCTGTGTAGCACACCGATATTTTTTGCGGCCAACTGTAAGGACCCTTGTGTAAAGCCCTTTCTGGACGAAGAAAAATGTCAAGCAATCGATACGGACGAACCCATAGAGATTGTTCAGCCAACTGCTGAAATACGAGTGACAGACTTTCAACCAGCAGGGGTCGATGCTGGTGTATCCTTTGATGCAACAGTGTACGGTAAAGGATTTGAAGAAGGCGCGATGGTTCTAGTGGGGGAGCAGAGTTATGCAACAGAATTTATCAGTGACGCCGAACTGAAAATCTTTGTTAATCCAATGGACACAGGTTCCTACAATGTAACTGTAGACAACCCTTCTCAAACCAAGCATACGCTTTATGAAGCCTTGCAGGTCGGTAGTCTTTCTGAGGGAGAAGTCGAGTCCTGTGAAGACGTGACTTTGTATTTTGAACTGAACAAAGATGGATTGACGGCAGAGTCTGAGCAAGCCATCTTTGAGAGCAGTGAGTGTTGGATGCGAAACAATGTTCAATTAACGCTTGAAGGCCATTGTGATGAGCGAGGTACAACAGAATACAACATTGCGTTGGGACAGCGTCGTGCAGATTCCGTAAAAAGATTTTTGTTGACTCAAGGGGTCGTCGAAAGCAACATGAAGACCGTTTCGCATGGCGAAGAACAACCTGCTGTTCAAGGTGCAACAGAGTCCGCATATCAAAAGAACAGACGCGTTGAGATTCTGGTTCGATAATTTGTCAAATCTGCGATACTATTGAGCAACACTGTAGAACTGGAGAAAGCATGATTGGAAGTTGGATGCTTGCGTTGATACTTGGTTGTCCAAAAGATCGCACAGGTACATCATCGACACAGGATTTGATGAACAGCGTGACAGAAGTTGAAAGTCTGATACTGAAAATGAACGAGGTGGAACAACGCATTGCCAAAATGGAAAACGTGACTCGGGCGCGTGGTCAAGATGAAATTTTAAAACTCGAAAGTTTGGATCAAGTGCGGGTTGAAATGGCAAACATGCGGGGCGAGCTTGAGCGTATGGGGTTTCAGCTTGAGCAACTCGACGGAACATCGAAAAATCAACAGGCGGATGCCCAGTTTCGATTGGACTGGCTTGAAAAAAGAGCTTCCCAATTGGAAGGGTCCTTGGGTATGGATACCCCTCCACCCACCGGTGATGCTGCCTCTACCAGCAGCAATCTAGATTCTCAGCAAGGTATGGCCAATCAAACGGATGTTCAAACAGGCTTGCAAACAAACCCACAACAACATGCATCCCAAAATATATCTAAGACTGATTCGAATGTTTCATCGAAAAAGTCGAACAAATCGAACAATGCTTCAAACGATGCTCAACCGACTGATGGAGGATCTTCCGCTGAAGAATTGTTGAAATTGGCGAAGGAGCATCTCGTTGGGGGGCGAGAAGAGGCAGCTGAAGCTGTTTTGAATCGCGTACTCAAAGAGTATCCAAGATCCAAACTTGAGGCTGAGGTTCGTTACCGATTGGCAGAAGCGGCGTTCAACAGTCAGCAGTATCCTGAGTCTGCAAGGCGTTTCCAAGATGTGATCAATCGCCACCCCTCCTCACCGTTTGCTTCATGGTCACTTCTGCGTCAAGGTGAGTGCTTTGATGCCTTGGGACAGCCTGAAAATGCAGCGATCTTTTACAATGATGTGATCGCTGAATATCCAAAATCCAAAGCAGCCAAAGAAGCAAAAACTAAACTTAAATAGTTTTTGAGTTATTAAATACCAAAACCGTGCCAAGATTTAGTAATGTAAACTGCGACAAATTTGTTTTGTTCAGTACACACATACCCATTACCTTGCTATGCTATCAAGAATTAAGTTCTCACTCTATTTCTGTTGGGTTGTTCACATGAAAAAAAACATATTACTTCCAAGCTTTTTGTTCACACTTGCATTGACTGGTTGTCAGACGGACAACGATGGCGACGGCCTTTTGGCTCCGGAAGATGGCGCCAGCATTAAAGCCAATGAAGACTGCAATGACGATGACGCAACCATTGGTGCGCCAAGTGAAGAGATTTGCGATGGGATAGACAATGATTGTGATGGTGAGATTGACGAAGGTGTCATCACTACATTTTACTTGGATCGTGACGGCGATGGGTATGGTTCGGTTGACTTAGTGACCGATAGTGATTTGGAACCAGTCATTGAGTCATGCTATCAACCGATTGGCTACGTTCTCAATGCTGATGATTGTGATGATACCAATGCAAGTGTACACCCGAGTGGTGTTGAAGTCTGTGATGCTGAAGGCATTGACGAAGACTGTGATGGATCCAACGAAGATTCTGATGCAATCGGGCAGAGTTCATGGTTTCCGGATGTAGATGGCGATGGCTATGGTGATGATGACGCGGTTGCGCTCGAACAATGTTACGCGCCAGACAATTATGTGGGCATTCAAGGGGATTGTGATGATGCGCTGGCAGAGGTGAACAGTGCGGCTTCTGAAATAGCTGGTGATATGTCCAACTTTGATGAAAATTGTGATGGATTCATATCTTGCTTTGTAGATTCAGACAAAGATGGGTATGGTGCTGGCGAGCCCGTCAGTGTACCAAACGGTACGAACTGTGTTGATGCCACAGATGAAGGATTTGACGGACTGCACACCTATTCAAGAACCAGTACAGATTGTGATGACACAGATGGAGACACCCATCCCTCAGTCGCATTTGAAGAGCCAGGTACATCTTGTATGCGCGACGCAGATGGTGATGGATATGGTGATGCCAATCTGACGGTTGTGGAATTGAATACTGGACTGGTTGCAGGATCTGATTGTGACGACAGTACCAATATGGTTTCACCGAGTGCCGCTGAGATTCCAGCAAATGGCGTAGATGAAAATTGCAACGGTGAAGAATTGTGTTTTGTCAACTCCGACAATGACGACTTTGGCTCTACTTTGCCGCCAATATCTTCAACAAACTTTGCCTGTGATGGAGATTTTGAATCGAACAATCAACTAGACTGTGATGACAACGATGCGGACACCTATCCTGGTGCCGCAGAGAATGAGCCCGCACCATTAAATGCTTACTGTACAAAAGATGCCGATGGTGATGGGTATGCAGATTTACATGTTTTGAATGCGAATGTCTTTGCCGGAACAGATTGTGATGATGGCTTGGCGTCAGTAAACAGTTCAATGGTCGAGCGCTGTGACACAAATTACGACGACGATTGTGATGGTTTGATCAATGACATTTCCAGTGTTGATGCGTCATTTTGGTACGTTGATGTCGATGATGATGGTTTTGGAGATGAGTTTGTTTCTGGGGTGTCTTCTTGTGAACAACCCGTGGGGTATGTGTCTGAGGTTGGTGATTGTGATGACAGCAACGGCAATGTATATCCTGGTGCACCAGAAGATATTGCAAGCGGTGGAGACCAAAACTGTGATGGGTATGAGGCCTGTTATTTGGATGGTGATGGTGATGGATTCGGCTCTAGTTCCGTTACCTACAGTTTAGACATCAGTTGCATGGGAAGTAACCAATCGGTCAATGCAGACGACTGTGACGACGCCAGTTTTGAAACGCATCCAGGTGTTGCTTTTAATGAAAGCGATTCTACGCAGTGTATGAAAGATTTGGATGGCGATGGATTTGGAGATGCAGATCCTGGTTTAACAGGTGTTGCTGAAGGTATCGACTGTAACGATAATGTTTCTACAATATCGCCGGATGGCACAGAGATGCCAGCAGATGGTGTGGACAGCAACTGCAATGGTGTTGAACTGTGCTATTTGGATGCGGATGGCGATGGGTTTGGACGCTCTACTGGTGACACGGTTGGTTCAGAAGATTTGGATTGCACTGATGCTGGGGAGTCCAGTAATATTGCAGATTGTGATGATTTGTTGCCATCGGTCAATCCAGACGCTTTGGAGTATTGCAACGATGTTGATGACAATTGTGATGGCTCTATTGATGAAGGCGCAGGGGATATGGCGCCATTGGACGCTCCGTTTTGGTATGTGGATGCTGATGGTGATGGATTTGGTGGAGCAAGCATATTCTTGGAGCAGTGTGAACAACCCGCGGGCTTTGTTGAAGACTCCTTGGATTGCAACGACTTGGATTCTACAGTAGCCCCTGATGTCGAAGAAATATGTTTCGATGGTTTAGACAATGACTGTGATGGGGAAATCGATTCAACAAGTCTTTGTGTCGTCGAGGCCGTTACAGCCAGTTCAACCCTCAGTGGTGCTGCACAAGGAGATATGGCGGGGCATCGAATCGCAGTCGGGGATATCGATGGAGATGGTGTCGAAGATATGTTGGTGAGTGCTCCACAGCGCAATGATGGAGTTGTGTACGTCATGTACGGCCCAGTTGGCATCGATCAGGACTTGGTAAGTCAGTATGATGCGGAACTGGTTGGTATCTCCACTGATAGCGACGGGAGTACTGGATTGGGGGCTGATGTCGCTTTGGTTGACCTCAATGGCAATGGCCGAAAGGATATCGTTGTGTCTGCTAAAACAGATGATTCTACTGGTTTGGTGTATGTTCTTCACAGCACGCAAACCTCCAGATTGTCTGGAACGCATACGATGGATGCGGTGGCGGATGCTGTGATTGACGGTACAGAGTCGGATGTCCAGTTGGGCTGTGAATTGGAGAACGGTGGAGACATGGATGGTGATGGCTATGAAGAGTTGTTGCTGGGAACGTGTAATCCGACAGCCGCGACACCAGGGTACGCAGGCTTGATCTATGGACAAGTAGACAATTTGGATGGTTTCTATGAATTGGATCGAAGTGGAATCAATACCTCTCTGGCAAATAGCAGTGTTGTATTGGCCTTGTTTCAAGCCTTGAATACAGGGGGTGCATTTGGTTCAGTTCTTTCAAAGGCTGGAGATTTGAACGCCGACGGACTGGATGACATACTGTTTGGAGATCCCAACAATTTCGCTTCAAACGATGGATCTGTATATGTACTCTATGGGGACGAGACCCAGTTTGAAGGGGCGTTCTCTTTGTCTACGATGAGTGCGTTTGCCAATGGAGACATTGGGATGCAACATGGAGGCAGTTTGGGACCTGCCGGTGATGTCAATGGCGATGGTTTTGATGATTTCTGGGTCGGTGCTCCAGACAGTCGAACTGAAAAAGGATACGTTCAGTTGTATTTGGGCGCCAGTACCGAACTTTCAGGAGAAGTTGCACCTGTTGCAACCATAATAGGGGCGTCTGACAATGACCGCTTTGGTGATTTCATTCAACCGTTGGGCGACTTGAATATGGATGGGTATGCGGACGTTGCCATATCGGCAACTGGGGATAGCAATGTAGGCTCTGTTCACGTATTCTATGGACCCATCAGTGGAACCATCGATCTTGGATACAATGGGACATCCTCTGGTAAAATCAGTGGCCGCAGTATGGGGCAAGGTTTGAACAGCAACTTTGGCGTGGACATGGCATTTGTTGACTTGAATGCCAACGGCGTTTCTGAATTGATCATTTCTGCATCTCGAGACGATTCTGGTGGTCGTCAAGACGCTGGTGCTGTCTTTGCTTTTGGAACGTTGTTTCAATAACAGATACAGTCCAATTACTTTGTGCGGTTCATTTTCAACTTTCTCAACTTTGTGAAGATTGATAGAATCATGTTATGAAGATTGGGGACAATCGATCCGGAGTCTTCTGCGTGCAGAATAAAGCCAACATCATCGCTGTTGTACTCGTGCTATTGTGTTTGATAGCACCGATGTTTATCATTCAAGAGATGACACAAGGGGTTGAAGAAGCAACCAGTGCAGCAACAGCCACCGTCGCGCTGGGTACGATCATTCGGTCAAACGGTCGCAATATATTGAAATCTACGTTTATGTCTGCGGTTCGGACAGGCTTACGTGCTGTCACTCGACGGTTGATACGAACCATGTTGCCGATGCTGTTGAGGTTGTTTCTACCGACCATGAGAACATCGACCAAGCGAACGGTAAATGCTCTCGATGATATGGAACAACCCTTGTTTCTAGGGCTTGGGTTGGGGTTGGTCTCTCTTACATTGTCTTTTTATGGTGTTGTACTCTGGCATCCATTTTTGGATGCTGGAAACTTTGCCAAAGGCTTATCGTTGTTTACGTTGTCATTTTTGGCTGGATTCAACATTGTGATTCACTATGCCATCATGGCTTGGGCGGGTGTAAAATATGGCGTGAAAACCTCTTTGCGGACGTCTTTGGATGGCATGATTCTTCAAGCTTATTTCACAGGCGCTTTGTCTTACCTTCCATTGGCGTCTGATGTTGTGTTGAAAGGGGAAGTCAAAGACAAAGCAAGTTGCTCTACGATGGCCCTTGTGACCTTGTTATCACTGTCCTTGTTGCTCGATACGCTAGGTGTATTGTTGGGGTGGGTGATTTTAGAAATGTGGGCAGCCCAATTGTTACTGTACAGTTTCGTGATTTCATTTCCATTGAAACCACTTGAAGGATCTGACATTTTCGCGCACAGTCGTTTGAGATGGGCAGGAGTTTTCAGTTTGGTGTTGCTGACATTTTTATTGAATATGCCGGAGACCTTTTATGCCATCCTCTAAGTCCACAGACCCAACTCGACAACGCAGTCGCGCAACGATTGGTCAGAGCATCGTTCTGTTGTTGCTGGTGTGGGCTTTTGTTTTCAATGTGGTTGTCAAAGAGCAAACGGGGATTGTAGCCTTCTTTGAAGTCATTGATACCATTACCGAAAATCTGGTGATGGGCTCTATTGTGACGGTTCTGATGGGGCTTGGGATCGTTACGGTCTTTACCATTACCAAACTGTATACCCAGATCATTTCTCAAACCTGCTCATTCAGGATTTTAGAACAAATTTTCGTTGAACTGAGTCAGACACGAGATTGGAAAGTCTTTTTTCGGCGGCTGTTGCATTTTGAAGATGAACCAGAACCGGACGAGGTGGTTCCTGAAAATCTATCCTCAATTCTCATTTCTTTGTCGATGCTGTACTTGATGAGTTGGGTGTACGTTTTGTTGTTTTCTGAAGCGTTGTTCTTTGTGTCTTGGTCCGCAGGCGTTGACTTGCCCATTACGGTTGCCAACCTAGAGTTGTTGCCCACATTGGCGTTGGCCATTCCATTTTCGGCAAGAGTTATGGCCTACCTTCGATATCCTTACGCTCAGGATTATGCAGATTTCATGCCGGGAGCTGTTTTTGTCTTGTTGCTTGTTGGGTCGTTGGGGTATTTGTTCCACTCAGACGATCAGCAGTTCTTTTTGTTGCGGGTGTGGCATGACCAACATTTGTTGAAAGAGTTTCTTCGCTCGGGACTGACACTGGCTTTTGTGCCCGTTTTCTCTGAGTCCTTGTTTTGGATGTTTGATATCTTTTTGAATGAGGATGACGAAGAATGATGTGGCTTGTCTCAACCGTCATTGCAGCTCCAATGGAGAAGTCTGCTCTTGCCGATAAAGCAGAAATTCAACGTTTGCGAGAGCGCATGAATCGCTATCAAGAATCTGGTGCGCTTGAGTACAGTGAAAAAGTGTACAAGCAGATGCTTGAAATAGACACAAAAAATCAGTGGATGACCGATGGTGACCATTTGGCTGGTGCGGTGGCCTCAAACGCAAGGGGAGACTTACAAACAACCTTGAAGCGGCTTGAGCGTTGTCGCGATTCGGAGCGCGCAACCAAATGGAAAGTCTTTCTGTGGGAAGAAACAGGACCTGTAAAAATCGAGCGAGTCGAAGGGGCGGACTTATCCATCATGATGGGCTTGATGAGTCCAGAGCAGTTGGCGGCGATTGATTATGCCAATGCATACTTGGCAAGCAACAAAGCCTTTGAAGGTCGATTGCCCAATGGAGCCTATCAATATGGACAGAAGCAGTTCTTGGTAAGCGCCACAGGCTTGACCATGGCAGGGGAAGCGACACAAGATCAGGTTCTATCACAAGGGAAGAAGGAGTCTTTCTTATCGACTCTAGGCTCTTCAATCGAAATGGTGGCTCTGTCCACCGCTGGCGATGTTGGTGCTTGGCACATCTCATCGGGTGACGTTGTAGACAGTATGGTGGCTATCCCCGCTCAAACATATATTTCCACACGAATCGAGCCGTCGATTGCTCTTCAGTTGGAACAGTGGCGAGCCAGAGGTTTTCTGAGTGGACGTTTTGCGACGCGTTCATTGTCCAGAACGTATATGTTCAGTTCAGGTTTGGATGTAGGGTACACCTTTGGTGCTTTTACACCGACGCTTGGACTCGCAGTTGATGTCGCTCGTTTGGAATTTGAGACACAAAAATACATAAAGCGTTCTTTGGGGTACAGCGTTCGAGCCCGAACAGAGTACAACCTATCCGACCAAATTAACCTTCACGCAATCCTTGATGCTGGGATACTTGGCTCTCACAATACCGTAGGGTTTGCTGTTGGCAGTCAATATACGTTCTGAGCGATTCTGTTTTGGTCTGTTTTGTCTGTCTCTACAACGTACACTGAGCGCCAACACTGCTGATACTGCTGATATTATGATGGGGCTTGAGCATCAGGAGCATAACGCTCTCTAAGGGTTTCCACATCATCGTTGGTGGCAAGGCGGGCTTCAACAACCGTAATGTTGAAGGTGATCGTTTGACCAGCGAGAGGGTGACCGTATTTCAACCTGACATCGTCACCAACAACTTCCAAGATCATGCCGGGTACGTACCCACGTCCTTCAACCTCTACTTCAAAGATCATACCTGGGTCCATCGGGAAATTCTCAGGAAAAGAAGAGACGGGTACAACCCCCACACTTTGTTCGATGGGCAAAGCCTCGCCATATGCTTCAGTTGGACTCAGTACAATGCGCCCTTCATAGTCCAATGGCTTTCCCAAAAGACTGGCACCCAACGCAGGAGGGTCCGTTTCCATCATGCCGAGAATAAAGGAAAGAGGCTCACTGTCTCGTGTTGTGCCGATCTCTGAACCATCTTCCATGACCATGTCATAATGCATGGTGACAAAATAACCTTGTTGAATGCTGGACATCCTACCTCCATTGTTTTGTATTTATAACCTGTCAATACAAAAGAAGCACCCACGAGGGGTGCTTGCTTGAGTTCTTGAGTTCTGTACAACTTCGTTTTAGAATCGAATGTATTCGTACTCAAACGGTTGGCCATTGATGCCACGACGAGGAGCGGCAATCCAGTTTGCACAGTGACCTTTGTCATGGACGGGCTTCATCAAGGAAATAACATACTTGCGGTCTTCGTCGGTTGGAAGCCATTCATCGTGACGTCGGTTGAACTCTGCCTCGGTGATGATGTTTCCTTCTGTGTCAAAGAAGTTGTCCGCATAGATGCCTTGTCTTCTGTGGAAGCGTGGTGATGGGAGGGTAACTCGGAAATCAGTACCTTCCTTCTCCAACGCACGGTTCCAAGAACGCAAGACACGTTCACAGTCTTCGCGATAAGACTCACGAAGAACTTCATTCATTGCAGAGCGCAACGACACATCCTTTTCAGTCAAACGACCATTTTCAACGACAGTGATGGTTTTGCTTTGACCAAGTGCACTGTGGTCTGTAAAGTCCTTCGACTCTCTCCAACGACCTTTGAGACCAGAGGCAAAGAACTCAGATGCGTTGTTGGAAATCTCAGAGCCAAATAGATCCAAGCAATAAGAGAACCAGTAGTTGATGTATTTTTGAATCGTTTGGAGATCGATACCACCTTGGTTGCGGACGTCTCCGTTTGGATCTTCTTTTTCCAACTGAACTGCTCTTTGTAGAATGCGTTCGATTCCCTTTTGACCAACAGACAAGTGATGGGCTTCTTCGATAAGCATGAAGCGACAAGTACGAGACAATGGATCAAAAGCAGACTCTGCCAATGCGCCAAGTTGGTATTTCCCATCGCGGTCTGCAAATGTTGCAAAGCAGAAGAAGGTCAGCCAATCTGAGCAAGGCTGATTGAATGCATCCAAGATGCGTGGTTTGTCATCGTTTCCAGATTGACGTTCCAAAAGCATGTCGGCTTCTTCTCGACCATCTCTACCAAAATGTGCGTGCAAAAGGTAAACCATTGCCCACAAGTGACGCCCTTCTTCCACATTCACCTGAAACAAGTTTCTTGCATCGTAGAGACTGGGGGCAGTGCTTGCCAACCAACGTTGCTGTTCAACCGAAGCGGGTTCTGTGTCTGCCTGGGTCACAATGAGACGCTTCAGGTTGTTTCTGTGTTCACCAGGGACTTCTTGCCAAACGGGCTTGCCAGCATCGTCACCGGCTGGAATCACTCGATCTTGTTCACGATCTGCAAGGAATATACCCCAACGGTAATCTGGCATGCGCACGTGTCCAAATTGAGCCCAACCGTCACGCGTCACAGAAGTTGCTGTACGAAGATAAATCTCGTTGTTGGAAAAAATTTGTGGACCAACAGAACGCCACCAATCTAAATAGCGTGGTTGCCATTTTTCGAGGGCACGTTGAAGGCGACGGTCCGAAGACAGATCGACGTTGTTGGGAATCTGTTCTTGGTAATTAATGCTGCTCATAGTTTAGGTTCTCCTGTAATCGAAGATGGGTTGTTCAGGTTTTTCGTACATGGTCAAGGCTCCGCGTTCACCAACTGCATTGGGGCGCTGGAAAATCCAATTTTGCCAAGCAGACAGACGACCATAAATCTTGTTCTCCATGCTCTCCGCACCGCCAAATCGTAAGTTTTGTTCCATACCTGTTAGCGCGTCGGGTGAGAAAGAGAGGCGTTCTTCAATGGCGATCCTGACCTCGTCCTCATAATCAATATCGTCCAATGCATCGCTGACCAAACCGCAGTCTAATGCATCTTCTGCTGCCAACACTTCCCCAATCTGGTTTGTCGCTTCAGCCAAACTGTCTGAATCATTCTGAAAACGGGCTGCCAAGCGAGTCCACCCATTTGCCATTTTGAAGCGTCCGTTGTTCGCTTCAGTTAATTCGACAGTATTGTGCTCATCGTCGTCCAAAAACATGTAAATTCGATCCCCAGACAGAGCCATTTCAAAAAGGGTGCCGACAAAGCATGAGCCTTCCTCAATCAATGCGAAGATCGATTTGGACATGTTGTCGAGTTTTCTCAGTGTGCGAGCCTGGAACAATTCAACTTCTTTGATAAACCAATCATTTGAGGCGTTCTGTGCCACCCAGTCCTCATGCAACTTGACTGCATCTGCCGAACCTTCGGTTTTCAAAATGAGCAGACCAACTGAAAGGTGGTTGAAACGCAATCGGATCAAAGCATCTTCGAGTTCACGGAACATTTTCAATGACCATGTATCTACAGAACGTTCAGGAGCCTGATCACTTGAACGAACGACAATCGTCGCGATGCGATCGGTGATTGTGACCGTAACAAATTCGTATGTCCACACCCCATCCGAGTCTTCACTCGAAATCTTTGGAAGCGTCATTGGAGATGGGTCACCCATTTTGTCTGCTGTGGCATTCACGATTTTCTCAGCGACACCATTCATTCCGGCAACCCACTTGGATTTGGGAAATGCGCCGTCAATGAGTTTGTATTTCAAGGCTTTTCGTGAACGAAACCCCTCAGCTTTTGTGCAGAACAAATCACTGATGTCTCTTCGGATTTTGCGCTTGTCTGTAAGGCGAGTCAACCCACCAGTTCCAGGAAGAACACCCAACAATGGCACTTCTGGCAATGAAACCGCGGCGTTTCCATCATCGATGAGGTAGATTTTCTCGCATGCCAAAGCAAGTTCATAGCCACCGCCTGAAGCTGTACCGTTCAAGGCTGCGACCCAAGTTTGATCTGAATGTTCGGTTGCATCTTCAATGCTGCATCTCGTTTCGTTTGTGTATTTACAAAAGTTGACCTTGAAGGCATGCGGAGAGGTTCCCAGCATTGGAATGTTTGCCCCTGCACAAAAGACCTTGTCATTTGAACTTGAGACCATCACCACTTTTACTTCTGGGTGTTCAAATCTCATACGTTGAACAATGTCATTCAGTTCAATGTCCACTGCCAAATCATAGGAACTCGATTTCAACTCGTAACGGCCTTCCCACATGGGCTTGTCTATCTGTACATTCATGACCACATTTGCAACATGACCAGTGTATTCTACTGTCCAATGTACATATTGAGATGGGTCGGTTTGAAAATCGATCGGTGGATAATTGAATTCAGCCATTGTTTCTCCATAATAGATATTGGTAATGTAAAGGATTCAAAGAGTCTTGACTTTGAATGTGTACGCACTAAAGTTCATTAGTGCACTATAATGTATCTTTGCTGATAAAATCTATCTGATTTCCGTTGGAAAGACCATTTTTAGACGCAAAGTCAGTCTCATACTACCCAATTGTGGTCTTCGTTTTTGCATTGGGGTCTTTTATTAACATAGAAAGTAGAATATCATTGACTTGAAGGATGGTAGCGCTACATGAAGTTAATAGGAACCTAGGATATTTCATGCTATTAACCACACTTGGTCAACGTCTGCGTAGTAGACGCAAAGAACTTCAATATTCACAAGCCAAAGTTGCGAAGCGATCCGGTGTTTCCCTTCGATTTTTAGCCGATGTTGAAATGGGTCGGTCCAACATTTCCATTTTGAGATTGGCTGAGATTTGTGCTGCGTTGCAAATACCGTTGGCAGAACTATTGCGTGGTTTAGGGTCAAACGGTGCTCAGATGCTCGCTTTGGTGGGTATGAGGGGTGCGGGTAAGTCGACTATCGGTCGAGCGTTGGCCGCTGACATGCAAGTAACTTTTCTTGAACTCGATCAACTGATTGCTGAGCAGGCACAAATGCCTTTATCGGAAATATTTTCCATGGGTGGGATGGCTTTGTACAGAGAGTATGAGTCTACAACCCTTCAAAAGCTCTTCGAGTCTGGTAAACCGATTATTTTGGCTACTGGAGGTTCATTGGTTTTGGACGTTCAAAACTGGTCTAGACTTCGTGGATATGCCAGAACCGTATGGTTGAGATGTGCTCCAGAAGTATACTTGGAGCGTGTTCGTGAGCAGGGAGACTGGAGACCAATGCAAGGGTATTCGGATGCTTTGGAAGAAGTGAACTCGATCTTACAAGACCGTGAAAAGTTGTATGCACAGGCTGATATGACTGTAAATACCGATACGAATAAGATTTCAGAGTCTGTTGCTCAGTTAAAAGAATTTTTCCAGTCAAACTTGTAAAGAGCATGCTGTTTTAGAGAATTACAGCGTTCTCATTTCTAGGTGCTTTGTGTTATTCCTTAGTGATTTAAGGGGCGAATATGGCAGCACAAAATAAAAGTGGCAACAAAGTTGTTTGGATTACCGGTGGTGGTTCGGGCATCGGGCGTTCACTTGCTTTGGAATATGCCAAAACTGGTTGGCTTGTGGTGATATCAGGCCGACGTGAAGATGCATTGAAGGAAACACAAGCCCTTGGACAACAAGAATGTATACAGACCCACCGGTGTGATGTTACGAAAGAGTTTGAAGTATACAAGACTGTAGAGTGGATAGAGAATGAACTTGGACGTCTAGACTTGGTCATCGCCAATGCTGGTTATGCTCAGAGCGGTTGGTTTACCGATTTGAGTTTGAATGACTGGCATAGACAGTTTGGCGTCAATTTCTTTGGTCTAATTTCAACAGTACAGGCAGCCTTACCACTGCTAAAGCAATCCAAGGGGCAGGTTGTTTTGATGTCTTCGGTGATGGCTTATGTTCGCTTTTCGAAGTCCTCAGCCTACTGCGCTTCGAAAGCTGCTGTGACTGCCTTGGGCGAGACCTTGCAACTTGAGTTGGATTCTTTCGGTGTGTCTTGCAGCATCGTTCATCCAGGGTTCGTTGAATCCGAAATCGGTCAAATCAATGACGAGGGGAGATTCGACGCAAGTCTAACGGATAAGCGTCCGACTCAGTTTATGTGGGATACACCCAGAGCAGCTCGGGTCATGAAGCGACAATTAGACAAACGCAAAAGCCACATTACCATTACAGGACATGGAAAGATTGGAGAATTCTGCGCTCGACACTTCCCACGACTGGTGCTGTGGTTGCAACGTCGATTTATGTAAGGGCTTTCAACTGATTGTTCAAAAGGCTCAACGCCCAAGAAGCTTCTCCGTTGATGCACGGGATGTACTCAAAATGCTCTCCACCAGCTTCAAGGAATTCTTCACGAATCTCCATGTTGATCTCTTCGAGCGTTTCTAAACAATCACTGATGAAGGCGGGGCAGGTGACAGCAAGTCGTTTGACGCCTTGTTCTACCAAGTGGTGGATGTGATCCGATGTATAGGGTTGAATCCATGGAATATTTCCCAGCCTTGACTGAAAAGAGATGCTGTACTGTTCCTCTGACAAATTCAACTCTTTCGCAAGTGCTCGGGATGTCGCATAACAGTGCGCTCGATAACAGTTGGGGTGATTTGGATCGACAGCCGGACAGTGAGACGCCCCACCTTTACAAACATACTCGTTCTTTTCGACACAGGGAAGTTGTCGGATGGGCAGTCCATGGTAACTCATGAGCAGATGATCAAAAGGGTTTTGACTGTCTTTTTGGGATCGAGAGACTGTCTTCGCAAGTGAGCGAATGTAATCAGCATCGTCATAGAATGATTCAATGCTGTGTAGCCTCATGGATGGGGCAACCCATTGTTGAATTTCGTGTACTTTGTTGAGGACTGTTCGAGTCGTGGCGCCTGCATATTGTGGATACAATGGCAACACCACAACATCGCTCTCTTGACTCAACTTGCGCAACCCTTGTTCTATACTCGGTTCACCATATCGCATGGCCATGACGATTTTGTGTTCAGAAAGGGACTGTTCTATGTTGTCGACAAGTTCTTGTGTGTGAATGAGCAATGGCGATCCTTCTGGATACCAAATCTTTTGATAGGCTTTGGCGGATTTGAAGGCTCGAAAAGGTGCAATGATCAAATTAACCAAAATCCAACGGGGAATGGTTGGAATATCGATGACTTCAGGATCGAACAAAAACTCGCGGAGATACTTTCGCACTGCAGGTGGTTGGGGGTTGTCTGGTGTGCCGAGATTGACGATGAGTATTCCAGCCATTTTTTTACCTATTACCGATGTGAAAATTGTCTAGAACGAACCTGTGCGGTAGAGGGGAGCCACTTCAAGAGAGGTCGCCCCAGTATCAGAGGTTTACTCTGTAAGTCCGCTATGTTTTTTGAGCCTGTTAACAAAAGGGCGATGCGAATTTCTTGAATCGTCCGCTCCAAAAACTCTTTGGCCCCATCACGTCCACCATCCGCATAGGCTTGAAGAACGACTCGTGCCAATCCGCCACACTGGGCACCCAGTGCGAGTGCCTTGGCTACCATCAAGCCATTTTTCATACCCCCTGTAGCACAGACTTCCAATCCATGATGGTTTGTTTGCACAACGCTGGCCGCAGTCGGTATACCCCAGTCCCAAAACTGTTCACCAAGCGAACGCTTGTGGTCTACCGCTCTATGGGTTTCTACGGCCACCCATGATGTACCACCCGCACCACTGACATCTACCGATTCAACACCGAGTTCCTTGATTTCTTCAGCGACTTTTGATGAAATTCCACAGCCTGTTTCTTTGATGATGATGGGAACAGAAAGGTTCTCCACCAATCGTTTGATGCACTGTAGTCCACCCCTGAAATCTTCGTCTCCTTCTGGCTGGACGACTTCCATCGCAGGGTTTAAGTGAACGCAGAGTGCGGATACTTGACTTGTGTCTACGAGCTTTTGTATGTCTTCGGTACTTGCAGAAACGGCCTGCACCAATCCTAAATTTCCCAATAATGGAATGTCCGGTGCGACATCGCGAACCAAGTAACCGTCTTGGATTCCATGCGTGAGAAGGGGACGCTGAGAACCAAACGCGAACCCAATACCCAATTCCTGTGCCACACTTGCCAAGTCTCGATTGATTCTTTCTGCTCTATCAACGCCACCTGTCATCGCGGCAATAAACAACGGAGCTTTAAGTGTTTGCCCGGCAAAGGTTGTGCTGAGGTCTACATCGTTGACGTGCATTTCAGGCAGGGCATCGTGGACAAAATCGACTTCTTCAAACAGTGTTGTTTTGCCCTTAAATGCCACGTCTCCATCAATGCAGAGTTGAATGTGATCGGCTTTGCGGTTCGAAATGGACATACTTTCTCCTTATGACGAAACTGTATCGGAGTCTGTAGATTTGACCACATGCAACCCTTCGGACAATTGGTAATCGATGACCTGATATATCGGATGTTGGTTGATAGCCTCAATAAACAGACTCTTTGATTGAGTGGTTTCAAAGAATGCGATCATACAATCTCCACCACCAGCGCCACTGGGTTTGGCAGCCCCTTGAAAGCGATTGGCCAATTCAACAATTTCTTCAATCGCTGGTGTTAGATAGGGGAGATTGGCTTCTCGACTCATCATCCTCAAGTTGTTGTAGAGTGCTTGCGTCCCCCGAATCGGATCTTCCAAAAATAATTTTGTAAACCGTTGGCTGTTTTGTACAAACCAGTTGCGATTTTTATAGTTCATATAGGTGTGTACTCGTGGTCCGGTCTGTGCAGACTGACCCGTCCAAATGACAACTGGCTCCACAGGAGACATGACCACAGTCGCTTGTTCATCAACGCTCCATCGAAGCAGTCCACCATCAATACTCGCTCGAATATCGATGCCTGAACCTCCTCCTTGTATCTGGTGATGGAGTTCAAGGGCCTTTTGCAACGGCCAATTCATAATCCGAGTTGCGATAACGCAGGCTGCGGCACTGCCTCCAAAACCTGGTTTGTTGTGTTTCGGTAGGGTTGTCACTGGATTCCAGTCTCGAAATGTTAGTTTGTGGTGTTGGGCGAATGGGCGAGCGTGTTCCACAAAACGCGTGTCCCCAGTGGGCGTTTCAATACCCGTTCCTGTGGAGATGAGACATTCAACTCCACGATTGATGGCCAAGACCAGTGCAGGGGCACCGTCCAAAATGGCGTATTCCCCAGCCAAGACCAACTTACCGGGCGCTCGTACGATGTCGCCTTCGGACAGCGTGTTGTCAAATGAATCAGAGAAGGTGCGTTCCATTTCCTGGCTCCAAAATATGGGTGGCAGACACCAAAGGATTGATGGTGTCTGCAATTTTGTCGGCAAACTCACTTGCACACAATATCTTGACGTTTGGTCCGGCATCCATAGTATACCAGCAGGGGGTTCCACTGTTGCGAAGTTTCTCAACGGCTTCTACAACCGCGAGTGTTTGCGGTTTCCAGTATCGAATGCTTGGTTGTGTGGTAAACATTGTGCTGAACATCTTGAGGGTGGAGTGCTCCATCTGAGCCCCCAACGTTTCCAAATCTTTGTTCAGAATCGCGGCTTTTGCGATGTCAACATCTTGTTGAGCTGTCTCACACCACGCTTTATACATGGGGGATGTGCGTTGGGTGTCCAGCATGCCAGCCCGCGATGATATGGGCTTTCTGTCAGAAGATACAACTGCCATCACCATTCTGATATCCCAATGGTCGGCCGAAGCGATTTGCTTTCCATGTGAGTCCAGCCCATCTGGTTGTGTACCCATTTTCCATTCTACCCAACCATCCCAAAAACTCCTCGAAGCCGAACCTGAGCCTTGTCTAGCCAATGCGGACAGTTCTACCGTGCTTCGATTTTGTCCGGCAGCAGTACTGGCAGCCATCGCCAATGCTGAGAAGGCCGATGCAGAAGAAGCCAAGCCCGCTGCAGTGGGGAAATTGTTGGTCGAGATTACCGAGCACGGTGGGCGTTCAGGGTCAACCAAGTCCAAGAAATTGAACACTTTTTGAGATTCTTTGGGTGATTGAACTGACTCATTCAGTGTAAATGTATCTTGTTGTACCCCCCAAGTGACCGTTGTAGTTGAGTGAAAACGCGAGAGGGTCAAAGACACTGAGGGAACTGCTGGCAGGTTCAGTGCTGTGTCTCTTTTCCCCCAATACTTAATGACAGCTATATTTGGGTGAGAACGAGCGGTGATGGCTGTTGGTGACATTTTTGCTGATTCCTATGAAAATGTAGATACGACAAAGGCTTCAAACCCTTGCTGTTCATAGTATGCTTCTAAGTGTTGTAGATTTGGACCCAAAATCATTACAATGCCACCCCCACCAGAGCCTGACAGTTTTGCGCCCCAAGCGCCATTGTCCAAGGCGGTGTCGACAATATTGTCTAGAGTAGGGGTGCTGACGCCAAGTTCTGCCAATAATCGATGGTTCGTGGTGCACTGTTGAGCAAATTTTGAGATGTTGTGGTTGTTTAGAGACTCAATCATTTGAGTTGTGAGTTGTCCAATTTCGTCGATGGTGTCTTTGATTTTTGGAAGGCTGTACCCCTCGGCAACCTGTTGAACCATGTCGTGGGTTGAACCGCGTGTACCACTGTCAATGATCAAGATATCCATCTGCGGCAAAGTCAACCCTTTCCAATCAATTCCATCCTTGCTTTTGGTAAATTCGATTCCACGTTCCAAAGCAGATACGGTGTGGTCCAGTCCAGATGCACGACCATGAAAATGCATTTCCATGGTTTGTGCCTGTGTTGACAGTTGTGCAAAGGTAAGGGGGGTGTTTTGTATTCGAGCCATTTCTTTACAGACTGCAACACTCAATGCTGCAGAAGAACCTAAGCCTTTACCAATCGGAAGGGTAGAAGATATATGAAGTTCAATTCCCTCTTTTGGAACCACAGTGGACAACGCCGTACGCAAGACGGAATCTTCGATTGCAGTTTTGTATGTTGAAGGTCCTTCAATATGTAGGGCGTGGGCGCTCACCCCCATACTCAGTGGAATGGCCAATGCTGGTTTGCCATACACGACCGAATGTTCGCCAGAAAGTATGAGCTTGCCAGGTGCAAAGGTCATGATGGTGTACGAATCTC
>CBFIFY010000001.1:0-258295 GCA_965661985.1 uncultured Myxococcota bacterium | reverse complement strand
CGTGTTTGTGAAATAACCCCTTTAGTTAAATTCATGGTACACTGGGCTTCAATCACACATCCTTTCCTATAAACGATCGGAGCCCTGATGAAACACAGTGTTTTGTTGCCCATTTTGCTGTTCGCTTGCCGTTCAGAGAAAAATATCAATACCTACAACGCTGCCCCAACAGCTTTGATATCTTCGCATCAAGATGGTGATGCCCTTTACGAAGGGTTTGCTGTTGAAGTGCGTGGGCAGGTGACCGACAGCAACCACAGTGCCGATTTGCTACAAGTAGCCTGGTTCTATGAAGACGAAGAGATTTGTGGATGGGCACCACCAGATGCTGGTGGCGGTACATTTTGTGATCTGATCCCAATCATTGGATCAGACACCATTCGATTGGAAGTTCGAGACCCTCAAGGTTCAGGAGGTGTCAGTACAGTCACGGTCAGCATTGAGCAAACAGAAGCCCCCGTCGCCCAAATACTCTCTCCAAGTGAAGGCGATGTGTTTTATGCAGATCAAAAAATTCTCTTTGAAGGACAAGTGTCGGATTTGGAAGATCCGATTGACAGTCTCTCAATCGAATGGTCTTCAGATATCGATGGGGTCCTCAATTCTGAATTGACACTCAGCAGTTCTGGCGAGATCAGTACCGCCGAATATTTGTCTGTTGGAGACCATTTGTTGCAATTGACGGTCATCGATTCTACAGGTAAAACCGATACAGATTCCATCGGCATTTCCGTTGGAGAAGCCAATTCAGAACCAGAGTGCGCCATCCTGTCTCCTGAAACAAATATGGTTTCCCTGTTTCAAGATGAAATTCTACTGGAGGGTTTGGCCACAGACCCCAATGCCACGCCCAGCACACTCACCGTTGAATGGGACAGCGACAAAGACGGAATATTGGGCACATCCACCCCCAACAGCAATGGTGAAGTCACACTGAGTTCAACCACGCTGTCTCGAAACAACCACGTCATCAGTATGACAGTCACCGATGAACTTGGATTGACCTGTACCGATTCAATCATTCATCGAGTTGGTACACCACCAGAAATCACCATTGTTTCGCCAACCATGAATGACACATTTTTGGAAGGGGATGGTGTTTCCTTCCAAGTACAGGTCTCTGACTTGGAAGACCAACCGGACGATGTCTCCTTAAACTGGACATTGGATGGACAGCCCTACACGACACTGCCAGCAGACTCGACTGGCACAGCCCAATTCATTGAAAATGGTCTCACTTTCGGAAACCATACAGTATCCATTGTCGCAACGGACACCGATGGAATGACGGACACGGCTCAAGTTTCTTTCTCCATCAACGGTGCGCCAAGCAGTCCTGTGATTGAACTCTCGCCGAGTACCCCAACCACCCTAGATGACCTGAATTTGATCATCTCTCAACCCTCCCTAGACCCAGAAGGACAGCCTATATCCTACAGTTATACTTGGACCAAAAACGGCGTTCCACAAATCAACGAAACATCGGATACTCTCTCCTCCGCAGTCACCAACAAAAATGAACTGTGGACCATTTCTGTCACCCCATCCGATGGACAAATCAACGGAACGCCGGCTACAGCCTCGGTCACCATTCAAAACAGCGCTCCTTCAATCACAAACTTGGTCATCCAACACACAGGGACACTCTACAACGACAGCATTGCGACTTGTGTTGCCACCGTTATAGACCCAGATGACACAGTTGTTCCAACCTACACATGGAATTTGAATGGACAAAGTTACACTGGAAATACCGTCAATCTATCCAACTTTTCCTTGTCGGGTGGTGATTCCATATCTTGTACGGCAACCGCGGATGATGGAACCGCAGCCCCCGTTACCCAAAGTGCGTCAGCAACAATCGAGAACCGTGCGCCTGTCATATCGTTGATCAATGTATTTCCAACAACCCTCTATTCCAACAGTACAGCCTCTTGCACTGTACAAAGCACCGATGCCGATGGAGACTCTCTCAATACGGTATTGACATGGTATGCGAGTGGACAGGTCATCGGTACAGGTTCTTCTCTGACCTTGACGGGATTGGTCTATCCAACTGACACACTCACCTGTGAAGCCACGGTTGACGACGGCATGGATTCTGCAATTGACACATCGACCCCCATCACCATTCAAAACACTGCACCGACACCCCCAAGCGTGACAGTATCATCCAGCAATGGTGGAGGGAGTCCAGCAGCAGAAAGCGATGACCTGTATTGCACCATTGCCATGTCTTCAAATGATATTGACGGAGATGAAGTTCTGTACAACTTTTATTGGACTGGTCCAAACGGAGAAAATGTTGTTCACAGCAATCAATCTGGACCGATCGATACACTCTCTGCCAATACGCCAACCACTGAAGGGTTGTGGGTGTGTTCTGTTGAAGCCACCGATGGTGTAGATACATCTTCAACCGCAACGGGAACCATTTATGTAGAAACAGGATGCCCCCCAGAAGGAACAGGGGCTGACTCAACCTGTCCATCAACCGATTGTCTCTCGATTTTGGAAGATGGACACGCCACACTCGGCGAAGACGGCGTTTACTGGATAGACCCCGATGGAACTGGTGCTCATCAAGCCTATTGCGACATGAGTACCGACAATGGGGGCTGGACGATGTGCTATACCGAAAATGGAAACATGGTGCACATCCAAAGTGAGACTTCCTACACCGGTGGGTATGGACAAGCAGGGTATCGAACAGACTGTTCCGAGATTGCCTTTACCGATGTTCTGTATGTGAACCACAACAATGGTCAAAAAGCCTGGTTTTACGCGCAGAACAACACGCCAATGACCATCAGCAATTTGGGATACAATGCCTCTGGAGCCACTGCAGGTACGCTCTTCACGGCTGGAGGCGTCGCCAGTACAAGTTGGAATTACCAATTGAACGTGTGTGACAGCAACTGGATGTGGGTCGGACTCATGATGACCGGCTACACCAATTGCTACAAACAGTGTGGGAGCTGGTGTGGGGACACGTCTTCTCCGTATTTTCGAACAGATGGAGACAACGGTGGCAATTACAACGGTGTTGCTTTCAATCAAAATGGCCACACCAATGTCGGATACCAAACCATGTCTGTCGGAATTCGCTAAAGTTCGACTCTCTAAGTTGTAGTCAGTGAATTTATCTTCTCTGTCTTCTATACTTTTATTTGGAGATTCCATGAACAACACTTTATTTGGCATTCCAGCCATCGTTGTTGCTCATTTTCACCATCAGAGACAGATTTGGATTCCCACAATGCCCCAGTGTCAATGTGAATTGCTCTGGACTATCAACTGGGAGGCGTCCTCCCTTTCGGTTATGAAAGCACCATGAACGATCCAATACAATACATCGAAACACAAAATTTTCGCTTCGGATATTGGGAATCTCCTTCGCCGAACAGTCCCCATCCACCAATTGTGATGGTCCACGGCTATCCAGGTCGTCCCCACGATTTTCGATTTTTGTTCGAGCACCTCAGTGATTTTCGATGCATCGCTTTGGCCATGCCCAATTTAGACATTTCCACCAGCAAAACAGATGTCTCCACGACGAGCATTCTGGATCGAGAACGGGCAATCGTAGAGTTTCTGGATGTGATGCAACTGCCTAATTGTATTTTGATGGGACATTCTATGGGAGGACCAATGGTTCTCTCTACGACGTGCAACCACCGTCAACGCATTCAAGGACTGATTCTCATCTCCAGTGTGGGTGCGCAACAGTATCGTGTGTTCCGAAATTCCAAACCACGGTGGGGACACACACTGATTACCCTTCCACTCATTGGATGGCTGTTCAAGCCATTTATGGTGTGGGTATTTCGAAAACTGGGGTTTCCCAAAGGCATCAGTCCAGATGCGATGGCTTACGTTTTGCACTGTGCGTCTGATTTTTCATTTCAAGAAAACAAGGCCAATCTACAACGGTGCCCCACACCCGTTCTCAACATTTCCAGTCAAGACGATCCCTATGTGGAAGCAGAACTGTTTGAAGAAATCGAAACCCTCGTTCCAAACTGCCAACGATTGTCTTTTGAACGAGGTGGACACAACCCCCAACGCACCCACGCTGAAACTGTGGCAACGCACGTCCGAGAATGGTGGCTCAAGATTTCCAATTCGTGATTAGGTGACCGAAAATCGAAACATCGAAACAAAGTCGTTGATTTGTTCTGCGAAAGAAGGGGATTCTGGGTACAGTTCTGCCAGTTCAGGACTCGGTTCTACTTGCAAAGAAACACGGGGCAAGTCCTGTTCTATGAAAATGGTCTCTAAATTGGGTCGCACATCTTTGAGATGGTTGGCAATATCCATGATGCTCTGATTTTGTCCCACGAGGTTGTACACCCCTGAAGATTCAAACTCAGTGACCAACTTTTGAAATACGATGGCCGCATGGTGAATGTGCACAAAGGGTCTGCGTTGATCTCCTGTTCCCTCAATGGAAATGCGTCCTTCAAAGAATGCCTGTCGCACGAAACGATTGATCACAGCATCAAATCGCAAACTCGGAGAATATCCATACACATTTGCACAACGCACCACGATAACCTTCATTCTATCCCTAAGTCTCAGCAACATCGCCTCGCCATTCAACTTGGAGATTCCATAGGAAGTGTTGGGACTGGGTTTGTCTTGAACTGTTTTGGGTGTATCCGAAGTTCCGTACACGGAGGCAGAAGAAGCATAGATCACTTTCTTCACACTGGATTCTTCCAACGCATAACTCAACTCAGCCGTTCCCCAGTGATTGACTTGTTCAAACCCATGGGGATCACCACCCGCAAAGGGGGTCGATACCTTGGCCGCCAAATGCACCACTACATCAACACCGTTCAACGCCTGTTGTAAAGACCGAGAGTCCAACAACTCTTTGCGAACAAATTTGATTTCCGCACCCACAATAGGCTTTCCAGTAAACAAACCGTGTCTACCGTGACTGAGGTTGTCATAAACGGTGATTTTGGAAATACTGTCTTGTGTTGCCAGCATTGAAACCAGTTCCGTTCCAATGTATCCAGCGCCACCTGTAATCAATACGTGCATGATGCCATCCCTACTCTTTGATGTTGACAATCATAGAATTTATGAGCCCAACGTGGTGTGCAAACCACACTCTGTTTTGTTGAGTCCAGACCACCGACCGTTCCGATCATCGAGTGTGTCGGACCATTTTCGTGTACAAGGACGACAGCCAACACTGACAAAGCCCTCGTCTTCCAAAGGGTGCTTTGGTAGACCGTGCTGCTCGAGGTAATAGTACACCATGCGAGAATCCCAGTCCAACAATGGGTGGTACCGAAGAATTCGACTGGTGGACTGAACTTTCTTCATCGCTTTTCGAGTGGCAGATTGCGAACCACGCACACCATTGATCCAAACGTCGTGTTGAGCGATGATGGGTTCGAGGGGCACAACTTTGTTGATGTGGCAACAAGCGTCTGGATCTGACGCAAAGAGAAATCGACCGTTCTCACAGCGTTGTTGCAAACGTGGAGTTTCAGACTTTAATGTCACAACGGTCAGCCCAAACTCTCGAATCAAGCGATCGCGAAACTGCAATGTTTCTGGAAACAAAAACCCAGTGTTCATCATGTACACCGGTGTTTCAGGAGCCAACGTCGATAGGATATGCAACAGCGCAACACTGTTTGTCTGAAAGGACGAGGTCGCAAACAAACGTTTTCCTTGTGCCTTGAAGGTCTCAAGTTGGGTGGCAATCTCTTCCAAGTGTGGTGTAAAATCAATCATGGACTGTCCATAACCGATTTATGTTGGTGATTTGCGTCAAAAATATGTAGAAAATTGACAGGTTTCACCTAACTTTTCAGCCCATCCACGAGCCCGCGTTGATGTCGATACCCTGTCCTGTGACACCCGCACCGTCTTCCGAGAGCAACCACGCCACCGTTCCAGCAATCTCTTTGGGCTTGGACATTCTGCCCAGTGGCACAGACTTCATGGCTATTTTATGGGCTTCTTCTATCGAAATCCCCATCCCTTGAGACATGCCTTCCAAGCCCTCCCATGCCATATCGGTGTCTACCCACCCAGGACAAAGTGCATTGACCTGTGTGCCTTGCCCTGCCACTTCCAATGCAAATGCCCGTACCATTCCCAACAGGGCGGCCTTCGAGGCGCAATAGGCTGTGTACCCTGGAACGCCAAAACGTGCCAAACACGACGACGTCACCACCATGTGCGTCGCATGTTCATCGTCCACCAAGTGTGGCTGAACCGCTCGAAGAGTGTGGTAAGTCCCGTACACATTGGTTTGTACCACAAGGTCGAAACGATCGTCTTCACCTGGGAAATTGGCTCCACCAACACCACTGTTGGCAATCACACCCCGCACTGCACCAAATGTATCCACACAGGTTTGCACTGCCTGTTGAACAGCTTCTTTGTTGGTAATATCGCATGAGAAACACTGGGCGCGACCACCACTGTTCTGAATCTCATCCACCACCAACTGCAATCTAGAAAGGTTTCGAGCCAAAAGCGATACGGATGCCCCTTCTGTCGCAAGGCGTAGGGCAATCGCTTTTCCGATGCCGGTTCCACCACCTGTCACAATATAGTGTTGTCCTTGTTGTCGTTTCATAAACCCCTCATGTTGATCGTTGTCGGTTATGGTGCACTGGATGGAATGACGTAGCCCACGCCAATTCCGCCAATCCATTCATCCATCGGATTGTTTCGAGCCAAAATTGATCTCGCCATATAGCCACTGATGGTCCAATTGTTGAACGAAAAAGAATCGTTGATGCCCACTTTTAATTGACTGGCTTTGAGAGACGTAAAGGCTTCAATGTTGTCCACTGAAGGTGGCGCTGGATAATCCACACCATCCAAGCGTTGAAATCCATCTAAGAAGACGCTCGCTGCATAGCCTTTGTACTGTCCACCCACATTGATGGCATAGACAATGTCATCTGCTGGATACTTAGGATCAAAGTCCAACGTCGAAGGCAATTTGGCAACGTATTGTGCACCCCCACTCACCGTCAGAAAACCGCTGTTTACAGGCAAAGCCACTGCAGATGACAGACCGAGTCTAGCCTGTGTACTCCCATCGCCAATATTGGTTAGACGACCTCTGTTCTCGGCGTGCAAAGCCCCTGTAAACAGCCCCACAATGCCTGTGAGAGACCACGTATCTTCTTGCATCAATTCAATATTGGAAGTCAAGCCGACTTGCCCTACCCCAGTGGTGGTATCGAACATGTTCCCAGACAATTCACTCACCGAAACACTGGCGACTGGTATCACCACTGCCACATCAAATCGTTCGTGTATACCGTAGGCATATTGAGTGTGGCTCAATATTTGCGACACCACAGCGTCTTGGGGCAAGGATTTGGTGTTCCCTTTGCTCTCAAAGGCAGACCACGTACCGTAGGACAGTCCTGAAAAGACGGCTTGGGTACCCTTTGGCAGTGTCCCAGCCGTTGCAACACTTGTTATCAACCAAGCAATCATAATCTCTCTCCCATTTATTAGACCATCAATAAATCTGATGTTCATCTGTCAATGCTAGCACTTCTTCAGGTGTCGTCAAACCTTCTGCGATCTTTTTGATGCCGTACTCTCGCAACGTCAGCATGCCATCGTTGAGCGCTTCTCGTTTGATTTCTTGGGTGGAAGCTCGTTCGTTGATCAGACGCTGGATTCTCGGTGTCACCTGCATGACTTCAAACAAACCTGTTCGACCCAGATAACCAGTGTTGCGACACTTTACGCACCCTCGACCCCGTTTAATCTTGAGACGTTTGCCCCGTGAGTTTGGAATGCGCAAAGAATTGATGTCTTCTTCTGACAAAAAGTCATCCACCGCACAAAACGGACACACCTTTCGAACCAAACGCTGTGCCACCACACCGAGCACCACACCCGACAACAAAAATGGCATCACACCCAAATCCAACATTCGAGACACCGCTCCAGCCGCCTCACCAGTGTGAATGGTCGAAATCACCAAGTGTCCAGTCATCGCCGCTTGAACCACGTTGCTGGCTGTATCTTCGTCACGAATCTCGCCGACCATGACCACATCTGGATCTTGGCGCAACACCGTTTTCAAAGCGGATCCAAACGTCAGTCCAATTTTTGGTTGCATGGCGATTTGATTGAATTTTTCATGCACCATCTCAATGGGGTCTTCCAAAGTAAGCACATTGATTCTTGGGGAGGCGATGTAATGCAATGAAGAGTACAGCGTCGTTGTTTTACCAGAGCCAGTCGGACCAACCACCAACACCAATCCCGTGTTGGATGTGATCATCTGTCGCATAATTTCTAACTCTCTGGGAAAGAAACCAAGCCGTTCAATGTCTTGAATGAGTACACCCGGATCGAAAATACGGGCTACCATCTTCTCTCCGAAAGCCGTTGGCGCAGTCGATATTCGAAGTTCGACTTCTTCATCCTTGTACCGAGTTTTGAAACGCCCGTCTTGAGGTCTACGGCGCTCGGCAATGTCCAATCTAGACATGGTTTTGAGACGAGAAATGATCGCTGGATGCACCACCTTGGGCATTCTGTGAACGCGATGCAGCACACCATCAATGCGCATACGCACGATACTCTCGTCTCGTTTGGGCTCGATGTGGATGTCGCTTACACGATTGTCCAGCGCATAATTGAGCAAGTACTCCACCGCCTGAACAACAGGTTGTTCCGAACCATCAAAACCTTCTGCACCCAAAATGTGCAATTGCTCAAGGTTGCCCATGTCAAATCGATCGTTCCCATACTTGAGTTCAGCAGCCCGCATCGAAGAACGAAACCCGTGAAACTCTGCGATCACTTGGAGCACGTTTCGCTTGGCAGCCGCGACTGGAAGAACACGCTTTTCTTTGATGCGCTCAATGCTCTGCACCAATTCTTGATTCCAAGGCTCTGCCATCGCCAAGGTTAGAGCCTCTGGCTGATCGTCCAAGGTCACAATTAAATGACGCTCGGCGAAGGGACCACCAAAAGTATCGGTGATCAACCGATAATCCAGTTGCAACGGGTCAAGCACAACATAGGGAACCCCTTTCTCTTCGGCCACAACCCGTGAAATGCAGTCTTCATCCACCAAATCTTCAGGGATGTCCAATCGACGAAACCGAAAAGAAGCGATGAGTTCAATTTCAGACAGCGCATAGGCAATTCGCTGACGCCCCATCAGTCGACGAATTTCGTCTCGTTTGTCGAGCAATACATGTCGAGCTTGCTCCATTCCACGGTTCAAAATGTCTTTCTGTTGACCTTCGTGAATGATGTTGCGATTGACCAAATACTCAAGGTATTCTTGCATTTTGCGTTTGTTGACCACGCAGACCACCTTTGGAAATGCTATAATTGTTCAATAAAACATATCACATCTCTATCGGGACGCCCCATGAGCAAGCAATATTTGGACAAGAGTCAAGACAGTGGTCAAACGGAACAGAGTACCCAACAGGCTCAAACAGGCAGCGGTGCAGGACCTACTCAAGCCAAAAGCAACAGTGCTCAACAGGCGCAGTTGAAAGAAGCGGCCTTTGTTGCCGAATACGAAAGCGCATTGGGTTCTTTTTTGGGTCCCAAACTCTATGAGGCTGTCTCGGATCAAATTACCTTCGACAAGATGACAGGCTATGGCAACAAGTTGGTGGAAGCCCTGTTGAAAGTTGGAATGGGAGAACTTGAAAAGGTCAACCCAGCGATCAACGACAAGTTGCAAAAGCAGATGGTGGACGGAATATCCAAGGAACTCGAACCGTTGGTCGCCAAACTAATGGGTAGCGATACGGGCTTGAAACTGATTGAAGGTCTTCAAAATGTTGTTGGCTCGAACCCTTACGGTGTAGCAGGTGTTGCCATCTTGGCGGCTGCAGGTGCTGTTTTGGCAGATGCCGACATCCCCACACTCAAGCACAAATTGAACTTGGGCAAGGGTTTTTCCACCAACCTAGAAGCCAACATTGGATCGTTGCGAAACATCGCCATTGGCGCGACAAAGGTCGGTCTAAATTACCAACAGAAAAATTTACAGGCTGGTGTAGAGGTCGCCCGCTCCAAGGAAGGTGAACTGAGTGGGTCTGTTTCTGGACAGTTGGGAGACAACAAGCGACACATCAAGGGGCGTGTCGACATTGGAGAAGAGGGCATCACAGCATATGAATTGTCTGGACTCTACAATTTCTCTGACAAAACCTCGATGAGCGGTAAGATTCACGGAACTGATCCCTATGACATTCCGAACATGGATTTGCAAATCAAAACAAAGAAAGGAGAGTTCACTCATCTGGGCCAACTCAACTTTAACACCAATTCAGAAACGCTCACCGCCAAATACAGCAGTAAATCAGAGCAAATGCTCTACCATGGTGCCATTGATGGAAACGTGGACACTGGAGAATTGGGAAAAGCACACACTGGATTTCGCTATACCCCTCAAAAGGGAGATGTCTATTCTGGAGACTATCGATATAATTTCCAAGACGAATCCCACCAACTCAACCTTCTTGCACAAAAACGCATGGGAGACTTCAGCGTCCGCGGACACCAACAGTTCAATTACGACGACCGACGTGGTCTAGAATCCAACACCGAACTGATGGGTGCTTACCACATGAACAACGATCTCTCCTTGATTGGGGGTGCGGATGTAAAGTACGACGGACGTTCTGGAGAGACCTCTTTCCTTCCAAAGGCCGGAATCCAATACAAAGATGTTCCGATCACCTTGTCTTTTGACCCCAAGACAAAAGCTGCCTCTGTCGGGATTACCTTAAAGTTCTAATTACTGTTCTAACGCTCTCGAAACACACCAAACACACTCTGCATCGCCCTGATTCATTCTTGATTCACACTTGGATTTCATTCACAGGTGGGTGGGGTGTACCAAACTGAATACTGAGCATCACTATGATCTGCCGTTCCCAATGCTGTTGCCACAATTTCTGCAAAGGGTACTGCAACCAATAAAGCACCCACTGTACTGGGCACACAAGCATCCAGTGGCACTTCTCTTTCATGGGCTATCGTTTCAATCCACTGAGAATTCGGTGTCAAGGCAAACCAGTCGGTTGGATTGGGTCGATTGGGATTCATCCACATGGGCTGTCCGTGAATACTTTGTTCATACAGGGCCTTTTGAAACACCACGCCCGGACCACGTACTGGAATTCTCAACAGTCTGGTATTTTCAGACAGTTTTCGCGCAGACAGTTCTTGCAACACCGAAGAATGTTTGATTGTAGGGGTGCCCATCAGTGGAAAGCCCAAGGGTGTATAGAACAACCATTCCAACGCAATGAAGCCCAGCATCCCGTACCGAAGCCAAGACCGCTGAATACTATATAGACCCTTACTGAGAATCACAACCCAACAGAGCCCACCCATGAGCATCCATCGTCCAGAATGGTTGATCAAATCTGCACCTGGCACCATGGACAAAAGAACAAACGCTGAGTTTTGAATTCCTGTGTCTTGACCCATCCAATAAACCTCGGGGCCCAAAGACCACAATACACACAGCAACAATGCAGTCCACCAACGCCAATCTCTACACCACAGAGATGCAATCACAGCCACCCACCCAAAGGATGCTGGATGCAACCGCACAATGTGATCAGAATAGTCTACAACAGTGGATGAAAACAAAGATGCCAAATCTGTCCTGTGCCACGGGTTGATCGACCACAAAGGATCAATAAAATCCGTTTTCAATAGGGCTTTTGATGCAGATCGATGCCCTTGATTGCCAAGTCGACCCGCATGCAAAAAAGTCAACGGCGACACCGCCATCAAGGCTGTAAAACCTGAAACAGCCATATTTCTCATTGGAACACGGTACGAAAATGCCAAAACACAAAACAAAATGGTCGACATCCACCCCAATACAAGCCCGCAATAGGCCGTCAGAGCGAGACACATCCCTGCCATTACAAAGCGCTTTCGATAGAGAAAACCAATGCTGAGTGCCGTCAATCCAATACCCCAGTCTTCTGTCAAACCAGAATTAAGTGCGCCCCAAAATATTGGTGTGGACAATGTCAACACATAGGGAATCAGTCGAAACCCTAAATTTGTTTCATTTATTATCCCCATTTCTCTTGTGTCATGGATTCGTGTATCCAAACACAACAAATTCGATATCAACACGGCATTCAAGATTAAACTACAAACGAACAAGGCGTTGTAAGCATTTGACAAGGACAATACAGTTCGAAACAATGAAACAATTACGGTTGGCAAAACATCGATCACAGGAAAGTCTTCTGTTCCTATCGTGAGATTGGTGCCTCGCAAGGTGGATGGAAAGTCTGAAAATCTCCAATGAATGCTCCACACGTGTCCATACAATTCTGCATTCTCAAACCCAAACAGTTCCCACTGTGCGTACTGTCCATACGATAGAAGTGCAAGCGCGATGCTGACTGAGACAATCAACAGTGGCTTATTGGGTGTCATCAGACTCTCGAAGTTTGTCCATCCAGTCATTTAGAGCATCGGGATCTGGACAGCCATCGTCATCTTCTACCCCATCCATGTCTTCTGCATCCATGGGACAGCCGTCAACATTGTCCCACAATCCATCGCCATCAAAGTCTGGATTTCTGTCGCCATCCGGACAGCCATCGTTGTCTTGATATTGATTGAGCGTTTCTGGTTGAGAAGGACAGCGATCCACAACATCGAGAATATTGTCTTGATCGTTGTCAGGGTCAGGACATCCGTCGTCGTCTTCAAAACCATCCACATCTTCAGCAAAGACGGGACATTGGTCTATGGTGTCTTCCACCCCATCCAAATCATTGTCGACATCTGGACATCCGTCGTCGTCTTCAAAACCATCCACATCTTCTGGCTCATCGGTGCAAAAATCTTCAAGATTGGAAACCCCATCCCCATCTCTATCGGTGTCGCGTCGAATCGTCGAGGGTGTATACGCTACTGTCAGTTCAATCGCCGATCCTTGTACAGGTTGTCCACTCAACGGAATTCGGTGCACAAGTGAAAAGGAAACAGCCTCCAACTCTCGAGACACTTTCCACAGACCACCATACCAGAGCCCTTCTTGTAGCATCAGGCCTTCCAACCCCATTTCCAAAGGAAATTTACGCTCTCGATTTTGTCTGACCAACACTGTCCCATTTGGGTAAAAAGAACCTGTCCAAACAGCGCCGGTGTGAATGTTCATCAACCATCGCCCTCCCACTCGATTCAAATGAATATTCGGATACAAGCCCCTATTTGACCAAGTGATCAACGTCCCTTCTTTGGCCTTGGCAAACACATCAAGTGCCACTTGAGATTCCCATCGACCAAGTGTCTGATGGTACCCAACACCGAGTCTATGGTTTCCACGTCGATAGACTTCTTGAGAACCAACAAACACAAAGGGAATGTACAAGTGCGTATTCCAATGCTCACTGGCTCGGTATTGTACAAACATTGATTGAATCAAGACGTCTGACACAGGAGCGGTGTTCCAAATGTCTGCACTGTAAACCGTTGGCTGTACCCAAAACTGATGCTGAACATCCAGTCTCCAAGGTCTATCCAGAACCGGTGCCGACACATTGCGTCCTTGAATGGCACTCAATCCTTCAGTCGCAAACACCATCGAGAGGAAGGCATGCCACAGCATCATATCCGCAGACCGATTGGATATTTATTGAGAATCATTGTGGCTGCCCAGGTGGTTGCATTGGCATTTTTCCATCCATCGAGACCGTCAATTGCAAATCAATATTGGTGATCGACTCTTGCCCTATCCGCACTGGGTTTTGTTCATAGACCCCCATCAAATCTCCAACTCCAGGACCATTGGCATCAAAGTCTACAAAGGCCTCCAGTATCAAAAAACCAAAATCCTCTGGCACCATGATCACATACTCACCCTGTTGAAGTTTCATTTTTCCAAGCATCTTTCGCCCACCTGGACTTTGTTCATCGGGAGCAAACAAATCTAAGTCTACGTTGGTACACTCGGTTTCACACTGAATGATGCCACTCAGTTCAATCCTGTTGCCGGCGGCTCCACCAAATGGATCTGGGTTTTCTGGAATGCCTTTGGGCATCTCTCCACTCTGTTCTGGAGAGACCTCTTGATGAACAGGCGCAGCACCCCTAGCCCCTTTCACCAATGTAAGTTCAAGCCCTTCAATATCGTCTCCAGCAACCTGAACAGTCAACTGAGCAAATGGATCTTCAGCATTGGGACCATCGGAGTCGATGTCTTGGAAAGCCTGCAGTTCCAAAGACCCCAAATCTTTTGGCACACCCAGTTTAAACTCTCCAGGTCTCTCAAGTAAAATCTTGCCTTTGCCAGCCATACCACCTGGAGCGGAGGGATCAGGTACACGAATATCAATGTCGATCGCCATGTCGTCTTCTGAAGCGATTGTACCAGTGACCCAAACTTTCTCCGTCTTTACGCTGGAAAAAGGAACGCTTGAGCCACCCCCTTGATCGGCTGTACCCCTTGCTTCTTCGACCGCCGCATAAAAACGTGGATCCAACGGTATCTCCTCTCCAGTGACCCGTTCCAGCAAACACCCAACCAACAATAAGATGAAACATCCCAACATTCATACTCCAGTCTGTCTAGAATACCATGTCCACGTTCGTTTCAGTCCTTCCACCAAAGGAATTTTGGCGCACCAACCACATTCCCTGTCAATCTTGGAAACGTCCATGACTTTTCGCAACTGACCATCTGGTTTGCTACTGTCAAAAACAAGATTGAGAGAAGGATTGATGATGTCAATCATGTGCTGTGCCAACTCTCGGATGGGTGTCGAAATACCCGTTCCGACATTGTAGAATCCACCTGCTGTTCCATTTAAGGTGGCCAAAATTCCTTCTACAGCATCGTCGATGTACAAAAACTCACGCTCCGCAACGCCAGTGCCCCATACACTCAACTCTTGGGTTTGGGTTTTGGCTCGAAGCATCAGGTCTGCGATCACATGTGCCCGCTCGGGAGACAGATGATCGCCTGGTCCATACAAATTCCCCAAAATTGGAAAGACACAATGAAAAGAATGTTGGGAGGCGTAGGCGTGCCCCATATCCATCATCGCCCTCTTTGACAGCGCATACGGACCGTTGAACGGCTCAGGATACCCGCCCCAAACAGCTGTTTCTCGATACGGCAAGTCTCCGAGCCTGGGATACACACAGGCAGACGAGACACCAACAAAAGATTCTACGCCCGTCAAATAGGACGCTTCCAATATGTTGAGGTTGATTCTGTAATTGTCCAATCCCGATTCAACGGGATGATCTTTCATCCAACCGATTCCACCACCTTGAACAGCACAGTGAAACACAATGTTTGGTTGATGTTTCATCAAAAATTGACGGGTTTGTTTTGCGTCTCGAAGATCACAGTCCTTTGACGACAAAGAAATGACCTCAATGGCTTTCTGCTCCAAAAAGTCCGTCAGTCTTCGACCGAGAAAACCGGTTGCACCAGTGATCAATACTTTTTTGTGTTTCAAACCATTCAGCATGATCAAACATTGGAATAGGGATTCTTGATTGGAAGCAAAGGCAACGCATACACCAATTCATCCAATCCCTTTTGAATATCGATTTCGGTATGATATCCAGTCTGACGGATTCTAGAATAGTCCACTTCGTAATCTCTTTTATCGGCGTCAGTGCCAATTTCCGCGAAATGCACCAAGAAATCCAATCGATCTTTGAGCAACAACACAATGTCTTCTTTGGTGTAATTGAGGGCTTCACTTCCCACATTAAACACTTTGTGTCCGTCACAAATGCTGGGATCAATCACATGCACAATGGCGCGGGCAATGTCGTGAACGTGAATGAAGGTGCGACGGAAATGCTTTTCATAGACCACCAAATATTTCTGGTGAATGGCCTGCCAAGCAAAATCGTTGATCAACAAGTCCAATCGAAGCCTTGGGGCAATACCAAATGCCGTTGCAAATCGAAGAGAGACAGAGTTCTCAGCATCCAACATCATCGCCTCGGCTTCCGTTTTGGTACGACCATACAAAGACAGAGGATTGAGTGGAGTACTTTCTGTACAAATCCCTTCCACCTCCCCATAATTTGAACCTGTCGAAGCATAAATCAATCTTGCACCACTGGGAACAGACTGAAGAAGATTGCGGGTTCCGTCAACATTCACCTCTTGTGCTTCTCTGGGCATTTTCTTGCACAGAGGGTACCCAACCAACGCCGCCAAGTGAATCACCACATCTGACCCAACGAGTTCTTTTTCCAATGCCGACTTGTTGCGAACATCCACATTGGCAAAAGAAAAATTGGGGTTGATGAAATGTGGAAGTAAAGTCTGTCCACCAAAAAACAAATTGTCAACGATGTGTACACGGTGTCCTTTTTCCAACAACATTGGAATCAACATGGAACCGATGTATCCTGCGCCACCTGTAATCGTGATGTTCATAAGCCGTCCAATCGTGCCAAACTCAATTCTAACCCTGCCAAACTCAATTTAAACAAGGTCAGGTGGTAAATAAGGTTCAAATTGATTTGAACTTTAGATAAAATCGAGTTAATAGATGTATATGACTATCACACAACGCACAAAAAGTCATTTCATTGAACAGTTCGAAGACCACATCGAACAAGTTTTGACTTGGGACACTGAGCGCTCACATGCTGCTGAACCCACTTTGTTTGCGGCAGCTCGACATTTATGCCTTGCAAAAGGTGGAAAGAGAGCTCGACCAAAGTTGGTCTATTTCTTCGCGAAAGCCTTGAATATCATACAGCCAGAAATACTGGATATAGCAGTCACAGCCGAGTTCATTCACAATGCCAGTCTGCTACACGATGATGTCATTGACAATGGGGAACTCCGTCGTGGACAACCCACCGTCAATGTCGTATGGGACAGTCTGACCGCTGTATTGGCAGGCGACATTTTGCTTTCCGAGTCGATCCGGATTTTGAAAGATTGCCCAAGGGTCGTTGCAACGGAGGCCTTAGAGTTGGTTTCCATTATGACTCGAGCCACCATGATGGAAGCACACGTTCGAAACAATACAGCTGTTTCGATTGAGCAATGGGATTACATCGCCGATGGAAAAACCTCCTCTATGTTTACTTGGTGTGGTCGGGCTGTTGGTCACTTGGCCAAAGATTCAGATGCAACTGAACGTTTCGGAAAATTTGGTCACCACTTTGGGATTGCCTTTCAAATCGCCGACGATGTGTTGGATATTCGACCCGAAAATTCTGGAAAAACACCTTTTGCAGATTTGCGAAACAAAAATCCCAATTACCCAATCGTGCTGGCTTGTAAGCAGTCTCCTTCTTTCAAAAAGGATTTGGAAATTGCTTGGAGTGAAGACGTTCCAAGTGAAGACGCCATTCAAGCGCTCGGTGCTCAACTGATTGAGCTCGGGCTGGTACAACAATGCATTGATCGGATTCAACAAGAAGTCACTCTATCCATTGAGGCATTGGGAGAGTACGCAGAAAAACCAGGTTGTCAGGAGATTGCACAGTGGGCGTTGGCAATGTGTCAGCGTTTCCAAGTCTTGGAGTCTGCATGAGTCAAGAATCCACTGAAACCACCAGTTCAGAATGGTTTGCAGATGCAGTTTCCCTCGTTGGAGAAGTCATTGGTTTTTGGGGGTTCAAAGAAAACCACGGCCGAATTTGGGCGCTGTTGTATCTCAGCCCAGAACCAGTTTGCACGTCCACCATTCGAAGCAACCTCAATCTATCCAAAGGAGCCACATCGATGCTCCTCAGCGAACTTGAAGATTGGAAAGTCATCATACAAAGCACCGAAGCCAATGGGCGTGAACGAAAATATAGAGCCAACCCAAATTTCATTGAAATGATCGTCCGCGTTATGGAAAAAAGAGAATCCGACATGCTCAGCCAAATGGTGTCTAGATTGGAAGCTGTCCAACAAAAAGCCGGTGAAGCAGATGCTGATCCATCTCAAATTGAGGCACTTCAAGAAATGGTTGATCTGGCAACCATGGTCAAGCAACTGGTATCGATTGGACAAAAGATGCAACGGCGAAACATTAAAGACCTATCTTCTTTGTTGAGCGCACTCGACACGATGCTCTGAGGCGACCAATGATTCCAAATGGACATACACAATTGTTGGGTCTGATAGGCTCGAATCTACAACGATCCTATAGTTTTCAGTTGCACAACCAGTGCATCCAGTCGCAAAATAGAAACGCTGTCTACATGCCACTGCAAGGTGCACACAAGGACTGGTCTACCCTCTTTGCACTCGACAACTTTCTTGGGGCGAACGTAACGATGCCCCATAAGGAAACCTTGCTCAATGATGTGAACACACTGTCCGAGAGAGCCAAAAAAATTGGTGCCATCAACACCATTTACAAAAAAGATGACACGTTGATTGGTGACAACACCGACGCCGTTGGATTTTTATCTTCCCTAAAAAGATTCAATATCCCTTGGCTTGATCGACCCGTTTATCTATTGGGTGCCGGTGGTGCATCGAAAGCAATCTGCTCGGCGCTGTCTTCTGTGGGGGTCTCTCACGTAAAGGTTTGGAATCGAACCATCGAAAGAATATACGGTCTCTTACACTGCATAGAATCTGTCGAGTATTGGGATCGACACGATCCACTGCCCAACAATGCCATTGTGATCCAGTGTACTTCGCTGGGTCAAAACGGAGAAGATTCTCTGCCTAAACAGTCCTTGCACAGCAATCAAATTGTGTTGGATTTGATTTATCGAGACACCGCCCTGATCAATAGAGCCCGTAATGTCGGTGCACTGGCCATCAACGGTCTGGGGATGCTCATCCACCAAGCCGCGCACAGTTTTTCTCTTTGGTTTGATTGTCCACCCCCCATAGAACTGATGACCGAACAATTTCACAACCTTCAACCAACGGAGACCGCACCATGAGTTCTTCCATTCAAGATGCCTCCAAAAAAAGTTCATTTGAAATATTCAACCGCATTGCCAAAAGTTATGACTCTGTCAATCGGATTTTGTCCTTTGGATTAGACGTTGGATGGAGAAAAAAGGTCAATACACTTCTCCCATCCAAACAAGGTCTCAAACTGTTGGACTTGGCAACTGGAACCGCAGATCAAGTGATCATGCTCTGCGATATCAACCCCAACATTGGAGAGGCTACAGGGATGGATCTCTCCGATGAAATGCTGAACATTGGCCGTGAAAAAGTGAAACGTTTCAATGGGAAAATTGAATTGCACAATGGAGATGCTGTACAACTCCCCATTGACGATGCCCAGTTTGACGCGATCACCATGTCCTTTGGAATTCGAAACGTACCAGATGTTCCAGCATCCATGCGTGAAATGTACCGTGTATTGAACGATGGTGGAAAGGCACTCATTTTGGAATTTTCTCTACCCAAAAATCCAATCGTTCGCTTTGGACACTTGTTTTATTTGCGCTACGTTTTGCCGCTGGTTGGGGGCATTATTTCTGGTGACTATGCCGCTTACAAATATCTCAACACCAGCATTGAAGCTTTTCCCTATGGTGAAGATTTCTGTGACTTGATGCGCACTGCGGGTTTTGAGAAGGTCACAGCTCACCCTGTAACATTTGGTATTGCCACCATTTACGAAGCCTGTAAACAACCGAAATAATTGAAGGTCTCTGTGTCTACCCAATCCCTGTCATTGCTGTTTGATGAACTGCCGTGTGGTTCTCAACACCAAATGGATGGAATCTCGTGGAATCAGGCACTCAAATGGTTTGAATCAAGCACCGTCTACCCTAAGTTGATGTGGAAAGGTCGCACACACTCTGCCGTATACTTTTGTATTGGAATGGGAACGGATTCTGAAGACCTCCCCACCTTTTACATAGAATCCTTTGACCATTCTCAACCACAGTGGACAGGCTATCCAAACTCTTTGAGTTACACGCCCCATTGCATACTGGAATGGACCCCCGACCAGACTCAAGTATTCAAATCTATACAGCAAAAAAACTGGAATACAGGCAATGAGGATGGTTCCATGCCATCTCATAAAGACCAGATTCCCAGTTTTGAAGAGTGGAGTCAGCAAATCGAAACATCGAAACAATTGTTTCATACTAGCGCTCTCCAAAAAATTGTGTTGGCGCGAGAAAGCCATTTGAAGTCTGCAAAGCCATGGACATATCTAGATCGATTTCATCAAGAGCAACCCAGCAATTACCACTTTGCCTTTGCCCCAAATCCAGCATCCATCTTTTTGGGCGCATCCCCAGAACAACTCTTTGGCTTGTCCGGTCTTCGACTCACAACGGAGGCTTTAGCCGGAACACGTCCAGTTGGTCAGTCCAAAGCCGAAAGAACAGCACTGTCTTTGGAACTGACAGACAGTACAAAGGATCAAACTGAACACCAAGTGGTCATCGATTACCTCATTGCACAACTCTCTCCACTCTCAACACACTATGATATTGGTGCACAAGAGATTGTTCAACTCCCCACCGTGCAGCATCTTCGGACACCGATGCACTTTGTTCTGAAACAAGGGTGTACCGTTGACGAAATCGTCTCTCAATTGCATCCAACACCCGCTGTCTGTGGTATGCCCAAACATCAGGCGAAATCCATCATCGCCGAACTGGAACCTTTCAATCGTGGTTGGTATGCTGGAACCATGGGAATTTCACACAACAACGTTGTAGACTTCACAGTCCTGATTCGCTCTGCGTTGTTTATAAATGATGTTGGCTATGCGTGGAGTGGTGCAGGAATTGTTGCCGACTCAGATCCTGTCGCAGAATGGGATGAACTCAACAACAAAGTCAAACAATACGCACAACGGAGATAACCATGTCCACATTGGCCGCGTGTGCGATTGAACAATTGATTCACTTGGGAATTCACCACTTCTGTATTTGTCCAGGCTCTCGATCCACCCCGTTGACGCTGGCTGTTGCCCGACACCCAAAGGCAACATCACACATATTCCACGATGAGCGATCTGCCGCTTTTTGTGCACTGGGATTCGGTAAGTCTGGTACACCCGCTGTGTTGATCACCACTTCAGGTACGGCGGTTGCCAATGCACTGCCTGCAGTTGTGGAGGCGAACTTGGCCAACATCCCCTTGTTGTTGATGACCGCGGATCGACCACCTGAGTTGCGATCCACCAACGCCAACCAAACCATTGATCAAATCAAACTCTTTTCTGATCAAGTACGGTTCTTCTTTGACATTCCTTGCGCATCAGAAGGGTATCCTACAAACGCATTGCAAAATACGGTGTGTTTCGCTGTTTCAAAAACAATGGGCAACAATGCTGGACCGGTTCACCTCAATTGGATGTTTCGAGAACCTTTCGACTTAACAATCCAATCAATCGACATCCGTACTGACTTTACCCTACCCACACAAGGACTGCTGTCCCTGACACGAACTCAAGAACAAGACGTGAGAACCTGGCTTGAGCAATCCACTCGCGGGTTGGTTATGGTGGGAGAATTGACCAATCCCGATGAAATTGCCTACATTCAAGACGCCTTGTCCAATATTGGATGGCCAATCATTGTCGATGCTTCAAGCGGATTGTCACTGATGGATCTCCCCAACAAGATATTGGCTTTTGAAGATGTTCTACGGTCACCACCCACTACATTTTCTCCAGATCTGATTGTACATGTTGGCAATGGTCTGTGTACCAAACGCTATGAACTGTGGCTACAAACACTGGATTGTCCAAAACTGGTGTTCAATTCTCGACCCATTTTAAGCAACCCTTCTGCCAGTCCTGTCCAACGATACCAAGTACACTTACAGTCGCTGGATTGGTTGTGTTCCCTCTTGAAAAGTTCTACGCTGATTGACTGGGTATACACGCACAACGCACGAGTGTTGGAAGGTTTACAACAGACCCATACGTGGAATGAAGTACACGTATTGCAACACTGCATCGACTCTTTGCCAGACGATGCGCAATTGTTCATTGGCAATTCCATGCCGATTCGAGACCTCAACAATTATGTGCTCAGCAAACGTGTTCATCCTGTGGCCAGCAATCGTGGTGCCAGCGGTATTGATGGCATTCCATCGACTGCCTTGGGATGGCTGCTCGCCAACGATGCCCCCACGCTTCTGGTGTTGGGAGATTTGTCCTTGATGCACGACTGGGGCGTTCTGTTTACCCTAAAGAATCTGTCCCTCACCGTACCCTTCGTCATTGTGGTGATCAACAATTCTGGGGGTGGTATTTTTGGAATGTTGCCAGTCTCTAAAGAAGAAGACGTGTTTGACAGTCACTTTGCCACCGTCCACACCCATCGACTGGCGCCCATCGCCAACTCAATGGGGATATCGACTTATGCAACGGAAAGTTTGACAGAATTGGACGATGCCTTACAGAAGTGTTGGACAGAACCCACCGTCCACATCATAGAAGCCACAGTCGATCGCTCGACAACACAGCGCTTTCGGACACTGCTCAAACAGTACTCTATTGGAGAACAGGCATGAAAGATTGGATATTGGCCGCTCGTCTGCGTACCTTGCCCGCCGCCATTGCACCGGTGTTGCTTGGTTGGAGCATCTGTACTGATCGACACACACTGGCAGCACTTGCCGCATTGATGGGGGCGATCTTAATCCAAATTGCCACCAATTTTGCCAACGACTACTTTGATTTTGTCAACGGCGCAGACACCGAAGACCGGGTGGGTCCAACGCGCGCCACTCAAGCTGGTCTCATTCAACCCCACCACATGAAGTGGGCATTCATTCTCACCTTCGCCCTGACCCTTCCCATTATCGCTTACCTTACCGTGCGTGGTGGCATGCCAGTGGTGTGGATTGGCATTGCCTCCATCGCATCCGGAATCTTGTATACAGGGGGACCAAAACCCCTTGGGTATATGGGGCTGGGTGACATCTTCGTCTTTATATTTTTCGGTCCGGTTGCCGTTGCTGGAACTGAATATGTCCAAAGTCTCACTTGGTCTGTCAACGGACTCTTGTTGGGCGCCGCCTGTGGATTGCTGTCGACTGCAATTTTGGTGGTCAACAACCTTCGAGATAGAGAAACCGATGCCGTGGTGGGAAAAAATACCCTTGCAGTTCGATATGGAGAAACCTTTGCCCGCGTAGAATACAGTCTGTGCTTTGTCGTTACGTTGGGGATCCTTGTGTATTTTGGTCTGCAAAGACCGTGGGCTTGGATCGCGTTGCTCTCTTTGATTCCCAGTATTCCACTTCAACAGTCCATGTGGACTGAGTCTGGACGCGCCTTGGATCCCAACTTGGGCAAAACTGCTCGAATCATGGTCCTGTTCAGCATCCTCTTTTCCATTGGCTGGAATATACCAGTATAACGCGCCCCAAGGACCCCCCATGCTCATTGATAATACACACCATGGTTGTACGCAGTGGGCTCTGTGGTCTTATCGAGTTCAACTGACACAACCACTTGCCGTATTGGGCGAAGATGCCCTACATCGAACAGGATGGATCATTGGACAATGCAATCCTCTATCGGGTCGTTGGCGCTATGGAGAGATCGCCCTTCTTCCATCTTTTCATCCCTACACAAAGGACGAAATTCTCAACGACATACACCAAGTGTTCCAACAGCACCAGTCTCCACGTACCCCACTTGTGCAAAACGTACTGGATATATGGGCAGTATCAGCACAACAAGGCTCGGTTCACATCAACAGTCTATTGAACAGCAAGACGATCGTATCAAATTCTGAAACCCAAACGATCAAATGTAAAACGATCAAGAGCAAAACAATTAAGTATAAACTGGGTAGACGATCCCTCGAAGAAGATTGTCGAACTTTTTCTCAGTTACAACAAGCCCATCCCTCTGTTCGATGGAGATTGGACTGCAACCGTCAATGGAATCTCCAAGAGTTGCACCATTTTTGGACAGTCTGTCATGCCAATCGCGTTGACTACATTGAAGATCCCCTTCAGGATCCAAACGACATGGCTTTGGCGCCCACCATTCCTTTTGCCCTCGACGAATCTCTCCTGTCCCACAGTCATCTTCTGTCTTTGCCAAACGTGATCGCCGCGGTGATCAAACCCACGTTGCATCTTGGATGGCAAAGGCTTCTACAAAAACACGATGTGCAAGCGATCATATCTTCCACATTTGAAGGATCACTTGGGCTGTGGGGTCTTGGACAATTGGCCTTGCACCACCTTCCAAAGGGGATCCATGGACTGGGTACGTTGGGATGGTTTGCCGAAGAATGTGTGGTCCCACCTTTGCAGACATCCTCCTCTCGACTTTACATTCCGTTGGCGCCACCCAAACCCAACTTTTCGATGTTAACGTGGGAGATGGGTCAATGATTTGCCCTGTGTACAAACAGTATCTTGAAAAGCCCAACGATCCCTATCTCAAGTTGAGATCCAAGGTGATCACCTTCAAGGACTTTCATCAGCAGGTTTCCGCTTGCGAGGCTCACCTAACGCAGGTAGATCGCCTCTCTCCACTTGCGATCGACTCTCGCGATCCTCTTGTTCTTCTTGGATGGTTGTTTGCTGCCGGTAGAACTGGACACTGTATTGCGATCCCCTCTACAAAAGATCCTTTCGAAACACGCGATCGATACCTGCAACATCTGAATATTCGAACAGAGTCTCTCTATTGGGATCTTCCTGTACCATCTCAAACATCAAAGAGGGATCCCCATTCGATTTCCGATCCCCACCAACCATGGTGCATTCTCTTTACTTCCGGAAGTTCTGGTACGCCAAAAGCCGTTGTGCACTCACTGTCATCCCTATGGTCATCGGCGCTTTTCTCGCATGAAAACATTGCTTTTCAGTCTGGGGATCACTGGATCCAATCTCTGTTTCTTTGGCATATTGGGGGGTTGATGATCCCCATTCGAGCATTGGTGGATGGTGCCACCGTTGTACAAAAAGATCCCACTATCTCTTTGGGAGCACAAGTGGATCGCGATCACATCAGCCATTTGTCGGTTGTCGCGACCCAATTGCACGATCTGCTACAGGGATCATACGATCTCCATTCATTGAGAGCGATCTTGGTCGGTGGTGGAACGATCCCTTCCAAACTGGTTCAAAACGCGGTGGATCGTGGTTTGCCCATCCATACCACCTATGGAATGACCGAGTTGGGATCTCAATTGACGACCACACCTCCAAATTCGACGTTGGAGACTCTTGAGTCAGCGGGTTCACCTTTGGGTGACTGGGTTGTACAAATTGGCGATCTCGGCGAAATCCAAGTACAGGGATCTCCGTTGTTTCTTGGATATTGGACAGGATCCCACATTGAAGATCCCCGCGATGTAGATGGATTCTTTGGTACTGGCGATCGTGGATGGATCTCGAACTCTCTGTTGTATCCACAAGGACGCGTCGACCAAATGTTCATTTCGGGTGGTGAGAACATTTACCCTGAAGAGATCGAAAAAATCTTTCATCAATGCGGGTTCTTTGCCATTGTTGTCCCAGTTCCACACCTAAGGTATGGTCAACGACCGGTGGCATTTGTGAATGACACACTGACAGACAGTACTGTGGAGCAAATCACGCAGGCTCTTCAAATCGGATTGCCAAAATTTAAGTGGCCTGACCACATCTGGAGTTGGCCACCAGAAGTTTCCACCTACAAACCTTCAAGAAAAGAACTCCAAAAGATCGCATTGGATTTTGTGTCAAAATTCTAAACATATGTTTAGTGTAATATTTGACTCAGCCAGCAAAAGCCTCTTTCAACGCCTGACAAAGCAGTGCACCGTGGGCATCAGTAAATGCGTGAGACTGCCCTACAAAGAGACCTCGCTCTTGAACTGCAGTCGCCACCGTCAAAGGACCCCGTATTTTCTTGTTCGGAATTTTGGCAAACGCTGGTTGGATGGCCAAGTTGGCTCCAGAAATCGGACGGGTTTGAATGCCTTTTGCTTCCAACACCGCACAGAGTTCTGCTCTGCCAACGGGAGAGTCTTCATCCAACAATATCGGAAAGGCAAACCCAGCGTGTCGTGTATTTGGGGCTTCAGGGTAGACTTTCAAAGGAAGATTTAGGGCTTCCACCATCGCACACCACGCTTGATGATTGTTGCGACGTTGCACCACAAACTGCTCTAGGCGTTCGACTTGATGCATTCCGATTGCTCCTGAAATTTCGGTCATGCGAAGGTTGTACCCCATCGAAGCAAACAAAAATCTGGGATCAATGTGTGCATGATCTGCTTCCCACTGCGCTCTGTCGCTTCTTTCTCTCACCCAGCCATGTGCTCGAATGCTCCGACATGCATCCGCCAACAAGGGATCGTCTGTGGTGATCGCTCCTCCCTCTCCTGTTGTAATGTGGTGACTGAAGAAGAATGAAAAAGCACCACAATGGCCAATGGAACCTGTTTTCTGACCGTTGAGTTCGGCTCCGTGTGCACCACATGAATCTTCCAACAACCACGGCGTATTGACCGTTGCGGGATTGCCCAGCATGTGAATGGCCAATACTGGCTCTTCATAGGTTCCCGATAAAGACAGCGTTTCTGGGTCGACATCCACCAACACTGGCGTCAATCCTGCTTGAGCCACTGAAAACAAAGAGGTTGACCACCCAACAGCAGGTACAATGACCTCTTGTCCACGCTGTAAATATCCGCATTCGATCATGCCCGAGAGCATCACCAACAGTGCAGAAGAACCGGAGTTGACTGCAACGCATTCTTGGACACCAATGTAATTTGCCCATCGACGTTCAAACTCAAACACACGGTTCCCCATCGTCAACCAGCCAGACAACAAGGCATCCATCGCCTCCTCTATTTCAGCTTTGCCAAAGGATGGCACTGCCAATGGAAGAGTGGTCGTTTCGGTGATCAAGCGTGGATTGCTGGGTCCATATTTCTCAACCAAGGCTCGAATTGCATCGGTGCGTTCAATACTCATCTCATCTTTCCTCAGGCAAACCATTTGGCATAGGGCAATTCTGTCAGCAACACTTTGAGGTGATCCTTCCCAACAGGCCACGATATCGCTTTGGACTCCCCACCCGCTCGTTGTCCTTCAATGGTGGCAATCTCCGCTATTTTCCAGCCTCGTTGCATCGCCCGAATCGAAATCTGGTACTCGATTGGAAACCGTTTGACCGTGGTGTTCAAGTCCAATAAATCTTGTCTTCGGAGCGCCCGAAAACCATTGATGGTATCGGTCACGTATGGTCCTTCGCCAAAGGTCTTGTTGGCAATCCACGTCAACGTCTGGTTGACCCTTGCACGGGGACGCAACCAATCCGTTTCTTCGTTGACGGAGCCCTGCGCAAAACGACTGGCAATCGCCAAATCAGCACCTGCAATCAACGCATCGTCTAAGCGAACAATATCGGCTGGATCTTCGTTGCCATCTGGAGAATAATAAACCATTCTCTCCGTGTCCACCGCCTCAGCCGCTACGCGAAAAGCCACACCTCGACCAGGAACCGATTGCTCCAAAATGGGGATTCCTTTCTCTGTCAAAAATTCACGTGAACCGTCGGTGGAACCACCATCCACCGCGACCACCCTCGCAAAATCTTCCAACGGCAAATCCGACCACACCAATCGTAAACCATCAATCTCATTCAGCACCAACAGCACCAATGTTGCATCTCGTTTCATGACCTTCTCACCTGTGTTGACGCCATTATTGGGTTGGCAAATACTGATTCGATTTGAGGTGTTCAAAGACCCACTTGGCGATCTGATCGTTTCCGTCGGCATTTGCGTGGCCTTTGTCTCTTGGAAAATAGAGTCGAGCGTTGGAGGATGCTTGCTCCATATTCGGTTGTGGATCCAAATGTCCAACTTTCAACTCTTGAGCTGCAACCTTCAAAATCCGTCGATGTTGTTCGGTGTAACCAGTTCTTTCTAGTGGATAGCCAAACAAAATGGGCTTGGCGCCCGACGCTTGAATTTTGGCAGTTAGGGTTCGTAAATTGGCAACATAGTCTTCAGGAGGCACGCGATATACCCCTCCATCATCCTGACTGCTCCGCTCTTTTGCTTGGACTTGCACTTTTCCCATTCCATACCGCAACGCCAAATATCCTTTGGAGCGATAGAGAAAATTGTCTTTGAGGAAACGGTTGTCTCCTTGCAAAATCGCTTGACTCTTGTCTGAATAGGCTGCTTTTCTCGCATCTTGAACAATATAGCCAATGAGCACAACATCCGGTTTGTAATCATCCAACACAGCATCCCACAACCACGTGCCTTGAAACGATGTATAGCCAGGTTGTCCGCCATTCACAACTTCAACGGTGTCATAGCCCGCTTCTATCAGATAGGTTTGCAATCGAGCAGGATAGGTTTCTTGATCAGACACCCCCCACCCAAAGGTTGTTGAACAGCCCAATGTCATGATGCGCAATTCTTTTTTGGGATCGGTGACTTCAATCGACGTTCTCAACCCATCTGAATTGGTGGACACTTGAAAAGATGTATTCTCTTCATTGTGGGGCATCTCGTAATTGTCCAAGTCCGGATCCACCACCCAAAATGGCTCATTGTGTTCAAATGCTTGGGTTACCTTTGGCCACCCAAGAACCCGCAACGCAATCTCTGATATCCCAAACAGAAGGACGGCAGGCACCAAAGCGAATGCAAGACGTTTGAACATGAACAATCCTTAATTTAATTGTGATCAATGGTTGTGATCAATCGAGGGGAGTCACTGTGATGGATGCGTGATCAATCAACCCACCCTTCTGATACCACTGATTGTCATAGAAGGTATCATCGTTGATGCCGTATGAAATGTACCCATCGCGAGGGGCTTTGAACTCAAGTTCATTTCCAACTGGGTAAATCGTAATGCGGTTGTCCAAATCGGTGAACTGCAAAATCAACATGCCGTCAAAGCACCCTTCTGTGTTGCACGGAAGGTTCTCTTTTCCCAGACTCGGGGTGTTTTGATCTCCAGCAATTGTGATCCACTCTGCATTGTCCGATACGCGATACTGATCTTGTACCGAACCGGAGATTCGAACCTTGTTGCCTTCACAAATGGGGAAGGAATTTTCAAAGTCGATGGTGATGTTGAGGTTGTCCATCACCGTATCGACGAAGGGTGTTCTGCATTCTCCGGCGGTCAGTTGCGTAGGTAAACCTTTGATCCAGGCTTGCCATTCGTCTTTGGACAACTGTCCGGTTGCTACTTGACGACATTTCTCCAAGTTCTCTTGGCTGACTTGCTCTACTTTTTTGGGATAAGCCGAAAACTGAAAGTCGATTTGATCCAAGGTACTTTCATCCACAGAAATTCCATCTCCACGATCGCCGCGCCATTGTTGAGCCATGGCTTCCATACTGCCTTGCCAAGAGTCGCGACGTTCCATTTCCAACATCGAGTCATACTGTGGTGGATGAAAACAGGCCAAACTCCATGACTCTTCTTGATGCCACCCAACTTTCGGGGCTTCTTGCACAGGTTCTTTGGGTCCACAAGCCAAGGTTATCCAGAACAACATTTTCTACTCCATAAACAGTGTTTCTACCATATCGTATTTCCATATGTATCCAAGATCATGGAACTTTTCAATCGATAGAAATTTCACAAAAAAATACAAAAGGGCATCCGAAGATACCCTTTCTTACACTGACAATCCAATCGATTAGATTTTGCCAGACAAACCAGAAGCAACGAGGAATGCCAAAATCACCAAAGATTCTGTCAAAGCCATTGCGATAATCATAGGAACAGTCAAGTCCTTGCTTGGGTTACGGCTCATACCTTCCATAGCAGCCTTTGCAGTGTTGCCTTGACCCAAAGCACCACCGAGAGCGGCTAAACCGATAGCCAAACCAGCACCTACAGCAACCCAACCAGCATCGCCAGCACCAGCTTTTCCAGAGATAACAGAAGCACCTTCAGCGAAAGCAGGGTTTGAAACGAAAAGCATAGCGATTGCTACAGTAAAAATGACAGACAATTTTTTCATGATGTTCTCCACAAAATTGTGTTGTTGATAAAAGTTTAGTGATGGTCATCGTGTTCCAACGAAAGCAGAACATAGATGATTGAGAGAAGTGTAAATACGAAGGACTGAATCACCGACACAAAGATGCCCAATCCATAAGCCAACAAAGGCAACAAGTATGGGAAGGCACTGTATGCGAATCCTAGAATGGTGTGGTCACCGTTCATGTTCCCTGTCAAACGCAACGACAACGATGCCGGACGGATGAGGAAGGTTCCAAAGAATTCAATCACAAAGATCAAGAGCGAAATGGGAACCAACCACAAAGGCAACTTTGGACCAAACAAGTGGGTCACAAAGCCAAAACCTTGACGTTGAAATCCAACAACCGTGAAAAATACCAATACGCTCACTGCCAACGCAACATTGTTGGACATATTGATCGATGGTGAAGTCGCGTTGGGCAACAAACCAAGTAAGTTGTTTGACAAGATGTACAAGAAAAGTCCACCGAAGAACCAAAAGAACACTTTTGTATTCTTTCGCCCGACAATATCGTCCGACAAGTCGCGAATAAAACCAACGTACAGTTCAAACAAGTTTCGCATAGATAGGCTTTCATCAGCATAAAACCGACTTACCCCTTCTTTGCTCGTTGTTTTTCCAAGACCAGCCCGTGCTACCAATGCCAATGCTATCAATGTGAAGCATACTATCCAAGATGAAAACACCACTTCAGCGTCCACACCTGTTGCACCTGATCCCAAGAAACTAACCAGCGCTTTTTTCTGTTCGGGCATAACAGCTTCAAACCAATAGCTGTATCCTGTGCTTTCTGAACTCATTGGATTAGTCCTGTCTGTCGATAAAGTGAGAAAATAACACCGTCCCGATAAGCGTACACACGGTCAGGCTATTGCCTATTAACACGGGTACCCCCCCAAACGCAAATAAAATCAGAATAATAGCGACGAGAAACACGAATAATCGGATACTCGATAGAAAAGGGGACGATCCTGTCGATTCTTCGGATGCACAGGATTTCACAAAGGTCGAAACCGACGCGGAAAGCCAGTAGAGATTGATCCCAAACACACAAATTGTGATCCCTATTTGAAGGGTCATCTTGACATCCACCAACCACAAACTGCCAAGGATGATCAAACAGCCCAATAGAGAGTAGACTTTGAGTACGCGCGCAATCATTCTGACGATCCAGTTTTTGTAGAGCGGATCAACCCAATGCAACCAAAGGTAAATCCAACGCACAATCCAACGCACAAACCGATTGGTGCACTTGAAAAGCGCTCATCTGCCAACCAGCCAACCATCATTCCACCAAGGAAAGATCCAATGAACTGAGCAGACTTTGCAATCCCCAGCGCAATTTTTTTGGCAGTTTCCGAATGACGCATGGATGTGACCGATTTATGCTGAGAACAAGTCTTCCACGACTTCAACAACGCCTTCGATGACGGTTTGAATGTCTTCGTCGCTTAATGCATTGGAGAGGAATACCGCTTCATACTGTGATGGTGGAAAATAAACGCCTTTCTCCAGCATTTTTCGATGAAATGCACCAAACATTTCAAAGTTGCACTCTTTGACTTCATCAAAATTTTGTGGGGCTACTGAGCGGAAAAACAACGTGAACATCGACCCTACTCGCGCAAACGATACAGGATATTTCGAGATTAGATCCTGTAAACCCAATTCGATTCTTTCAGCTTTGCCTTCAAGTTCACTGTACACATTCTCTGTCAATAGAGACAGTGTGGCTCGTCCTGCTGCAACGGCCAATGGGTTGCCTGACAATGTTCCCGCTTGATAGACGGCACCCAGTGGACTCAAACATTCCATGATTTCTTGTCTTCCACCGAAAGCGGCCAATGGCAAACCACCCCCAACAATCTTTCCAAGGGTCACCAAATCTGCATCGATGTTGAGTCTTTGACACGCCCCACCCCGAGACAAACGAAATCCAGTCATCACTTCATCGACAACCAGCAACGTTCCATGGGCTTTGCACAATTTAGACAGTCCTTCAAGATAGCCTTCTGCTGGAACAATACAGCCCATATTTCCTGGAACCGCTTCAAGGATCACAGCAGCTACATCATTGCCACTCAAATGTTTCTCTACCACCGTCAAATCATTGAATGGCGCTGTGCGAGTCAGTTCCGACACTCCAGTTGGAATTCCTGCTGAACCGGGCTTTGCAAACGTTGCCACTCCTGATCCTGCTTCGACCAAAACACTGTCGTGCGCACCGTGGTAACACCCATCAATCTTTACAATGATGTCTCGTTGGGTATAGCCTCTTGCCAATCGAATTGCGTGCATGGTGGATTCTGTGCCTGAAGAACACAATCGAACCATATCGAGAACTGGGTGTGCCGCGCATAACTCTTCGGCAAACAGCACTTCCGCCTTTGTCGGAGCCCCAAAAGACGTTCCCGTCATCGCTGTTTGATGAATGGCCGTCACAACCTTTGGATTGGCGTGACCAACAATCATCGGTCCCCAAGAGCCAATCAAGTCTATGTATTGATTGTCGTCTTCATCGATCATGTAAGCACCCTGTGCAGAAACGATAAACGGTGGTGTCCCCTCAACCGCATTGAATGCTCGTACAGGAGAGTTTACGCCTCCAGGAATCACACTTTGTGCTCTATCGAACCAATCTTGGGACTGTTGCTGTTTCATTCTACTCTCCATACTTAATGATTTGAGAGTCTATATCGTAGATTGACCTATGATTCTAGGAACGTGACATGCATTTCTGTGCAAGTATAAGGAACAACGTCAAAATACTGACGAATACTCAGTATGAGCAATTCATCTTCATTTCATCTATGGAAGTCTCAGAGAAAGTGTCATCAATGAGGTGTCTCAGTGAACATTTTCCATGTATTCAACTTCAAACTGCGCCACACGAAAACCAAGTTCCGCAGCTTGATCTTGTTGCTCTGTCAACTGTTTTGCTTTTTGGAAATGGTAAACAGACATGTCTGGATCATCTTCCAGCAACAAGCGCCCCAAAACCATGTGGGCCATACGAGCTGACTTGGGATATCCTAACGCTTCCTGCCATACGTCGATGGCTGCAGTGTTCTTTCCTTCTGCCTCAAGCGCCATCGCCAATCGAATCCGCCAAGTAACTGACTCTTCTCTGTCGTGGCCGTAATACAACGCCCATTCCCAATGTTTGATGGATTCTCTGGGTTGCTCTTCAAACAGCAACGTGGCAAGTTGAGCGTGAACATCGGCCCGATACAAGAAATCTTCTTCTTCAAGACACTTTTGCAACAAGCCCTTTACCCAGCCAATCGAGTCTGATCTCAATGAAGCGATTCGGGCGGCATTCCACAATGCAGTATGCTTGGTTTCTCTGGACAGAGCATTGTCCGCCTTCCACAAAAACAGATTCACACCTTCTTCCAACTGATCTTGAACAACTAGATTCCGGGCTCTATGATCCAAATTGGGTGACCATGGACCATACCAAAAGCCGACAAAGGAGCCCACTAGGATTCCTGTTGTCAGCAAAAAGGATGACACTCGAAAAATGGTTTTCATGATACACGTCCAAACATAATTTGTTCCATATTATTCATTTTAATGAATTTGAACGTGTTTGAGTAGTCAAAAGAGCGAGTTCTTAACTTTCACTCTCTGAATCTTCTGTGGTTGCATCTTCAGAAAGTACAGGAACAACGACCGTTTCTTCAACATTGTCTTCATTTGTACTTTCTTCTTCTTCATCTTCCAAAACTTTGGCAATACTGACGATCCTATCATTTTCAGGAACGCGCATAATGGTGACACCTTTCGTATTTCGACTTTGATCTCGAATATTGAGCACTGGCACTTTGATGATCAATCCGTTTTCCGAAATCAACATAATTTTATCGGTGTTTTCAACGATTAACGAACCGACAATCGCACCATTTCTTTCGCCAGTTCGAATGTCAATAATCCCAGAACCACCGCGGTTTTGTTGTCGATATTCAGACAATGGCGAACGTTTCCCATAGCCATTTTCCGTAATGGTCAACAACCGTTTCTCGGCTATTTCTGTTGGAACTTCAACCATTGAAGCAATGGTATCTCCTTCATTCAACGAAATGCCTTTCACACCACGTGTGCTTCGTCCCATTCTTCGAACATCTGTCCCTTTGAAGTGAATGGACTTTCCTTGAGTTGTGTTCATCAAAATGCTTGAACTCTCCTCTGAAAGAAGCACGTTGACCAAGTGATCTCCATCAGCACAACTGTATGCGCGCAATCCATTCTTTCGGACGTTTTGATACTCGGTCAATGCAGTACGCTTGACCAACCCTTTGAAGGAACAGAACACCAAATCTTGTGATTCATCCTCAAATGAAGACACACTCAATACGGATGCCACTTTGTCATCGGGATCAATTGGAATCAAGTTGATGATTGGTGTTCCCGCAGCATTTCGAGAAGTTTCTGGCACCCTGAATACCGGAAGTTTGAATACAATTCCCTTTGCTGTGAAAATCAACAGATCACTTCGAGTGTTCGCGATAAAAAGGTCTTTTGCCGCATCTTCTTTTTTGGCCTTCACACCTCGTTTACCCTTTCCACCTCGACGTTGTTCTTGAAACTCATCGTTCGACATCCGTTTGATGTACCCTCGTACGGACAAAGTGATGACTTGCTCTTCTTCCTCAATCAAATCCAAAATGGAAATGTCTTCAACAGCATTCTGAATCCGAGTGCGACGTGGATCAGCAAACCGATCTCGAATCTCTACCAGTTCTTCTCTGATCACTTCCATCAAACGGGTTTCAGATGCCAAAATCGCTTTTAACTCTTCCGTTAAGGCAACCAATTCTTCTTGCTCTGCCACAATCTTGTCGCGCTCTAGTCCTGTCAGTCTCTGTAAGCGCATATCCAAAATGGCTTGGGCTTGAATTTCACTTAAGCCGAAAGACTCCATCAACCGAGGACGGGCCTCATTTCCATCTTTTGAAGAGCGTACGATGCGAATGACTTCATCAATGTTGTCCAATGCTATCAAGTACCCTTCCAATAGATGCAAACGCGCTAGGGCTTTTCGAAGATCGAACTGACAACGCCGCATGGTCACATCTTTGCGGTGAGAAATGTACTTGCTCAGAATGTCTTTCAGTCCCAAGGTCATCGGACGATTGTTTACGATGGCCAACATGTTGATCCCAAACGTATTCTGCAACGGTGTACTCTTGTAGAGATGATTGAGTACAACCTCTTTGACAACATCGCGTCGAAGTTCAACCACCACACGCATCCCTTTTCGATCGCTCTCATCGCGCAAAGCGGTGATTCCATCTACTTTTTTCTCTTTTACGAGTTTGGCAATATCCTCAACCAATCGCGACTTGTTCACTTGAAATGGCAACTCATCAATTACGATGGCCCACTTCCCATTCTTCATCTCTTCAAAATGTACATTTCCACGCATGATTACTTTGCCACGACCCGTTTCATACGCTTTTACAATCCCAGCTCTGCCATGGATGTGACCAGCCGTTGGAAAATCTGGACCTGGAATGATTTCCATCAACTCAGGCAAGGGAATCTCGGGGTTTTCTATCATCGCGACACAACCGTCGATGACTTCTCCCAAATTGTGGGGAGGAATCTTGGTTGCCATCCCAACGGCAATACCGTCAGACCCGTTTACCAGCAAGTTTGGATAAGCCGCAGGAAGAACGATTGGCTCTTCGACACTTCCATCAAAGTTGGGCGTAAAATCCACCGTATCTTTGTCGATGTCTTTGAGTAAGAGTTCGGCAACCTTTTGCATTTTGCACTCAGTATATCGATAGGCAGCAGCCGGATCACCATCAACAGACCCAAAGTTTCCTTGACCGTTGACGAGGGGTACCCGCATATTCCAAGGTTGAGCCATTCGTACCAAAGCATCGTATACAGCAGAGTCACCATGAGGGTGATACTTTTTCAACACTTCACCCACAACCCCTGCACATTTTGAAAATCGACGATTGGACAGGTTGCCTTCACGAAACATTGCATACAAAATTCGGCGATGCACCGGTTTGAGACCGTCTCGGACGTCGGGGAGGGCACGACCAATAATAACGGACATCGAGTAATCTAGATAGGAAACTCGCATTTCGTCTTGAATGTCAATTTCCAATAAATTTTTTGCAATCTCTGGCATGAATATTTCTCCGTTGAGTATCGTTGGAATAGGGAAAATTCCGATGTAAGATGTTATGTCACATCTAGATATAGTATAACCGATTTGAGCGAATCTATCGACCTTTTTCCTCACAATATGGTCAATTTATGACCACAGGAGAGACTTTATGTTTTTATTTCTAAGTAATTTACTCTTTGCCAGTCCAGAGTCCCCATACGAACAGGGAATTCAGTTGATGACCGACAAGCAATTTCCACAAGCCGTTACCGCTTTTGAAGAATGCATCGAAAAAAAACCTGAACAAATCGAATGTCATTGGGAAATTGGATGGGCGCATTGGATGCTTTCTGATTGGAATGCCGTCGTCAAACACTGGTCCGTAGTCGAACAAACCCAACCCGATTTCCCAAAACTGTCTGGATATTTGGCACAGGCCAAAGACAACCAAAAGCTCCAAGAAATTATGAATGCCAGTCAACAAAATGCTCCTGCAACCTTCGCAAGTGCGGTGTCTGAAGGCGCAACACTTCGAATTCGATCTGTGGGAGATATGATGATTGGCACCAATTTTCCCGCTGGATATTTGCCCAAAAACAATGGTGCTGATTCCTTCAACAATGTCAAAGCTGAACTGACAGACGCCGATATTACCTTTGGAAACTTAGAAGGTCCCCTGTGCGACGGTACAGCCCCTTCTCAAAAATGTGCCAATTCAGCCCCTGGAAAATGCTATGCCTTTCGTTCTCCAGCATCGTATGCTCAGCATTACAAAGACGCAGGCTTCGACCTTTTGAGCACTGCCAACAACCACGCCAATGATTTTGGCAGCGCCTGTCGTTTGGAAACGGAATCTTTGTTGGACGATCTAGACATTTCACACTCTGGACGTCCCGGTGATATCGCATCAATCGAAGTCAATGGCTTCAAAGTTTCCATGATCGCGTTCTACACCAATCGATCTTCACATTACCTAAACGATCACGATACAGCGAAGAAACTGGTTGCTTCCCAAGCCGCAACGCACGATATCGTCATCGTATCTTTTCACGGTGGCGCAGAAGGGTCGAAAGCCCTTCATGTACCCTATGGTTCGGAGAAATTCTATGGAGAAAACCGTGGAGACTTAAGAAAGTTCACCCATGAAGTGATCGATTCTGGGGCGGACTTGGTCATTGGACACGGTCCACACGTACTTCGTGGAATGGAAGTTTACAAAAATAAACTCATCGCCTACTCTCTTGGGAATTTTGCCACATATGGTCGATTCAACATTTCAGGATACGCTGGCATGGGAGTCATTCTAGAAACCACATTGGATTCCAACGGCAACTTTGTGGCTGGAGAAATTATCTCCACCAAACAAACCGGACGTGGGGTTCCAACATTGGATGAAGAGAACAAAGCCATTGACCTAATACGAACATTGTCCAGTGAAGACTTTCCAAATACGGCAATAAAAATTGCCATCGATGGACAAATCAGACCTTGACACTTCAGTTCTTGTACCTACACTGACAAATGACTGGGGATACCGTCGGTATCCTTGAACATTACCTTCATTTCATTCTTTGTAGGAGATTGACCATGAGTGAACAAACCCCTGATATCATTGATGTTGTAGATACAACCGATAAAGAACAACACAGTTTCCAAGCAGATGCACAACAGATTTTGAAACTGGTAACCCACTCAATCTATTCAGATCGAGAGATTTTTCTGCGCGAACTTCTTTCAAATTCAAGCGACGCACTCGATAAAGCGCGTTTCATTGCTTTGTCAGAAGGAAACTTTCGTACAGTAGACGAGCCAGGAATCCGCATTTCGTTCAACGATGAAGCCAAAACCATCACCATTGAAGACGATGGTATCGGTATGAGTCGAGACGAAGTCATCGAAAACCTTGGTACAATCGCTCAATCTGGAACAAAAAAGTTCGCTGAAGGATTGGAGAATGCAGGAAAATTAGAAAGTCTGATTGGCCAATTTGGTGTTGGATTCTATTCCGCATTCATGATTGCTGACAAAGTGGTTGTCGACACGCTTTCCATCAAAGCAGACGAAGCAGCCGTTCGATGGGAATCGGATGGTAGCACAGGATACAGTCTTGGCGATTCAGACAAAAGTACTCGTGGAACACGCATCATTCTCTTCGTCCGTGAAGATGCACATGAGTTCGTTGAGCAATCCCGTTTGGAGAGCATCGCCAAAAAGCACTCCAGTTTCGTTCAGTGGCCCATCCACATGGGAGAGGAGCAACTCAATGAAAAACAAGCTCTTTGGACCCGTGATCCAAGCGAAGTCACCGACGAAGAATACAATGATTTCTACAAGCACCTGACCAAAGATTACCAAGAACCCCTCGCCCACATGCACTTCAGCATGGAAGGAAGCGTTTCATTCACCGCAGTACTGTTCATTCCACAGCGACACAGCCTAAATTTGGACAACATGAATTACAAAGTCGACCTACGACTCTTCCAAAAACGCGTCCAAGTGTTGGAGCATGCCAATGATCTATTGCCCTCCTACTTACGTTTTGTATGTGGGGTGGTTGATTCTCCAGATGTTGAACTCAACGTCTCCCGTGAAATCTTGCAAAAGACAAAAGTGGTCGAGCGCATCAAAAAGCAACTCACCAAGAAAGTTCTGGAAATGCTCAACAAAATGGCTCAAGACGATCCAGAAAAATACGCAACTTTTTGGAACGACATGGGAATTATTCTCAAAGGTGGTATTCCCGAAGACCAAAAGCAGAAAGACAAACTTGTTGATTTGTTCCGTTGCAAAACCACCAGCAGCAATGGAGAATTGCGTTCTCTCGCCGATATGAAAGCCGATCTCAAAGAAGGTCAAGACGCTCTTTGGTATCTGAGCAATGCAAGCAATCCAGACCAAATTGGAAATCTCCCCATATTGGAAGGGTTCAAAAAGCGCGACTGGGAAGTCATGTTGTTGACCGATGCCGTTGATGAATGGGTGACCATGACCGTTCAAGATTACAAAGAAACACCGCTCAAAAATGTGTCTCAAGGTGATTTTGAAGATGAGGAAGATGAAGAAACCAAGGAAGCCAAAGACAAGGCTCAACCGCTCGTTGAGTGGCTCGGTGAACTGTTGGAAGATGACGTGGCAGAAGTTCGACTCTCCAATCGCTTAACAGACTCTCCAAGTGTCTTGGTCGATGCAGATGGTGGTATGAGTTCAAATTTCCAAAACATCATGAAAGCCTTGAATCCAGGTCAAGCTGTTCCAGATACAAAGCGCGTATTGGAAATCAATCCGTCTCATCCGCTGGTTCAAACACTGTCCAGTTTGAATGAACAAGGTGCAACTGACATCGAGCCATTTGCTCGCTTGTTGCTTGACCACGCAACCATTGCCGAAGGTCAGCTCAAAGATCCACAGGGATTTGCAAAGCGACTTCAAGGTCTAATGTCTAAAGCAGCAAATGCACTGTAAGCATTAAGCAGCAAGTACCACAATACAAAGCCCATACTGAGTATGGGCTTTTTTACGTTCACCGAATCGACATCGGTTGACAACACTCTATGCAAATTACAGTTGCCAAAAAAGTTCGATGCTGTGTTGGACTCTTTGTACTGGAAGTCCCTGTAAGGTACGCGTCAAATCAGGTTGATAGGCAAAGACTTTATTGCTGCTTCGAAGCCCCATGACCCGATCTTCCGAGACCTTCAGCGTCAAATACCCATCCAATCCAAGCAATCCAGCGGGATCGATCAAATACAAATCGTCTCGAAATGCATCGGTCGTAAATACGCAGGCAAAACCAGCTCTACCAACCACATCCCAATTCACTTTTCCTTTTCCATAGCGGTGTGGAATTCTCCATCCAGGCGCCGCCCACAGACCGTGGTTGAGTTTCACCCACTGTTGCTCATCACGCGTATCGGTATTGCCGTAATGAACCGGTGCGCTCACAAATCCACCCATGTTGATGGTGATCAGTTGTGTGAGCCTTGATTCAATCGAGAATGTACCACCCAATCCACCGTCACTTTGAACCACTCCAGCATATACCCTGTTTTGAGGTTCCAGTGCCAAACGAACGGCCTGTGCTTCACTTGCAAATGCAAACAAGCCACTGAACAATAGACACAAACGCTTCATTGCTCACCCTTCGCCAACAGATAGTGACCTACGTTGTACAACGCTTGGAGATCGTGTACTTCCCCTTTTATCTTCGGAACCTTTTCCAAACTTTGGTGGGATTGCAAATCCTGTTGAACAGTACCGATTAAGTCTTCTTCGTACTCTTGTAGCATCAACAATCGATTGTGTGCACTTCGAATGCGGGCCAACATCCGATTGACCGTATCCGAGGGTAAATCGTTACTGTTCGCTTCACAAGACTGTTTGAGCACTTCAGAATCTTGAGTAGAAACCTTCATGGCTCTGTGGCACTGATTGGCGATCACTGACAACAAAGGCATCTTTCGAGTCTTAAGTTGGTCTATGAAAAAACGTGCAACTTCAACTGCTGGTTCCGTTGGGGACAGTACAATCAAAAATCCAGTCCTTGGATCTCGAAACAGTGCTTCAACAGCCTGATGCCGCTCTTGAAATCCTTCGTACAACTCTTTGAAGTGTTGAAAAAATACGGCGATGTCTTCTAAAAAGTCCTTGCCAAAAATGTGACCAAGCAGACCAAATATTTTGGACGAAGTACTGGAAATGAGACGACGAAGCATCCCCTTTTCTTTGCTGTCTGCCAAGAACCAGTGCATAATTCTTTTGTCAACAAACTGCGCCATCCGACCGGGAGATTCTAAGAAGTCCAAAGCATTTTTCACAGGAGGCGTATCCAAAATCACCAAGTCATATCCACCCGAATGAATCACATCATAGAGTTTCTCTGTTGCCATGTACTCTTGGTTTCCAACGATGGTATCCGCGATACTTTGATAAATGTTGTTGTCGTAAATTGCTTGTTTGGTCGACTCATCTTCCGCCACGCGATCAATCAGTTCATGAAAGGCATGCTTCCCGTCGAGCATCATTGCCCAAAGTTCCCCTTTTGTCTGTCCCAATGAAGATAGGTCGATTTGCGTTTCTTCGTTGCCAAACTCGTGAAGCCCCAATGAATTGGCCAATCTTTTTGCTGGATCAATGGTCAGCACCAACACTTTGCGCCCCATCATTGCAGCGTGAACCCCCATGGTAGCCGCCATGGAAGTTTTTCCCACTCCACCAGCACCGACACAGATCAACAGACGCTTCGAAGACAACAACTCTTTGATGGAGGGTGCACTCATGACTGCTCCATTCGAAACTGACGAGTGAAAATGGTCGCCATCTGTTGTACAACTTTCGGTGTTCCACCACCAAAGCCACCCAACAGTCCAAGCTTTGGCAAAGATAGAACATCGTACCCCAACTCAGTATTTAAGCGCTCGATAGACCTTGCACTGGCTTCTTCCAGTTCCTTGTCCCAGATTGCTGAGTCAATCATACTGTCTACTTGTGGTGCATCTTCGAAATTTTGTTCAGACAAGCGCTCCAACAGTGTTTCTTCTGCATCGTTTAAACTCGGAACAGAGACGCGGTTTATCACAACCCCTAAGTTTTGTAACTGAGGTACATCTTGCTTGATTTTCTCGGCAAACTCAAGTGTTTCATTGACCACCATCTCTTCTGGCAAGGCACACAACAGAACAGTCGCTCTTGGGTGAGCAAACACACTGAGAATTTGCTTCGCTCGTTCATATATGGGTCCTGAACGCATCAGTTCAATCGCCGTACCGGGAACGCGTAAAATACCAAGGGCGTGGCCACTGGCTGGCAAGTCTACGATCACTTGATCATACTGCTCCAATAAATCCGCAATCTTTGACAAAATGACAATTTCTCTTGCTCCAGGAGTCGCGTTGAGAAACAACATCGCCACTCTGTTTTTCAAAATCAATTGAACAATTGTCTTCACACGCACAGTGCTGATCAACCAGTCTTCTAAGGCTTTCATCCACGTAATGTTGCACCCAAACAAATTGGGCTCCAACTCACGTGGTTGATACTGAATATCACGACCAAATATGGCAGGAAATGATGGATGGAAATTGTCTACTTCCACCAACAATACTTTCTTGCCTGCCTGAGCTGCCGTCTTGCCGAGAGCGGCTGACACACACGTTTTGCCGACGCCTCCCTTTCCAGAGACAAAAACCAAGCGACTTTGAATGATATCTCGTACTTTCATGAACCCTCAATCAGTGGACGTGTCACTTGACAATCCCGAACAACAATTCTGTATCACATACAGGATGAAGTTCCAACTGACTCTCAACGTTCCAAACGAAGGCTGATTAAATGTCCAAGTTTTTCACGGACAGCGCATTGCTTTGAATGAACTCACGACGCTCTTGAACAGCATCCCCCATCAACGTTGTAAAGAGCTGATCACTGTGGCCCAAATCCTCAACCGTAACCTGCATCAAGGTTCGATTTTCTGGATTCATGGTCGTTTCCCAAAGTTGATCGGGGTTCATTTCCCCCAACCCTTTGTAGCGTTGAATGTCGTATCCTTTTCGAGCTCTTGCAAGACTGGTGGCAAACAAAGCACTCCAACCATGTACTGATTTGCCATACACACTGCTTGGCAACGGCAACAGCACCGCCAACTGTTCAATGCACTCACTCAATGCTTCATTGTCTTCATTGAGTGCGCGTAAACGAACATGCTTTTCCTCACCACTTTGCAGAACACGAAGGTTGAAGAACCCACCAGAAATGTCTTTTCCAATCACGTGCATGTGTGGATAAGACTCTTCTAAGGCATGCAAGAATCGATCAACGATTGGCTGGGCACTGTCAGCGGAGGACAAGTCTGCTGTGTGGCCTCCTGAACTCAACCACAAATCCCAAATTTCAGGCTTGCTTCTTGAAGCCAGCATTTTCAGACGACGTTCGTATCGCTCAATCAATCCAAAGGCTTCTTTCAGACCTTCTCCTTCCAACGTAGAACCATCTGGACGTGTCACCACACAGTCTTTGAGAGATTGCTCCATCAAGAAATCTTCCAGAGTCTTTTCATCTTTGATGTATCGAGACTTTTTACCTTTCTTTACCCGGTACAAGGGTGGTTGAGCGATGTACAAATGGTTGTTGAGAACCAAGTCCGGCATTTGACGGAAAAAGAACGTCAACAACAACGTACGAATGTGAGAACCGTCAACGTCAGCATCGGTCATGATAATAATGCGATGGTACCGAAGTTTACTCACATCAAAGTCTGTGCCAATTCCAGCGCCCAACGCTGAAATCATCGTCAAGATTTCTTGATTTCCAAGCATTCGATCCAAACGGGCTTTTTCCACATTCAAAATCTTTCCACGAAGTGGCAAAATCGCCTGATACTTTCGATCACGCCCTTGCTTTGCCGAACCACCCGCAGAATCTCCCTCCACAAGGTAGATTTCACAAAGTTCTGGGTTCTTTTCTTGACAGTCAGCCAACTTACCAGGAAGTTCGCCCCCTTCCAAAGAGTTCTTTCGACGAGCCAAGTCTCGAGCTTTTCGAGCCGCTTCCCGTGCCCTTGCCGCATCAACTGCTTTGCCGACAACGGTCTTAGAAAATGTTGGATTTTCTTCAATGTACTGGCTCAATGCTTCGCCAACCACCGTTTCCACAGCGCCTTTCACTTCAGAATTTCCAAGTTTTCCTTTGGTCTGACCTTCAAACTGTGGCTCTACTACTCGTACAGATACGATACAACACAAACCTTCTCGAATGTCGTCTCCACCTAGACTGTCGAGTTTCTTTGCCATTTTGGTACCCGACAAATAATTGTTGATGCTTCGAGTCAAAGCGGCTTTAAAACCAGAAACGTGTGTTCCACCATCGATGGTGTTGATGTTGTTTACAAAGGAAATGATGGTGCTGCTGTAGGATGTAGTCCACTGCATTGCCACATCAACTTCCACATCTTTGTGCTTGCCTGTCATGTACACGACATCATCATGCAACGCAGTCTTCGATTGATTCAAGAATTCAATATACGAACGGATTCCACCTTCGTACTCGTATTCTGCTTCCCAATCTACACGTTCATCTCTGAAGATGATTTTCAAACCAGGATTCAAAAATGCCAATTCTTGGAGACGTCTGGCCAACACGTCTTTGGAGAAAATGATGGTTTCTTTGAAAATATCTGCGTCTGGGAAGAACTGAACGAAGGTACCTCGCTGATCAGTATCCCCCAACACTTGCAACTCATGGAGTTTCTTCCCTCTAGAGTATCTTTGAGAGTATTTCTTTCCATTTCTCCAAATGATGACCTGTAGCCACTCTGACAATGCATTTACACAAGACACCCCTACCCCGTGTAGACCACCGGAAACTTTGTAGTTGTCTTTGTTAAATTTTCCACCAGCGTGAAGTGTCGTCAAAACAAGTTCTGACGCTGGAATTTTTTGTTTTGGATGAATATCAGTTGGAATTCCACGGCCATTGTCCGTGACAGAACAAGAACCATCTTCATGAATTCGAACCAATATCTCTGTACAGTGACCAGCCAATGCTTCGTCAATGGAATTATCCACAACTTCGTAGACCAAATGGTGCAAGCCTTGAGCTGCTGTAGAGCCAATGTACATGGCAGGTCGCATGCGAACAGCTTCAAGACCCTCTAATACATCAATGTTCTCAGCATTGTAATCAGAGTTGCTCTCAACAACTTCGGTTTCTTCTATTTCTTCGGTGGATGCAGTTTTTTCTGTTGCTTCTGTTGAAGCCAATTCTTCGGGTTTTTGAGTCACGGGGGAACACTCCTAGAGTAAGGGACTAACACAAGACAATATAACAGATTCAGGCTTTCAATGCGATACTTATATAAATTTTGGACAAAATATGTCCACAAAATATACTAATTTGTTTCAAAAGTTATTTTTGTTCAGGTGTCACTTGCCCATCCTCAACATAGAACCGCGCGATTCTTTCTCTCGGAAGGTCGGTTAAAAAATTGGGTTGAGTGGTGGTAATCCACACTTGCCCCTCCCTTTCTGCCAATAACTGAACCAACTTTTTGCGTCGTGCCAAGTCCAACTCAGAACTCAGATCATCCATTAGGAACAATGGACTTTCCCCTCTCAATTTCGCTGCTTCCAATTCAGCCAGTTTGAGGGCAACAATGATGGAACGCGTCTGTCCTTGAGAAGCAAATCGACGAGCTGTCATCCCATTGAGCAAAATCTCCAAATCATCGCGGTGTGGTCCAACCAAAATCTGTCGTCGACGAACTTCGTCGGCCGTTTGATTGCTGAGTTCATGGTCAAACTTCTTGGTACCCAATGACAATGGTCCCGATCCAACACCCTGTATTGAGAGTTCTACATTTTCATTTCCAACGAGTTGCTGATGCATCTTTTGAAAAGGCATTTTAAGCTCTTCTAAGATTTTCAATCGGCCTGCAATTACCTCACCACCATATTTTTTCAGTTGTAAATTCCACGGAAGCAACTCAGCTTCTGTCAAAGTTTCTTTTTTGAGAAGCTCACGTTTTTGTTTCAAGACCTGAATGTAATTGCGCACTGTCACTAAGTATCCAGGGTCGGCAATGAAACGCGCTCTGTCTAAAAATTTACGGCGAACGTCTGGGGCTCCTCGAATGATGTCAATCTGTTCAGGACAAAACAAAATGGACCGCAAACAATGAAACCATTGCGTCAAATCGGTGATTTTCTTTCCATCAACTTGTAACAGTCGACCTTTCTCTCTGTGATATCCCCACAGCATTTTTTGAGTCCCAATGGGAGACAGAACTTTAGCATCTACAAAAGCTGTTGATGAGCCACTTTGAATGACATTCGATATCGAGTGGTCACGAAAACTTTTCAGTGAACTCAACACATCTACGGCTTCCAAAATGGACGTTTTTCCTGCGCCATTTGGACCATGCAACACAATGAACTGTCTATCTGTTTGCAGTGTTGCCTGTCTAATGTTGCGAAAGTTTCGCAGTGTAATCGATTGGACTCTCAGAAAACCTACCTAAATCAATTGAAGCGCATCGGCATGATGACGTATTCACAGTCGGTTCGCCCAGGTACTCTGACAATACAAGCTTCGTCGCGTGTTTTGCCCAAGTGAAAGATTATCAGTTCTGATTCGAGTGCTTTGAGAATGTCTTGCACATATTGACACTTGAAAGCAATCTCAACGGGAGACCCCTCATAATCAATCTCAAGATGATCTTCAAAAATTCGCTTGGTACTCTGTGACAATGAAAAGACCACCTCTTGATCTGTAAAACTCATATTCAATGATGCATTGTCTTTGTTGATGGCAATGGTACGAACGCGATCACAAATTGCGTTTGTATCTGTCCGATTCAGCGTCGCAATGTTGGAGACGTTTCGATAGAGATTATCGAGAGTTTTCTTGTATGGGGGAAAGATGCCACCAAGCATATTCCCAATCAACAACATATTGTCACTTTGTAGAGTGAAACCATTGTCGCCAAAACTCAGTGTACACTGCTCCCCTTCTCCAGAGCAACGCTTGATTTCAGCTACTGCCTTGGGAGACAATAACTTTTTGTTCAATTCAGGATCCACACCCACAACTTGACTGTCCAAAACTTTCACCTCAGACCATGACATGCGGTTGGCATCCGTACTGACAAAACGCAACTTTTGTTCATCTTGATTGAAGTCAACATGCATTCCATTGAAATTTTGACGTTTTCCAATGGAGAATTCGCTTTCTCCAATCATTCTCTTCAAGTCTGCAGGGTTCAATATCAACGTTAAATCGGTTGTAAAATCTTGCACGGGTGGAAAGTCAGCTGCAGCACGACACTCATCAATGGTTACATCTGTTCGACCATTTTGGATTACCATCGGTCCTGTCATACTGTCTTCAACAGAGATGGTACAGGTCTCGTGACCCAATACTTTGACAATGTTGAAAAGACGAGCGAACTTCACACAAATAGACCCTGGCTGTTCAACTTGAACACAATCATCCATGTGTGTAATCAAACTAAGACCTTCACCACTGGCACCAGAAGCAGTCACTGTAATTCTGTTGTCCATTACATCAATCTTGACGTGGTTCAAAATTGGACCTTTGATTTCCTTACTGGCTTGTCCAGAAACAATGCTTTGAACTCGTTGTAAGATTGTGGAGAGATCTTTTCTATTGATGATGAACTTCACGGGTACTCCCTATGACAACAAAAAAATTAGTATTGTATATTTTAGTAGTAATTAGTAGTGTGCTGTGGATAAGTTGATAACTTCTATACTCTTGCGAATCTCGGTGGTATATGTAACATGTACCTGTGGATAAGTTGTTGACAACTTGTGGATAACTTGTGGATAACTTTTGATATGAGATTTTTATCCACTTGTCCACTACTTTATCCACAAGTTATCCACAGGCAAACATAGACTTATCCACAAGTTATCCACAGGCATTTTGGTGATCCCAAGCATAAAATTGATGGGGATCGTCAATCTTTGGATCTTTAGATCCCAAATTGTGATCCCTACAACAATATAGTCAATAGTGTCATAATATCTTACTGTTAATCGGTCAGTAAATGTCCGTTATTGTATATACATTTGATATTATCGAATTTCCAAGTCTCGTTTGATCAAGTCAATGGTCTGTTTGAGGGATGCATCTGTTGACAACTTTGCTTTGATTTTTGCGTGTCCGTGAATGACGGTACTGTGGTCGCGACCATTCAATGCTGCACCAATCTGCGAAGAAGACAATTGACTGTACTCTTTGAGAATGTACATGGCTACTTGTCTTGGAAGGCTAAATCTTGCCTTTCTGGATCGTCCCAACAATTGGTTCTTTTCTATGTTGAAGGTACTGCTAATGCTGGCAATGACTGTATTTGGTGTCAGCATTGGTGTTTCTTTTTCTTGAAACATGTGGTGCAATTCTCTTTGTGCTAAGGCCAAAGATATGCGTTCCTTTCGCAACTTTGCGTATCCCACCAGTTTGTTGAGACATCCTTCGACTTCTCTGACGTTGCCTTGAGCGTGTTCAGCAATGTATTGGGCAACATCTGTTGGAATGTAAGCCTCCATTTCCTCTGCCTTTTGGGCGATGATGGCCAGAACTGTTTCCATGTTTGGTGGTTGTAGGTCGGCAATCATCCCACTTTGAAATCTGGAACTCAACCTTTCCATCAACCCTTCAATGTCTCTTGGCAGAACATCGGACGTAAAGACGATTTGATGGCCTTGGTTCTTGAGATATTCGAACGTGTGAAACAGTTCGGCTTGCATCTGCTCTTTGTTGGAAAGAAATTGAATGTCGTCCATCAACAAAAGACTACAATTTTCCCTATATTTCAGTTTGAACTCGTTCATTCGACGGGTGCGCAGATGGTAAATCATGTCGTTTACAAAAGATTCAGCTGTGATGTACAAAGGCGTTATGCTATCGTCTTTTTGGGCTACTTCGTTGGCGATGGACAACATTAAATGTGTTTTGCCCAATCCTGTTGAACCGTACATGTACAATGGATTGTATTGATCTTCTCCCAAAGACTCGGCCACTGCCATGGCTGCTGCATGCGCGAAGGAATTGCAGTTTCCAACAACGAAATTGTCAAAAGTTTTCTCTGGTGGAATTCCATCCAGAACTCGTCTGGGTTTGATGCGTACAAAAGTAGCCCCCTCTTTGCCTGTCTCTTTGGAAACGATCTCCCCTTCCCCACTGTCTGACTGTCTGTATTTGAACTCAATATTGTGTCCACAGATGGCCATGAAGAGATCTGAAAGGGTCGGCCAAATGTGCTTTTCCACATGTTGTGCGAAGTAGTCGTTGTTGGTTTCAAACAAAATCCAGTTTTCGCCTGAGTCGATCAGTTTGAGTTTGACATCGTCGCCTTTTTGGATCCATATCTCATATTTGTTGACCCCCAGTATCTCTTTGATCTCTTGTTGTAGGTCATTCCAGAGTTGTTCAAGATTCATGGTTCCGTTCCAGTCGTGTTCCCTTTTGGGTCTTATTTCATAGTCTAGTTGATGGCGTTGTTCAAGTTCTCTATTCTTGAGTCTTGTTGCATCCCTGATCTTTACTATTGACGTGACATCAAATATCGGATAAGTCCATTATTCTAGAACCGCAGATCGAAATTTCTATAGAATTTGGAGCTATTATGAAACGCACATATCAACCGAGTAATATTAAGCGTAAGCGTTGCCACGGTTTCCGCGCACGTATGAGTACCCCAGGTGGGAAGAATGTATTGCGTCGACGTCGTTCTAAGGGACGTAAGCGCTTGGCATCAGACATTCGCACCAAATAATTGGCGTTGTATTCTCCAGTCATTGGAGTGACATCCATGGATATGACTTGGGAAAAATCGTCAAGGATTCTAAAGTCTCGAGATTTTAGGTTGATTCAACGAAAAGGATCAAAACTGAAATCCCGAGATTTTCTTTTTATTTTTTTGTCGGCGAATCGTATGAGAAGAGAAGATTCTCATCCCAGGTTTGGATTGGTCGTTAGCAAAAAAGTCGGCAATGCTGTATGTCGAAACTTGGTGAAACGTCGAATCCGAGAAGCATGTAGACGCAATAAACATTTGTTAAAACTTCCCTTAAATGTTGTCATAATCGCCTTTTCTTCCGCGCTTCACAGCACACAAAAGGACGTAGATAAGCAAGTTTCAACGATGTTCGAGAAGTTGAATACCAAGACTCGTTCAAAGCGTAAAAGGACAGTTTGATGATTGGAAAGGTGTTTATATGGACCATTCGAGGATATCAAAAGATGATTTCGAGATATACTCCACCAAGTTGTCGGTACCATCCTTCGTGCAGTCAATATACACTTGAAGCCATTTGTATACATGGTGTTGTAAAGGGGACGGTCATGGGTACATGGAGAATCTTACGATGCAATCCCTTCGGTGGATATGGATATGACCCAGTTCCACCTCAGATAAAGGAACAATCATGAACGGTTTAGAAAATCAGGATCACAAAAGTCGCTTGCAGCTATTTTTCGTCTTGAGTATGGGGGCTTATTTCTTTTGGTTCTCTCAACTGGAGCCACCTGTTCAACAGCCCGAACAGTCCACTGGTGAAATTGGTGAAACAGAGAAGGGGACTTCTACAGATTCCAACGATGGTTCGCAAGGTGGATCGTCTGTAACAGTTGGTGAGAAAGAAGGGAAGACGGATGCTTTCTCAGTAAACAAAGTGCCCTATAAAGCTCTTCCATATCAAGAAGGAGAGTTTCATTTAGACTTTACTTCTACGTATGGAGCGCCACAGCATGTCGGTCTCAATGAATATACCGTGCTGCCAAGTATTGAGTCTTGGTGGGGATGGATCTTTTCTGGAATGTCTGACAGTTGGGCACCCTATGCAGATGGAACAGATGAGTTGAAACTGTTGACAGATGCTGGTTCTTTGTTGGTTGTTGGAGAAGGGAACGCGATCTTCAAAGATGTTTTTGTCGTTGAACAACGGTCTAAAAATGAATTTGTGTCGACCGGTAAGGTGAACGGTGTTGAGGTATCACAGAAGTTTTCTTTTCCAAAGGACGACGTTGAAGGCATAGAACAGAATCTTATCGATATTGAAATAACAATTTCCAATCAGCGTTCGGAAAAAATATCAGAAATGTGGATTGGAACGATGGACAGGATGGATGACTCATCTGCATCTAGGTTTACCAATGCATCGAGACCGCAATTTTATGTGGAAGAAGAGTTGGTTGGTACTTTTGGTACAATGTTTTCGACATCATTTTTGGAACTTGAAGACCTCGAAGAACCAACCAAGTTTGGTTCTTCTCCAGAGTGGTTTGGGATTGGTTCACGCTATTTCCTTTCGGCTTTGTATCCTGTAGAATCTAAAGACTTATCTTCTGTTTCCACATTCAAGTTTTCCGATGATGAGTACGGGGTTGTATCTTATTTAAGCCAATCAATAGACCCAGGGGCTACAAGAACCATCCAATTGAAAGCCTTTGTTGGGCCAAAACAGATTGATCAGTTGGAACAATTGGGCGAGTCTTGGACTGAATCTGTTGAATACGGTATTTTTGGATTTTTCTCGCGTGTACTTCTATTTCTGTTGAAAATTATTCAAGCGGGCTTCGTAAATTGGGGCGTTTCCATTCTCTTGTTGACCTTGGTTGTCAAAGTGATCTTTTTCCCTTTGACGCAAAAGGCTTTCTTGAGTGGTAAGAAGATGCAAGCTCTCCAGCCGAAACTCAAAGAGATCAAAGAAAAGTATAAAGACAATGCTCAGTTGCAAGGGCAAGAGACGATGAAACTCTTCACTGAGCATCAAGTGAGTCCATTGGGTGGATGTTTGCCCACTGTGATTCAAATTCCAGTGTGGTTTTCGCTATACAATGTGATGTTGTACAGTGTTGAACTCTACGATTCAAGCTTTTTATACCTTCAAGATTTAACCAGTGCCGATCCATACGGTGTATTGCCAATCATGTATTGTGTGTTGATGTTTATTCAACAGAAGATGATGCCGATGGGCAATATGGATCCAGCACAACAAAAAATGCTTAAATTGATGCCACTGATGTTTGGTATCTTTATGTTTACCTTTCCCAGTGGATTGGTATTGTACTTTTCAATGAACATTTTGCTGACCATCTTTCAACAGTGGTTGATTCGCGTTCAGTATGATGATTCGACATTGCTCCAGGAGGCAAAATGACAGTAGAAAAAAGAAGCGCAACAGCGGAAACCATTTCAGAGGCTTTGGTACAAATCGCTGCCGAATTAGAATTAGAAGTCGGCGAGTTGGACTATGAAATTGACGGGGCCCAGTTTCTCAATGAAAATGGCCAAAAGATGGCACGACACGATGTGGAAGTGACTGCTTGGAAAAAGGTTGTCAAAGAAGGTTTGAGTGAGATGACGGCTTGGTTAAGCGAAACCTTTGAAGTATTGGGGATAGAAGCAACAGTAGAGGCTCGAGAAGCAGGCAATACATTGCATTTTACCATTACATCTGAGCAAGGCGGACAAATTATTGGACGTCGTGGCGCTACGTTGAAGAGCATTGAGAAACTGTTGATTGAGCATTCTGAAAAGTCTGGGTACGATTGGAAATATCGCTTGCATGTCGCTGGTGGTGATGATCGAGATCGTTCTGAGCGTTCAGATAGACGTCGAGAACGTTCTGATTCTAGAGATCGCAAAAGAACCGACCGACGTGGCAATAAGCGAGACGATGAAGGGTTAAAGAGATTGGCTAAAAAATTGGCAGATCGCGTCTTGGAGAGCGGTGAATCATTGGTAATTGAAAAGGAGCTGAATGGTTATCAACGCCGAGTTGTACACATGACAATCAAGGATTTTTCAGGGGTCAACTCTGAAAGTTTTGATTCTGATGGTGTGCGACAAATCCGTTTGGTCAAAGCAGACATTGAAGAAGCCTCTTCGGAGTCCAGTTCTGATTCTTCCTCAGAGTCGAGTTCTTCTTCATCAGAGGATTGAGCCATCACCATTATTGCTGCCACAACCCCATTGGGGCGCTCTGGCGTAGCGATGGTTCGTCTGAGCGGAGAACGCGCGTTTGAAATCGCCCAAAAGATGGCCCCTCGAGTTCGCACGTGGGAACATTCTAGGGTTGTGGTCGGGTACTTGGATAAAATAGATGGTTCACCGTTGGATCAGGTCGTTTTGACATCGTTCAAGGCACCGCGATCCTTTACCGGTGAACATACTGTAGAGTTTTCTTGTCATGGCAATCCATTGATTGTGGATGCAATCATCCAGTTGGGAATTCACTATGGTGCTCGATTGGCAAGGGCAGGGGAGTTTACCAGACAAGCGGTGCTCAATGGAAAAATGACCATGCTCAAAGCCGAAGCCCTCAACGAAGTTATTCACGCCGCTTCGTTGGAGGGTATCTCGATTGCACAAAGGGGGTTGTCTGGTGTCGTCGACGACCGAGAACAGCGATTGCGCGAACAATTATCAGACATCGCCGCAGAATTAGAAGCCAAAATGGACTATCCGCAAGAAGATTTGTCTTTTGAGTCCGATGAAGAAATTTGTGAAGTATTGCGATCGATAGCCGTGGATTCAAGGCGTGCTGCAGAGTCCTATCAACAGAACAGAATCCGACTTCACGGGGCCAAGGTTGCAATTTTGGGTCCTGTCAATGCTGGAAAATCGTCATTGTTCAATCATTTGGTTGGTTCTAAGAGGGCGATTGTGAGTTCTCGGCCTGGGACCACACGAGACATTGTAGAACGTCGAGTCTTGATGGACGGAATGGAGATTTGTTTCTTTGATACTGCTGGGGCTCGATTCGACAGTGATGATCCCATCGAGAATGAAGGGATACAGATGGGGTTGGAATTGGCACAAGAAGCAGATTTGTGTTTGTTGGTGACCGCTTTGAACCAAGAACCAGGTGTGTCTGTTGCATTGAAAGAGCAGTTGGTAGACATGCCTGTTTTGATGATTGCTACCCATAAATATTTGGGTTCTACCTCTAATTTTGAATTTGATTGTTTGATATCAAATATCGATGGGAGTGGGATTTTGGAACTTAAATCAAAAATACGAACAGTGTTAGGATTTAATAAATCAAATGAATCTCAGCATGTGGCTTTGAGTCAGCGACAGCAATCTTTGTTTTCATCGATTGCAGATCACGCAGAACAAGCGGCTGCTGCATTGAGTGGTTTTTTGGGACCTGCAGTCGCAACAGAAGAAATCACGTTGGCATTGGAAGAATTGGCCACTTTGCGTGGGGATGATGCCCGTGAACATGTCTTGGACAGATTGTTCTCAAAATTTTGTATTGGAAAGTAAATAAGGCAGCGAAGAAAACAACCAACACTTAGATTTTCATAGAGGTGAATATGAAAACATTGTATGTCATGGATCCAATAGAATCATTGCACATTGAAGGGGATTCTACCTATATGATGATGCTGGAAGCCAATCGCAGAGGGTGGTCGACATTTTGGTGTACACCAAAGGACTTGTTCGCCCTTGGTGGTCGAGCATTTGCCAAAGTACAGGCAGTTGTTGTCTCAAACGTTGAACCATTTTTTATTCAAGAAGATCCAGATGACATGTGTCTGTCGGATTTTGATGTTGTTTGGATGCGCAAAGATCCACCGTTTGACATGGATTACATTTTCAGCACGTACATGTTGGATTTGGTAACCAAAAACACCTTGGTATTGAACGATCCACGTTCCATTCGAAACTTCAATGAAAAAATGTACGCTCTACACTTCGCACAGTATAGTCCCGAGACTTTGGTGACCAGAGAAATTGTACGCGCCAAAGAATGGTCGAAGAACCATTCAAAAGTGGTCATCAAACCTTGGGACGGAAATGGTGGACGTGGGGTTCTGGTGACCGCTCACGATGATCCAAATTTTGGGTCGATGTTGGAGATTCTCACGGAAAATCAAACCCAGTACATTTTGGTGCAAGAGTATTTGCCAGAGATCGTTGAAGGGGACAAGCGTATCATTTTGATTGATGGCGAACCTGTTGGGCAAATGTTGCGTATTCCACAGAAAGGAGACCACCGTGGGAATATGCACGTTGGGGCACGGGTTGAAGCGTGTGAACTGACTGAACGAGAACAGGAAATTTGTAGAGTGTTGGGACCGGAATTGCGAAAACATGGTTTGCTATTTGTTGGAATTGACACCATTGGTGATAAAATGACAGAGATCAATGTGACCAGTCCCACTGGTATTCAAGAGATCAATCGTCTGATGGGGGTTCAATTGGAAGTCGTGTTGACCGATCAGATTGAAAAAATGTTCAACGCACTTTCCTAATTTCACGAGGAGTGAATATGTGGGCATTGTTGCTGGGAATGAGTTTGGGATTGGCAGAAGAACCCAAAGTGGATGTAGAGTTGTCAGATACTGTCTCGGGTCGTCGAGTTAGATCCATTGATCTTCCAGACGGTAAGACCCAGTTGGTAGAGTATGAAGACGAGAAAACTGGTCAATATCCAAAAAGAATTTACGATGGTGCACGCTGGTTGCAAATGTCTGTGGATTTTGTTTGGTCTTGTTGGGAAGTCATGAACCACTTGTATTTGCGAGACTATAAGGGTTTACACGGTGTTTTGGAAAAGGTCAAAAAACAATACCCCGACTCTGGAGTGGCACCAGTGGGCCGCGCGTTGATGTGGCAAGTTTTGATGCTTGAAAATTTCGATTTTAAATACGAAACACAGTATAAGAATAGTTTTGAAATCGCGGTTCAAGATTTGCAAAAGGCGTCGGTACAAGCAGGGAATGACGCTTGGGAAAACTTTTTGATGGGGGCCATTTTGGGTGTGGACGCCATCCATGAGTTGCGAAAAGAAGACTTTTTGGATGCCATCAATCAAGGCTACGAGGCGATGAAGTTTATTGAAATTGCCAAAAGCAAAGCCCAGTTCTTTGTCGATTCTCAATTGGGAGATGGATTGTGGTTGTATTGGCGATCGTTGATTGCTTCAAACGTTCCCGGTGTACCACTCTTTACGGACGAACGGGCAAAGGGGATTGAGATGATGCAACTGGCAGAACGAGAGTCTGTATTTTTGCGCCCAGCAGCGTCTCACGCATTGGTGTACACTTGGATCGAAGAACGCAAAATGAAGACGGCATTGATGACTGCACAGCATTTGCAAAATTCCTATCCAAACAACGTCATCAATCTGCAAGTATTGGGTCGAGTGCAGATGTATCAAAAACAGTACAAGCAGGCGGAAAAGAGTTTTCAACGAGTGTTTCTGTTGTCTCCGAAGAATCAGCGCTCACATTTCTACTTAGCCCGTTTGTACATGCGGATGAAGGATTATCCAAAAGCAGAATCTCACATTGACACCTATCTAACCTTTGATTTGTCAGCCTATCAAGAAGGCTATGCGCATTATTTCAAGGGGCACATTCACTATCGTCAAAAGCAATTTCGCAAGGCAAAAGCCGCTTATGACAAGGCGTGGCAGGTGAACAAAGTTAAAGGAGCAAAAGAGCGCTCTGAATTGGCTGCCAAAAAGATGGCTCAGAAAAAGTAACCGCTATCTAATAAATTCTATTCTTTTGGGATTGGCAACGTAATCTCTTGACCAATCTGCATTTTACTGGGATCAATGCCATTTTGCTCGGCCAACCACGTTCCCCAAGACGACCGTCCGTAGATGCTCTGGGCAATTGTGGAAAAATTGTCTCCCTTCTGAATCACATAGGTCCGTGGAAAGGCCGTCGGATCAACATTTTTTGGCACAACAACAGCCTTTTTCACCTTTCTGACTTCCTGAACTTGTTGGGTAGCAGGAGTGGGGGCTTTGACTTCCGGACAGTCTACTGGTTCTGGACAGACAGTTGGTTCAGGACAAGTCTCACATTCTTCACAGATGGTGCACTCCTCGCAAACATCACATTCTTCAGGCTTCCCAAAAGTAACTGCAAAGATGATTGCGCCAATGGATATGCCGGCAATATACGCGCAATACTGAGACCACTTTTTGACTTCGTGTTGAAGTTCTGTGTTTTTGTGTTTATATTCTTGAAGTTGCTGTTGTAACTTTCGGTGGTCTTGTTCAGTAGACATGCTGTACTCAGGGAGAGGAAGGGGAGGATAGAAGGGAAATTTGTTCTTCCAATTGCATAACCAAATTTTCCAATTCCATCATAGAAGATTCGACCTTCAACATTGGCAAGGGTTCCTTGTTGGATGGATTTACAAGTTCAGATAGAAGAATGTATTCCGATTTCAGCGACGTACTCAAAGATTCAATTCTGAGTAGATTGTTTTCATCGAGTGTCAATGTAGGCTCTCCCAGAGCCTGTCTACCCAGTGCACTCCACAAAAGTAAAAGTACACACCACAGAATCATACAGGCGCAGTACGGCTGTTTGACTTGAGCAACTCCAACTTCACCAGAGACAGCGCGCCTTGAGTCAATCGCTTGAGTTCTGCACCAGTTTTCAAGTTGAGAACCTGTCGAGCGATGAATTTGGGTCGGAAATAGAATTTACGATGGGCAATCTTCAGCAAGTCCAAAATTTCCGCTTGGGTCAAATGCTCTGTCCAGCAAACAGGCACTTCTACACCGCAAAGAGGCTCTTTCATGAGGCGATCCCAACAGTCTGCTGGAAAGAGGCCTAGTTTGGCTCCTTCTTCGAACGATTCGGTTCCAGGGTAGGGAGAGAACACCGCAAAAACAGCAAATTCAGCATCGAGTTTCATCATTTCGTCAAGATTTTTGAGGGCTTCGTCCATTGAGCGTTCATGTGGACCTGCCAGCATGATGTAGGCAACAGAGCGTACGCCTTCTTCTCTACACCACTGGAATACGCGATGCACATCGTCAGTGTCACAGTGCTTACCCCAAGCGTCAAGACCTTCGTTGTTGGCGGATTCAACACCGAAGTGAATCTTGGTACAGCCAGTTTCAGCACAACGGCGCAATTGTTCACGTGTTGTACCGGCGATTGTGGTTTTGTATCCCCAGTTGAATTTGAGCCCTCGTTTTTCTACAGCATCGCAGAATCGCAAAATCCATTGGCTGTTTGGCGAAAACAAGTCGTCGATAAAGTGGACTTCACCGATACCGATGGATACGCAATCTTCCAATTCATCGAGAATGTTGTCGATACTGCGGATTCGATATTGTTTTTTGTAGGTCAGGCAGAAGGGACAGGAATGTGGACATCCCCTCGATGTGATGGCAGTGGTGACCATGGGTTGCTTTGTACCGGGAAGGTAATAACTGGCGTAATCTGTTCGTCGACGATCGGGCCATGGGTACTTTGTCATGTCTTTGGTGGATGGGCGTGGATCATTTTTGACCACCGTCCCAGTACTGTCTTTCCACCACAAACCAAGGATGCCTGAAAAATCCTCGCCCTTGTCGTACCGCTTCACAATGTCCAAAAATGCATCTTCGCCATCTCCAGTGATGATCGCATCAATTCCTTTGAGCGCCATGGCGTATTCAGGGAACATCGCACAGTGTGGACCACCCAAGACAATTATTGCGTTGGGGTTGATCTTACGAACAAGATTGATGGTCATCTGTACGTCTGGCAGTGAGTGGGTATACGTTGAAATCCCGACAAGGTCCAATGGGTGTTTTCTCAACATTTCTTCAAATTCTGGATAATCCAAATCTTGAACCACAGGATCAATGATTTCGGCAACGTATTGTGAACGCTTCTCAATGGCCGCTTGGATGTACATCAAACCGAGTGGAGGAAAGCAATAAACACCGTGTGCGTGGGCTTTTGGGATGCCTGCCCATACTCGTAATTTCTCTGGAGGGTTGATCAGTGAAATGTCCATAATGCACCTGTGGGTTGGGAGTCTAGATTAATTATAACGTGCTTTTCAGTGTATGCGTCTTTGAACCTGTGTTCTGCATCAAGAGTCAGAAGATTTTTTTCGAAAAAAGAATGTCCAAGGAATAAACAACGGGACTTCTCGTTGATATTCCAAATACTCTTCTCCGAAAATTTCTACCAATTGAGGCTCCTGTCTCCAAACCTTTTCAATCAGTGAGCCCGTCAACAATAGGGGGGTCAGTACGATGCAAAAAGCCATGGAATTGAGCGCAAAGCCAACTGCCAAAAAGCCGAGCAATTTACCAAACAGAGAAGGGTTTCTAGAGTATGCGTAAATACCAGTTCGAACCAGTTTCATGGTACGACCAGCCGTCGGAGAGGGGGAGCCTTCTCCAAGTCTGGAGAGTTGTTCATAGGTCCACAACCACAAAAACACACCCGTGACAAAAGTGAATCCCGCGATGATGAAATTTGTGGGGGTTGGAAACAATTCAGGAAAGCCAAACCATTTATCCACACTCACAGACAGCAGGCAAATCAGAAACGTGAGTGGAAAGAGCACAGGAATGTACACTTTGGCCACCATCATAGAGATTTCTGATCGGAAAAATGTTCTGAGCAAAGAAGTGAGCATCGCATTAAGAGTGTATATGGAGGAATCGATTGTCAACAGTGACATTTGTTGACATTTTAACACAGGAAAGGATTTTGGGATGAGATTTTCGTGTTTGATACCATTTTGGATGATTTTTGGGTGCAGCGAGGACCCAATTTTGGCCAAAGTTAATTCAGAGCAAGACGTAGAAGAAACGAAGAACGTGGAGACACAAGGGGCAGTGGATGCCACGAAATCTTCAGCGACCAAAGACGTCAAAGACAATGCGTCACAAAAATCCGTTTCCACACCGACAATTGCGCCACCAAAAGACAGTCCAAAAACGCCGATTGGTCAACTTCCCAAAATAGCGCCCCCAGCGGTGGCACCACCCAAGGAACAACCCAAAGAGGCTGTTCCACCACCCCCACCAAACCCAAAAGATGGGGACTTCATTACCATTTCGGGTACCATCGACGCCAGCAACCCAAAAGGCAACCCCATTCGAATAGACATATTTGATGGAGATCAACGAAACATCGGTGGCAAAAGACCATCGGTCGTTGTGAGTACAACTGTGGATGAGGGACCTGAATTCGAAATATTTTTGCCAAAAAAAGATCAGCAACTGTGGGTGGGTGCGTACATCGACGAAGATGGGGATGGTCGACCAGGACCATTGGACCCGTCTGGATGGTACGAAGGCAATCCAATTTCCGGTGCTTCCAATAAAGACGATATAGTCTTGACGCTTGGAATTCCAAACGATGCACCCCCTTGAGCCGTATTTTCTCTACGGTCAAGCGAAGGGGCATTGAGTGATGCTTGGTTGTGTACTGATACCCTTTCATCACCGAGAAGACCTTCTAATTCCCTTGCTTCGACACCTGACAGAGTTTCCAGTGGTTGTGGTGGATGATGGTCCAACGAAAAGCGATTGGTCTGTGTGGCATCGTCTTCATCCAAACCTTGAATGTGTCAGAGCAGGGGGTAGTAGCGGCTTTACATCGGCTGTGAATCGGGGATTGCATACAGTTCAGTCCTTGGGGTACAGAACCGTTCTCATTCTCAATGACGACGCTTGGATTTCAACCGCTGGAATTGCTGAATTGTTTTCCAAGGCGGGACCTCAGATTCTGTTGTCTCCTGTTTTAGAACATGAAAACACTCGATATTTTGGCGTTCGAGTGCACTCTTGGGGCAGGGTGACATTGAATTTCAACGCTTTCCAAAAAATCGATGCACTGTTGGGTGCTTGTTTGGTTATGCCTACTCATCTGCGTTTTGACAGTCGGTTCCATCACGGTTTTGAAGACATTCATTTGACCCATCAAGCACTGAATAGGGGCTTTGAATTGCAGATTGTAGAATCAGTCCTGTGTCGTCATATTGGTGGTGGAACGCTGGACTCTCACAGCCCAACCGGTCTTCGGTATTCCTTTTACGGTCACCTGTGTTTCTACAACTCTCTGCGTCGATTGCCAGTCATTTGGTCTTTGGGACTTGCCCAAATATTGAAACATCGAAACTTACACAGTATTTCGCATGTGGTCGCGTTGCATCAAGGGCTGGCAGATTGGCTTTGGAGTGCGATGGCTGCTCGAATTGCCTCTTCTAGAGCGGGTTCCAGCAAAATTAAGTAGAGGACCACTTCTCTCTTGGCTTCATGCAGTACGCGTCCTGTCAATTCAGGTTCATCACTCCACAGTCCACCAATATTTCCAGATTGCTGAGCCAATTCACTGGTGCCTTTGAGCAATATTGCGTATTGACCGGGTTCAAAAGTGTTCCCTATCAACAGTGAAAAATCTTTAGGACTGCCCACGGGGTCCAGGTGGTGTCGCAAAAAATACAGTGCATCAACGATTGTGGATTCTTGTTCTGGAGAGAGTGATCGCAAAAATGTTTCTTCTGCTTCGATGATGGACTTGATGGTTTCCAACTTTGGGTCCAACAAGGGTTTGTCTTCTTTTGCCCGCTGTATATCTTTGAGTTCAGACAACAAAGATTCCATTTCTGTATCGGACAATTCAACGCCGATACGCATCTTATCCCACAGTTGATTGAAAATAGGGGTGTATATTTCTTCCAATCGTTGTTGGTCAGCATCGGCGATTTGTTTTAGGTTGTTGACTTTTTCCTGTGCGACAAGTCGAAGTTCATCCAACTTTTGAAGTTGTGAAACATTGCAATTCATTCGTTTTAACCACAACAAAATTCGCACCCGCTGTTGTGTGGCGGAGGGTGTTGTACTGGCTTGGCTTCCATAAATCAATTGGTAAGCAGGATGCAAAGTCTCTTGCTGTGCAATCAGTTCTTCGGTCGGCATCGGAGTGGGTTCTTGACCACAGCCTACACTGAAGAACGATACACCGAGTACAATGGCAATGGTATAAGTCATTGTAGATGTGTTAAACACCATTGAAACTCCTTAATCTTATAGTCATTGGCGCAAGTTGAATAGCGTCTGTTAATATGCGTACACTTTCCGACAAACATATCCCAATTGTAGTGGTTGTGGTGGCTTTTTTACTGGCCACGGCTTTGACTTGGCCGGTGGCACTGTCTCCACAGTCCAAATTGGTTGGTCATCCGGGAAACGACACGTGGAATCATGTGTGGGGATACTGGTGGGTAGCGGAAGAAATCATGAACGGTCGATGGCCGACAGAAGCGACAGGATTGGCGTTTCCAAGGGGTGGAACACTCTATTTTATTGATACCGTACAAGTGCTGCTGTCTTTACCGATATCCCTATTGTTTGGACCGGCAGCTGCATTCAATGCTGTTGTGTTGGGTGAGATAGCCTTGGCAGGTATTGGAGCGTGGTTGTTGGCATACAAAGTCACGGCGGACGTGTGGTCTGCTTTTGTGGCTTTATTCCTATTTGAAATGTCGGCGCATTTGCTTGGACAAAGTTACAACGGAATTTCCGAAACGATTTGTGCTGGTTGGTTTCCACTGACACTGTGGGCTTTGCTGAGGGTCATGGAAAGACCCAGTAGAAAACATGCGATCCAACTTGGGGTACTGGGTGCTATGTGCGTATTGACCAGTTGGTATTATGGCTTGTTTGCCATATTGGGTTCGTTGCTGATTTTGATTTGGACTTTTTGGAAACGCTCGTGGTTGTACACCTGGGGCTCGGTAATTCGACACCTTTCCATTTCAGCGGTAACGGCGGGTTTGATTGTCATTGGGCCGGTGATGTCCTTTCGCTCTTCTCTGTCTGCTGACAATGCCATTGTGACACGTGATCCAGAGTTTGTGGAACGGTCTTTGCTCAATCACAACATCACCGACGTGCAGGCCTTCTTTCAACTCAGTACGGTGCCGTTACCCGACCTCAAAACATTGTATGGCGAAGAGTTGATGATCGTCATTTATTTGGGTTGGATTGGCATGGTGTGCGCTGCCATCGGTATTTGGAACGAGCGTCGAAAAGATGACTGGCGTTTGTGGGCTTGGTTTGCAGTCTTGTTTTTGTTGTTTTGTTTGGGACCCTATCTACACGTGGGGGGAGAGTACTTGTTGATCGGTGGACAACGTGTGCCCTTGCCATTTTTGGTTCTGTACAAAGCCTTTCCTATTTTTGATCGCATTTCCCACCCCTTTAGATTTGTGGTGGGGGTAAATTTGGCAATTGCTGTGTTGGCCAGTCAGGGTGTTCGCGTATTGTTTCGTCGACGGTCTTCGATGGTAAAGATGGGTGTTTTGGGTGCTCTGCCATTTTGTATCTGGACTGAACTTTCCAATTTTTCTCCGGCTGTTCTGCCAATTCCACATGGGGACGCCAACATATCGCAGGCCTATTACGATATGAGAACAGATCCTGTAGAGGGAGCTGTGTTGGATCTGCCTTTGAGTTTGCCCAATTTGGAACGGGCTGTTTACGTGTGGAATCAATCCGTTCATGAACGTCCAACGCCATGGGGACTGAACGATCCGATGCCGACCCCACTTCGACGAAACATGTTGACACAATTGTTGTTGCGCATTGAAGCAACCCAAGCAAAGAGTCTTCCAGCGAGTTTGCCACAATTGGATTTGGTCGTTTCCTCAAGGGTTTTGGCGCGTCAAGGCTATCGGTACATCGTTGTGCACGAGTCATTTTATCCTTCCTTTAAACTCAAACAAACCCACCAAATTCTCAAAGGTCTGTTTGGGGCTGGAAAAATCTACGAAGACGATATTGTTGTATACACACTGCCAGTGATTGCTGTGGGGGAAGAACAGTGACCCATTCTTGGAAAACCGTTGTTCTGGAACTTTCGATGGCGCTTTTGTGGTTCTGTTTGCTGTCAGCCGCTTTGACGTGGCCAATGGTGATGCACCCCACAGAGGTAATTGTCGGAGGAGGAGAATTGGGAGGCTGGTTTTGGCGTCAGTGGTGGCATTACAGCGAAGTCAAGGCCTTAGAACAAGAAGATTTTGGTCTGTGGGGAACCATAGAGTCCTTGGTTGGACTGGGTCGCTTTCCCGAAACAGGGAATATTTTGGACATTTTGTTGTTGACCTTTCCACTGAGAGAATGGCTCGGGGTTGGGTTGGATCACAACGCCAAAATCTTGATCATTTTGTTGGGCAATGGCTTGTGTGGGTACGTGTTGGCGCGTTGCTTTACCAATTCTTGGATCGTTTCTTTGGCTGCTGGCTCGATTGCCATCGTCAATCCATTGGTGATTCAAGACATCAACAAACTTGGATTGAGGCAGACGTTGCTTTGGTGGGTGTTGCTGTTTCCTGCCATTTTGAAGCGGGCTGGTAGAACGGGTACGATTGTCGACGGAATGTTGGCTGGGCTTTGTTTCTCTTTGATATCGGCATTTTATTGGTTTTATGGACTTTTTGCCGCGATGTTTGGTGCCGTTTGGCTCGTGTGGTTTTTGTGGACTACCCGTCCGCCCTTTGGCATTGCCCGTCGTTGGATTTCTTCTGCTGCATTCACGGCCATCCTTGGTGTATTTTTCTTTTTGATGCCCTACTTCTCAGCCAATTCTGATGAATCTGGAAAAGGTGGAGCGGAAGAACTTCCTGAGGTGACATTTTTTGTTCCCTATCCGCAGTACGACACCATTGTCACGACCCCTCAGCGACCCAGCAACTATCGAGAAAACGTCCTGTCTTCTTTGCATCGTGGGATCGATTCCGCGTGGCCGGCGGATTACGTCTTGGATCCAAGACACGGGGTATTGGCATTTCCCTTGGCGGTGTTGCTGGTGGGGGTGTTGCCCTCGTTTCGCGTGAAAAAAGCGAGAATTTGGTTGATCTTGTGGTTGATCTTTTGGTTGGGAACCTTGGGGCCTTTTTTGAAACTGGGGGCACAAAAAGACACGGCAGATGTATTCATGCTGGGTGAGTATGTGGTTCGTTTGCCCTATGCGTGGATGTTTCAATATGTTCCTGGTATGTCGAGGATGTTTGCGCCGTATCGCATGGGATCGATGGTTGTCGTGTGCGCAGTGATTTTGGTGGCGATCAACATGGATCGCTTGAACGAAACTTGGAAACGATGGGGCGGGTTGGCGTTGTTGTTTGCAATCGTTCTTCAGCCTTTTTACCGATTTGACTTGGAGGAACTTGCGGAGTGGGACGCCAAGCCTTCGATGTGGAGAGTACCTCTTCAGATTTCAGCCATGAAGGTTCCCGAGTGGTATCAAGAATTGGATGCAGACGGTTGGGAAGGCATCATCGAATTGCCCCTTGAGCAACAGCAGGATTTGCTGTGTACCTATCAATCCATCCATCGGCGCAAAGTGTATCGATCTTGGGCGACAGTACCAGCAATTCCGCCTTGGATTCGTCATTCGGGTGGTGGTCTGGAAGGCAAACGCATGCGGTGGTTGGCCAAGTCGGAGCCTCGCGGTGACAAGATGGAAGACTGGTTTCGAGATGTTTCGCGCAATCCGTTGGCGATGGAGTGGGACCGCTTCTCGGCGAAAGATTTAGAAGTGTTGATGGACTATGGAGATTACCGTTGGCTGATTGTCCATCAGCGGGGCTATTATCTCACAGACCCCAATCAAGGAGATGTGTTGTATCGCGATGTTGTACGGAACTTGGCTGAGACGTTGCAGTTGGAACCAGAGAAAGTCATAGAGCAAGAGGCCTTTGAATGGCCAGGAAAAACAGAGCAGTTTCCCGTGGGGCCAGCTTGGATACCGTGGGCTTCACAAGAAGTGCAAAAGCCTGTTCAAGACATGCCACGACGGTATGAAATGGCCATCTTTGATTTGGCACAGTGGAACGATTCAACATTGCCTGAATGAGGACTTTAATCGCTATTTGCAGCATGACTGTAACAGTGAAGAATCTTTTGTAGAGACGATTCCACTATCCAGATGCTGGATGTGTTATATTTGAACCATAGTAGTGAGGAGAGATCAATGTTTGTTTGGTTGATACTGGGGTGCGCTGTGAAAAGTGGCGTTGCCGTTTTGCAGATGGATCAGAAATATGCAGAGTTGAACACATCTGTCAATCGAAGTGCGCAGTTTGAATGGGCCATGGCAGAAGAGTATCGAAACAAAGCAAAAGAAGAGTATGCTTCCTCTCAATTTGAAGACGCAGAGACACTGGCTGCACAGTCCATTGTGTGGATGGATGAAGCTGTCAAAGTGGCATCAGAAACATCATCGGAAGAGGAAAAGTGATGTCGTTGTTATGGATGAGTTTATTGGCCTGTGTAAAGTATGGACCTGTTCAAGTACAGCATTCTCAGTTGGAAATGCAACTGGTGATCGCCGAGCAGGATCCGTGGACCAAAAGTTGTGCACCCCATCAAATGGCGGCTGCGATCACCCACAAAGAGTTTGCAGAACTGGAATTTCGTCAAGGGGGGACTGTTCGCGCAGAGGAACATCTGTTGTTGGCTTTGGAGAATGTCGAAGAGGCTATAAAAGTCGCGAATGAATGTCGACCCAGGGACAAAGACGATGACGGCATTTTAGACAATGTTGATCAGTGTCCAGATGTGCCCGAAAGTTTCAATGACTATCAAGATGACGATGGTTGTCCGGAGAAAGACACCGACGGTGACAAGATTTTTGACGATCAAGATCAATGCAGTACTGTGGCTGAAGATTACGACGATTTTCAGGACACCGATGGTTGTCCAGAATACGACAATGACAAAGATGGAATTGTGGATACGCAAGACCAATGTCCAAACAAGCCAGAAGATTATGACGCTTTTCAAGATGAAGATGGCTGCCCTGAAGACTTGGCAGACACGGACAATGATGGCATCATGGACGATGTGGATAGGTGTATCAAAAAACCTGAAACCAAGAATGGCTACATGGATGCCGACGGTTGTCCAGATGCTGCACCAAAAGGTGTTCGCGTTACCGAAACAGAAATTGTGATCGAAGAGAAGATTTTCTTTGAAACGGGAAAAGCGGTCATCTTGTCCAAAAGTTTTAGTATTCTAAACTCTGTTGCGCAAGCAATGAAGGATTACGATCGGATTCGTATTGAAGTACAGGGGCACACTGACTCTGACGGCTCAGAAAATTACAACCGTAAACTCTCCGACGCCAGAGCCAATTCGGTTCGAGATTACTTGGTAGAGGCTGGCATTGACGGACAGAGATTGGAAGCGAAAGGCTATGGTGAAGTCGACCCGATTGACACCAATGCGACTCCGGAAGGGAAAGAGCGCAATCGCCGTGTAGAATTCAAAATCATTGGAGGCATGCAATGAGCGCAGTTTGGCTTTGGTTGGCTTGTACAGGTGAAGAGCGACAATATGGTGATCTATCGTCCAGAGAAGAGGTTGACATCGTTGAAGAACCCGCCTCTGAACCATCAGAAGAAACCGGTGGTTCAGATACAGCAGATACGGGTGAGATTGTTGAAAATACCGATGTTGTGACGTTTAGAGCGCCATTGATGAATTGTACTGAAATGCAAAAACGGACGATGACGTTGACGCAAATGTTTCCAGGTCGACTGAATATAGACGGGTCTTCAGAAGCCTCATTCTTCAGTGAAGTTGCCAGGATTCCCTTGGGTTCCTCTGGACTCAGTTTTTCACAGACGGAAGATTTGGACGACTGTATTTTCTCCATCAGTTTGCCAACGCCCAATGAGGAAGACCTCCAAGAAGTAATGCTTACAGAAGAAGGAGAGCAAGAACCCATCGGTGTACAGTGGGCTTTTTATTATCCTGCCACCTTCGTTCACAGTACGGTAGACTGTCAAACGCTGAGTCTGACCGAGAACAACACACAAAAAGTATCGTGTATCAGTACGTATCAAACACCTTTGACGCCCGATTTGGATCCAGCACTGGATATTCAAGATGCCAGTGTGGTTTCTGGAGACTTGTACGACTGGGGGGCGGATGTATTGCCCGTCTATGTTCAAGGCGACATTCAAGGGGCTTTTGGTGATCTTGGATTTCGCTTGGGGTGGAATCTGGCTCGTTTCTCTCAAGGAGAGATGGTGTTGGTTGAACCCATTGGCGCGTTGGATCAATTAGAGCAGATTGTGATCGACAATCGAAACTTTTTGCCACGTTATCAAATCAACGGTCGAGGATCCACTTCTGCGGAAGCCGATTTTGGCGAGCAATACAGCATTGATTTGTTGCCAGCACAGTGGTTCAACGGTGTCACCACTGTCGATACTGGAGTTTCGATGTATGTCCAAGACAGCGCTGTATCTTGGTCCTTTGAGATTTGGGGAGAGCCCCAATCCAATCAGTTCTTTGGACTGTCCTTTCCAAGTGACAATCCGTTCTACGAGCAATGGAATTCAGAAGTGGATGTGGCGGCTTTTGTACCGATTGTCTTCAATGGCACACCCTCTCAATACAGCAGTGGTGTACCGGTTCAAGGAGATGACATTCAGTCCACAGATACACGGTTGGGTGCTGTGTGTAAAGACTCTTCGACACTGGCATTCACTTATTTTCGAGAAGCGAGAAGACCATCTGAAGTGTATTGGTACAGTTTGATGGGGCAAAACCCAGGTTGGTATGCACAATATGGCACTCACGGAGATGCCAGTACATGGCGTTCAGTCATTGAAAACAGTGATGCAGCCAGTCCGTACACGTATGTTTCGCTTTCGGTTGGAAACAGTTGTCAGGTCCCTGTGGCTTGGCAATAACCACAGTCAAAACGAATCTTTGCTTTCCAGTTCTAAAATCCATCCAAAGGTGCATCGTTTGGAACGACATGAATTCGCTCTCGCAGATTCGGTGGCATCTTTGCGTTCAAAATGTTTTCGACGTCTGTTCCAGAAAAACGTGAGGATGCGTGCATGAGAACAATGGCTGGTTGACAAAACAGTTCTGGATTGTCGATGATGTCATCAATGTGCATGTGACCACGTCGTTTGGATTCAATTTTATCGACTTCATCATCAAAAAATGTCACTTCTGTAATGAGTACTTTGACCTCTTTGAGTATTGGTTCACGGTGAAATACATCAATTGTTGTGTCCCCAGTATAGGTCACCAAAGGCGTTTCGATTTCGGCAGACAGTTCATACCCAGCTTCGCGCAATCCTTGCAAATCCGATGGTGTCAATCCATGATATTCTGGTTTCAGTTTGTTTCGAAGTTCATAGAGAACATAGCCTTGACAGGGGGCACGATGAACAGAACGGTAACTTCTCGCACACAATTGTTTGTTTATGTCAACTCGATCACCCGGAGATACAACTTTCACTCGATAGTCCATATCTGAGCGAACCAACTTGCCGGCTGCTTTCATAAAATTCTTGAAATTGTTCGCGTCTTCTGAGCCAATTATGTAGGTCGGTGGTGTCAAACCCAGCAATCTTCGAGATGCACAGTGACGAATAACGCCAGCAATGTGATCTGCGTGCACGTGGGTAAAGAATACGTGTCCCTTGTTGAAGGCGGACCGTGGACAGATTCCCAAATCAATGCAAACTTTAAAGTTTGGGAGTTGGACGACGGTATACAAACCGCCTACACTGATGATGTCGAGATTGATGTTTTGAACTTGGAGACGCATGATGAAATCTCAATGGGAAAATTTAACGAAGGATTCAGATTTTTGGAACCTCACGTGGCTCGACGAGTCTAAACTGTCCAAAACCATGCTCTCATTTAGTCGAAATGTACCGTGGATTCAAGAAAGATTGTTGAGTCGAGTTCACGATCCACTTCACAGAGCCTTGCTCGGAGAAGAATGTGATGAACCATCGGAGACCGACGACATCGAGTCTGATATTTGGTTTGGCAGAGCGTTGCTGGAAAGTGGAAAGAGTCTGAATGCACAGTGGCTCCGTAGTTTGGAAGATCGTGCAGAAGCGCAAGATCCAATTTTGCACATTGAAGCGGCTTCTTTGCATGTGAAAGCCTCAATGGAACGTGAAATGTTGTCCAGACAGAGATTGTGCAGCATGGAGATCCCATTTGTGTATCCAGGAGACGTATTGCCATTGCATGTTGAACTGTTTGCGGGTGGAGAAAAGGCTTTGCATGTGTTGCATGTTGAATTGCTTCGAAAATTAGGGATGGTGATCATCGATTCTCTTGAACAAGACTGTCAACATCGTGGTGCTTGGTTGTTGCCGTTGATCGAAGTGTTGCCAGAGCGAAAATTGATCAAACAAATTCAACAATTGACCAAAAGTCCATCACGCAAAAATCAGCGACTCTTCGCAGGTGGCGGATGGGGACTGTTGGCGACGTACGCACATCGAATTGGGTTGGATGTTACCCAAATTTTGGACCGTGGAACTGAGATGGACGCCCTATATTGGCAGATCACGTCAGAGATGATTCGACATCGCGCCACAGACAATTGAGAAAAGTAGTCTGATCGGATATATCAAGTCCACGATTGAAGTAGGAGCGGTCTGATGTATCACGATTATTTGATTTTGGGTGGCGCAGGTTTGGTTGGGTTGCAAGTGTGTCGTCACATTGTGATGAGTATGCAACCGAGACGAATAGTGGTGGCTTCCTTGTTTGAACACGAAGCACAGGCGGCTTGTGAAATACTGCGTGGTGAATTTGGTGATCACATTGCATTTGTTCCTGAGTGGGGAAATTTATTTGTGCCGAGTGAACTCTCAGGGGTTTCCAGAAAAGATTTAATTCAAGATCCGACCAAGAGACGTCAACTGTTGCGCTCTTTGTATGATGATTTTGAAGTGGCCTATGAAGACAATCACTTGGCAAGTATGATTCGACAGCATCGACCAGAAGTGATTGTGGACTGCGTCAATACGGCGACGGGAATTTCTTATCAAGATGTGTTTGACGGGGCAGCCAAAGTGCGAGAGTGGATCAACGAAGACGGATTTTCTTCAGCGGGAATTCAAGATTTAGAGGCTCTGTTGCTGAGTCAAACTGGACCACAGTTGATCCGACACGTTCGGTTTGTACACCGTGCCACTTCTGAATTTCACACCAAGATGTATTTGAAAGTGGGTACTACTGGTACGGGGGGTATGGGACTCAACATCCCGTATACGCATTCTGAAGACAAGCCCTCTCGAAAGTTGTTGGCCAAAAATGAAACGGCATTTGGGCACACAGGCCTGCTCTTTTTGCTTGCGAGAACCCCCAACTCTCCAATTGTCAAAGAAGTCAAACCGGCCGCGATGATTGGCTATCGCGCGGTGAAAGTGAAGAAAGTATCGGACAAGCACGGAAATTCTGATTTGTTTGCACCCAAGAAAGTGTCTTTGACAGGAGACTCATTGTCTTTAAGAGAAGAGTCGAATGCGTACACCAAGGTGGAATCCTTTGAGGTTGCCGTTGTAGATACCGGAGAGAATGGTGTGTTCACCCGTGGAGAATTCGCAGCCATTACGGCACTGGGACAAATGGAGTACATCACACCTGAAGAGATTGCTCAAACGATCGTATTGGAGTTGAGAGGGGCCAATACTGGACGCGACGTGATCAGCGCCATGGACGCATCGGTTCTCAACCCTTCATACAAAGCGGGCTTGATCCGTTCAGCCGCGATGACAGATTTGGAATTGGTGGAATCAGAATCAGACATCCCGTCGGTTGCATTGGGTCGATTGGGACCACCTGAACTGTCAAAACTGTTGTTTGAAGCTCATTTGTTCAAACAGGCTTTTGGATCGATGACCAACGCTTGTGCCAGTCAGAAAAGTACCGCTGAAATTGCGGAATTGTTGATCAGCACACTTGAGTCATCAGGCGTGGCAAAAACGGCTCCTTCTATCGGTATTCCAGTATTGTTACCAGATGGCAAAACAATTTTGCGCGGTCCACGAATCAATGTTCCAGAATTGATGGGGCACGGAACCAGTGTAGCGTTGGACAACCCCAAGGACCTTGATGGGTGGGTCAAAAAGGGATGGATTGATCTGAGACATGAAAATATTGAATTGTGGCTGTCTCGATTTGCCAAAATGATTAAAGCCCGCGCCATTTTGCGGGACATGGGATCGGCATCAGCCTCAATCACCAGTTATTTGGGGAATACCTTTGAGATTGGTGAAGTTGTGGCGTGGATTTTCAACAATGAAATGACTGGTTATCGGATGAAATGATGTTGTTTTTCTTTTCTTTGCTCGGATGTGGTGACAAACCTACACCCATCAATGACAATGATACCGCTGTGGAAGATACAGCCTCAGCCAGTACTGAGCCCAGTACAGAACCCAGTACAGAACCACAGGGCACGGATGAAGATGGGGATGGGTTTACCGTTGAAGATGGAGATTGTGACGACAGCAATCCATGGATCAATCCAGCACGAGATGAAGAAACAGACGACATGGTCGACAACGATTGTGATGGTCGAATCGATGAACAGTGGTCTGGGGTCACAGTTTCCGTATTGAAACAGGGTGAAACATCTTCACTGTTGCGGTTGAACCAAATTGGCAATGTGGAAAGCGAAATTTCGCTTACAAATGATTGTATGCCAACCTACCTTGATCACGACATCGGTACCGGTGGCTATGTGATCAGTCATGCAAATACCGCCTTGGCCAGTGTTTCTGAAACAGGAGACTGTACGGTGTTGGCAGATTTTTCTGAAGACGACAACACAGAATTGCTGGGGGTTGTGTCATTGCCAAACGGAGATGCCATGGCTTCTAGAGGCAGTGAACTCATTCAGGTGTCCGCATCTGGTGCTGTGACTTCAGTGGTGTCGTGGGATGCCAATTTGATGGACGAAACAGGGGCAACCAATCCAAATTTTCAGTTGTATGTTTGGAGCATTGCCCGAGATTTGGTGTCTGGAGACATCGCGTTGTTTGGTCTCTATGGCGGTTTTGCGACGTGGAATGAAACGGATGGTTTGACTGTACACCGTTCTATCAATCCGGATGAGTGGGATGGACGGTATGCCTATGCTGGTGCCGCCAAAGATGGTGGCGGATGGTTCTCTTTGGTGTACACATCTGAAACCGGTGAAATTTCGGTTGCCGAGTTTGATGAGACGGCGACAGATTGGAACACAAGAATTGTGTGGAGTGAATCCGATCAATCAGCACAGGAATTTGCTTTTCCACAGGGCATCACTGTCAACGGAGACAATGGCGATTATTATGTGACAGCAGATGTGGCGAGTTTCAGTTCCGTCTTTCGAATGCGCGAGGTAGACAACTTTGTGGATGACCTATATCGCTCAGAATCGCAACCCGGCTGGACTTTTTACGGCATTGTGTCCAACTATTGATGTTGACCAACGATGTTGAACAGTGAACGCCATGGGGATTGATGTTTGCTGTCTACGGCTTTTAAGGCGCGTTTCCAATCGGCAAATTTTCCACCGTTGTTGACAGCTTCCAACACTGCCAAACCAGCCTCTTGCCCTCCTTGAGCAAGCATAGCCTCAACCCAAGCCCATTTAGCCGACGTGCTACGAACTTGAGCACGGCCTTTGGAAGGCCGAAGTCCCTTTTGGATGTACTTGAGTTTTCGATCCACCACTTTGACGCCAGCAAACTCGGTTCCATCCATTGGCGTGTTCTTTTTTGGGACAAATGGGGCAATGCCAAAAACAATGGGATGAATCTTGGAAATTTCAAGGGCAAACTTGATCAATTCATCCAAATCTTCGTTGGTTTCACCCGGCAGACCAACCATCATATAGATTTTGAGCACTTTGTATCGATGTTCTTTGGCTTGCTCTGCACAAGAAAATAGGTGTTTTTCTAGTGTGCCTTTGGAAATGTCTTTGCGCAACCTGTGAGAAGCCGCATCGGACGCTACTGTGAGTGTTTTGTATCCACCCAAACGAAGCAACCTTGCAATATCTGGCTTTCGGGCAATTCGATCTGCACGCAGTGATGAGATGCCGATTTCTCGTCCAGAGTCGATGATTTCTTGAAGTAGTGGAACCAACTTGGGGTGATCACTGATTGCTGCGCCGACCAAACCAATGCGCTGAGCGTGTTCAGGCACCAAAGACATCAATCTTTCTGGCGTGACCAGTCGCATGCCACCATTGGTAGAGCGACGCATGACACAAAAGGTGCAACTGCGATGACATCCACGTTCTCCCTCGATCAAGAACATGTTTCGCAATTCCGTATGCGGTGTCAATATGTGTGATCGTGCCGGCAACAAAGCATCGGTTGCTTTGGCTATTTCAGGCAGGTTTGGGTATTGTCTGGCTGGGACAAATCCACCTGGCAATTCCTCAACTGCATCCAAAAAGTGTTCGTAGGCACTGTCCAGTGCGGCAGAGAATGCGGGTACGATGGTTTCTTCTACTTCACCTAACAAAATAGCATCGACAAATGGAGACGATGGCAGAGGGTTTGAGAACGTAATGGGACCACCCAAAATGAAGATGGGATCGTTTGGTCGTCTCGCTTCTCTGAGCGCTGGAATCCCAGCCAGTTCCAAGCACTGGATCATTCCGGCCATTTCCAATTCATAGGCCAAGGATATTCCAACAACGGGAAAATGGGACAGTGGCGTTTGGGTTTCGTAACTGCACAGTACTCCACCACTCTTTTTCCATTCGTCGACATCGTCCGGAAGAAAAACACGTTCTACAGAAAAGCCGGCATTGGCCAAGATTTCTATTGTCCACTGATATCCAAGTGATGACATTCCAGCACGGTATGGACTGGGGTAGAGCATGGCGACACGCTTTGGTCCATGTTGGAAATGTGAGCCAATTTCATCAGCCAGTCTTTCTTTGATCACTTGTATCGGTTTGCGCATATAGATTCTTTTATAACACTCTTTGCTTGTCTGTACATCTATCCTATCATGGACTATCTTGGCTGTGTGGTGTGTTATACTGACATCAAGGAATCAACCTACATATAGGGGAGTAGAATTATGATGTGGCTTTTGGGAATGTCAGTCGTCCATGCAACAGAGCAGTCCTTGGTGTATGATTTGATGTTGTCGGGAGAGCCCGTGGGACATCGTACGGTGACGATATCCTATGTGTCACCCACCGAGCAGTCTGCTGGTGCAAGGGACATTGAGTCTTTGACAGAGATCGATATGGTGGTGGCTGGAAAGAAAATATCTTATCAACAGCATGCCACTGCTCGATTTTCAGAAGGCAAAACTCGATTTGTTTCGATTGTTTCCATCAACGACAAGCGATTTGAACTGCAAGGAAAATCCAGAAGCAATCAATCTTGGGTTGTTCATGAGGTGTTGCCTTCGGGCGTATTGAAAACAGAATACTCTGCCTATGAAGTGGACGCCATTTCTTTGGCGTTGTTTGACCCAGGGCAAGCGAATCAGTGGACGGAAGGTCATCAGTCCTTTTATCATATCGAAATGGGCGATGTGTGGTCTGGCGAGTGGCACTCGGAAAAAGAAACCAGCATTTCCAACAATGGTCAGTCCGTTTTTGGGCGTGAAGTCCGTTACCATTCTGATCAAGGGGATGTGATCGCCGCTTGGTCCTCTGAAGGAATTTTGATTGATTGGGAATTGAAAGTCTTGGGTGTGTCTTTGGATGCCACTCTGCGAAACTTACCCGCGACGCCTGATTTTGGTGAAGTGAAGTTGCAGAAATCTTTTCAGGGTGTAGAAGAAGAGTCGTTGTAAGAATTTGCAACGGTGTTTGTAGATCACAAATCAACAGTAGAAAAGAGACAAACAAATATAAAGGAGCCACTGTGAACGTCCTAATTGGAAGCCCTGATGATTCAACATTGGAACATCTTGGCACAGCTTGTACAGACTGGGGGTGTGTTCCATTTTTTGTAGATGATCTCAGTGTGTTCATGACCACACTTGAAGATCCAGATCGTGAAATTTATTTGGTGATTTTGGATACGCGACTGATGGGGGATGGTGATCGGGATGGTGTGGAAGATACTCTGCAAAGAATCCGAACACTTCAGCAAGGTGGATACATATACATCTGTCTGTTGCACCATTTGGATGAGAATGCATCGCTGATTGAAGCCACAGAAATCCACTGGAGAAATTTGGGGACAGACGTTGTTCTACACATTGACAGTCCACAATCTCTATTGGGGTCACACATTCGCGTAGCCCAAAGGGTCATTCGTCATCAAGTAGAACAAAAACGGGTTCAGGAAAGTTTGTGGAATCAAGCAAATCACGATCCCTTGACAGGAATTTCGAATCGACGTTCTATATTGAGGGCGTTGGAAAGGCAAGCAGTACTGGTACAGCAACGGAATCAGCCACTTGGTTTGTTGATGATGGATTTGGATTTCTTTAAACACATCAATGACACGTATGGCCATGATGGTGGAGATGTTGTACTCAAAGAAGTTGCGACTCGACTCAAACAGTGTATTCGAACCTCAGACTCAGTGGGTCGGTTTGGTGGAGAAGAGTTTCTGGCAGTCATCCCAGGGTGCTCTGGTGAAGAATTGATTCGGTTGGCAGAGAGGATTCGCTTCTCGATGAAACATCCTATTTCGCATCGCGATTTGTTGATTCCAATTTCCATGAGCGTTGGTGTGGCGGTTCATTTTCAATCAGAAAGCAACGTATTGGATTCGTTGAAAAGAGCCGATCAGGCGTTGTATGTGGCAAAAGAAATGGGTCGCGATAGGGTGGTGTGCGATTGGATGTTGTCTGAGTATGATATGAAAACAGGCTAAGTCGCTGACTTTTTTGGAGTGTTGCGATAAACTGACTGCATGTTTGTCCTATTCATACTTTCTCAATGGCTTTTTGCCGAGCCAGATACATCCGCTCTTCGATGGAGTGACGCTCAAGTTGTGCAAGAGCACTTGCCAGTTTTGCAGGGGCAGATTCTTTCTTTGACAGCGCAAGTGGAAAGTAAAAAGAAGTATTTCAACGGTGAAGCACCGCTTGACGAGGCTTTTTGGCATTTTGATGTTGAGGATTTGTTCTCCTATACATCACTCGAAGGGTTGAGGTTGTCATTGCTCGCGCAAAATGAACAGCGGTTGTCTGAGCGATACACCTTCCCAGTGTTTGAGACCCATGATGGATCTGTGGCGAAAGAGTACAAAGAAGAAATGGATCGGTTGTGGCTCCTCCAAGCTGAGTTGGACGCGTTGAACCTTCGGTTTTTGAACCTCATTCTACAGGAGATGAAGGCACATCCACAAATAGAAGCGCTGTTTATAGAAGCCACAAACACTTGTAAAAACAAACTTGAAGCATTGGTCGGTGATCCAACAAACAAAGCAGAGATTGCTTTGGTGATGCAAGAATTGACTCGGTTGAAACAATTGAAGATATTAATTGTTTCAGATTGGACCACTGGCACGACGCAATTGCAGTCCCATGCCGATTCCTTGTTGGCAGAACACAATGGTGGGGTCGTGTCATCAAGGGGACTGTATTTTCGCTACAAGATCCTTGTAGATTTGATGAAGGATACCCCGACGCACCAACAGGTAATTCAAAAGATAGTAGAATTCGAAGACGCAACGCAAAAAGAAAAGGAATTGCAACAACAAGAGGCTTTTGAAAACTTAAAACAACAGTGGCCCAACAAAGTATCCGAATTTGACTTGTCTGCTGTTGAAGAGGAGAAAGCCCAACTGATGTTGCAACGAGATGTCTCTGGGTTGAGTGCCATTGAAACGGAAACAATCGAGTTTAAACTTGGTGTACTTCGAGAAAGAGAAAGTGAACTGAAGGGGATTGCGGTTGAGCAAGACTTGATAGTCGCCCAGCGTCAACTGGAGCAAGCAAGAGAGAAACAGTCTACAGATGCGATGTTGCAAAAGGTCAATGAAGAGGTGCTGAGGCTTCTAGAAATAGAGACGCAACTTCGGGCAGATGAGTCAAATCGACACCAAAAAGTCCAAAAATCGATTGAAGAATTTCAGACTCAGTTCGCAGAGTGGACACAACGGTATGAAGATTGGGAAACGTTGCCACCGTTGGATGCGAGTCGGAAATCAACATTGAATGAATTGCAGGTGGTCCTACATAAGTTGCAGTGGGACATGCAAGAATACATAGTGAACTTTGAGACCCTATCCCCTTCACAGATTGTGGATTCTGAGATGACCCACGTAGATATCGAATCTGCACTGAAGTCGATCGAAGATGCGAATCAAGATTCAATAAGGCATAGACAAGCCGAGAAAATAACATTGCTTGATACGTGGGTGTCGATCAATCAATATACGCACCGCGTTGGCTACTTGGATGTTGAAACAGATCAATTTTGGTCAGATGTCATTTTTGAGTGGACGCAAATGGTCACCATTTTGGAAATGCAGTGGCTTCGGGTTCAACGGTCTGTGGGAGATGTGGGCTTGTTGTTTCGACTTACATCAAGTGTCTTTAAGTGGTCCATAGTATTGGGTATATGGTTTTGGACGCGCCGAAAATTTCCTCTCTTGTGGAATGGTGTGTATGCGTGGATGAATTCTGTAGAACGTCCTGAATTTCTAAACGAATTTTCGATTGGCAATGGCGATACTCAGGTACCGAAACAACTTTCAGAAAACATCTCTGTTTTGTTGTACAATTTTGCATCTGCCTTTGTGTTGACACTGTTGTTTCAGGGATCGCTTGGGGTTGTCGTAGCATTGCTATTTTTGTTGGTTTCCAGTTTATATCTGTCTCAATGGTTGGTGAAGTACTGGGCTGTGGATGATGCCGTTCAAACACCTCTACTCAACGGTGTAAAAGGGTTTGTTTGGGTTGTGATTGGATTGAACTTGGTCGGCGCTCTGTTGAAATATGGGGTCTATGCCTATCAGACTGTAGAAGTTGTTTCGATGTTTCAATTGGGGCTGTTTGGTCTTCTTGTGTTGACTCAATTGGGTGTTTGGTCTGATTTGTTGCAACAGAAAGCGTCGCAAACCATTGGGTTGGATAAACTGAAAATGTGGATGCAGTCGATGTCCTCAAACTGGCTGGGTAGCAGATTGAGAACAGTGCTGGCGTCTTGTATCTTAATTTGGGACGCCATCATTCGACTGTTGTTTTGGCTGGTTGAACATTCATCATTTTTTGGCACTGTACTTGCTCGAAATGCAATAGACAACACGGGCAGTCAAGATGTTGGATTGGTTTCAAAAAGTTTTCAAAATGTTTCGTGGACAGTCAATTGGACACCCATTTTGAGACCATTTGTCGAGCAGATACACGATACAATTGTCGAAACACAAGCAAAGGGATCCATTGTACTGTTGGCAGACGAGGGGATGGGAAAGTCTGGGGTGTTGGAAATGGTTTTGGCTAACCGAACTGAAAATAGCCGCTTGCTTCAGGTCAACCACATTGTTCGAGATGAGAATTGGACTGTCGAAGCCATGCTGTTTTGGTTGTGTGAACAATTGAACCTATCGAACACAACAAACCTTCAGGGAGAACATGCGGTTGAGGAAGTCTGTCGAGCGATTCTAGACATGCCACAGACCATTATTGGTGTAGACGACATTCAACGTGTATTTCTTCGAGACGTTAAAGGGTTTGAAGTGTTGAGCCAGTTGCTGTCCATCATTCAGGCAACGTCCACCCATCATTGTTGGGTTGTGACCTGTCACTCGGCAACTTGGAATTTCTGGAATTCACCGTCCACTTCTATTCGGGTAGACTTCTTTACTGCTGTCTATACCATGCATCCTTTAGACGTTTCTACTATGCGAGACACAATTGTTGATATGCTGGAGACGAACGGTGTCGAAGTAGACTTTTCCACGCTGTCTTCATTGGACAATGTACAGGCTGTTCATCGAGCACAGATGGCATTTTGGCGTCTGTTGAGAGACTCTAGCAAGGGCAATTTGAGTACAGCGATAGAACTCTTCAAAACGACGTTGAAAGAGTCTACCGAATCGAAACAACTTTCTGTACAGATGTTTTCTTTACAGTATGCGGAGGAATTGGCCAATTTGGATGATGGATCCAACTTTGTGTTGGCTTGCGTGTTGATGCACAATCGATGTACGCTGACCGAATTGATTCAATCCTTGCAGATGTCAGCGCAAGAATTGGTTGTCGTTTGTCGAAACTTGGAATCAAAGGGCATTTTGAAGCAAGTGGATCATCGGTTTCAAATTGATTTGATTTGGTATCCATGGGTAGAAGCGAACTTGTGGCAAAAACGCTTCGTTGGACAGAAGGGGTAATCCATGGAACTGGCTTTGCTTTCCAATCTAGACTTTGTAAAGTTTATTGATCTTTCAGGACTGCTTCCGGCATTGCTCATTGCCTTGCTAACCTATGTGTCGATTCGCTTTACGAAATTGTTTTTGGATCGTTTTGCTGAACAGAACACACGCTATCGTTTGTTGTCCAAGCAACTGTCCGTATTTCTACAGTTTCTGTTGTTGCTCTTTGGAAGTTTCTTTGCGCTTTCGAGACTCTTAGCCGTGTCACAAGATGGATTCTCTTTGTTCATCGGATTGATCGCTTTGGGGGGATCGTGGGCTTCCAAAGACTTGCTCGCTTCATTGATGGCGGGGGTCACATTGTTGATCGATAGACCGTTTCAGGTTGGAGATCGAATTTCCTTTGCTGGACATTATGGTGAGGTGGTAGAGATTGGTCTTCGAACCGTGAGGGTGGTTGATTTGGATGACAACCTAATATCGATTCCCAACAGTCAATTTCTACAGGGCGTTGTGTCTTGTGCCAATGCTGGAAACTTGGATCAAATGTGTGTCTTTCAGTTCTACATTGGATGCAATGAAGATTTTACCCTTGCAGAAAGGGTGGTTCGAGAGTCGGTTGTTGCCAGTCGATACATGTTTTGGGAGAAACCGGTGGTGGTTCACATGAAGGAGGGGGCTGTTCCCAATGGTGCGGAACGGTTTGCGATCATTTTGACAGCCAAAGCCTATGTGATGGACAACCGCTACGAGTCCGCTTTTGCATCAGATGTGCATCGTCGAGTCAAAAAGGCGTTTCGACGTCATAAGATTCGAACAGCTGGAGAGATTGAATGGCGGTGAATTCATGGATGAAGATTTGGTTGGATTGGCAACAGCACCGTTCATTGGAAGAACTTGAACATTCTCTGTTGATGTTTCACGGTGAACACAATGATCGTTTTACAACGCACTGGTTGGCGCATGGATCGTTGTTTGGTTGTGCTGTAATGCAAAAATCTCCAAAAAAAATAGCAACACAGGGATGGCTTTGGTGTGCCGTTCTCCCTGTGCACTCTCGAAACAAAATGTTTCAAGTTATCCGTGACGTTGTTCAAAATCCTGCATGAATGAAGCCAACGCTTCGACGCTTTCAACAGAGCAGGCATTGTATATACTGGCGCGCAAACCACCAACAGAACGGTGTCCTTTTAGACCTTTCAAATTCTGTGATTCTGCCTCAGCCAAAAACGTGCTTTCCAAGTCAGAGTTGTGGATTCGCCAAGTGATGTTCATCAAGGAACGGCTGTTTGTGTCGGCATGGGGTTGCCAGAAGTCGGAACCGTCCAACAAGTTGTAGATGCGGTTTGCTTTCTTGGTGTTTTGTGCGTGGATGGCATCGACACCACCTTGACGCTCTAGCCAGGCCAACATGCGATCCAATGCAAAAATTCCAAAGGTGTTGGGTGTGTTGAACATCGAGTTTTTGTCGACCATCAGTTTGTAATTGAGCATGGACGGCAATCCACCTGGGCGTTGTTCATTGACGGCGATGGAGCGTTCGACAGCCCAAGGGGAAAGGATGACGGCAGTTACACCACTTGGACCGAGATTTTTTTGTGCTCCAGCATAGACGACACCATGTTTTGATATATCGATTGGTTGTGAAGCGATGTCGCTTGAAAAGTCTCCAACGAGGGGAACATCGGCTTCAGGTGCTGTCGGAAACTGTGTGCCGTAGATGGTGTTGTTTGATGTGTAATGTAGGAAGGTTGCACCGTTTGGAACTGTATAGTCATCGTTGGTTGGTACACCGGTGAATACACCGTTGTCAGGACTCCATACCGTAGAGACTTGGGCACATCGCTTGGCTTCCTTGATGGCTTTTGTAGACCAAGTACCTGTATTGATGTACGCACCAGTATCATTGGGTCCCAACAAGTTCAGCGCAGTCATGTAGAACTGCATACTGGCGCCACCTTGCAACAAGAGAACGTGGTAATCTTCTGGAATGTTGAGCAACGAACGCAATCGACTTTTGGCAGATTCAATGATGTCATCAAAATCTTTGGAACGATGAGACATTTCCATCAAACCCAATCCGATGTTGTTGTAATTGGGGAGGGCATGTTGCAACTCTTCAATCACTTCCAATGGCAAAACAGCAGGACCTGCCGAAAAATTGTGTGCACGTGTCATCATATTGAAACTCCGAAACAGAAAAAGTTTTGTATTGAATGTTAATGGTATTCTAAAATAGAAACAGAGTAATGAATTACATCTTTGTGGAATTGACACAATTGAGTACTGTCCCAGTTTGGGTCCAGGCATCAATGATTTCGACGACTCCCTCAGCAACAGATGTGGTTGCTTGATCGGTACTGGCGCCAATGTGGTGAGATACATATACATTTGGATTGTTGCACAGCACAGAATCTACAGTGTTGTCAGAACTGGCAGGTTCGTTGTCAAATACGTCCAATCCGGCTTTGAGTCCTTTGCTTTCAATGGCCGATAATAAGTCCGTTTCATTCAAGAGGCTATTTCTTGAAGTGTTGATGACGAATCCACCATCGTTCATGGCGTTTAGCAACGTTGCATCAACAAAGTTCTTGGTGTCGGCGACCGCTGGCAAGTGCACTGTCAAAATATCTGCATTGCTTGCCGCTTCCAATGGCGTGGCACAAAATTCAACCCCCAATGTTTCAGCCTGTTTGGGTGTAAGGGATCGACTCCACGCCTTCACGTGCATTCCAAAAGCTTTGGCTCGTTGAACAACGGCCTTTCCAATGGCACCCATACCACAGACAGCAAGCGTTTGTCCAAAGAGTCCTCGGGCTTTTCCATGCGTTTTCTTGTTCCAAATGCCCTGTCGAAAATCAGAAATGTTTTCAAAGATGTGTCTATCCCAGTTTAAAATGTGTCCCAAGACCAGTTCAGCAACTGCGATGGCGTTTCGACCGGGACAATTTGCAACAAAGACGCCTTTTTTTGATGCTGTGTCAAGATCAATGGTGTTTACACCGGCTCCAGCACGAATGACCAATTTTAAAGAAGGGCAGGCATTGAAGTGTTCAGCTTGGACTTTGGTTGAGCGAACAACCAGTATTGATGGTGCGTGTTCAGTGAGGGCTGTTTTGAGCGAGTCCCCTTTGAGATTTGGGTCTGCGATGGTCTCGTGACCTTGACTGTCTAGATAGTTTTGTACAACTGGCGCAAGTTTGTCTGCCAAAAGAACTTTCATAATGCACTCCAAATCCGATGATCGTGCAAAGATTATCATATTGGAACTACTGTGCAATATGTGACACTGATTTTTCACTCTTTCTTCGAAATGGGTGCGCAATGGTGGCAAATGCAATAAATTGAAAATAGATATCTTGAGGTTGCAATGGCACGAATTTTAACAGTGGATGATGAGCCTTTAATCTGTCGTCAAATTACGCGGATTTTGAGCAAATACGGTCATGAAGTACATGAGTTCTACAATGGTCAAGATGCCTTAGAAGCCATGCACAAAATGGACTTTGACTTGGCTTTGGTCGACTACCACCTTCCGGTGATGGACGGTTTGGAGATATTGCATCACTTAAGGGAACGTCAGCCCGGTTGTGTACGAATTTTGGTTACCGGTATGTTGGATTTGGATTTGGCTGTTCAAGCAGTCAATCGTGGTGAGGTGGCACGGTTTGTGGAAAAACCCTTCAAACACGATCGTCTGGTGGCGGCTGTGGATGATGCACTCAGCACAAAACTTCGGATGGTTGAGATTGCGAGGGTGCAACAAAGAGCCTCTCAAGAAGAAGAAAAGCGCATTTTGGAAGAGTGCTTGCAAGGAAACTTTATTCAAGTTGCGTTGCAACCTCTCATTTTGAGCACTGGTGCAAAAAAGGGAACGGTGTATGCCTTTGAAGCGTTGTTGCGCAGTACCCATTCGGTTTTTGACGGTCCATTGTCCATTATTCGAGCAGCAGAGCGATACAATCGACTCAGCATGATGGCTGAAATCATTGCGGACAGGGTTCAAGATTGGTTGAAAATGCTGTCTCCAGATATCAAACTCTTTCTCAACATTCATCCAGATGAGTTGGAAAATGGAGAAGCATTGTTGGCTCGTTTGGAGCGTCTCAAAGAGTGGTCTCACAGAATTGTTTTAGAGATCACGGAACGTTCCAAACTTCAGTTGATCGACTCTTGGGAAGAAACATTAGAAACAATTGAAGCGATGGGGTTTGAGGTTGCCATTGATGATTTGGGTGCAGGATACGCGTCCTTGTCTGTTTTGGCCGATTTGAGACCCAAGTACATCAAAATGGACATGTCCATTATTCGGAATGTGCATTTGGACGATCGCAAAAAGAGATTGGTCACGCTCATGTGTGATTTTGCCAATGCAACCAATGCCAAGATCGTCGCGGAAGGGATTGAAGTAGAAGAAGAATTGCAGGCGTTACAAGAGTGTGGTGTACACTTGTTGCAAGGATTTTTCTTTGCGCGACCCTCACTCGACACAGAACAGGTATCCAGCCTGATGGGCAAGCAGTGGACCGTGTGATGTCCACTTTGTTGGCAGGTTCAACCGCGTATCAGAAACAGATTCACCGTCCTTGTGTGGTAACCATTGGAAATTTTGACGGTGTGCATCTTGGACACCAACAGTTGTTGACCAAAACGATCTCCGAAGCCAAAAGGAGAGGGGTGCTCTCCTGTGTTTATACTTTTGAACCTCCACCCAGAACCTTGCTGGCACCGCATTTACAGACGCCTAGAATTCATACGTGGCAAGAGAAAGTCGATTTCTTGATGGATTTTGGCATTGATTGCATTGTCGTCGAAGAGTTTTCGTTGACCTTTGCTGGGTACTCTCCCAATTGGTTTGCCACAGAGATATTGGAGAAACGTTTGTCAGCACAAGCTGCCGTGGTTGGCTATGACTTTCGCTATGGCAAAGCGCGAGGGGGAACTGTAGATACCTTGCGCAAGAGGTTGCCGGCTGTTGAAGTCTTTCAAATCGGTGCTTTAAAACAAGAAACAGAGATTGTTTCGTCTTCCAGAATCAGAAATTTGGTCCAGCAAGGTGCTGTTTGTGAAGCCTCTAAACTACTAACACGACCCCATCAAATCAGAGGCATCGTTGTGTCTGGCAAAAGAGAAGGGCGCAAGATTGGGTTTCCAACGGCCAATGTTTCAACCTCTGCTTCATTGATTCCACAGAATGGTGTGTATGCAGTGCGCATACAGGTAAACCGTGGTGAATGGAGAAACGCGATGGTGAACTTGGGCAATCAACCGACATTTGGTGGTCGAAAGTTTCAAATAGAAGCCCACATCTTTGATTTTGATGCAGATATTTATGGGGATGAACTGACGATTTCTTTTATCAAGAGAATTCGATCTGAAAGACGCTTTGAGAGCATTGATGATTTGCGGAAACAACTGCTTGAAGACAAGGCAAAGGTGTTGCAAGAATTGGATTAAAGTGACTACACTGTACAATAAATGGAAGCCATACCATGGGGGAAAGATGTTTGTAAACAAAGGACGCACAGTGCTGTCATTGATGTTGTGGATGTCGATGTCTACTGCGCAGGCAGAAGTGTTGATCAATGAAGTGCTAATTGACCCTGTTGGAAGTGATGGCGCCAACGAGTGGCTGGAACTCTGCAACAATGGTGAGGAAGACATCGATGTTTCTGGGTGGAGCATTGAGGGTGCTGGGTCTACTTGGTCAAACAAGTATGATCTACCGAGTGGAATGACAGTCCCAGCAGGTGGGTATTTGTTGTTGCCCGCTGGAACTTTTAATTCTTCCTTTCAGAACGGTGGTTCTGCTACGGATGGTGTACGGTTGGTGGATGCTGCGAGTATCGTTGTAGACACGGTGTTGTATGATTCACCAAACACCTATGCACTGTTGGATGATTTGGGCAATACGACGGGACCATTTGCTCCAGACCCTGCTCAGGGAAATACCTTAGCCCGATTGGTGGATTGTACTGAAGTTGCAGGAGACAGCAGTGATTTTGTTGAAACATCAGAAGTGTCTCCGGGATCCGAGAATGTGATCACCGGTGGAGGAACGGGTGGAGAAACATGTGAAAATACAGTGCTGTCAGGAATTGTTGTCAATGAAGTTCTGTACAACCCTGCATCTTCAGACAGTGGACACGAGTGGGTTGAATTGCACAACAATACTGGAGAAGACATCGATGTTTCTGGATGGATGTTGGAAGCAGGGACGTCTTCCTTTGGAACCAAAGCGACGATTCCCAGTGGAACGGTTGTTCCAGCAGGCAGTTATTACCTGATTGGAGAAGATGAGGTTCAATTGGACTTGGGCTACTCTCCAAACTTGGTTGCCTCTCTCGGCTTGGGCAATGGTTCGTCGAGTGTTGATGGCGTTCGACTGGTGGATTGCAATTCCACAACGATCGACACAGTTCTGTATGGTGCGACGGGAACCATCGGTGAGTGGGAAGACGACAATGGACCAAATCCAACATCATTTGCGCCAAAAGCATCGGATGGTGAGGCCATTGGTCGAGTCCCCAACGGCGTAGACAGCGATCAGAGTGGCAATGATTTTGCGTTGTTGCCATTTCCAACTCCTTGGACAGCCAACGATGCAGAAGCCACTTGTGATGGTGAACTGTTCATCAAAATCAATGAGTTCATGCCCAATCCACATGAGGTTTTGTCTGATGGTACAGAGATAAGCGACGATGAAGGGAGAGAGTGGGTTGAACTCTACAACAATTCTGGAACCGCTGTAGATTTGACGGGTTGGAAATTACAGTGGGGTGGAAATCCAAATTATTCCAGTGGTGAATTCGCGCTTCCGGCAGGCACGATGATTGATGCGAATGGATTCTTGCTCATTGGTGGCGAATATGTAGAGAACGCAGATGTAACAGTTCCGCTTTCCGGTGATTTGGACATGACCCTTGCATCATCCAATGCGGATGGCTTAAGATTGCTCCACTGCGGTCCTGGCGTCGCGGATACGGTGGTTTATGGACCATCAGAAAATGGAATGGCCAACAACCCAGATGAGTTGTTGGACGACAATGAAGACATCGCGACGTCTGCTGCGCCGAAACCCAAAGAAGGTCAGTCCATTGCTCGGTACATAGATGGACAAGACAGCAATCAAAGTGGTGTTGATTTTACGTTGGCAGATACCAACACGCCGGGTGCTCCAAATCCTGAGATCATTTGTGGGGAAGGGGAGTTTCAGATTAAAATTAACGAGATTTTACCAAACCCAGACGGCAGTGACTCAGGGCAAGAGTGGGTAGAATTGTACAATGCCGGAACAGAGGCTGTTCGCATGGACAGTTGGAGCATTGAGACAGCGTCGAGTTCTTGGTCTTCGAGGGTATCAATCCCCGCTGGGACATCTCTTGAACCTGGTGAATTTTATTTGATCGGTGAGTCAGATGTTCCGTCTGAGTTTGCCGATCTCACGATGGACAGTAGTTTGAGTTTGGGAAATGCTTCGACTGGTGTGGATGGGGTACGGTTGATCAACTGCTTGGGCGCGATTGAAGACACACTTCTGTATGGAGATTTGCTGGCCATTCCAGATGCCGATGAAGGGCTGTTGGATGATCAAGGTGGAGAAAGTTTTGCCATTTTCCCAGATTCGGGTTTGACGGTGGGTCGTACGCCTGACGGTGTAGATACCGATGCGAATACGGCTGACTTTTCGACCAATCTAACGCCGACGCCGGGTGCGCCAAATGCCGACGCCAATGAAGAAGGGGACACTGGGGATACAGATACTCCAGAGATACCCAGTAAAGGATGCAATCGTGGTCCAGATGCGGAAGGAGAGCCCAGCAAGTGCAGTCACGTCAGTGGATTTTCTCCTTTGATGTGGATGACAGCACTGGTTGTGTTGATTCGACGACGCGAAACATGATTCGAAACATAATGTAAAGTATAGAGTTTCGTTTGTTTTACGGTGACTCTTTGAAAGGAGAACCTGAAGCCGCTCGTGTAAGACGATCCAACACAGCGAGTCCCAGCGTGTCTTGCTCTGGGTGCTCAGCGATCAACACATCCACTTGAAGGGTGTCCAACTCTCTCAACCTGGCGTAAAGAATCTGTGCATAATCCGCGCTGTTTTGCTTGTGAAGGGTGGCAACAGACAATCCTAAGCCCTCCAATCGCATTTTGTCCTGTGTGATGTCAGTAGACAACAACAAGGCTGTTGAAGGAGCGTAATGGGCTTTGTGGGTTCCGGAAGTGGGTGTCATACTTTCTCCAAACTCCGAGATGAATGGAAGCAAATCTTTTTTGCCGATTGCACCCAAGCGACGAATGGCTGGGGGTGTAACACTGAGATCCAAGATGGTGCTTTCAACGCCGACATTGCAAGAACCCCCATCCAAGACGGGGACTGCACCGTTGTGATCTTCCAAGACATGTGTTGCCGTTGTGGGTGATGTTTTGCCAAATTTATTGGCAGAAGGAGCCGCCAAAGGGGTTCCATGTTGTTTGATGAGTTCGAGTGTCAAAGGATGATTGGGAATTCGAACACCAACGGTGGATAGGTTGCCGGTGACTTCTGTTGGCACAGTATCTTTTTTTGGCAAAATTAATGTGAGTGGACCAGGCCAAAATTGTTGTCCGATTTCTCGTGCGAGATCAGTTATGTGTGCATACCGTTCAATCATGGTCAAGCTACTGGCGTGAATGATCAATGGATGATTGACGGGACGTTCTTTGAGGGCAAAGATTTGTCGAATTGCCAATGGGTTGTCAATACTCGCGGCGAGACCATAGACAGTTTCTGTTGGAATGGCACAAGTCTGGCCTCTCTCTAAGAGATCTAAAACTTTTTCTAGTGATGTAATTTTAAAAACGGACAAATTATGACCCCTTTTAAGTTGTAATTTGGTTAATTTTGATATACAATATGTATGTTCAACAACGTCGACGGACATAAACAATCTGAAGACATTTCTCAATCCTCAAAGGAGCAACCCCCCATGGTCAATAAAGTTATTTTGATTGGAAACCTTGGTCAAGACCCAGAAGCCCCCCGCAAAACCAATAGTGGACTTTCCGTATTGGATATCTCTATCGCTACGACTCGTAAACGAGGTGGTGAATCTCATACTGATTGGCACACGATCACTTGCTTTGGCCAAACAGCTGACAATGTTCACAAGTTCTTGCAAAAGGGACGTCAGGTGTACATCGAAGGTCGTTTGCAATATGACTCTTGGACAGATGAAAAAACTGGTCAAAAGCGTAAAAAAGCGAAGATTGTAGCCGACAACGTCACATTCTTGAGTCGTCAAAACACTGAAGGTGCATCTTCTGGTGATTCTTATTCGAAGTCTCAAGGGTCTTCTATGCCTGACTTCTCAAACAACCAAGGTGGCAGCGACGAAGACATCCCGTTCTAAGGATTCTGAGTCTAGCTGTCTAGCTAGAGTGTAAGTGGAGACTGCGAATCACTTGCCTCTCATACAAAGGGTGAACTGTATGGTTCACCTTTTTCTGTTATAGAAGGTGCATCTAATTTCATTGGGAGGATTACATGGATCGATATAGACAACTGGCAACTGAATTTGATCAATGGGCAAATGCAGACAGGACTTCATCGATGGCCAATGGTCATTGGGACGTCACCATGCAGATGCTCGATACATTGGATTTGACGGGCTGTGAAACCATGATCGATGTTGGTTGTGGAAATGGTTGGCTGGTTCGAGAATTGTTGCGCCGTGGAATTCAATCGGGGATAGGGGTGGATATTTCTCCTCAAATGATTCAGACCGCTCAAAAATCCAATGGCTATGGCGAGCGCGAACAGTATTTCGTATCCAATGGAGAATCCTTGCCCTTTGATTCGAATTCGGTGGACTGTATTACCAATATTGAGTCCTTGTATTATTACCCAGATCCAAAAGCAGCGCTCTGCGAATGGGCTAGAATTGCCAAGTCTGGGGCTAAATTGGCGATCATGATGGATTTGTACGAGGAGAATCCAGCGACGCATACCTGGATTGAAGCACTTGATGTACCGGTGCATCTCTTTTCAATGAAGCAGATTCGTCAGGATTTAGAAGATGCGGGATGGATGAACATTCAATTGATTCAACATCAAGATCGACGTCCAATGAAAACCGAAGCTGAGTTCACTGTCAGTACCTATTGGCCTTCTTATGCTCAATATGTTCAGTATCGGGAAACGGGGAGTTTGTGCATTACCGCGGTTCGACGATAAGTGAATTTGAATCAGCGGAATGAAACACCCTTGAACGCGCTGGAATGATCAGGCAATCCTTGGTTCGATAGACATGTCCAATGACCTTGCTATCGATGTAAATATCTGTATAGGGTTCTACAAAGCACTCATCATCCAACAAGACGTGATTCAAAGAGCAATGCTGACCAACAGAAACATTGCTGTGTACGATTGTTTTTGAAGTGTGCACAGACGTTGGAATGGGACTGTGGGCATACAAATTGTTTGGGCGAATCGTTGCGTTGAGTGTTTGGTTGATTTGCCAATGCAATGATGAATTTGGTGGATGGTTCCAATGGGCTTGCCAATATGCTTCGATTGTTCCCAAATCTTTCCACGGAGTTTCTTTGGGCAATTCAATACACTGTAAATTTTCTTGTGAAACCAGTAAGGGCAAAATATCGTGTCCAAAATCTTGCTTGGGTGAAAGGGTTGAAGTATTGAGGGTACGTTTGAGAAAGGATGCATTGAACCAATAGATACCCATATTGACGAGACAATGAGCATCGACAACAAAGTTTCTGAGAATGGAACTTGGCTTTTCAATATATTCAACAACACGTCCATGTTTCTGTTTCAATACTCCCAGATGTTTCGACGTGTTTGCTGGGTGCCACATGCTCAACAAACTGGCAGGCGATCCAGAGTGGATGTGTGCTCTGAGTGTTTCGTTTAGATCGATGTACAACAATTGATCACTTGGAAATACTCCCACAATATCAGTTTCTTGGATGTCTGCGTTGATTAAGGCTTGTCTGACAGATTCAGCATTTCCAATCAGACCAGATGTTTCGCACATTGGCTGATAATGACTTTTGGACCAGTGGGTTGATACGTGTGAATGCAATATAGGACAGTGTTGTTTCGATGGTCCAAGTACGGTGACACTGGATGCGTCAAGTTGCTGTATGTTGGACAAAGCAAAGTCAATGAGTCGGTGTCCATTGCCAAATGGGGTTGCTGGTTTGGAGCGTACAGTGGTGAGTGGTCTCAAGCGCAAACCCTCTCCCCGTGCCATAACAAAAATGTGGATGCGGGGATGAGACATGTGAAGTGAAGCCGGCTTATCGTAAGAGTTCTAAGAGGTCGTCTTTGGTGATGCTCGCACCTTTGGAAGCACCACCCAAAGCTGTTTCAGCCAACTGACGTTTTCGGTCTTGGAGCACCAAAATTCGTTCTTCCACGGTATCTTTACTCACCAAACGATACACGATCACAGACTTTGTTTGCCCAATTCGATGGGCTCGGTCAGCTGCTTGATCTTCAACAGCAGGGTTCCACCATGGATCAACCAAGAATACATGGTCGGCTTCAGTGAGATTGAGTCCAACCCCACCAGCTTTGAGAGATGATAGGAATACCGAACACTGTTTATCAGATTTGAATTTATTCACCACTGTCTGTCGATCTTTCGTGGAGCCATCCAAACGAACAAATTGTATCTCTTTTTGCTTCAAATGTGGTTCAATCAAGTTGAGCAGCGATGTCCACTGAGAAAAGACCAGTGCTTTGTGTCCAGAGTTGGTGACTTCTTCGAGTTTTTCGGTGAGCGCTTTTACCTTGGAGGATGTTTCTGCTTCAATTGTTGGAATGAGTCCTTGATGACAAGCCGCTTGTCGAAGCCGCAACAATGCCTCAAGTGCATTCATAACGTTGAGTTCACCACTCTCAAGCTTTTGTACAATGTCCTGTTGGGTCGCCACTCGGATGGCATCATAGGTTTTGCGTTCATCTTCAGAGAGGGTGCAGTACAATATTTGGTTGGTTCTCGGTGGCAGTTCCAATGCCACTTCTTTTTTGAGTCGTCGCAGAATAAATGGTTTGATTTTGTTTCTCAATCTAGCGGCAGCATCAGCCTGTCCATCCATGATGGGCTGCTCATATTGCCGAGTAAAGCTGCTGTGCCCACCCAATAGACCCGGGCAGAGAAAGTGCATTTGGCTCCACAGTTCTGTCAGTCGGTTTTCGATGGGGGTACCTGTAAGGGTGAGCCTAACGTCGGCATTGATTTTGAACGCGGCTTGTGCAGTGAGACTTTTCGGATTTTTGATCGCTTGAGCTTCGTCAAGAACGACAACTTTCCAATTGATCTCTTGAAGTTTCTCTATGTCATTTCTCAAAATGGCGTACGACGTCAGGATGATATTGGCTTCTGTGTCCAATACTCGGCCAGTGCCGTGGTACAAACAAACGGACAAACTAGGTCGAAACTTTTTTGTTTCAGCAATCCAGTTGTGTAGAACACTGGTGGGAGCGACCACCAACGACTGATGTTCTAAGATACACAGGGCTTGAAGCGTTTTACCCAGACCCATATCGTCAGCCAAAATCCCACCAATTTTGGTGTCTTTCAAAAAACTCAACCAGTTCACACCATCTCGTTGATAGTCTCTTAGGGTTGCATTTAAGTCTGTTGGTAGGGTTGCATCTGGAATTCCAGCAAAATCACCGACGAGGACACGCAGATTGTCTAAATTTGCCGGTGGTGGATGATTCAGTTGCTTGCAGAGTTTTGCCAAGTCAAACAACGCAAAGGAAGGCAGTTTGTCGTTCGCTTTCTCCTTGGCCAAGAGTAAATCTCGAACCAGCCCTCCATTTTCTTCCAACCAGTTTTGGGGAAGTTCATGTAGAGATCCATCTCGTAACAAAATGAAACGTTGATTGTTTGCCCATGCTTCAAAAACACCTTCAGACTCAACACCATCCCAATCTACCGAAATATCATCTTCCGCAACCGAAACTTCAGGTGTAAGCATGTCTTTGACTTTGATTGTTTTGGCAAATCCACCCAAGCGAACATTTGGATTTTTGGTCAATCGATTCAAGATGGTGAGAACATCGTTGATTTTGTCGAGGGTGAATTCTTTTTTTACACCAAGAGGAAAGTTGGATGACAGTTTGATGTTTCGATACTGATGAATCAATGAGCGTTCTTTGGAAATGTCTCGAATGGGAATTGTATTTTGTATGCCTTCTTCAATGTGGAGTTGTTCATTGTGAACAGTGGCAATTATCGGATCTCCATACACAAGTTGGGCAGACACTTCCATCGATTGAATGCTGGAGGCGTTCTCCTCTTTTCCGACTGTATCGATTAAGATGTACGGTGTGGCTTCTACAGCGGTCGGTAATTTCTCAGTTGTTGTAAACAGTTGGATGCGTTGTTTGATGTTCGGAATGGCTTCACAGACCAGTTCTTGTATTTCATCATGTGTATAGATGATTCCTTTAACAAGGTGCGAATAGGCCTCTTTGGTTAGGGTGCGATCGTATTTCCGAATGGTGAAGTTGCCTTTGTCTTCATGGAGCATCAACCCACCTTTGTAATTTTTTCGTACTTTTGGATCCATGCCCAATCGCATGATGAACCCACGTGGGTGGTCTTGAACCATTGCAACTGGTCGAACCAGTTCGCCAGAGACTTTTCGAGGTTGGTTGTTGAATGTGATGTCGGCTTTGGGGTCCTTAGCGAGAAAGATCAAGAGGTCGTGTAAGCGCTCTTTAGCGACTGGACGTGTAGCAGAAAACTCTCGTTCGAACAGTCGTTGCAACGATTGGTCATACTCAGATAATGTTCCTTGACCGTTATAGGTACTTTCTTTGTGCTCAGAGACCCAAACACGTCGAATGTATACACCATCGTTCTCACTAGAGAGTTTGTACCGCATGTGTCCAGCCGTATTTGCGGCATGTTTGAGTTTGGCACTCCCGTTTTCCAACGCCATGACTGCCATGACAACGTGGTGACATGGGTTCATTTTTGAGCGACAATTGCATTCCCAGTCGTCCGGTGCCAGCCATACGTTCAGATGACCGTCGACCACCAATGTTGCTTCATCGGTTCCTCTGCTTTCAATTTCAACTTTGGTGCTGTTGAGTTCGCGTGTGGCTTTGTTGATGACGCGCTTTGCACTGGACTCTTTTATAAATTCAAACACAGCAGTCTCCCCGAATTAAGATGGGGCTAATAACGGATTCAGTCTGAAATTTCCAGTCTTTTATCCGATATTCCTTTGATTTATCGGTTTCGACCGTAATTGATGCCTCGATTTTGTGGTCTTTGCCCCATACCGGTTTTTGGCGGTGTTTTGATGCCAACTTTATTGCGTGTTTCTTCCGCTACCTGCGCAGTGATCAGGTTTCGATTTTGCGCTTTTTGAATGGCTTCTGCCATCGATTGCATTCCAATGCCCCGTCCTGTATCCATCGCCGTATAGATTTGACTGGTTTTGCTTTCACGAATGAGGTTTTGAATCGCGTTGTTGACAATCATAACTTCTTGCACTGCCATGCGACCACCTTGTACTGTGGGGACAAGTGTTTGAGCAATGACCGCTTTGATAGAGTGTGAAAGCATGGTGCGAATCTGTTTTTGCTCATCTGCTGGATAGGCATCCACAATGCGATCAATACTTTCTGGTGCTGAGTTTGTGTGCAGTGTTCCAAGTACCAAGTGTCCGGTTTCAGCAGCGCTGATGGCCAAAGAGATGGTTTCAAGATCGCGCATTTCCCCGACGAGAATAACATCAGGATCTTCACGGAGTGCCGCTCTCAACGCCTCAGAAAATGATCGAGCGTGGACACCAATTTCACGCTGGTTAATGATGCAGTTTCGCGGTGTGTGGATGTACTCAATCGGGTCTTCGATCGTCAAAATGTGTTCTTTACGGCTACGGTTGATGTGGTCAATCATTGCGGCGAGGGTTGTCGATTTACCAGAACCTGTCGGTCCAGTTACCAATACCAATCCACGTTGGTATCCGGCGATGGTTTCCAATACCGGTGGAGCATCCAACTCACGAAGTGTCAAGACAGTCGCAGGGATTCGACGCAGTGCAATGCTCACCCCTTTGGATTGCATAAAGATGTTCACACGAAAGCGGGCTTTTCCCTCCAAGGCGAAAGAGAAGTCGACCGACAATTCTTCTGCCAGTTGTGCACGCAATCGGTCCGTCAGGATAGAATCTGCCAATTGTCTAGCCTCTCCACGGGATAGAGCCGGTTGATTGAGTCGTCGAATCTCTCCACGCACACGAACCACGGGTGGCTCTCCTGTGACGATGTGCAGGTCACTGGCATTCATTTCAACGGTGGTGATTAAAAGTTGTCGAATGTCTACAGCCATTTCTTCTCCAAGGTGGTTGTGCTATGGTGTATATGAGTTTTATTGGATTGTGTGTAAACAGGGTAGTGCTGTGGTGTTTTTTAATTGTCAATCGATGGGTTGGATCGGTATTTTGGGCATATTTGGATGTTCCGAGTACGACATCAAAGAACAACCAACAGCAGAGCAACCGGTAGATACAGCCGAAACAGAGGTCGAAACATTTGTGGCGCCTGACTGTGCCGTTTCTGGGGCCCCCATTGCAGAGATAGAGATTGACGAAGAATGTGTCACACCAGAGTACAACATTCAAAATCCGTGGAATGTAGAGGTTGAGTGGCAGTGGGGTGGACTTGGTGAAGAACCCACAATTGATCAAATCATGGTCGCACCAATCGTTGGAAATTTGACTGATGACAATGGAGATGGTCGAGTCGATGAGTCTGATACACCCGATATTGTCGTAATTATCTTTGATAGCCGTCATGGATCGGATGGAGACCTGGGCGGATGGGTCGATGCACGATTGATTGCAATGGATGGTCAATCGGGTCGAATTCACTGGCAACGTGAGAATGTCTATTGGAAGGGAACTCCCGCTATTGCCGACATCAATGGAGACGGGTATGCAGAGATCGTCGCCACCAACGATCAAAAACACCCAATCGCCGTACGTGGTTCAACTGGAGAAGACCTGTGGGAAAGCCTCGCGTATTTGGACAATCCTTATCCAAGCATCACCGTGGCCGACATCAATGCCGATGGGACCCCCGAAGTCATTGCGGACAATGCGGTACTCAATGGTGTGAACGGGCAATTGTTGCATCAATTTACTGTGGACCCTGTCTTTATGGGTAGAATGCCGGCGGTTGGCGATATTGATCTCGATGGGGCACAGGAGATCATCATTGGAAACAATTGCTACAACAGTGATTTTTCTTTGCGGTGGTCTTCATCCATTCGTGGAGATTATGGACATTGGTCTGCGATTCTGAATGCCGATGATGATCTCGATGGTGAAGTTGCGATGGTTGGTGCTGGCTGGTTGGGAATCTATGATCCGGACGGAACAGAACTGTTTAAGACCAATGCGGGAACTGGACAGCCTGGTCCACCGTGTGTTGCGGACTTTGATGGGGATGAGGTTGCGGAGATTGCTTGGGCTTCGAGCAGTCAATTCAACATGTTTGAATTGGATGGCACATTGCTGTGGACGCAGACGATTACGGATGCATCCGGATTGGCAGGATGCTCTGGATACGATGTCAACGGCGATGGTGCATATGAAGTACTGTTTGCCGATGAAAATACGTTTTGGTTGTTTGATGGTTCAACCGGTTCTGTGTTGTTTTCACAGTTGGGGCACGCTTCAGGAACCATTTTTGAGTACCCAATCGTGGCTGATATTGATGGGGACGATTCGGCTGAAATTGTGATTTCCAGCAACAACTTTCGGATGAATGGTCAAGGGTGGGCAGGAATTACTGTCTTTGGACATTTGGGAGATGGCTGGGCGAAGAGTGGCACCACTTGGAATGTTCATGACTTCGCCGTCACCAACATATACAGCAATGGTGGTGTACCGATGAGTCCAGAACCGTCTTGGCAAACCTACAATGTGTATAGAGCACGTCCCACAGAAGATGCGATGACGGTGGACTTATTGGCCGAGATTACCGATGTTTGCTATGCAGGATGCAATCCAGACAGCACGGTCCGATTGAGCGTTCAACCCATCAACCAAGGTCCATCTTCTATTCGCAGTGGTATACCAATTGCACTCTATCGAAAAGATGGGGCATCCTATACGTTTATTACAACAGGGCAAACTATAGATCGATTGGAAGCTGGACAGCGTGGTCAAGCCGTTGAATTTGAGACCCAGTATGGTCGTATTGAAGGGGCGGATGCCCTTGTTGCTCGCGCCGACGATTGGGGCACTGGTTTTGGCACCATTTATGAATGCGATGAGTGGAACAATGGCATTGAGTTTACAGAATTGACCTGTACACCCACCCCACTGGAACAATGAAGTGAGACACTTGAGTCTGTTGGGTGGGTCATCCTTATCGATTTTTATTTGGCAGCGGCGACCAAATCAAATGTGATCTTCATTTCATCTTTGTTTCCAACAGCCCCAAACATTGCAGAGTAGGGCTCAAAACCATAGTCCGTTGCCTTTACAGGAAAGGAACCTTTGAGACTTAATCCACCATCATTGGAAACGGAAACAGGTATGGAGATGGCTTTTGTGACGCCGTGCATGGTGAAGTTTCCACTGAGTGTCATTGAATTGCCAGAGCCCTCACATCCAGTGGATTGAAATTGGATCATTGGGTATTTGTCAGCGTTCAACTGAATGTCAGACAGCATGTGTTTTTTGACATCTTTGCGCATGGATTCCGAAATTGTGCCTTCTATACCCGCCATTTTTCGAATTTCTGGATTGTCTACCTGAAGATTGTTGACAGGTACTGCAATTGAAACGTTGCAGGCTGTATAGTCTTCAGAGTCCCATGTCGCTTTGCCAGACCATCCAACGGCTTGGATTGCATGATCGTGAGACAAATCAGCAGCCAACGTGGCCGCTTTATAGACTTGAACGTATAGAACACCTTTGTTCGATAAAAAGGCTACATCTTGGGGTGCGGCAGTGGCGACTTGACTGAATAAAATGAGAGAGAGCATAAAACCTCCTTGATTGGTCTGATCTCCTTAACGGATTGACAGCGTATTTATTCAGTGTACAAAAATCTAGTTCATTTGTACTGCATAAAATGTTGAATCACCCATGTCTCGAAAAGTAATTCACAGGGAAAAAATTTGCACTTTCCTTTTGGTTCAATACCAATTCATATACCCAGGAGCCAAGCCATGACCCTTACTGAATTACAACAGATCGCGACACAACCCTTGACGGAACAATGGAAAGCATTGTTGGAGGTCTTTGAAACGGAAGCCAGTCTTGATAGCGGAGAGGCTACGGTCTTGCTGGAAATTATGGTTGAGCAAGTTCTTCGTTCCAGTAGTTTTACCATTCAGCAAAAAATGGAGTTTTGTGAAAAACTGAACAATTGGGGAGATCCAAGATTGTCCACGCCTTCTGAAGACAAGTATTGGGTGCGAATGGAGGTTGCGGATGAACCTTTGTATGTTGGCAAATATTTGGTGACGATCAAAGAATGGCTTCAATTTTTACGCACAGAATACAACAATGACGCTCATTGGTCCACTGAGGGGCTGAACTGGCGCAACAACCGTACCGTGACATGGGAAGAATTGGCTGCATCTCCCGATTCTCAGAAATATTTATTTGACAATCAGCCAGTGGTTGGCGTTTCTTGGTTTGAAGCGGTTGCATACGCCAACTGTCATGGGGCGCGCTTGATGGACTTCTACGAGCGTGAAGACATTGTTCGTGGGGCTGAAAAAAGACGCTACCCTTGGGGACGTGATTTCAAACATGGCTATGCAAACACTGAAGAAAGTGGGTTGGATAAACCCTCTGCCGTTGGGTTTTTTCACATGGATTGTACTCCAGAAGGCATATTTGACTTGGCTGGAAACGTTGCTGAATGGCAAGGGGACGACATGGAAAATCAGCGAGTCATGCATCCTGGATGTTGGGCAAACGGGTCTATTTCTACTTGGGCGAAGGCATCAGAGTGTTTGTCACCCAATGCACGACTGGCCTATTTGGGCTTTCGTTTGGTGAAGGATCAATGACGATTTATCGGATTCCTGAAGAACACATCTTTCCACCAGTTGCTGAGGCTGAACCCAATGGGTTGTTGGGGGTTGGTGGGGACTTGGCGCCAAGTCGTTTGGTGAAGGCTTATAAAAGTGGCATTTTTCCATGGTACAGTCGCAATCAACCAATTTTGTGGTTTGCACCTGACCCACGTTTCGTGTTGTTCCCCGAAGAATTCAAAATTCAAAGATCGTTGAAAAAAGTTGTAAAGAAAGATTTGTTTGAAATTCGAATTGATGCTTGTTTTGATAAAGTTATCGAACGATGTTCGGAAAAACCTAGGCCTGGGCAGTTTGGTACGTGGATTACAGAAGATATGAAACGTTCATATACCGATTTGAACACAGATGGTATCGCACACAGTTTTGAAGCCTATCAAGATGGTCAGTTGGTTGGTGGTCTTTATGGATTGGTTATTGGATCTGTATTTGCTGGAGAGAGTATGTTTGCCGATGTGTCTGATGCATCAAAGGTGGCATTTGTCTGGACGGTGAAGCAAATGATCGCATGGGGAATCCAACTGATCGATTGTCAAGTCTATACAGAACACTTAGAGCGATTTGGCGCCCGTGAAATTCCTAGACTTGAGTATATGAAACTCCTCCGTCAGTATTCAAAGACCCCTGTTGCGATTGGTTCAACCTTTGACGAGGGGTTTTTCCCTTTGTAGGGTCAGAATTCCACTTCAAAGAATTCCATGAGTTTACTGTACGTGGGCGAGTGACTCAAATCTGTTCGTTGTCCGTTGTGGAGTAGAATGTTTGTGGGGATCCGCGAGGGCCAAGTTTCACTGTATACGGGGGTTGTGTATACTCCAAGACTGATCAGAAAGTTTCCAAGTTCTTCATTCGATATTGAGTTTGGATGAACAAAATATGTGTCTATTTCAGGGTGTGCTTGCTGAAATCTGTGCAACAATTGAATGTCTCTATGACTGGCTTTGACTTCTATATCCCAGAAAAGTATCATGCAAGATTTGGTAATTTTGATGGGTTCGTTGTTTTGATTGACAAAACTTAGTTCCAATGGATCGGGTGGCCTGAGTTGCAACCAAAGGATTGCACTTGTTAGCAGGATGGTCAGTCCAATATCGGTTAATAGTGATTTCATGTTCAAAGTATATCATTCTACAGTAAACAGACGGATCTCAGGAGTCAAAAATGTCTTCTAAAAGTACCATCTCTACAAATCGTTTATCGCGGCTTCAACAAACGGTGTCCAATCGACTGACTGGCTTGACAATTGTGGCTGAAGGCACACATCTTCGTCACAATTTGAGTGCCATCATTCGTACGGCGGAGTCCTTTGGTGTGTCCAAGGTGCATTTAATATCCTCAGAACGACAGAAAACGAGTGGTGCAGCAAAAGGCGGTGAAAGATGGGTTGATCTATCAGTGCATAAAAATACCAAACAGTGTTTTAATTTATTAAAAAAGGACGGATTCACGATTTTGGTTGCGGACTTGCAAGACGATTCTTTCACACCAGAGACAGCCCCCATCGACGGACCATTGGCGATTGTGATGGGGACGGAATTGGTGGGTGTGTCTCAGGAAGCCAAAGAATTGGCGGACGGCACAATTATGATTCCCATGTACGGATTGACGCAATCTTTGAACGTTTCTGTGGCGAGTGCTTGTGTTTTGCAACGCATATCCACTCGCATGCGAGAAGCCGGTGTTGGAGCGATGTCAGATACGGAGCAACAACAACTCTTGACACGTTGGCTGGACCGAGAGAGTACAGAGAGAGTTCAGCGTCAAAATCGGCGTCAATTGGGAAATGTGTCGAAGCAACAGAAGCAACAATAGTTAAATGTCGAAGGACTTTTGAATCCACTGTTGTCTTGGGTCTCCATCTTTGAGCATGGCATACAGTTTTTGTGCGAGTGATGTTGCAACACTATCGCCATTGTTTCGAGCGTGTAAGGTGATCAAGTATTGATCTTCCCACAGGGGTTGTTGAACCAATCCCTGCAATTGTTGTAAGAGTTCAGAGGAGCGTTCAGGCAATACCCGGTCTTCCAAGTACAACCTGGCCAACAAACGCAACGAATGCACATCTGGACGCTGGGCTGAACAGGTGCCCGTTTCACAGCAACTGCTGAAACCAGCTTCCAAAATGTTTGCGGCGGACACTCGATCACCTTGTTCCATTCGAATGGTTGCAAGTTGTCGAATGATTGGTTGGCTCTTGGGGAGTTCTTTCAACAAGGCTTGAGTTTCTTGTTCAGCGACGGAGAGGTTTCCTTTTTGAAGCTGGAGTTGCGAGTGTACGATTCGCATGGAGATGTGCTCATCGTTCTCGATCAGCGACCCCATCTTTTCGATTCCAGCGTCAGTTTGACCCGTTTGTGCCATCAATTGGCCCAGTAGCGCACCGGTGTGTGTATTGCCAATCACACAGTGACCCACCTCATCTCCAAAGGTCATCAAATCAGCGATTGCCAACGGTAAATTTCCAATGCTCATTGCTGCACGAGCCCTTTCATAGCGGACGGCCGCTTCGCGTTCGATGTAATTGCTGAGAATGCTGACGCCATTTTCTCCTTGCCCTTGCTGGATAGCCAATACTGCCGAAGCAAATTCCTGTCCCAACGGAATCAACCGTTCTCGGATGTGCACTGGATACGTTTCAAGGTGGAGTGCATACTGTAAACGCGGGTCATCAGGAGGTAAACTCCAAATTGGATCGTCTCCATGCATTTGATTTTGAGGCTTTTTCTTTTCTCGTTCTGCCCGTTTTTTTTCTTGATCCATTCTGATGATGGAGCGTCCTTGCTTTCGAATGTCTTGGGTCTGTGAGTGTGTAGCCCCAAACTCTTGTGCCAACAATAGGTGCTCTTCGGCTCCGACGCTGTCTCCAAGAGAAAAACGCGCCAAAGCCTCATCTAGATTCAGTGTAGCCAAGCGTTCCAACGATAGGTTGTACAAATCTTGGGCTCGTTGCTCCGTCAAATCTTGAACTTCGAGTCTGACTTTGTTGTATTCTTCGTTGCTCCAATAAAGTTCAGCACGTTCAATGCGCGCCGCTGGTGTATTGAGAAATGTACGTTGCAACCATCCCATTAGGCTTCTCCACTGTCTTCTTCGTCTTCATCGGCAATAAACTGCCACAAGGTGTGTCCATATTTCTTATATTCAGGCAAAAATGAGAGCGTAAACGGTTCAGCCCGATCGACATAGAGGATTCCCTGTAAATGATCGCATTCGTGTTGTGCAACCACTGCAGGGTGATCTTCAAGTTCAAGTGTGAAAGGAATTCCCTTATCGTCCCATCCAGAAACACTGATTTTGGCAAATCGTGCCACAGCGCCACGCATGTTTGGAACGGACAAGCAACCTTCAAATCCAATCATGATGTCCTCAGTCATCGGAGTGATCGTCGGGTTAATCCAGACTTGCATGCCTTGGTCATCTCCCAAATCCAACAGGACGATCTGTTTGGATACAAAGACTTGAGGGGCGGCCAAACCTGCGCCATCGGCATCAAGGACTGTTTCATGCATGTCTTGAATGATGCGTTGGATGTCGTCGGATAAAATATCTTCAACAGGAACAGGGGCGGCTGGGGTTCGCAGAACAGGGTGTCCCAAACGGGCAATTTTTCGAATGGCCATAGAGTACTCTCAGGGAGATGGGCTGTGCAATTTGCTTAATGGTATCCTTTAAGATAATTACCATAATAAGTCCAAGTGGGTCGATTGCAAGTCTTGGACGACAAAAATCACGGTTTCTGAGAGGAGAAAGCAATGGCTGACAATACGGATCAATGGGAAGACAACATTGGTGGATTCTCGATTGTAGCGGGAAAAAAGGTATCATTTTACGTAGACAAAGAGTGCATCATTTGCTCTGTGTGTTCTGATTCTGCACCCAACAACTTTCGCATGAGTGAAGAAGAAGATCACGATATTTGCTACAAGCAGCCTGAAAATGAGCAGGAACTCGAAGAGTGTTACGACGCGATGGAAAACTGTCCTGTCGAAGCAATCGGAGACGACGGGGAAGGTTAATTAGAACTTCCAAGCGACTTGCAGAAAGGGGGGCAAATGCTCCCTTTTATGCTTTTTAAATGTTGTTTGATTGTCTATTAGGTGCTTTCAGAAGAGGGCTTACACAAAGATGCGAGATACCGAATCGGTTGAACACAGGCAGCTTGATGTTCAAGGGCAAATCGGTCAGGATCGTACACAGCCAAGGCTTCAAGTCGTCCTCTTGGTCGTGAATTGACCTCGATCAGCCATGGTTGATAGGCTGAATCAATTACAAAGTCCAGACCAAATTCAACGGCGTACAGTCCGTCCGCCTGATGACTGAGAATCTTGCATACGCGATCACTTTGGCGTTGTATGTCTTCGATGGTGTGCGCAGGCAGAAAATCAACCGCAGGGACCGCTTCTGCACCTTTTGCGACATTTACCACAGCATCATCCTTTGAACGTCTTAGAACGGCTGTACGAAGCACCCAAGAATCCTTTCCAGTGCGCTGAACAAGTTGTCGAACACTCAAACCAGCCCATCCAGAAGGGGGAGATATTGCCCGTTGTAAGATGGTTGGTTCTTGTTGTCCTGGGACAACCCCTTGCACTGTTCTTGGAAGCGCATCGGTTGTTGTTACAGCTTGTACATTGATTCCCAGCGCTCCAAAACGGGGTTTGAGAAACCCGTTGCCCCAGTTTTTCAACGTGTCAGCAAACGCATCAAATTGATCGACAACGTCAGGCATGTTGATGCCCTGTTCTTCCAATAAGTGTTGACACTTGAGTTTGTCTCTACAAAGTAGGGTTAGGGAATGGGGGTTGCCAAAAGGAACAGTTCCAGAAGCGTCTTTGATTTTAAGATAGTGATCAGATCGAATTTGAGAAGGGAATCGATCGTGTATTATATGTACTGGAAGATAAACATCTGTAAACATTGATTCTTTTACGGATGATCCTTTAATCCAAACAGTGTTATTTTTGGATTCCAACTGAAAACCAAACACTGTTATAATATTTTCTTCCGCCAAAGAGTTTATCGCTTTTGCGATTGGAAAGTGGGAAGGGGAACTTCGTTTTTGTAAAATAGGAGGGACCAAAACAGCAACAACGACTGAATCCATAACATCCTCTGGAACTGTAAAAATAGTCAAATTAAATTGGTTGAACCAATAGGGTGCAAATATCTTCTATTGTCATGTCAATATTGGTTGTGAGAAAAATAACACCCAATCAGTTATGTTGTCACCCAAACAGAGAGGAAATTTAATGTCGATTGACGCCAAAAAAATTTCAAAATTCTTGAACGTGACCCTAGTCATAGTCCTATTTTTAATAATTTTTTTGGGTCCCTATCAGGCTGTGTCTAAAGCACCTTCTGGTAGAGATTATGCCAGTTATCATTATGCAGTGCAGGCAGCTGCGATCGACAGAAATCCATACGATGTATCTGTGTTGGATGAATTGGCGACCCAAGAAGGTACTCGAAAGCGTGTACACCCCTTTTTCTATCCACCACCAGCATTGTTGTCTGTACTGTGGGTACAGCCCTTTTCTTTGAGGGTTGGGTATGGGATATTCTTTTGGTTCAACCTTCTTTGTTTGTTTGGTACTTTGTGGCAATTACATCGTTGGAAAGGGGTAAGTTGGACGGTGTTGTTGTCTGTTTCTTGTTTGCTGTACCCGATTATGGACACCATGAAAATGGGGCAATTGAACCTCTTTGTGGGATTGATGATGACATTGGCGGTGCGCCATACATCTGGAATCGCACTGGGAATGGCGGCCATGACCAAGATGTCTCCAGCATTGTTGTTCTTTGGATGGTCGATCGATGGGAGACGGAAGGCAATTACAACTTGTGTAATTACATGTTTCGCATTGAGTTTTTCGGTAAGTCCTTGGATTTCAATTTCGGACCAGTGGCATTTCTATACAAAAGTGCTGCCTGAATTTTCATCGGGCGCCTATCATGGGTTGACGGTGCCAATCAATATACCAGCCAATCATTCCATCCCGGACTTGTTCAATCAGTGGATGCCATCTGCAACGCAAACAATGTTATCAGACTCAGCGAGTAAGTGGTCTAAGGTATTTGTTTTATTGTTGTTATCTCTACAATTATATTTGTTTCGATTTGTTTCAAATCAAGAATCGAAACTTTTTGTTTCAGTGTCACTCATTCCTCTGATGTTGATCACACCGGTGTATTGCTATGAGCATCATTTGGCGATGTTGCTTTTACCCGTGGTGTTGTGCATGCAAGCGATTCGCCATTACAGTCTAAGGGTCCAAGTCTTTGCGTGGGGAGCACTGCTTTTTGGTGGACAGCCTTTGTTTACACTGCGTTGGCTTCAGCGCACCCTTGGGTATGGAAAATGGTGGTTCCAAGAATCAAAATTTGCGTTCATTGTGGCAGTTGGACTCTTTTGCATCTTTCATGCAATTCAAGTGGACAGAAAGACCAATCAAGAATCACTGGCGAGCAACTGAGTGACTTCTAGGGTTTCAGTGTCTGATAGATGACCGAGCAACGTCTTTTTTGCCAGGACAGGGTTGCGGTGACGAATGAGTTTGATGAGGGCTTGATAACTCCCCAAAGCTTGTTGTTTGTTTGTCAACAGGTGTTTGGTCCAACTGTCCTGAGAATCTGTGATGCGATCGATGCTGTTGAAGAGCAATTGCAATGTCAAATTTTGGGTGGAATCCAATAGGGCTCTAAAAAAACGAGTGTCTCCAGAAATAAATTCAGCATCATTTGCACAGCGAGACTGCCGGCCAGCGATGGATTGAAGCCGTGTAATGTCAGCAGCGGTGGCATGGGTACAAGCATTGGATACCGCATCGGCAAGCATCATTTGGCGCAGAGAGAGCACTTCTGAAAGACGATCTTCCAATGTGATGTATTGAAGCAATTCTAAAGAGGCGGTTTCGTAGAAATCACAGACGGTTACCCCTTGACCTTGTTGAGCATGCAAAAGCCCTTCTGCTTGAAGGTGGCTGATGGCTGCTCTGAGGGTCAATCGATTGACCCCAAGGGATGTAGACAGGGTTCGTTCAGCAGGAAGTCTAGAACCAATTGCGTAGGTTCCATCCAAAATGCTTGTTCGCAATGCTTGAATTACTTGATCGACAGCTCGGACAGATTGAATTTTGCTCAACGAACCCTCCAAATTCTAAATTGGTTGAACCATTGAACCAATATATGAAATTATGCGATCTTGAAAAGGGCTATTTTTCTAAAAACTCAAATTAAGTAGGTTGAACCTATGTATTTACATTCATCAATGTAATCTATTTTTGCGGTGGTTGCCAGTCTAATTTGACTGTGGTGTGTTGATTTTGAACTTCTTTTGATGGACGTTTCGCATCCGACTTTTGATTGGCACTTTGTTTTGAGTCATGTATACATATCTTGAACAGGAGAGACCATGTCCAAACCAACATTTGATTTGCATTCCAAATATGACCCCGCTGGAGATCAACCAAAAGCCATCGCCGAATTGGTAGAGGGGATTGAAGGGGATAAGCCCTTTCAAGTTCTTCTCGGTGCTACAGGTACGGGGAAAACCTTCACCATTGCACAGGTTATTCAAAAAGTTCGAAAGCCAACCTTGATTTTGGCGCACAACAAGACATTGGCTGCCCAATTGTACGCTGAAATTAAGAAGTTTTTTCCCAACAACGCCGTGCAGTATTTTGTTTCTTATTACAACTATTATCAGCCCGAAGCGTACGTTCCAGCAAAAGACCACTTTATCCCCAAAGATTCGAGCATCAACGAGCAAATCGATAAACTTCGCCACTCTGCAACGCAGGCTTTGTTGGAGCGAGACGATATCATTATTGTATCGAGTGTGTCGTGCATTTACGGTATTGGTGATCGAGAATCTTACCAAGCGTTGATGCTGTACTTGGTGATTGGCGAAGAGGTGGGGCGACAAAACATCATCACTCGATTGACGGAGATGAATTATACCCACAATGATATCGAGTTCGACCGTGGAATGTACCGTGTCAGAGGAGAGGTGATCGATGTGTTTCCAGCCTCCGAGGACGAGCGCGCGATTCGAATAGAGTTGTTTGATGATGAAGTTGAGAACCTCTACATGTTCGATCCATTGACAGGAAAGAAGATCAAAGACTTAAAGCAAATTCGGATTTTTGCGGCTTCTCACTATGTGACCAGTCAAGACAATCTCAAACGGGCAATAGAAGACATTCAGGTAGAACTGGGTGAAAGACTGTTGGAATTGGAGAATGCCAAAAAGTTGGTTGAAAAACAACGTCTCGAAGAACGCACCAATTATGATTTGGACATGCTTCGAAACGCAGGAGTGTGCGCTGGTATTGAGAACTATTCTAGACACTTGTCTGGACGTGCGCCAGGTGAACAGCCCCCAACACTCTTGGAATACTTTTCCGAAGATTGGCTGTTGGTCATCGATGAAAGCCACGTGACTTTGCCACAGGTGTTGGGCATGTACAAAGGCGATCGGAGTCGAAAGCAAACCTTGGTGGACTTTGGTTTTCGTCTGCCATCTGCCATGGACAATCGACCGCTCAAACCAGATGAGTTCTTTGGTATGCTCAACAAAGCAATTCTCGTTTCTGCCACGCCTGCACCACGAGATTTGGATTTTACGGACGGCGAAGTGGTCGAGCAAATTATTCGTCCAACGGGACTGTTGGATCCAACCATTGAAGTCAGAGAATTGGAGGGGCAAGTGGATGATCTCTATGGAGAGATCAAAGAGCGCATCGCTCGAAATCAGCGTGTTTTGGTAACGACGTTGACCAAGAAAAAGTCTGAGCATTTGGCCAATTATTACGATGAACTTGGGTTGAAGGTTGCGTATTTACACTCGGATATTCCGACGATTGAACGCGTTGAAATCATTCGAGACTTGAGACAGGGCAAATACGATGTTTTGATTGGAATCAACTTGCTTCGTGAAGGTTTGGACATGCCAGAAGTCTCGTTGGTGGCGATTTTGGACGCCGACAAAGAAGGGTTTCTCAGAAACCGTACCAGTCTAATCCAAACGATGGGGCGGGCTGCGAGAAACATTGATGGACACGTCATTTTGTATTCTCAAAACAAGAGAATTACCGATTCGATGAAAGCCGCGATTGATGAAACCAATCGACGTCGCGTCATTCAAAAAGCCCACAATGAAGTGAACGGCATCGAGCCCATGCCAATTCATTCGGAGTTTGACTCTCCACTGGAAGAGCTGTTCACCTCGGATGCGGGCGAAGATTTGGAGAAATTGATCTCCCCACCCGATGACGCACCAACCGACATTGTTTCTCTGCAAAAAAGAGCAAAATCACTTAAGGCTGAAATGCACAGCGCTGCTGCACAGTTGGATTTTGAACGGGCAATTCGGTTGCGAGAGGAAATCAAGCAACTCAATGAATTTCTTCGTGTAATTGGTGGTGAAGTGGGTTGAGCAAAAATCGGGTTATACTACCACTATGATGACAGATGCAGAAAGATTTGGCACTGCGGCCACAAAAGTTCGAGTCGACAAGTGGTTGTGGGCTACCCGTAAGTTCAAGACCCGTACGTTGGCTGGGAATACCTGTGACAAAGGTCACGTCAAAATCAATGGAAACCCGGCGAAAGCAAGTTCGAAGGTCAAGGTGGGTGATGAGGTCCGTGCACTGACGCCAGGTGGGGCGAAGATTCTGAAAGTGTTGGCGCTTGCTGAAAAGCGCGGTCCTGCCTCCTTTGCTGTTACACTGTATGAAGATTTAACCCCAGAGCAACCAAAAGAAGTAGCACCTCCAAGGGTAGAACGGGGAAAAGGCAGACCCACCAAGCGAGATCGCCGTCGTTTTGATAGAGAACGTCGATGGTGAACACACAAACAGGAGTCCACTCGTCATGCGCGTATTATTGATCAACCCCTCAATGAATTTGAACAAGCTGGGTCGTTTTGCCAAACTGTTGGAGCCGATGCCCTGCATTGGATTGGCTTACATTGCAGGTGCCCTAGAACACCACGGCACAGAGGTTAGCGTAATTGATATGTTCGCTGAGGTTCTCAGTGCAGAGCAGGTGCTCTCTAGAGTCAAAGAATATCAGCCAGATTTGGTGGGGATGACCGTTCTCACACCGTCTGAGCCAATTTGTTCAGCGTTGAGCAAGATGATTCGAGGAGCCTTGCCCAAAGTCAAGATTGTTTGGGGGGCTGTACATGCCGAGGTCTTTGCCAAAGACATTGTGTTGGAGCGCAAGGCTGACTTTGTGGTGCACCACGATGGAGAAGAAACCATCTGTGAGTTGGTGGACGCGTTGGAGAACGGCTTCAAAGATTTTTCTACGGTGGATGGATTGACTTGGTTGGGAGACGACGGGACACCGGTCACCAACAAGGACCGAAGATTGCTTACGGATTTGGATTCATTGCCCTATCCCGCATGGCACCTCTTTCCATACCACAAGTATGGTTTGTTGCCCTTCGCTGATTTTGCCAAGCCAGTACTGACCATGACTGGGTCTAGAGGCTGTCCATATCGCTGTGACTATTGCTCTCTGATCAACACGGGTGGAAAGGTGTATCGCCGACGCGATCCCATCAAAATCGTTGACGAGTATGAATACTTGGTGGATCGATACAAAGTGAAACAGATTGGATTTGTAGACCCCATCTTTCCTTTGGTGAAAAAGGACTTGAAGCCATTGTGCGATGAAATTGTCAATCGTGGCTTGGACAAGCGCTGTCAGTGGCTGTCAGAAACTCGGTGCGATCGCTTAGACAAAGAAACTGCAGATTTGATGTATTACGGTGGTTGTCGGCGTGTGTTGATGGGGATTGAATCGGGTGTGGACTTGCTGTTGGGCAATGTCAACAAAAATATCACCACACAAAAAGTGCGAGAAGGGGTGGCCAACGCCAAGAATGCTGGATTGCAAACGGTGGGGCTATTCATGATTGGTATGCCCGGTGAGACACCAGAAATGACCCGAGAAACGGTTGAGTTCTCGATGGATTTGGACTTGGATTTTGCAAAATATGCGATCACGGTTCCGTTTCCAGGTTCAAAGTTGTTTGAAGATCGCTGGCAAAAAGATTTGTTTAGAGACGATTGGGAAAACTATACAACCTTCAACCCAGACCCTGATCGACTGGTGTACCATCCACATGGTTACGATCCCAAAGAGTTGATCGAGATGCAGGCATGGGCGTTGAGAAAGTTCTATTTGCGCCCCGAGCAGATCAAAAAACAGATATTTGAGTTGCGAACCATCTCCCCAAAAATGCTGTTGTATGGCATCTATGGCATGGTTGTCTAAAGAAAGTTGCTCTGTTGACACATAATTTATCTCACTTGTGTTAAAATGTAATTTCATCAGTGAGGTGTGGATGTCTTTCGAAGCACAATTGGAAGAAGAAAAAGCCAAAGAACAGCAATTAGAAGAAACTGTGCGAACGCTGGAAATGGAGTTGGCCAACGTCAAGGCAGAACTGTTGCGTCAGCAAGGCGCTGTGGCGATGTTGGAAAAAATGATGCTGTCAGGCGCTGTATCTGCCGGAATATCCGATTCCCAAGTGGGTTCTCAAGCAGACTCTGCCAACCGTCGAGCCAAGCGAAGTACCAAAAAAGAGATGCAGGTTCGTCGACGCATCGTGATCAAAGTGCTGTCTGAACAAGGAAGCAGTACCGCCAATGAGATTTTGCCCACCGTCAATGAATTGTTGGGCTATGATCTCAAAATCCATCATCTTCGAAATGTATTAAAAAAGTTTACGTCATCCTTTAAAAAAGGCGAAGATCACGGCGTTTGGTGTCTCACCGAATCGGCGTTGCAAAATCAAGGACTGGATGGTTTCGGAGATTCCGACGAGAGTGAGTCTGGTGAAGACAGTTCAGAATCGGCAACTTCATAGAGCCACACTGGTCCCCACTGCTTTTGGGGAAGCAAAATTTGATTTTGTATCAGTTCGTTAAAACGGGCTTGAATCTGAACTGTGGCGTTTTCTCCCAAATAGTCTGCATTTTGATCCACAAGAAAGAAGCGCCAGTGAATGGCAATGTGCGAAATGTGATCCTGCTTCAACTTTTGAGCAACTTGTACAGCGTCATGTTCGTGGAGTAGACGCTCGAATCGGGTAGCCCCAAAAACATTGTCCAGTCGTACGGGGTGCTCCAAATAGTAATGATACCCTCGCATCCACACCAGCCAGACTTTGCTTACGCTGTTGCTTTCGGTGGTTTTTAATGCGTTGAGGTGCCTGTAGAGTGGCATGTTCTCTGGCAGACGATGCTCTAGGAATGCCCATTTTGCGTCTGTTGAGGTGTCTATGTGTTCCCAATAGACGTGCCCCTGTTGGTTGTACAATAAACTTTGTAGAGGCTTGATGGACCAGACACCAGACAGCAATAGCCACAGTCCCCAAGATTTTGGTTTCCATACGGATACAACAGGGATGCACAACAGTGCAATCAACGGCAGAAAGGGGAGGAGAAATCGAATTTGCTGTACCTGTACTGTCCAAAATACAAACCAAACACCCAACAAACCCCACATCCAACGAGGTGAAAGGGTGTGTTTTGATGAAAGATCTTCTTTGTTGCGTAGGAACCCATGGGCAATCAACAGCAACAACCATCCAACGCCCAGTGATCCTTGAAAGTATTGGTGCATGTTTTGAGTGGTGAACAACCGAAAGGGCAGAAGTAAATAATCCAGAGCTTCTCGACCCATGCCATAGTTCTCCAAAGTGCTTTCATAGGCGACTGCCCGCCACAAGTCCCAATGATTTCCACCAAACCATTCGTACATGAGTGGAAAGACCGGATTGCCCGTGAGAACCGCGTTTCGAAGCAGGAACGCTCCACCAAGTACAGCAACACCCCCAAGAAACTGAACCAATTCTCGACTGTTTCTTTGAGTGTACATCAACGGAGCCACCATAAAGGGCAGGATCAATGCACTGTACTTTACAGAGATGGCCGCGCCCGCCAACAATCCAACCCACCAGGCAGACTCTTTGCGGTCGATGGACAGTATTAAATAGAAACAGAGGGCAGTGAGCCAAGGTTGAACATAGCAGGACGTTCCAAATTCAATCACGCTGGGCGTCAGCAAGTAGAGCATCGAACCTGTCATCGCCCATTGTACAGACTCTGTTTTTCGCTTGAGCCACCCAAAGATGCCCAAGCCTGTTGCGATTGTGATGAAGACAGCCAGATAGCGTGGGTTGCACAGGGCTGTTCCTGAGTCTGCTTGATGGAACAGGGTCAGCAATGACTGCCATCCTTGAGGGAAGTGAGAAAAGACCACAAAATCGGTATCCACATAGTGTCCATGAATGGCATATTGTTTTGCCAACGCCAAATGATAGGTCAAAGAATCCCGCATCCAAGGGGGTGGCGATGCGTGCCAAAGGTATGCACAGAGCGTCAACAAAAGAGGGATGGTCCACAAACTGGGTGCTTGAACTACGTTTGTTGAAATATCTTTTCGCAGCGTCAACAATGATTTTGAATAGAGCGCCTGTACTCCAAACGTCCATGGAACAGACAATATCAACCATTGGGTCTCTATGGTGTATAGTCCCAACAGCAATGTGAGGGTCATCAGCACTTGGAGTGTCAGCAAGATTTTGCACAGTCGTGTGAATATGGACAGCGTTGGTTCTTCCGCGTCGTCAAAAGCAGTCACCAAGCCCAAGACCATGCCAGTGACAAAATAACTCAGCACGGTTCATCCTCTTTGGGATCCCATTGACGTGTGGTAATGAAAATCATGCAGTCATTTCTCGGTTTGACTTGACAAGTGGATAGAATCGTGTGACATTGCCTTTCGGTTAAGTAAGACCGTTTCGGTGCAATCGGCAAGGATTTTTGGTCGAAATTTACGCTGATGCATTTGAGAATACACATTAATTTTGGAGGCCATCATGGCATTGACCGCAGAAGAAAAAGCAGAAGTTATCGCTAAGTTCGCTACAAAAGAAGGCGACACTGGTTCAGCAGAAGTTCAGATTGCATTGCTGACAGCACGCATCAACAACTTGAACAACAACCATTACAAGCGTGACCCCAAGTCAAGCAACGCAAAATTCAAGATGAAAAACCACAAAGATCACCACTCACGTCGTGGTTTGTTGAAAATGGTTGGTCGTCGTCGTCGTTTGATGCGTTACTTGCAAAATGTTGATTACGATCGTTATATCGCCATTCGTGATGCATTGGGATTGCGAAAGTAAAGCGAATCCTTGTATTTACATTCGTTCAGTGATAGACAGACAACGAGCAAATGCTTGTGTCTGTCTTTGTTGTTTTAAGGCTTTGTTGTTTTAAGGCTTTGTCAAAAACAATAGAACGATAGACTTTTCGACACCCACAAAGGGTGTCTTTCACCATTCGAGGAGGTTCATCATTGATACCGTCAGTTCGCAGGTCTTTGTGAAGAAGCATTCAACATCCGCAGACAGCTTCTTTTCATGGGTCTACGAATCGATAGTGGACAGGTGAGTTTCTTCAATCACATTCAAGTTGGAGACAAACATTATGAATGTACAATCTGTATCTATTGAAGTCGGTGGTCGCCCAATGATCATCGAGACTGGAAAGTTGGCAAAACAAGCCAACGGTTCAGTTGTAATCCGTCAAGACGACTCTATGGTGTTGGTGACTACCTGTGCCAGCAAAGACGATGTTCCATTTGACTTTTTGCCGTTGACAGTCGTTTATCAAGACCGCACAGCCGCCTCTGGGTCCATTCCTGGTGGTTTCTTGAAGCGCGAAGGTCGTCCCAACGAACGTGAAACGTTGATTTCTCGTTTGATTGATCGTCCGATTCGTCCACAGTTCCCCAAGTATTTTCGTCGTGAAATGCAGGTGATCACCACCGTTATGAGTTACGATCCCGCTTCTGACACCGATGTGTTGGCAATGTGTGGAACTGCGGCGGCTTTCGCTGTGAGTGACATTCCAATGACCGATCCCATCGCAGGGGTTCGCATCATTCGTTTGAACGGTGAGTTTTTGCTCAACCCAAGTCTTGATCAACAAGCAGAAGCCGACATCAATTTGGTGGTTGCTGGTTCTCGTGCAGGTATCTCTATGGTAGAAGGAGCTGCGAATGAAGCGCCTGAAGAAGCCATGATGCAAGCGATGGATTTGGCTTTTGAATCCATTCAGAAGATCATTGACGGAATCGAAGAATTGCAAGCCAAAGTTGGTCCTGAGAAATTTGAAGTGGCAGCACCTGCCGACCTCAACGAAGAAATCAAAGGCAAATTGATGGATTTGGGCGCTCAAGAGAAACTTGATGCAGCCATGGGTATCTCTGGAAAGCACGAACGCAATTCTGGGCTGAAAAATACTCGAAATGGCCTGATTGAAGCTTTGGTGGATGGTGTAGAAGACGAAGAAGTGGTTGCTTCTATGACCAAAGACGCCAAGAAAATCTGGGACAAAATGGTTTCTGAAACCATGCGTCGCAACGTGGTTGAATCCGGTATCCGCATTGACGGTCGTCAAACTGATGAAATCCGCAACATCTGGGTAGAAGTGGGTGTCGCCCCTCGTGCTCACGGCTCTACTGTGTTCACACGTGGTGAAACTCAGGCTTTCGTTACCGCCACATTGGGTACTGATCACGATGCACAGCACGTTGACTTTGCCGATGAAAAAGAAGATCGTCGTTGGATGCTTCAATACAACTTCCCACCATACTCAACTGGTGAAGTTCGTCGTATGACTGGTCCCAAGCGTCGTGAAATCGGTCACGGTAAGTTGGCGCACCGCGCATTGACACCAGTATTCCCAAGCGCTGACGAGTACAAATACGTTGTTCGCTGTTCAAGTGACGTATTGGAATCCAACGGTTCTTCTTCGATGGCCACCGTTTGTGGTGCCACACTGTCGATGTTGGATGCGGGTGTTCCGTTGAAAGCACCAGTTGCCGGTATTGCAATGGGACTCATCAAAGTGGATGAAAACTATGTTGTGTTGTCTGACATCTTGGGTGATGAAGACCACTTGGGTGACATGGACTTCAAAGTGACTGGTACACCAAACGGAATCACTGCTTTCCAAATGGACACCAAACTTGGTTCTATTCCGCCAGAAGTCATGAACAAGGCCATGACGCAAGCCAAAGACGGTCGTATGCACATCTTGGGCAAAATGGCAGAAGTCATCGACGGACCACGTCAAGAACTCTCTCCGTTTGCACCACGCATCACCAGCATCCGAATCAAGCCGGACAAAATCCGCGACGTGATTGGAAAAGGCGGCATCGTGATCAAGGAAATTCAGTCAACCTGTGACGTTCGCGTCTCGATTGAAGACAGTGGTCAAGTGGACGTGATCTCTACAAATGCAGACAATGCCAACCGTGCCATCGAATGGATTCAAGGCATCGTTCGTGAACCAGAGTTGGGTGAATTGTACTTGTCTAAGGTCATTGGCATCAAGGACTTTGGTGTGATCGTGGAATTGTTCCCTGGCAACGAAATGTTGTTGCACATTTCTGAGTGGGACAAAGGCCGTACCGATTCATTGAATGGGTTGGTGAGCATGGGTGACGAAGTCTTGATCAAAGTTGTCAAAGGTCGTAAGGGCTTGACGGCTTCTCGCAAGGCTGCATTTGGTGAAAGCTTGTCGTGAAACCAAGCCTGCGCTTTGTACGATTGCCGCACAACGTAGATCTGCCTCTGCCGTCCTATGAAACTTCTGGGTCGGCGGGGATGGATTTGCCCGCGGCAATCACTGAACCAATCGTTTTACAGTCATTGGAGCGCACAGCCATTCCCACGGGGTTGCAAATCGCAATCCCAGACGGTTTTGAAGGCCAAGTTAGACCCCGTTCTGGCTTGGCTTTTCGTCATGGTTTGACCGTGACCAATGCACCTGGTACCATTGACTCTGATTATCGCGGCGAGTTGAAGGTTTTGCTCGTCAATTTGGGACAGGAGCCCGTGACCATTGAACGCGGTATGCGCATTGCGCAGTTGGTCATTGCACCGGTGGTTCAGGCTTCTGTACTGGAAGTGACCACGTTGGACGAAACGGTTCGCGGTACTGGTGGATTTGGCTCTACGGGAGTGTAGGTTGAGGTTGCGGTATGCAACGCCCTAGGTAGACAAAACACAGTTTGAAAGAACACAGTTAAAATTAAGATCTGGAGAATATTATGTTGACAGCGTCATTGCTTTCGTTGATGTTGATTGGGTGTGGAGATGAAGAGCCCAGCAAGGCAACATCCTCTAATGCATCAAAGCCCACAGAAGAAAAGGTGGAATCCAAAGCCCCCAAGGCGAAGGTTGAACCACCAAAGCCTGCACAAGAACCGTTGATGGGCGATGCGGGACAAAGTTTGTTGGTGACCCAAGCATGGTTTTGGAAAGATGAAAATGGGGACTCTCAACCTGGTCCAGCAAGATTGGAAATTTGGCGATCGCAAGAGTCTGGTTGGAAACGTTTTCGCATTGAAGATGGGGATTCCAATGTCTTTCACAAGGCGATTCCATTTCAAGATGGTATTTTGACCATTGGTGCTGAGAAGGCACTGTTGAAAAAATGGACGATGAAGGACGGTCGATGGAACCAAGAAACTCTTTGGGAACGCGATTGGAAAGGGAAATTTAACCGTTTGAGAGACATTGAAGTGGGCGATGTCAACCACGATGGCATTGCAGACCTCGTCATTGCGACCCACGATGCTGGTGTGGTGGCTGTTCTTGAGCCAGCACGAGAAGGCGTTGAGCAAACGTTGATAGAACTCGATGAAGTGGCCGATACTTTTGTGCATGAAATCGAGATTGGCGACATTGATGGCGATGGAAAGTTGGAATTCTTTGCCACACCGTCTGATCGAAACCAGTCCAAAAAGTCTCAGGCAGGCAAAGTGGTCATGTATCGATGGAACGGTAAGGAATACAAAAGAACCATCGTCGAAGAGTACAAGAAGACCCATGCAAAAGAAATTTTGGTTGCCGACGTAGAAGGGGACAAAAAGTCTGAATTGTTTTCTGTGATGGAAGCCGAGCGCGTTGGTAAAGTCATCATCAAGCCAGTTGAGATTCGTCAGTACACAGAACAGCCAGACGGCTCATTCGAACACAAGACGGCGTTTACATTGGACGATGAACAGTGTCGTTTCTTGGTTCCTGGGGACTTTGATCACGATGGAAAGATGGACTTAGTGGCAGCTGGATACCATTCGGGATTGTGGATTGCTCGACTGTCTAATGAAGGAAAATGGGAAACCACACTGATCGACAAGGATTCGTCTGGTTTTGAGCACACATCCTATGCCACAGACATTGATGGCGATGGCAAGGCTGAACTGGTGGTTGCGGCAGACAATCAAGCCTCATTGAACATGTATCGTTGGAACGGTGAGTCATTTGACAAAGAGAAGATTGGAGAAATCGCTCCCAACACCTTTACGTGGAACATAGTACAAGGTAAATTCTAAGCCGATAGGCTGGACAATTGAGAACGGTCGAGAATCACTCCTCGACCGTTTTTTGCTTTTTCTTCCGTTGACTGTGGGCGACGGATCTTGACCGCTACCATCGTCGCGCTTTATCTCGGGCTTCTTTGGTGCGCTTCATGTCGTCATCCATTACAAACTCAATGGTTTCTAAGTCATCAACATCGCCTTCCTTGACGTCCCAACCATCGAGAACACCCGCAATCTTCATCAGTTTGTCCTTGTTCACTTCTTCTGTGTTGGCACGGGATACTTCAGCGGTCTGTTCTTCAACCAGGTCATCGACCAGTCCACTGATTTTGTCGTTGGCTGAGGTCAACTGACTCATCATCGTACTGATCAACAGGTGTCGAAAAGCACTGCCTTCTGGCGACTGTTCTTGGAGTAGAGAATTGAAGGTTTGCTTGGAGATCAAGATTCCTTTGATGGCTGAGGCAGCACGGCAAGTAGCCGACCGATTTGAGCCATCGACCAGTCCCATTTGACCAATCATCGAGGGTGCAGGAATGACCGCCAGTTCTTTCTCTGTTCCGCTGGCATCGCGCTTCAACACTTGTACAGACCCTTCCATGGTGACAAACATGCTGTCAGAAGGTTGACCTTCCGAGCAAATGAGATCGCCCTGTTTCCAAATCTTCTGTACACCTTTGCCCAGAGCCAAAGCGAGGTTGCGCGAGCGAGTGCTTCTTACTTGGTAGGTGCGAAGCAATTTTCGGGCTACAGGGCGGAGTTCTTCGGCTTTCATGTTATTTTCCTCCAAACAGAGATTTCAGTCGACCGAGCAATCCACCTGACTGCTCTTGTTCTTGTGCATTGGCAGCTTCGGCTTTGTCGTCATCGTTTTCGCTTTTCCAGATTTTTTGGATTTCGAGGTTGGTGTTTCGAATGCGTCGTGCCATGGTGGCAATCAAAAACTGTTCCAAGGCGACGATGGCTTCGTTGTTCCATGTTTCGCGCATCAGTTCAGGGGTCACCAGCAAGCAAACGCTGTCTTTGTTGGCTCGAACCATGGCAGATCGGGTGCCTCCACTGTGAAACAATCCCTGCTCCCCAAAGATTTCACCGGGCAGGATGCTTCCCAAATGACGTTCGGTGTGTCCTGTCATAATGCAGACGTCGAGTTTTCCAGATACCAAAATCATCGCGTGGTCAGCGGGAGCGTTTTGTGCAAAGATGACTTGTCGAGGTCGAAACTCTAGGACCTGACACATCTGGGTGAGGCGTTTGAGGTCTTTTTGAGACACTTTTCGAAACAAATGCAAACTTTGCAACTGTTGTACAACGGTGCTTGAAGAAGCCATAATTCAGTCCATTGAAATGGGATTCAGGTGGCGATATTGTAATTGTTCAAGGTAAATCTTCAATATTTTCTTATGAAAAATTGGACGTGTGTTTTGAATCCACTGTAAAAATCGTTTTAAAACAACTTTAAAACCAAGAACAACTGACGTCAGAAAGGAAGTTGAAGGCCGTGTTGGTCGAATATCCGGACCCAACAATTTCTCCATCGCTTTGGAAGTACACGATTGAGTTGCCACCTTCAATCAACACGTTGTAGGTGGTTTCCCACTGCTCTTCGTTTTCCCAGAGTCCTTCGGGACAGTCTGTTTTCTGGCGGTTGAGAGAGCCAGACACATTCAGCGAAAAATCACAGGACGGACAACCGGCTGATGCTTCTTCGACGGCACTGATGGACCAAGTGACGTAGCAGGTCTCATCATTGGTGGCGGTCCAAGCGTCTGTGGGGTGTAGAATCCACTGTTCTTCGCCGTTCCATTCACCGTCAGAACGCTGGTAGATTCCGTAAAAGTAACTTGTTGCTCCAGCAACGTTGGGTTGCATGTTTTCGCAGTACTCAGGGTCCATCTCGTCTTGTAGAGCGTCCAAGCCAGTGGACGCTTCCCAATCTGTACCACCATTTTCATCTAGGGTATTGGTTTCTACAGTCTCGACTTTGGGTGCAAAACTTGGAGAGCATCCCAAGCCAAATATCATTCCGATAGCCATGTATCGCATATAGACCTCCATCTGAACACACTATACTCTAGATTCTATCGTATCCAAAAGGATTTGTCTGTAATGGAATTGAGGAATCGATTGTCGCCATTTTCCCATTCAAAGTCACCGTCCGTTGCGTACACAAGTTTGTAGGCACTGACGGTGTTGCTTGGGAAAGACAGTGTTGCGACCCAATGTCCATCTTGCCAATGTGCTTTTAGACCCAGAGAGGGGTCCCATCCACCGAGTAGGGGATGTGTCCCCACAATCACTGGTTGTGCACTTTGAGCCCCTTCTATGTGTATTGTGATCTCTTCCATCGAGTCCTTGTGGCGTTTGCCTGTACAGGTCCAGATCAATGTCTGTCCCGACTCTAGAAAATTGGGTAAGGTGTTGAGCGTTTCAAGCGCGTCATCCAAGAGCAGTCCTTCACCACTAGGACTTCGACAGGTTGCATCCGGTATTGGAAGCGGGGTGGTTGAACGATTGATGGCCAGCATCGAATGTGAGGAGTTCCAATGTTGCTCGACGATCAGTTCATCCTTTGCAGAGTGCGTGATCTTGGGAATTCCATGCTTGAGTACAGGGTGTTTCTTTCGAAAGGTGGAGAGGGTTTTGAGATGCAGAATGTGCGTTGGGTCTAGGTTGTCCCAGTCCATATCGCGTCTGTTGTCAGGTTCTTCGCTCCCTTCACTCCAATGTTCCGTCCCGTAAGAGATCATGGGGGTGCCACGCAGAGCAAATATTACCATTTCGGCGAGAAGAACAGGGTGTTTGCGTTTGTGGCATCGACTGAAGATTCGTGGAAGGTCGTGGTTGTCCAGAAAGCGCACCAAATGACTGTTCTGTGGATATTCGGCATCCAAAGACAAGATGCTGGCCATTTCCTCCATCGACGTTCCATCACAGATGCTATTTGTCAGGGCATAATAGAATGGAAAATCAAAGAGGGCATCAATATCAGTGTCTTTGAAACGTTGAATATTGGCTGTTGGGTTGCCCTGAAAATCTTCTCCAAGCATCCACGCACCGTCCAAGTCTGTGTGTATTTGTTGAATGAATCTGCTGTCCATGTGTCGAATGGCGTCGACCCTAAATCCACCAATAGCCGGATGATCTAGCCATGTGCGTGAGTTCTCAAGGAGGTGTGCATAAACTTCAGGATGACTTTGGTCGAGATCGGGCAAGCCGTGAACTTGATGGGTGGTGAGTTCGATTGGGTCATTCCAATCTTCAATGGGCTTGGCCTCGTGAAACCAATCGGGATGTGTACTGAGCAATGGGGCATCGAAAGAAGTGTGGTTGTAGACAATGTCCAACAGCAACGACATCTTCCGGCTTTCTAGTTCTTCCGAGAGCGTTTGCAATCCCTGTTCTCCACCCATGTGTGGGGCAATTTGGGTCAAGTCTTCGGTCCAATATCCGTGAAAGGCACCGTGTCCATGAAACTTTTCGGTGCGCATGTCATAGATAGGAGAAATCCAAATCGCATCGGCTCCAATGTACTCAATGTGGTTCAAATGCTGGGTTACACCGTCCAAGTCGCCACCGTGAAAGCCTTGGGGGTCCGTCGTGTCCACAAACCAATCGTTTTGGGTGTCTCCATTGGCAAAGCGATCTACCAAAATGAAATACAGTATGTCTGGGCTGTTGTCTGGAGGGGGCTTTCCAAGCAAAGATGTCAACAACAGTGGAAAGTACGGGGTCATTTTGTCTGTAGGTGCTCGTTCAACAGGGCATGGAACTTGCGCTCCAAAGTCGGTAAAGCCGCTTCAAGAGCCTCAGCGTGTCGTTGATGGTGGAACTGATGAAACACAGGGATGGTGAGGTCTTCGACGATGTGTTCTGTGCCGTCGAACAAGTCCATGTGAACATCGACCTCCCAGCGAAACCGTCCATTTACCTGAGCATAGAACTCCGCTTGGGTTTCAAGAATTAAGATTGGACCAGTCGCAGAACGTGGGATGGTACTGTGCTCAAAGTCTACAGGAATGGGTTGTAAGTCTAGCGTGACGTTGTGTTGTTGGGCGACCTCACTTAACCTGTCCGACACTGTTGAAGGGACAGCCTGATTGGTATCCAGTTCCAAAACCATCCACACCGGCCAAGTTTGTGCAATTGGACTTTCAACAACGGTGGGGGCAACAACGGTGGGGGCAACAACGGTGGGGGCTTTGATGCAGCCGTTCAGCAAAGCAATTAGAACCATGATTCTGTCTCCACAGCAACGAGGTGGTGCCAATGTTGTTCACGGTTGCCAAAGTCATTGTATTGGTCCAAGGACTCCACAAAAGCGTTTCCAAAGGCATTGTTTTGATTGGAATATTGAGATCCATACAGCACTCGGACCGATGGACGGTTGAAAATTCCGACTCCATTGGGGTTTAGAACGATTCCAGTTTTTCCTTGCCAAGTGATGCGGGTGTCGGTGTCTCCGTACTCAAACCCACGCGCGTCGGCAGTGCCGTTGGTGTTTGAGAATATGGAGTCGGCATGTTCACGATAAGCTCGACCATTGTGGGAAACTTCTTGAGCCAGACTGGATTCGATGAGAAAGTGCAACTCGGGTTTGATGTACCACTGGGATCGCAGGACGGTTGACGCATAGGTGCGGTCGTGGTCACTTGGGGCGATGTCGTTGTCCCCATCTCTGTGTCGTCCGTAGAGCAGTCCCCATGCGATGTCCCACTTTTGAGGAACGATGCGCAGTTGCATCTCATTGCCAATCAGCAGAGCATCCCGTTCATCGGTGAGATCAGTTGTGTAGAGACGAAACTCTTGCCCCTCAAAGTATTCAGAGCTGTATTTTTCAGGGTGCAAGGTGCGGTAGGTGGCATAGAAATTGTTCCAAATGACGGGACCAAATCCACCAAATCCCACATATCCAATCGCCGTGTAGGATGACGTGTTCTGCAAGACAGGATCGGGAAACTCTAAGATGTCAAAGGGGTTTTCAGCATCAAAGTGCTGTACCACTTCTCCGCGAAGCCAATCTTCATACTCCATGTCGGGTGTTGTGTACGGAGCATTACGATTGCCCGGTGTGCCCAGTTCCAAATAGCCTTGTCCCCCAATCCCAAATTCGAGTTGATCGATGGGTCTGTGTCTTAGGGTAAACCCACTGGTCCAAACGGTGTTGTATTCAGCAGCATATTTGGCGTAGCCCGCATCCCCAACCCCGATGAGAATCTCGGATTTATCGGTTTGGTAGCGCCCAGATATTCCAACAGTATCGGTAAAGACCATCGCTGGTCGCATGTCGTACAGTCCGAGATCGCCAAAATAACTTTCCAGTGTCCCCACTTGCCAAACCAAATTGGGAACGCTGTTTCCACTCAGCAAATAGACTTGTGAGAGACGAAAATTGCCAAGGTTGCCATTTCCAGCGTCGGTGTTCGCGATGGAACCTCCCTCGGCTCGAAAGTGAACACTGCTCCACGGATCGCCAAAGGAGTCCGCCTCTTGCAACTGAATGCGTGAGTCCAGCATTGTATAGCCCCGTTCATTCAGCAGGCGTCCGTAGAGATTCCAATAGCCAAGGGTGCCGTTGCCACCTTGTAGGTCGGGGCGCGTCATCACACGCATGTAGCCACCAACTTGTACTGGAGCGGCTTCGGACAACCCCATCAAACTAAGCAGTCCAATCAGTATAGACATTATTGCTCCTTCAAAATGACGATGCTGAACGGTTGAACGGTGTAGGTCGCCCCCATGCTCCCATCTCCTTCAAGCCAAATGTTCTCACTTGTTCGAGGGGAGGCTTCTGGTGTGGCATTGAAATAGCCCTCTGGTTCTCCATTGCTTCCATCCATGTCATAGTACGATTGGGTATCCATAATGCGCGTCCAAGAACGACCTTGGGGAAGGGTGAAATCTGTGTTGAAGGTGTCCATGTTGATCAGAATGGCCAGTTCCTTTTCGTCCCAATTGCCATCGTTGTAATAGTGGATCATCAACTGTCGTGCCCCCCAGTCCACGTCGCCGTTGGATGGAGATTTCCATGAGAAGGGCATTCCAGCACCGTATTCGGTTGGGGCAAAGGCGTATTCGTGATCTTTGCGAAACTGAATCGCTTGACGAACGAAGTCGTGCATTCGAGAGCGAAAGTTTCGCGTAGTGCTTTGCCACTCACCCCAACGGAACCAGTTCCACTCGTTGTCTGCCCACGTGGAATAGGCATTGTTGTTCCCGTACTGTGTGCGCATCCACTCGTCTCCACCCAGAATCATCGGGGTGCCGTGTGAGAACATCATCGCGGCGAACAGGTTGCGCATCTGTTGGCGTTTCATGGGTTCAGAGCCCCAGTTGTAGGAACGGTTGTGGTCTTCTCCTGAGTTGGTGTCACACCAAGCGGAGAATGGGTCGTCACAGCAGATGGGGTTCAGCAGTCCACAGTCATTTTGCTTTTCTTCATAGGAAAAGAGATCGTACATGGTAAAACCGTCGTGGACAGTCACAAAGTTGATCGAGTGATAGGGCTTGCGACCGTTCCAACCATACACTCCTGAAGAGCCAGTCATGACGTTTCCACCGTCCACACCTTCGGTTGAGTTCAGCACAAATCGTCCGTCGCCGCTTCCAGCACATCCTTCCCAATTGCAATTGTTGACAAAAGAGCGCCACCAGTCTCGAAAGTGGGCATTCCATTCACTCCAAGCAAATGCTGGGTCGTCACTTGAGGTAGGAAAACCACCAATGCCGGGTCCTGAACCTGCTGCAGTCCACGGCTCAGAGATGATGCGGACATTGTTTTCCTTCATGACGGGGTGGTCGATGATGTCTTGTAGAACCGTGCTGGCAGGGTCACTTGGCGCATTGTAATCGAGATCTGGTTCACCCAATATGCCTGCCAAGTCAAATCGAAATCCATCCACATGCAGTTCCTCAACTTGAAACAACAGCGAATCCATAATCAATTTGCGCATGGGTCTATGGTTGGGGCGCGTTTGGTTGCCCACGCCTGTATTGTTCCAGTATTCTTGTCCGTCGGGCGTCAACGCATAATAAGCCTGATTGTCGATGCCTCGGTAGGAATACAAGCCTGCTACCTCAACGGGGTCAAAGTTGACATCAAACTCAGAGCCGTGAAACTCAAAGAACAGTTTCTCTCGCCACAGTCCACCTTCTCCAGTGTGGTTGTACACCACGTCGATGATCACCTCAATGTCGTGCTTGTGCAGTTCATCCACCATCCACTTAAATTCGTCAATCACGCCATCCACACGTCCAGTGGCTTGAAAATCGGCGGAGAAAGAGTGTTCTGGAGCGAAAAAACTCAGGTTGTTGTATCCCCAGTATCCACCGTCCAATGGTTTCTCGTGGATCGGCAACAGTTCAATTGCGTTGATGCCCAAGTCTTGTAAATAGGGGGCGATCTCTCCAATGCCTCTGTATGTTCCGGGGTGTTCCACACCACTGGAGGGGTTTTGTGTGAGTCCTTTGGGATGGACTTCATAATAAATCAACTGGTGGTCTTTGTGGCCTTCAAGGGTGTTTTCAGATCGTTGCTTGCGCCACTCTTTTTCATGGTCTGACCATTCGTAATCACTTTGAACAACAACTGCCTTGGAGGCGGCTCCATAGGTGATTTCATTGCGTTTGGGACCGCTGGCCAAAGAGCCTTTGAACCAGTCGTGATCTCGATGCAACGCCAGCGCATAAGGGTCAAACAGCAGTTTGTTTGGATTGAATCGGTTTCCACTTGTGTCGACGTCTGCAATGAAACCATCGATTCGACCAGGCAACCAGTTTTCATCGTATTCCCAGTTGGGACCCCATGCGATGTATCCGTAATGTTGTCCTTCTCCAATGCCCTCGACATAGATGTTCCACATACTGTCGCCGATTTTCTCCAAAGGAAACTGTTGTGTGGGTTGATTCGATTCTGGGTCGTCAAACAACAGAACTTCAACGCGGGTTGCATTTTCTGAGTAGAGACTGAAATTTACACCACGATCTGTCAAAGTGGCACCCATGTGCTCCATGTTTTCAAGATTTTCCCATTCCAAAGATGGGGCTTTGACCTCGGTGTGATACAATCTTGCATAATTCTCACTGGCACATGCGGTCAGTATCGCTCCACACCACAACCATCGTTTCATTGTCTATGTCCTCCAATGTCCCTTTTGGCACTCGACTGGTCGCTTATCTCCTTCAATGGAGAATGGGCAAAGTGCGCGCACTGGAAACAGCATTGCGCCTACAAGGGGTCATTCAGTTTTTATTGCTGGCGATTGGTTTTGTCATTATCCCAGCCATCTTATTAGCTTATTTTGGCATTGCTTCGATTCAAGATCAAGAAAAACAAACACAAGTAGAACTCGAAGACCTCTCCCGCAACGTTGCTTTGGTTTTTTTGCAAGAGATGAATGCAGACATTGTGGGCTTTGAACAAAGTGTTCGAACCGTGTTGGAAACGGGACAAACTCCACTTCGCTCTTTCCACAAGCATCAACGGATGGTGGTGCGCTTTGATAGAAATGTGCAAATGACTGCACCTTTTGTAGAGCACAATGAGACCAAAGGTGCAGATGTACTTTTTCATCCTGCATACCAGTCAAGTCTCTCGTTGATGGAAACAGATGGGCGCACCAGAGACAACATCCAATATCGAGCGGTGTCCACCTTGAAAGATACTGGAAGAATGGTCGAAGCTCGGTATTTATTGCGGGCCTTGCTCAATTCCAATCATCGTCATGTGTCAGGAGCAAAGTTGCGCCATTTGGCGTTGATCGAATTGGCGAGAGAGGATGGCTTGCTGTTTTCTGAGTTTCGTTCAGTGATGGACGCGGTGCTGTCTGATCCATGGGTGGTCGGTGAAGGGCTGGATGGAATTGTGGCTCAGCGCTTTGTACAAGACTTTCTAGAGCAGAATCCGGTGTCTTCACTCAAGCCAGAAGAGCGCACTTATGTGGACAACACCCGTTCTCGTATCGAAGAGCAACTAAACAATCTTTACTGGGTCTCTAGATGGGAAGATGAATGGCGTGAGGTCATGGCGCATCCAAGACAGATGCAACCGGGAACCTTACTGTGGGAAGAAGGCGATGAGGCCATTTGGGCAAGAACGATGTGGGATGGGCAGACCTACCTGTTTGGTCTACACAAGGAGGACATGCTCCGTCAACTCAGAGAAATGGCAGAAGCCGAAACACTTCGAGACGGTTTGCTTTCGATGGAACTATTGCCACCCCAAGCGCTGTCTGATGACAAGCATTTGACGCGTCGCTACATTCCTTGGCTCAATGGTTGGTCGATCGCCGTGTCCGCACAAGATGTATCTTCTCTAGAGGAACAGTCGGCACTTCGAAGACAGCAGAAACTCAGTCTGATTGGTTTTGCACTCTTTGTGATGTTGTTTGGTGCGATTTTGTCGACTCGAGTCACCATTTCAGAGTTGAGAAATGCCAACATCAAGAGCAATTTTGCTGCGTCGGTGTCTCACGAATTGCGTTCTCCCATCACCCAGATTCGGTTGAAAGGAGAGTCTCTCATGTTTGGGTTGGTGCTTGAACACGAACTCCAAGACCATTATGAATCGATCGTGCGCGAAAGCGAGCGGCTCAGTTGGTTGGTGGACAACGTCCTTGATTACGCGGCCATCGAAAGAGAAAACAAGTCCTTTGTCCTGCGTCCTGCAGATTTGAATTCCATTATTCAACGCGTCGTAGACAGTTTGCAAGTGACATTGACGATGCGCGACATGGAGTTTGAAATTGAGTTGGATTGGGACTTGCCAATGATGAAACTGGATTCCAATGCCATTGGTCAATGCATGACGAATTTATTGTCCAATGCGGAGAAATATTCCAGAGAAGAACGTTGGATTCGAGTCAAAGTACGTCGCGTTATGGGGTTTGTTGAAATTGTGGTCTCCGATAAAGGGATCGGCATCCCGACTGAAGATTTGGAAAATATCTTTGAGCCATTTTTTCGTTCCAAAGAGAAGCAGGCTCTGCGTCGCAAAGGGACGGGAATTGGGTTATCGATTACAAAAGCGATCATGCAAGCCCATGGTGGAACCGTTTTGGTGCGATCTCAATTGGGCAGTGGCAGTACTTTTATATTACAATTTCCAGACGAATTACTCATTGAAGGAGAGGCTTAAGATGTCCAATGGCAAGCTGTTATTTGTGGAAGATGAACAACCGGTGTTGGAATCCTTGAAACGATTTTTCAACAGTCGAGGCTATGAAGCACAAGGAGCACAGACTCCAGAAGCTGCTTTTGACCTCATCAATGCGAACCAGTTTGATTTGGCGGTGTTGGATGTCATGCTGCACGAAAGCGGTGGTGGCGACGGTGAAGTCGATGGGTTTGAATTGTGTAAGAATCTAAGAGAGAAGGGCTTTGACAAACCGATCATCTTTGTGAGCGCTCGTTCTTCTGAAGAAGACAAACTGTTGGGTTTTGAGATGGGAGCGGACGATTACGTCACCAAGCCATTTTCCTTGCCAGAACTCGAAGCGCGCGTCAAGGTGAATCTTAAGCGGACGCGGGTGGTGTTGAAGCGCTTGACCTATGAGAACAACGTTGTTGTGGATTTGGACTTGCATGAAATTCACCACGATGGTGGCAACACAATTGAAACATTGAGCAAACGAGAGAGAGATTTGCTGGCATTTTTCATCAACAATGCAGGAAAGGTGCTGTCGCGTGATCAGTTGCTTCAAGAGGTTTGGGACTATCGTGGTGGTGTGGCGACCCGAACTGTAGACACCCATGTGTTGACAGTGCGCAAAAAGTTGCGAGACAATATCCAAAACCCCATTTTTATTCAAACGCTGCATGGTGTTGGGTATAAGTTTATCGCCAAACCTTTGTCCTCATGAACACTCTGCTTTTGATTCTGTCGATGGCTTGGGCAGAAGATGCCCAACTGTGGTTTCAACTTCAACAGGCTCGCTATTTAATGATGGACGAAGCAGAACTGGACACCAGCATTGAAATATTGAACGGAATCATTGCGCAATCCGAACCCGATGACTTCATCGTTGCCCAGGCAGAATACTGGAAAGGTCGGGCGCTCTATGAAATGGGGTTTATAGATCATGCCAACGAGCGTCTTGTGGAGGCTTCGAATGATTATGAATGGCGCAATCCATCGCTGTACTTTTTGGAGCATTCTGCCGCTTGGGATAAGCGAGTGTTCACACTTCCGTACAGTGGAAACCCTTGGGTGAATTTGGACGGCAAGCCAAGCAAGGATCCCTCTTTGCTGTGGGTGTGCGCTTTAGATTCCAAAGCCGCTCAACCCAATCGATTGACGTTGGATATTGATGGTGTGGAGTTTCCACTGTATGTCACGGTGGAATTGATTGACTGGCGAAACGAACGGTGGGTTTGGAGAGAGCAGGTCCCAGATGCATCGCAGCCAATTTCAGTCCGCGTTGTTGAGTTTCGTTCTCCTCGGTCCGAGCGTCGCTATTGGTATAGAAATATTTTGGTGAGCGCGGAGAGTGAAGACGGACGTCGAGTGCCGATCACCGTGTCAGACACCCAAATACAGTAAAGACAGTAAGAGGAAAGTAGGATGTCCAAACCCATTGTGGTGCAAAAATATGGTGGTTCATCTGTGTCGAGTATTGAAGGCATTGAGCAAGTGGCACGACGCATTTTGGACACTGCCAACAGTGGATACAAGGTTGTGGCTGTCGTCAGTGCGATGGGCAATACCACCAATGCGTTGCTGTCTTTGGCCAAACAATTGTCGGACAACCCACCGAAGCGAGAGTTGGACTTGTTGGTGAGTGTTGGAGAGCGTGTTTCCATGAGTCTTGTGGCGATGGCGTTGGAGAAAATGGGTGGTCGCGCCAAATCGTTTACAGGATCTCAGTCGGGCATCATTACCACCAGTGAACACGGAAATTCAGACATTGTTGAAGTGCGTCCCCATCGAATACAGAGAGCCTTGCAAGAAGGATACATCGCCATTGTGGCGGGGTTTCAAGGCATGAGTCTCAACCGTGAGGTCACAACATTGGGTCGTGGTGGGTCGGATACAACGGCGGTGGCACTGTCCGCGGCTTTGGAGGCTGAATTCTGTGAAATATGTTCGGACGTATCGGGTGTGTACAGTACCGACCCCAGAGTGGTACCTCAAGCTGTGTTGTTGGAATCGATTGGGTTACATCGGGCGATTGCGATGGCGAAGAGTGGTGCCAAAGTGTTGCAAGTAGAGGCATTGGAGTGGTGCCAAAAAGCGGGCATTACCTTGGTCGCCAACGCCACTCGAAACCCAACGGGACAGGGAACGCATTTGCAAGCGCGGCCAACAAGACCAACCGATCGACCCATCGTTGCTTTTGATACGCAATTGATTGCCATTCCAAATCCTTCTGTAGAACAATGGTTAGAAACTCAGCAGGCGACCCGATATCAAGGGATGATCGACGATGTCAACACGTTGATTGTCGACACGAGGAACCTTCATTTTGATTGGTCGCAGTGGAGCCATGAACCGGTTGCAACCGTCACTGTGTTGGGTGGATGGAATCCGACGTTGCTTTCAGAATGGCTGAAGAATCCGGAGGTGCGACACTGGTGGAGAGATGCTGAAGGCCTGACTTTCTTGCTTGAACCAGAGCATGTTTCACGGTGGGTTTCGGATGTTCACGCGACACTGTACCCTGAATCTCAAGCCAGTAGTGTTGACGGGGACTGAGGGGTGCTAATATGATACAAAAAGGTTATAACAGCACATACCAATAGACTCTGGCAGATGACATGAACCACGATCGTTTCTTATTTCCCCATACAAAAATTGATTGGAAAATCACCGACTTGACGCAGAAAGTCAGCCGTGGTGGTGGAAATGTGGTCATGTTGACTCGTCTGATGAAGTTGCATTTGTCCAAGGCGATGTTTCACGATGGAAATGAAGAAGATTGTGCACAGGTCATTCGCCACGCCCGTAGAGTTTTACAAGAAGATGCGACCAATCTAGATGCGCTGTCGATGAGGGCACTGTCGCTGGTGTATTTGGGACGCGAAGAGGAAGCGTGGAAATATTTGGTTCAGGTTGAGCCACATTTGGTGGATGGCACCGATACAACGATGGTGCACTTGGCGTTGGGTGTGTATTACAAAGCGCACAATCAAATTGCCAGTACGATAGAGCATTGGGCAAAAGCATTGGAGCAAGCCCCCAAGGTGTGGGAGATTCATCGATTGATTGGAAAAGCGTATTTGCTTCAGTATCATGATCAGTCCTTGGAAAAAGCCCATCAAAAGAGATTGGGTCAGCGCAGCCTCTACCATCTAATTCAGGCGTTGCAGTCCAGAAGCGAACTGGAATTGGATTCTCATTTTCTCAAAGAGTTGGGGTATGCTTGTTTGATCAACGGTAAGAATCAACAGGCTGAGCGGTATTTTAATCGATTGCGACAAACCTTGGTCAACACCGAAGAGAGCAGTTACTATTTGGGATTGGTGGCCTTTGAATTGGGCAAGTTCAACAATGCAGTACAGCACTTTCGAAACTTTTTGAACAAGCACCCAGATCACGTAGACATCATCTCTAAGAAAGCCAAATCCTGGTACAATTTGGGAGAGTTCGAACGGGCCAAAGGGGTGGCCCAGCAGTGCTTGGTATACGAACCGCACCATTTGGAAGCCCGTTTGATATTGGGTCAAGCCCTGTTGCAACTTGGAAATACCAAGGAAGCAACACGGGTTTTTCAGGAAACGTTGAACAACAATTGGGATCACATCGAAACATTTCAAGAGTTGATAGCCATTCGTCTTCAAGCAAGGGACGTTCAGTGGTTGCAAGGAATGCTTTCGGAAACGGTTGAGTATTACGCTTCGATTCCAAGCAATGCAGAACCGCGGGTGGCGGAAGTGGTCCGTCAGCAAATCGGTGTCATTCTTGGGGCGTTGGTTGAAGTCGGTGCAGAGATGATTCCAACCGTGTTGGACGCGATTCACTGTTCTCAAGACGAGCATTTGCGGTTTGCACTGTGGGAAGTCGCGGTCTACATGACGCAGCAGTCAAAGGCACAAGATACCGCATTGGGTTTGGAGCAAGCAAAGACGACGTTTGGGTTGGAACTCGGGTGTGCAGCACTGAGCGCTTCGGATTGGTTGTCGGAAGATATTTTGATGCAGGGGCTCAACCTAACAGAAGAAGACATTCGGGCCGCGGCACATACAAATGAAGAGATGGCCTACGACGTTCAAGAACACCGTCAAAGAGAGAGTCGAGAACGACAGATTTCTAGAGCGTATCAAGCACTGGTTCTGCTTTCCATTGCCAAAAAAGGGTCTGAAAAAACGCGATTGTTGCTTCGAGAGTGGGCAAAAGTTGAAGACTTGGATATGGCGGTGGCTGCCAAAATTGGATTGGCACTCAATGGTGAAGTCAGTGCCTTTGAGGAACTTCAGCAACTCACCCAAACGACCAATCGAAAGCGACTGTTGAAAAATATACGACAGGGAATCTTTCAGGCCACCCCAAATCGGGTGCAAGCGGACTTTCTGTTTTCTGAAACAGAGGTCTGTCAGATTTGTTCTGCTTCAGGAAAAGGTCCTCATCACTTTATTCGCACCGACACTGGGGGAATTTGTGACGGGTGTATTTCGAGCAGTATAGAATCTCCAATGGCTGAGGACGATGGAATTTGTGTCTTTTGCAATCGAAACTTCTTTTTGAGCCATCGAATAGTACACCATCACGGTTACGACATTTGTTCCACTTGTCAAAATGAGTCACAGCAACTTGTGGAGCAAAATGCCATTGAGCAATTCTTCCACAACAAATCTATCTACTTTGGCAGGTAGCCTGTTGTAAGTAGGACGCAAAGTCAAAATTGGGACTGTTGGCTTCATCGTGACAGCCCAAGCAAGCTTCGACGGTGATGGGGGTTGTCTGAATGGATTTGTCATTTGGGTGTCCTTTGAGAGGACCGTGGCAGGCTTCGCACTGTACCGCTTTGAACTTTCGAATGTTGGCAACCGTTGGCTCCCCAAAACCACCCACTTGACCAAATCCTGTGCTGTGACAGCCGATACAATCTGGATTTTCGGTGCTGCCTTTGACGGGGTGATTGACCAAACTTTCCCATGCCCGCGCGTGTTTGCTAAAACTCCATTTTGCCATCTCAGCGGTGTGGCATTGGGCGCATCGTCCTGAGGCTGCAAATCCAGGTTCGGTTGGTGTTGTGGGTTGATCGGCAATTTGCTGTGAAAGTTCCAGTTTGCTTTCGGCAAATTGAGAGAGCCGTTGTGCAGTGGCTGTGTCCTTGTCTTTTGGATCGTAATGTGACGACAGTGGAATCAGTTCACTGAAGTATAGGTTGTTGCTGGCGCCCATTGTTGCAAACGTTTCATGCACTGGATGTGTGAGGTTGTTTCGGGTCATTTGCCACGTTCTCCAATCACTTTCGGGGATGCTGTTCTGCAGTGGCTCTTTGGGAATGTGGTGTCTGATGTAGATGCTTTGGATGAAACGACCTTGTTTTGGGGCTTCAATGATGTGAGAGCCATTGGGTTGATGAAGTGGATCTTCGTAGGTGGCGCCTTCGGTGGTGAGAAACAGAGATACTTCGGGGAAGTCTTGTCGAATGCTGTGAATTTCTTCATCGTCCATTGAACCCAGCGCAACGATCATATCAACAGTGGTTGGGATGGTTGGTAGAATCTCTGAGAGGGTTTCCTTGGCGGATTTGGTTTGCACAAATTGAAATCGTGGATCTGTTGGAGAGGTGGAGAGACCAATAACAGCGATGTCAATGTTGCTTTTGGACAAGACCACAAAGGGTTCAAAGTATCGTTCGCCTGTTTCAGAGTGCCATGTGGCTGAGATACGAATCGGTCCCGGCATCGTCTGTAAGGTGTCCATGCCCACAGCCATGAGGTCTGAAGGCCCCACCGTCCACACATCCACACCCGACGTGTTTGAGAGTTCACCAATCAGCAAAGCCCGTTCTGTAGACGTGCTGTCCTTGTTGCTGAAGAATCCTTTTAGTAAGGTCTCTCCGGCATCCAAATGAAACACGGTATTCTGTTCTCGCAATTCTTCGAGGGCTGTCATTCTTCGTGGAAACCCACCGTAGGGCAGCGTTGGACAACCACAGGGCTCTAGTTCTCCACGAACTTCACCCACAAGCGCGATGACGAACTCTGTGACGGGTCTCGATGAGACTGCTTTGGGTGCCTTACGTTGTTCGACGACTTTGATTTCTGGTAGATTTGGAAACTCAACCGTATCCACCTCACTGTCCGAGGTGCATCCAATGAGCGTTAAAGCGAGACTTAAATAAGAGTGTGGCAACAGACTGCGCATGAGATTTGTCAAGGTTCTGTGTAAAATGGGTATAAAGGTTTGATTTGTTCTACTGAACTGGCACAATTAACCTATCACAGAGCCTGTAGAAAGCCACGGTGTGTCCTGCTCTTCTACTTTTGTGCTCGATTCTTGAGGTATTTGCTATGTTGTTGTCTTTGGTCATGTCAGTTGCTTTTGGTTTTGCTCCTTCTTCCACTGTTTGGATTGGTGTAGAGCCAAATCGAGTTGTTACTTTCGATGTTTCGCGTCAAGCCACGTTGCATCAGCAAGGATACTGGCAGTCATTTCTACAGCAATATCCAGACTGGAACGCTCGGTTTGATCAAAGCAGTCAGCGACCTTACCGCATGTGGGGCAAAGGGATTCCATTTGACTGTGGCAGTGAGGCGTCTGTGCTGGCGGGGCTGTATCCGTTTTTGGAGAGCCATGAACTCACCGGACTGAAAAGCAGTCAGTTGAAGCTCAAGCAGTTTGGAGAAGACCATCGAAGTGGACGACAGTATCTTCAGTTGCAACAGCATCAATCTCTGTCCGAAGGCATTTGGAATGACGTAGCCAACCGTCTTGCTGTCGATGTGCCCGTTTGGAGAAGAGGGGTAGAGGCAAGGTTTCAAGAGTCTCATTTGACGATGTTGGGGATAGACGTGTATGCTTTTGATCGAGAAGGGCTTGATCAAGCCATAGTAACCGTTCCGGCATCTGAAGCCGTGCTTTTGGCAATCGAAGAAGTGACACCAGAAGCCGTGACTTGGAACCAGCAAGTAAACGCACAGTGGTTGCCTCTTGAGGGCACGTTGGTGGAGCATCCCAAGGGAATGGACGTTCGGTTGGTGTGGCAGGTTCAATGGGAAACACAAACCCCACGTGGACAGTGGGTTGCCTTTGTGGATGTTGAGACGGGACAAATTTGGAACGTACACAATGAAGTTCGATACTTAGAGGGAAATCTATTGGGGGAGCACGATGAGCGCACCATTGGGGATCCATTGGTGACGTCGCCCTTGTCTGAACTGAACATTCCCACTTTTGATACAGAAGATGCTGACTTTAGAACCGATTTGGATGGGGCATACTTGTCGCCTTTTGAAACGGAAGATACAGTGTCGGTTTGGCTGGATGGCCGAAGGACACAGGTCTACAATCAAATGGGTGACGAGGTGACCTTTGATCTAACCGGCGGAGAACAGGTATTCGAATCGACCGAAGAAACGTTGCCAGAGATCGACCAGTTTGTTTTTCAAAGTCGCATTTATGCGTGGTCTTCTGCGTGGGCTCCCCAAATCGTCAACAATTGGACCCGTTCTACCGCGTATGTCAACGAAGATGATGTGTGCAATGCCTATTTTGATGGAGAGGTGCATTTCTATCGTTCTGGTGGTGGGTGCAACAACACTGGTCGCATTGCTGACGTGTCTTACCATGAATGGGGACATGGGTTTCACTATTACAATCTGTTGTCTGGTGAGTACGATGGTTCGATGGGAGAAGGGGTTGGGGATTCGATCGCTTTTTTCCAAACCGAAGACAATCGAATCGCTCCGAACTTTGGTGCAAATGGTGCACACATTCGAGACGTAGAGCCAAATTACCGATACCCAGATGACATCGTCAACGAGGTTCATCAAGATGGGTTGATCTTTGCTGGCGCTGTTTGGGATTGGTGGAATCAGTTGCGTGGCGAGTTGGGTGACGAATTGGCTTATGAAACGGTGGTGCCGGTCTTTGTATTGGGTATGAGAGGTGGACCAACCATTCCCACGGCCTTTGACGAGTTCATTTTTGCCGATGATGACAACGCAGACCTGAGCGATGGAACCCCCAATCAGTGTTCAATAGTTGAAGCGTTTGCCTTACACGGTCTTGGTCCCAACGGCGGTGCTGGTCTATTGTCGATCGTACACGAAGATTTGGGCAATCAATCAACAGGTGGTGCACTGGTTTTGGAGGCTGACATTGTACAGTTTGCCGAACAATGCTTGTCAGCAAGTCCAGCATCGGCCACTGTGCACTTTTCTTGGGATGGCGGACTGTCTTGGGAAGAAGAGGCGCTGTCGCTGACGGAGACCATCATTGACGGAGAGATTCCACAGTATGAAGACGAGGGCACCGTTCAGTATTATATCGAGATGGTTGATACAGACGGCAATCGAGTGTCCGTGCCTCCCGACGGTGATCGACATCCATTTTCCTTCTATGTGGGGGATTTAGAAGAAATATTCTGTACGGATTTTGAGAGTGATGACGGTGGGTTTACCCATTCTCTCTTGGCAGGTGAAAACCAAGAGGGCGCCGACGATTGGCAGTGGGGCCCCCCCGGTGGACTTGGTGGAGATCCTGAGTTGGCCGCTTCTGGGAACAACATTTGGGGCAACGACTTGGGTGGGGAGATCAACGGTCAACAATACAACGGCGAATATCAAAATGGCAAACACAACCAATTGCTCTCACCCAGTTTTGACGTATCGGATTATGATGAGGTTGTTCTTACCTACGATCGATGGCTCTCTGTTGAAGATGGTTTTTACGATCAAGCCTGGATCAATATGAATGGGAACATCATTTGGCAAAACCACGCGACCTCAGAGAGTATGGGCGATGAACACCATCGAGATCAACAGTGGCAAAACCACGCGATTGCCGTTGAAACTGATGAAACGGGAAAGGCGCAGTTTTCTTGGGAGATCAACAGCGACAGAGGACTGACAATGGGTGGCTGGAACATCGACAATGTTTGTGTCTATGGTGTGCCAAAAGCCATCGAAAATCCGATAGATGAATCTGAAGAGCGCAAGATTTTTGGTGGATGTCAGACAGCAAACTGGGATTCTCTGTCGTGGTCGATGTTGGGTGTGGCACTGTTGGGACTGAGCAGGGGACGTCGACGACAATGAATCTATTCTTTGGCGTTGGCTTGTGGATGCTTCAAACTGCGGTTGCCGAGCCCTATGTTTCGTTGACGTCAGAGATTGAGGACACTGCGCTGTCGAGGGTCTTTGAGCTTGAATCCGATGCCGAGCGTTGGACTTATGTACAGCGTTTCACAGAGACTGTTTTTGACAGTGCCCGCGTGTATTATGAAGTTGGTTTACAGTACAATCAGCGTGGTGACACCGCACAGGCGCTGCGGTATTATCGAAGTGCCCTACAGGCTGATGGGACTTATGTGCCCGCTTTGTATGATTGTGCAGAGATTTTGTTGTTGCAGGGAGATACTGAAGAAGCGAAACAATTGTTGCTTCGGATTCAAGAGATTGATGCGGGCTATTGGGTGGTGTCTTACCGTTTGGCTCAAATTTCTGCGGATGAACAAGCGATTTCAGATTTTGAACGCCACCTCAAGCAGGCACTTCAATCGGGGATGCCGCTTCAGGTTTTGATTGATGATCGCGCACAGTGGTTGCCCAAACTTCAGCAACCGTCGGTGGCATTGTCAATGGAACTGTTGCTGTTGGCCCTCGGTGAAAATGACGCATGGAAAACGCTCAACGAACCATTGCAAAAGCAGTGACAAATTATTGGGCACAGACAAACAAAAAGCCCCTCCAAAATGGAAGGGCTTCGTTTTGATGTATCAATCAACAAACTTAGTGATTGTGCTCATCATCGGCATCGGCAATCATCGCATCTGTGGTCAGAAGCAGTCCAGCAATTGAAGCGGCATTTTCCAACGCTGATTGTGTGACTTTTCCGGGATCCAAGATTCCAAACTCGTGCATGTCGCCCCATCGTTCATTTCGCGCGTCGTAACCAAAAGTGGTCTGTTCATTTTGCTTGACGCGGTCGATGACGACACCTGCTTCTCCACCCGCATTGGATACGATTTGACGGAGAGGACCTTCCACGGCACGTTGAACCAGTTTGACGCCTGCTTGTTGAGCGTCATTGAGGTGTGAAATGCTGTCGCTGGTCAATACTTTTGATGCGTGAATCAAGGCTACACCCCCACCAGGCAATACACCACCAACGTGTACACGGTGCGTATCTTCATCGGTGTGTGTCGGGATTACAGCAGCACGTACGGCGTGAATTGCATCTTCGAGCAAATACTTCTTCTCTTTCATTTTGGGTTCTGTCTTTGCGCCCACATAAATGACAGCGGTACCACCTTGAAGTTTGGATTTGCGCTCTTGGAGTTTTTCTTTGTCGTAATCCGAAGTGCTGTGTGCGATTTGACCGTCAATCTGCTTGCAACGTTCTTTAATGCGTTCAGCATCTCCTGCACCGTCGATGATGCTGGTGTGGTCCTTAGAAATGGTCACCTTCTTAGCGGTTCCCAAATCAGCGATGCCGATGTCTTTGAGGTCGTGCCCAAGTTCTTCTGAGATCATGGTTGTGCCAGCCAAAATGGCAATGTCTTCCATCATCGCCTTGCGTCGATCTCCAAAGCCAGGCGCCTTGATGGCAGCCCACTTGAGTTGGTATTGTAGACGGTTCATCACCATCATGTTGCGGGCAGCACCTTCTACATCTTCAGCGATGATCAACAAAGGGCGATCGCGGTCATTTTTCAGAACATCTTCGAGCAATGGCTTCAACGATTCCACAGCAGAGATTTTCTTTTCATGGACCAAGATCAGTGGGTTTTCCAACTCAACAGTCATGTTCTCTGGATTGGTGATGAAGTATGGCGACAAGTAACCACGATCAAACTGCATCCCTTTGACCAGTTTGGTTTTGGTTTCGGTGTCTTTTCCTTCTTCAATGCTGATGACACCTGTTTTGCTGATGTGCTCAAGGGTGTTGCTTCGAACTGGTTCAGAAGGGGCACAGTTGTTGAGTTGTGCATTGATTTCTTCGATCGCGGAGACGATGTCTTCAGCCAATTGCTCGTCGCCATTCGAAGAGATGAGGGCAACATTCTTGATCTGCTCTCTGTCGACGATTGGTTTGGACATTTTGCCCAATTCAGCGGTGATTTGCTTCACTGCGAAATCAATACCACGTTTGAGATCCATGGGGTTCAAACCGGCAACAACCAGTTCCAAACCATGCTGACAAATGCTTTGAGCCAATACTGTTGCAGTCGTGGTTCCGTCGCCTGCATCGTCGTTTGTTTTCGACGCGACCTCTTTGACCATTTGTGCGCCCATGTTGACGAATTTATCTTCCACTTCAATCTCTTTGGCTACGGTCACACCATCTTTTGTGGTGATGGGTGCGCCCCAAGACTTTTCAATGAGTACGTTGCGTCCACGAGGACCCAATGTCACTTTTACGGCGTCCGCCAAAATGTTAACGCCTTTCAACAATGTTTCACGGGCGTCTTTTTCAAAAACGATATCTTTTGCAGTCATGCTGTTCTCCTAAAATTAAACAATAAAATGATTATTCTGTGATGATTCCGAGAATCTCTTTCTCTTTCAAAATGAGAAGTTCATCGCCATTCTCATCTTCGATGGTGCTTCCTGAGTACTTTCCGAACACGACGGTGTCTCCTTTTTGTACTTCCAATGCTTGTGCAGCACCGCTGTCATCAACGTTTCCAGTGCCAACGGCAACGACAACCCCTTGATTCATCTTTTCTTGACCCGCATCTGGTAGGATCAATCCACTTGCTGTGGTTTTCGCTTGCTCGTTGCGTTTTACGAGTACGCGATCAAACAATGGTTGAATGGGCATAACAACACTCCATAATGGTTTTTAGTGGTGGTAAATTAAGACACAATGAATCTCAAAGATCCATTGCAACAAAACAAGATGCCCATATGTAGCCACACCGCATGCTTCGTCAAGACAAGAAGGTGAAAAATATCATCAATCGTGCATTCCCTTGACAATGACTGGAAATAAGTGTAGATTTGACAGGCAAATATTGAACGATATTCAGTTCGAACGGGAGAGACAATGGCGCGTATTACAGTAGATGATTGCTTGGAAAATGTAGACAACCGCTTTGAGCTGGTCATGGTGACCGCACACAGAGCCAAAAAGTTGTTGAGGAAGGATTCTCAACCGTTGATCGATGATTATCGTGACAACCGAGAAGTTGTAACGGCTCTTCGAGAGATTGCGGATGGTGCTGTCAAGCCAACCAAACCAGTAGAAGTGACTGAGACAGTTGTCCAAGATGACGGTGATGATTTCGACGGATTGGCTTCTGTACCGGCCGATGCACAAAAAATTGACTAATAGATTGATTCCAACCCATTTATTTTAGAGGGAAATATGTCAGAGAAATATGATATCCGTACGGTTGAACGCAAAATTAAGACTGGAGAGGTTACTGAGGAAGAATACCAAGCGTATTTGGCAAGTCTTCCAGATGAAAGCGACAATGCCGAAAATATGGAAGCAAAGTTCGTGTACGCTGCAGAGACAAAGTCAAAATAAAAGACAGTCAAAATAAAAGACAGTCAAAAGCAACACTTGAAAGTCGCAGTTTGGTCGAGTGCAAAAGTCAAAGTCGATATACCAAGACTTTCGCTGTACAATCCAAAGACGAATCGAGATGAAAAGCCCCGTTTGGGGCTTTTTTGCGTGTTGTGATCATGTTTTTGTGAGCGTATCTCTATCTCTACAGAGATGTTGGTTTGAGACTGGTTTTCAGTTACATTTTTGTTGTCACAAGTTTATTATTGCTGGAGATACACCATGGATGAAAAAAGACCTAAACTATCGGCACCACGTGGAACTGAGTTGCGCTGTAAGGGCTGGGTTCAAGAAGCAGCTCTTAGAATGTTGCTGAACAATCTGGATCCTGAAGTGGCTGAAGACCCCGACAATCTGGTCGTCTATGGAGGCAGTGGTCGTGCTGCTCGAGACTGGACCGCATTCAACAACATCGTCAAGTCTTTAGAGTCGTTGGAAAATGATGAAACATTGCTCGTTCAATCTGGTAAGCCAGTTGGAATCGTACGCTCCCATCCAGATGCGCCAAGGGTTCTCATTGCCAATTCAAACTTGGTGGGCGAGTGGGCCAATTGGGATCACTTTCGAGAACTCGAAAAGAAAGGCCTCATGATGTATGGTCAGATGACGGCTGGTTCTTGGATTTACATCGGAACCCAAGGGATTTTGCAGGGTACCTATGAAACCTTTGTCGCCGCTGGAAAGAAGCACTTTAATGGTACATTGGAAGGAAAACTTGTTGTATCGGCTGGTCTGGGTGGTATGGGTGGAGCCCAACCTTTGGCAGCGGTGATGGCAAAGGGGACATTCTTGGGTTTTGATGTGGACCCAGACCGAATTCAAAAGCGATTGGAAACGCGCTATTTGGATGAAGTGGCAGACAGTATTGAAGATGGAATCGAGCGAGCGTTGCGCTATAAAGAGCAGGGAATCGCAAAGTCAATTGCCGTAGTGATCAATGCTGCAGATGGTCTAGAAGCTCTGATTGAAAGAGGGATCGTTCCCGATGTACTGACCGATCAAACCTCGGCTCACGATCCAATCGATGGGTATGTTCCCAGAGGTATGTCCTTGGAAGAAGCAGCAGAAATGCGAGAAGAAGACCCTGCTCAGTATGAACAGCGTTCTTTTGAAACAATGAGAGATCACGTACAGGCTATGTTGACCCTACAACAGTCTGGCGCAATTACCTTTGATTATGGAAACAACCTTCGTGCCGGTGCACAGCGTGTTGGATTGGAGAATGCGTTCGACTTCCCTGGATTTGTTCCGGCGTATATTCGTCCATTGTTTTGTGAAGGCAAAGGGCCATTCCGTTGGGTTGCACTTTCTGGAGACCCAGAAGATATTTATGAAACAGACCGCGTGATTGCTGAATTGTTTCCAGAAGATGAATCGCTTTTGAATTGGTTGAAAATGGCGCGTGAGCGGGTTGAGTTCCAAGGTTTGCCGGCTCGAATTTGCTGGTTGGGCTATGGAGAACGGGTCAAGGCTGGACTGGCGTTCAATGAGTTGGTGCGCACTGGCAAAGTGAAAGCCCCAATCGTAATTGGTCGTGATCATTTGGACTGTGGCTCTGTGGCATCGCCGAACCGCGAGACGGAAGCGATGAAAGATGGTTCGGACGCCGTGGGAGATTGGCCAATCCTCAACGCGCTAATTAACGCTGTGAACGGTGCCAGTTGGGTAAGTTTCCACCATGGTGGCGGCGTTGGAATGGGGTATTCTTTGCACGCCGGTCAAGTCATTGTGGCAGATGGAACCGATGACGCTGCACGTCGAATTGAACGAACATTGACCTCCGATCCTGCAATGGGGGTATTCCGACATGTGGATGCAGGATACGACCGTGCGATTGAAGTCGCCAAAGAGCGTGGGGTGCGCGTTCCAGGTGTGACCGAATAAAAAAAGAAGAGATAAATGCAGAGGTGGATCAAATTTTCAGACAGCGTTTAGGAAATTTGATCCATTTTTGAATAATCCACAGAAAATGACGTTTGATAGTACAACACTGGAATGAATACAGTCATTTGGGTGTTTCACCATCAAGAGAGAGGTTTTCATGTCTGTGATTCCATTGCGTACAGCCCAACAGTGGTCCGACGAGCAAATCAAGTTGACTGCGGTCAAAAATCGAAGAGTGGCGATCAATCTACTGGTTGAAAAGTATCGCCAACCACTGTTGCGACATGCTCTATACATTTTGCGCGACCAAGACGAAGCATTCGATATTGTACAAGAAACTTTTGTCAGAGCGATCCGTGAGACACGTTTGTTTGACCAAGAGTTTCGCATCAAAGCATGGTTGTTTCGAGTGGCCAAAAATCTATGTTTGAACCAGTTGAGAAATACGTCTAGACGCGCTGCCATTCTCAAGGCCAATCCGATGCCAGATCGTGAAGAAGCCCAGCAGTGGAAGCACTTGTTTGATGGTGAACAGTCGATTTTGATGATGAACACCTTGGACAAACTTGGCGATGATCACCGTGAGATTTTGATTCTGCGTTATTACGATGAGCTTTCCTATACGGAAATTGCACAAGTGCTCGATATTAAACTGGGGACCGTGATGTCAAGATTATCTAGAGCCCGAAAGAAACTGTTGGAAGTGTTGCCTCCAGAACTTTCAGTGGATCGATAAGGAAAGGGGGACTGGTGGGATCTCATTTGCCATTTACATGTAGAGATGTTGAAAGTTGTGCAGCAGCTCTCTTGGACGGACAACTTTCGCCTGCGGAAGAAGAATTGGTGGGAGAGCATTTAGAGCAGTGTTGTGCTTGTGCGGAATTGATTGATGCCATGGAAGGACAACGGTTAATTCCACCGCGAATCCAATTGATCCAAGCAACAGAATATTGGGATGACATGGATGCCGTGTTGCAGGCGGAACTGGACCAAGCAGAATTAGAGCAGCGACCGGTTGTTTCAAAACAGTTGATCTTTGTGTACGCAGCTGTATTGCTTTTGTCATTGATTTGGGGATGGCATCAACGACAGCGTGCCAATCATCTTGAACGGATAGTCTATACCCAGCAGCAAACACTCGAACAATTAGAGAGATTGTCAACGTCATCTTCTCAAGAGACCAAAGCAAACGTGTCTTATACTCCAGCAAAGATGGAACTGTAATGTTGGCGATGCTCTGGATGATGAGTGGTTTGGCGTTCGCACAGGAAAACGTTCAAGATGTATACAGTGTGCTGTCTCGAGACTTTGATGCAAATCGGTTGGAGAGAGCGGCCATTGAAGGCATGTTGGGTGAAGTGGAGCGTCAAACGGGCATTGAAGGGTCCAAAGCTCTGACCAAATCCGATTATGAGAGATGGCAACAATGGAGACAGGGTAGTCGTGACGGGTATGGTTTACGAATACAAGTCGTGGCTGGTCGTGGATTTTTGGTGGAACACGTCATGAAAGATTCACCAGCGGCAAAGGCAGGCTTGCTTGAAGGAGATTTTGTGGTGTCGGTCAATACTCGTTCTCTCACTGGTTTGGCAGGGCAGCATATGTTGTCGCTGTTGGAATCGGAAGACGATGAGCGCTTGTTGTTGGAATTGATCCGAGACAATGAACTCAAGCAGGTAAAATTGTACAGGGGACAGTTTGATGTTCCACAAGTTTCCATTCCTCAAGTCACTCCACACGGATCGACCGTACAGGTACACTTTTTTGGGCAGGGCAGTGCCGACAAGATTGCGAACTCTGCAAAAGAATCCAACATTTCAATTTTGGACTTTCGAGACAACTCAGGAGGTTTGTGGGAAGAAGCGGTGGCAACATTGGACGTATTCTTGCCTTCCAAAACAGTTGTGGCCCATCGTCGTCACCACGATGGCAATCAGATTCCCATTTTGGCCCAGCAAAGTCCTCTACAGACTGAACCGATTGTGATCTTGGTCAATCAAGGCACTCAAGGTCCCGCAGAATTGGTGGCGTTGACCCTTCAAGAACAGGGGGTTGCAACGGTGGTTGGAGAACGCTCTGCTGGGGTTGGGGTGGATTATCACCCACTGTATCCAAATAAAGAATGGGTATTGTTGATGGCGGACACAATTCTTTTGTCCTCAAAGAAACAGTCTTGGCACAGCATTGGCGTGGTACCCAACCTGACCATTTCTGATCAGCAAAGTTATCGTGGAGAAGATCGACAGTTGCAGACCGCAATTCAACTGACATCCAGTACTCCTTGAAAAATTGGGTTCAACATACTACAACAGCATCATGGTAATTTGGTTGCACATTGTTGGACTGCTGTGGGCAGAGTCGCCAGAAACTGAGTCAGTCGAAAGAGAAGTGCCCCAAGACATCACCGTCATACCAGAGGCTGTGTTGGATGCTCAAGAAGCATCTCAAGGTTTGGCGCTGGGTATGAGAATGAAGCAGATTACTGAGTCTCTATTGGGCAAGCCCTATTTGTTAAATGGCATTGGTGAACTCGAAGAACCAGATCCAGATCCACTCGTTCGATACGATGCGTTCGACTGTTTGACTTTTGTGGAAGAAGCATTGTCTTTGGCTTTGGGGCAATCTCCACAAGAAGTTGCGCAGATTCGAAAGGACTTGCGCTATGGTTCTGGTCCAATCTCCTATGCCAATCGAAACCACTTCATGACCTCTCAATGGATTCCAAACGCAATCGAGCAGGGCTATCTACAAGACATTACCCACACGCTTGGTGAAACACATGTTGTTTCGAAAACAATTCGTCGAAGAACGTGGGAACGTTGGAGGGGGCGACGACATTTCTTTTTCTCACCAGAACAGTTTCCGGTGGGAACCTATCACTTTGGAGTGTTGTCATTGGATGCTGCCTTCGAAGCGATTCCAAAGATTCCTGAAGGTGCTCTGGTGGTGGTGGTTCGACAAAGCAATCCCTACAATCCGGTTTGGATTACCCATTTGGGGTTTGTGGTGCGACATTCAGATACAGATGTGCGAATCAGACACGCCACCAAAATGTCTGGTGGTGTGGTCAAAGAACACTATCTCAAATGGTATTTTGAACACATTCGGATCTATTTGGCTCCAATGGAAGGCATTTTGGTGTTGATGCCCCAAGAACACCATCCAGAGATCACCATAGAGAAATGATTACGGGACAATGATTACGGGACAATGACTACGGAGTAATGAACATGAACCATCGATTGCGGATTGTGGAGCACGATCAGTGATTTTTGAACATGAACATTCAGACTTTGTTTGAGTTTACTCTTCGATATCCCATTCAGCACCAATCAAGATCCAGTCATTTGCTGAACCCCATGCGCCAGTGGGTGTATTGAAGATGGATGCACCCCAGCCATTTGCCATCCAATAATCGCCCACAAATGGAAAGTTGTGGTCTGCTTGGTCGACTTCCAACGTGAAATGTAAGCATTCCCAGTCATCGGGAGACCAATTGTTTTGACAAGACTCGAGTCCCAGCATGGTGGAGGTGAAAGTGACCCCGTTGGTGGTGGTTTCAATTGTGTCGCCACTGACCATACGATGGGCGGCAAATCCAATCATGGTATCAAAGACAACTTCTTCGTCGCCAACAGAATAGCCTGTAATACCAGAACCGTTGATGCCTCCAGATTCCCAAGAAACCGAACCAAGGAGCGCCTGTGGATCTTCTGTACTGTATTCAAACGTGATGTTCTCAATGCCATCGGCGTAGGTGTAATCTGTCTTTTCGACCACCAGTGTGAAAGTTGTTTCTGAGTCTTCACTTTGATATTTCCAAGTTCGTTCTCCGTCAAACGCCAAGTAGTCGTATGTTCCATGTCCAGAATAAGAGGGACCATCGGGTACAGTGCAGGCAAACAAAAGGGCGATCAGTGTCATGGGATTCTCCATCAAACGTGTTTGCTACAGTATAACCCAAAGGCATCTTGACTCAAAGCAACGATGTTGTCATATTGACAGAAGCATTTCTTGAGAGAATTACCGTATTGAAGGAGCGAAACATGAGAGACGTAATCATTGCCATAGACCAAGGAACCACTGGTAGCACCGCATTGTTGTTGGACCACAATGTTGAAGTCGTATCGGTTGCCAACGTGGAGTTTCCCAATCATTATCCCAAGCCAGGATGGGTTGAGCACGATGTGTCAGAGATTTGGACCAGCATTGCAGAAGCGACCAATAAGGCGTTGGAAGAGGCTGGGGATGTTCGAATTCGGGCAATTGGAATCACCAACCAAAGAGAAACATGTTTGTTTTGGGACAAAGAGACGGGAGAACCGATTCATCGAGCCTTGGTGTGGCAAGATCGCCGCACCGCTGATCATTGTCAAAGGTTGAAAGATCGTGGTTTGGAAGCGATGGTCAAGGAAAAAACTGGTTTGGTGTTGGACCCTTATTTTTCAGGCACCAAGGCGGCTTGGTTGCTGGACAATGTGGAAGGGGCTCGTCAACGTGCGGAAGCGGGACAGATTTTGTTTGGTACGATTGACACGTGGTTGACTTGGAAACTTTGTGGTGCCCACGTCACTGACCCATCCAATGCTTCAAGAACGTTGCTCTACAATATTCACACCAATCAGTGGGATGATGAACTTCTAGACATGCTCAACATTCCTCGGGCTTGCCTTCCCGCTGTTGTGGACAATGCTGGAGAGGTTGGACAAACCAGAGGAATTGGGTTCTTAGACGATGGGATTCCTGTATCAGGATTTGCCGGTGATCAGCAATCTGCACTGTTTGGTCAAGCCTGTTTTGGCAAAGGAGAGGCGAAGTCTACGTATGGAACAGGGGCTTTTGTTTTAATGAACACTGGCGATGAAGCCGTGAGCAGTCAAAATGGTTTGTTGACGACGATCGCTTGGCGACTCAATGGTACAACGGTCTATGCCTTAGAAGGGTCTGCCTTTGTTGCAGGTGCCGCTGTTCAATGGTTGCGAGATCAGTTGGGCATCATTTCTTCGGCCGCGGAGGTTGAAACCCTTGCCAAAACGGTAGAGGACAATGGTGGTGTATCTGTTGTTCCCGCCTTTACTGGATTGGGGGCTCCCCATTGGAATCCGGATGCCAGAGCGAGCATCTCTGGATTGACCCGTGGTTCGACCAAAGGACACATTGCAAGAGCTACGTTGGAGGGTGTGGCGATGCAGATATACGATATTTTGCAGGCCATGAGTCAAGATGCACAAACTCCACTGCAGGTATTGAAACTTGATGGTGGCATGGCCAGAAACGATTTGATGATGCAGTTTCAGGCGGATGTTCTGGGTGTAGAGTGTTTGCGTTCAGCTGTTTTGGAAACGACGGCCTTGGGCGCTGCATTTTTGGCCGGATTGGGCATTGGTTTTTGGGAGAGTCAACAAGCCATTGTGGATGCGTGGAGAGTGCAGGGGCATTTTGTTCCTTCTCAAAGCGCAGAATCCGTAGCGGGTCACGTTGCTCAGTGGAACCGTGCACTGTCAAAAGTGTAAGGACCTTGATGAATATTTTTTGTTAATATTCTTTGCTAATATTCTTTGGCTTCCAACAGTGGAATGAATAGACCAAGCAGTTGCAACACAAATGGGATTGGATTTTTACTCTCTTCATAGGATGTTTTGGAGGAAAATTTCCAAATCCCATTTTTCACATAGACAAACTCTAGGCGTGGATGATCTTTGGTTAGGGCTTCGACTTCTTTCCACGGAATCGCGCAGGACGGGTGGCTGATGAAGCGAACCTGACTTTTCAACCAGTCGATCCTTTCGATGCCGATTCGTCTAGCCCACAGGCGGACTTCTGCAAGACCGACAGCATTGAGGGCCATTTGAGGTGGGGGACCAAAGGTACTTTCCCACAGGTCTAGCAAACTTTCAAGGTCATCAGGGTGCTTGGCGGTAGCCATTTGTCGATAGGACTGAATTCGATCCTGCATGTCGGCGATGTACTCTGACGGTATACCCGAAGGGACAGAGATCGAAACCTGTGGAACATAGGCGACAGTTTGGGTTTGCTTGAGTTCTTGGATGGCCTCTTCTAGGAGTTCAATGTAAATGTCCAGTCCCAGAGCATCGATGTGTCCAGATTGCTCTTTGCCCAACAAATCTCCAGACCCACGGATTTCCAGATCGGCATTGGCAATGGCAAACCCTGAACCCAACGACGTATATTCTTTGAGGGCAGTCATCCTAGACAACGCATCTTTACCGAGACCCTTCTCAGGAATCAGCAACGTACAATAGCCCTGTTCCTTTCCACGTCCAACGCGTCCCCGCAACTGGTACAGTTGTGCGAGACCCATGTTGTGAGCGTTGTTGATGAAAATGGTGTTGACATTGGGCAAGTCAATACCGTTTTCAACGATGGTGGTACAAACCAAGACTTTCGTCCGACCTTCCCAAATGTTCAGCATGACTTGTTCAATGTGTTTTTTGTTGTGCTTCCCAGACGCTACTTCAATCTGGATATTGGGTAGGTGCTCTTGCAACATGCCCGCAATGCCGTTCAATTCCTTGACCACGTTGTGAACGAAGAAGATTTGCCCACCCCGTTGGAGTTCAAAGCGAATCTGTTTGGCTATTTCTTTGATGTTGAACCGCAAAAAACGAGTTTGAATGGAGATTCTACCCGGTGGAGGGGTTGCGATGACACTGACCTCTCTCAGTCCGGACATGGCGAGGTGTAATGTTCGGGGGATCGGGGTCGCACTCATCGCCATGTATTCTGTAGGACCATCTGGGTTGAGTTGGCTGAGGCGTTGCAAGGCTTCTTTGTGTCGTACGCCAAAACGGTGTTCTTCATCGACAATGACCAATCCCAGTCTATTGAAGCGCAAATCTTTGCTGAAGATGGCGTGTGTGCCAATCAGGATGTCGATTTCGCCGTTCTGCAATTTTTTGAAAAGTTTCTTTTTTGTGCCGGCCGTTTGCATTCTGGAGATGAGACCGACTCGAACCCCAAAGTCAATACAGCGATCGACAAAGGTTCGGTGGTGTTGGATCGCCAAAATGGTCGTGGGGCACAACACAGCCACTTGATGCCCCTCGGCAACAACCCGCATGGCTGCCCGCAGAGCAACCTCTGTTTTTCCGAAACCAACATCCCCAACGATCAGTCGGTTCATGGGCTTGGTCGAGGCGAGGTCGGTGAATACGTCATCGATGGCTTGTTGCTGATCGGGGGTTTCTTGATAGGGAAAGGACAGAGCAAAATCATTGACAGACTGTGGTGTGGAGACGTAGGGGTGACCCACTTGACCTGCCCTTGAAGCCATTTGCTTGATCAGTTCCTCTGCCATCTCTCCGACGCTGTCTTTGACTTTTCTGAATCTCTTTGCCCAAGATGGCGAACCAAGTTTGTCGAGTTTTGGTGTCGATCCCATTGAACGATAGCGAAACAAATCTTCAATCTTGTCGACTGGCATCAAGAGAAAGGCGGAATTTGCGTATTCGATTTTAATACAGTCAATCAACGTCCCACGAATGTTTTGTTGGACGATGCCAACGAACTTTCCAATGCCATTTTCTTTGTGGACAACGATGTCTCCTGGTTTGATGTCGGCAATGTTCGAGATGACGGCGTCTTTAAGTGTGGTCGGGATTCTTGAGGCTTCCTTACTCAAACTGAAAATGTATTCCAAACACAGAACAACAATTTTAGCATCGGCATCCACGATTCCTTTGTCAATCTTTCCAGTACACAAGCCTATTTCACCAACAACAATGTCTTCTAAGGATGAAACAATTTCATGTTTCACACTTTTGCTATTCAGCAACGAACTTGTTCGGTGAACTCGGTTGTATGTTCTGGCCACCATTGCAATTCGAAACCCTTGTTTGGTCCATCGGTTGAGGTGCTTGACCAGAGGGTCTAGGAAATGCTGTTGGGTTTGATAGGCGGTTGTGGACGGTATTGTGAAGAGGGCACCACCAATGTTGTCTTCCGATATCTGCCAAGAACCGTTAACACATTGCGCGATGTCTTGTTTGGAAGCGAAACGAGCACCCCGTTCGATCAATGGTTGTTGCTCTGGATTGAGCAGTCGCCATCGATGTTGGATTCTGTTGCTCCACATGTCGGCTTGCTTTGTACATTCAGCGGGGTTGAATATGGAGATTTTGCAGTCATCGTCGACGTCTGTGGGAGATTGGACATCGAAGGCATAGGCTAGATAATCTTCTGCACAGGGAAACCAAATGCCATCTTTGAGATTCCCAATGACCTGTCGCATGGTTTCTCTACCCCGACCTTGTTCTCTGACAAAGCCACCCGTACCACGACGTATTTTTTGTAATTGATCGCTGTTCAAGACCAATTCTCTGGCCGGTAGAATCTGAATCTTGTTCTGAGAGTGTTTTTCATTTTCGATGAATCGATCGATGTTTTCGAGTTCATCATCAAAAAAACTGAGTCTCACTGGTTCTGTTTCGCCTACGCACCAAATGTGGATGCTGTCTCCCATTGATTTGAACATTCCAGGTGCATCGAGGTCTCGATTGCTCAAATAACCCATGTTTTGCAATGTTTCGGTAAGCGTTTGAACCGTGTATTCTTCTTCCACCGTCAGTTCCAGAATATTGTCTTGCAAATCTTCTTTGGAGAGGCTTTTGTGCATCCACCCAAAAACGGAGGATATCATCAGACAAGGCTGTTCATTGTACCATTTCTGTAGGCTGAGCAATCGGTGTTGTATTCCGGCTCTTGATGGGGAAATGCCATCGAGGGCATCTGGATCATCTGCCGGATACTGTAAGATTGTGCGGCTGTTTGGAATCCAAAAGCGAAGGGTTTCCAAAGCAGACGCCACTTCGCGCTCGGTCGGTACAATGAGCCAAATCTTGCTTGGTAATTGTTCGTTGCTGTCCAGTTTGCCAAGAAGGTAGCCAAAGGCATCAATGGAAAGACCAGACCAAGGTTGATCTAGAAACTGGTGTGCTGTTTGAATGGTTGGAAGCATGCTACTGTTGTATCTGCTCCATGAACAGAGTCCATGGAAAGGTGAATGTTTTGTTGATTCACAGACGTTGTGGCGAGCTTAATTCGGATGTCAAAGCAAACAGTATATAGAGTTATTGCTCCGCTGAGCCTGTTTCTGACTTTGGGGCTGATTCTTCTGCATTGGCTGCTTTTTCTTGTTCTTTCTTTGCAGCTTTGCGGGCTTTGTGTTGCTCAATCAACAAAATGCGTTCATGGTACAGCATATAGAATGTTGCCGTGATGACCAAGAACAAGCCTTCATACAAAGAGTGAAACCCAATTAAAGCGGGTAGGTTGGAAGAATAAATGAAGTCGATGAACTGCATTCCTTGTCCCAATAGAACAAAGGGTAGAATGAGCATCACCAAAGACTTTCGACGCGACTTGGTCAAGCGCTTGCTTCGAGTCAACACGTGCTTTTCTTTTTCCAATGTGGCGACAGCGTCGACAAAGGCATATTGCATCATGAACATGATTCCTGGAATGACGATCAGCATACCGACTTGGATGCTCAACATCGCCAATAAGTAAGGAAGAAAGACACTTTTGTATCGTTTTGCGATGAAGTTGAAGGCACTGCCCAAATCCAGAGGCGAATTTTTTGCTTTGGCTCTGGAAAACAACACCACCAACATTCCAACGATGGGACCCAAAATGGATTTGACACCGATTGCCAGTCCCAAAAATGAAAAGGTGAGTTTCATCAACGCAGAAGGGGGGATTTGCATTTGTAGAATGTTGTCTGTTGGTGCAAATCCATTCAGTGACAACGCGCCTCTGAACAAAAATACGTCCAAGGCTCCGAGTGCCAATGTGACGGGGATAAAGATGCCAGAATTTCCAAGAATCGCCGAAAAACCAGCGCTGATGTGTTTGCCGAGAGATTTTTTTCGTATCGTTGACATGTGCTTCTCATCAATCAAGAGTGTAATATTGTCTGTAAGGATGAGTGCCGTGGTAAAATCAATTACACACAGTGTACAACTGTACCACACTGAGAGCATCCATGTTGGACAAAGACAAACCCACCAAATCCGAATTTGAACAATCTCAATCTAAGCGATCTCAATCCAAACATCCTCAAATCGACTTGTCCACGCAATCGGCGTTGGTGAATGCTATTGCTTTATCCGATTTGGAGTCAGTACGCCTTATCTTGTCCGGAAATTCTGTGATCGACTGGGAACGAGCCAACTTTAGAACATTGAATGAGGTGGACCGTTTTTTACAGGTGCTTCATTTGGATTGGAACGATCCAGCAGACCAGTTGAGAATTCAGCAGGTGTTTAAGGACGCCGTTCTCTTTCTTGAAGAACATTTGCAGATGCCCTGTGTACAAGAGGTGAAAAAAGTCGAAGACGTTCGTCAGATATTTTTGTGGGCCTCCGACTATGACGTTGTTTCTCCACGTCAAACGGCTTCTTGTGTTGTCTTGAAATTGATGCATGTATTGCAACATCTTGATTCTGCAGAACTTAGACACCAAGCACCCATCGCTGAGGAGAACTTGTTGGCGCACGCTGAGCGTCAGATTTTGAGCATCAAAGAGCAGATGTTTCAAGCCAATCCTGGGGTCGTAGAGTTCTTTGGAAATCGAAAGACTCGAGACAGCATTGTTGCCAAATTGTTGGCCAAGAAAGAAGACGTGGCCAGTACAGTCTTTGATAAGTTGCGCTTTCGAATTATCGTGGAGAGTCCCAAAGATTTGCTTCCACTGATGGTTTGGTTGCAAAGGGTCGCGTTTCCCTACAATTTTGTCATACCTGGTCAAAGTCACAACAATTTGATGCCCTTTAAGAAGATGGTTTCTACTCATGGGTTTGAAAACCCTCCATCCAACGGCATTGCAGAAGAAGACGTGTTGGACAGTCCCAATGAGTTTTCAAGTTCCACCTATCGCGTGATCAATTTCATTGTGGATGTGCCAATTTCCATACAGGAAGTGGTCAAGCATCCGGTGGATCAAAAGTTGGGCAAACTTGTGTTTGTCATGGCAGAGTTTCAAATTGTGGATGCCAAAACGGCGGTTTCCAATGAAGAAGGGGACAATTCCCATGAACTATACAAAGAACGACAAAAGGTCCGCGTGAAAAAACGTCTTCAATATGGTCAGCATCAATAAATGTGAAATTGGATGTTCGATGTTAGATGTTCGATGCGTGATGCGAACCGCTACAATCTTCTTCTAAAGGTCAGTATCCCCACCACCAACATCCAAAGCAATGTCCAACTACCACTGGTATAGGATTGGGTTTGACAGCCTGCCTTGTCCAAACTGACGGGACCCATGTTGCCGCTGCCACCTCCTGCTGTTGGTGGGAGGGCATTGTCTACACCTGTATTGCTCCCCGAAGACTGGTTGTTGTCATCGTCTCCGGAGGGTAAGGCTGGATCGGTATTGGAACCATTGTCGTCTTGTTGTGGGTAGAGGGTCACAAAGCCTTGAATGTCATCGGCGTGAATATCACGTTTCGTTGTTTCACCGATCGTGGTTGTACTCGACATCGTGGCTTGCGGTTCATCCGAGTGTTCAAGTCCCAAGGCATGTCCAAACTCATGGGTCATCGTGTTGTGTAAATCGTGTTTGGTTGGGTCGCCACTTGTTGACCAAAGGGCGTCTTCAGCGTTGATTTCAATATCAAAGTGTACGATGTCGTGGTTTGCATCGCTCCAAACGTGTGTCACAGCCAAAAGGGAAGGGTCTTGATTCCAAGTGCTGTCAAAAGAAACCAAATGAATTCCATCACTGAGATCAGCCCCTCTTTTTTTGCTCAGTCCATCATAGTGAAACTGGGTGCCTGCTCCATGGGTGTCGGCACTCCATTCAGCCGCTGCAGACTGTACAGCATCCACAACTTCTGTTTCAGACAGATTGGGTGCGTCGTCCACATTGATTTCAAACCCAATTTGATCTTGTTTCCATGTAACGATTTCTCCATTGACGACTCTAGGCTCCCATGCAGTGGCAGTTTGCATCAAAAGAGATACAGTCCATACAGAAAGATTGGCAAACATGATCAATGTCCTTGGTCGAGAGTCTTATTTAGTATACACGGCTTTTCACTATCATGGGTATCGGATGGACAAGAAGAATTCTCAACGACAAATTTATGTGGTGGCCGCGGTGATGGTTGATCCCAGATCGCCATCAACGTTCTTTGTTGCCCAACGTGCCGATGGAGCAGGGTGGGAGTTTCCTGGTGGCAAGGTGGAATCTGGAGAGACGCCCACTGTGGCTTTGGTACGAGAAATTCGCGAAGAGTTGGGCTGTGACATTGAGGTTGGAGACTTTATTGCGCAATCAAGAGTGTCCGTGGGCAATCGTACCATCGTCATGGATGCCTATTTGGCGGTGTGCGATAGAGCCCAGATCAGTCTTTCAGAGCATACGGATTCAGATTGGATTGAGGCGCATCAGGTCGTCAATTACGATTGGGCACCAGCAGACATTCCGTTGTTGGATGCCGTCCAGGCTGTGTTTCAATCAACAAGTCATCGTTGATGAAAGGAGTGAGGGGAGATGAATGAAGAGTTGATCAGTCACGTCTTGATTTTGTATACGGGTGGGACCATTGGTATGCGAATTACCGAACGTGGGTATGCTCCAGCGAAAGGTTTTCTACAGCAACAATTGCGCTCTATGCCGCAGTTTCATGACCCTTCACAGCCAGATCTAACCACTCCACCATCGAGGTTGGGTCGACGGATTCGTTATCAGATCAAAGAGTACGATCCCTTGCTGGATTCCGTCAATATGGAATTCGAAGACTGGGTTCACATCGCCAAGGATATTGAGAAGCATTACGATGAATTTGATGCGTTTATTGTATTGCACGGTACCGATACGATGGCCTATGCCACGTCTGCTTTGTCCTTTATGCTGGTTAATTTGTCGAAACCAGTCATCGTGACAGGCTCCCAATTGCCCTTGGGTGAGGTTCGCAACGATGCAGTGGAGAATATGTTGGGTGCGTTGGCGTTGGCAGGGTCTTATAGCATTCCTGAAGTGTGTCTTTTTTTCAGAAGTCGTCTCTTTCGTGGAAACAGAGCGAGAAAGGTTGATGCATCGGCATTTGAGGCCTTTGACAGTGGTAATTTTGCACCACTGGCCCAAGTGGGAGTGGATGTTTCGGTGCAGTGGAGTTTGGTTCGTTTGGCTGCGAAAAATAACCTCAAGGTTGCGCCCATTGTTGAAAAGAATGTGGCAGCACTGCGACTCTTTCCCGGAATGCCAGTGGCATTGTTGGAAAATGTTCTCAAAGAACCGATTCGGGGTGTGGTGTTGGAGACGTTTGGAGCGGGCAATGCACCAGACAACAGACCTGAAATGTTGAACGTGTTGCGAGAAGCCAATGACCGTGGGGTCATCATCGTCAATTGCACTCAATGCATGCGTGGAAGGGTGAAATCTCACTATGCATCTGGGCAGTCACTTGCCGATGTTGGGGTCATCAGCGGCCACGATTTGACTCCAGAAGCGGCCTTGATGAAACTGGCCTATTTGCTCAGTTATCCAGATTTGAGTACTGAAGAAGTCAAGCGCATTATGCAAAGCAATATTCGTGGAGAACTCACCGAAGAAGAACAGCCGTTGACTTCCTTTCGTGAACGTGCTTTTGTTTCCAGCGTTGCACAAATTTTGGCATCTTCCAGAGACATTGAAGATGTGGAGGCAGCGTTGTATCCCGTTTTGATGTGTGCGGCGGTCGCCAATGATGATGTGGAAGCACTGATTCGAATGGTTGAAGGAGGCGCCGATGTGAACGCGGTCGATTACGAAGGTCGAACACCCCTTCATGTCGCCGCCAGCAATGACTCTTTTTTGTCAGCCAAATTTTTGTTGACGCACGGGGCGGATGTCACACTGACCGATCGACTGGGTCGGACACCCATTGAAGAGGCGTTGCGCATGGAAAGTCATCAATTGCTGTCCTTGCTACGAGAACATTGACTTTTCAAGTGTCTTTACTCATTACAGGGTGTTGATGTGTTACAATTCATCAAATATCATTCATGAGAACGTGAATGTGTGATTGGAGTGCGCGATGTCTTCTATGTCTTTATTGTTTTTATTGACGACCCCTTCTTGGGCGAACACTTGGACAGTGTCCAGTGGTGGTTCCATTCAATCTGCAATCAATTCTGCCAGCAGTGGGGACACCATTCAAATCGAGAGTGGAACATATTTTGAATGTTTGGATCCAAGCGGTGTGGATATCACCTTAGAAGGTTTGGGGACTGTGCTAATCAACGGTTCAAGTTGTACAAGCACGGTGCAACTAACCGGTAGTGAAACAATAACGGTCTCGAATGTTCAGTTGAGAAATGCGGGAGGACCTGTTCTAACTGTTGGAGCAATGGCGAGCGCCACATTGAGTTCGGTAACAGTTTCCAATTCCGGAACCACCAACCAGTCGCAATCTTCTTTGGGTGGTGCCATAGTTGTTGAAGGCTTGGTTCAGATTGAAGATTCAACATTTTCGTCCAACAGTGGCGGTCTTGGCGGGGTGATTTATACAGAGGGGGGATTTGTCTCGATCAGCGACTCTACGTTTACCGGAAACTCTGCATTGAATGGTGCTGTGCTCTATGCGCGGGATGGTGCTTTTGTCAGTTCGACCAACAACCTGTTTCAAAACAACATGGCCAATTCCTTTGGTGGAGTGTATGACTTTCTGTATGGGGTTGACTTTGTCGAAAGTGGTTCAACATACGACTCTAACATGTCGAACTCTCATGGTGGAGTGCTCTATGCAAACCACAATGTTTCGTCGTTTCAGCCAAACACCATATCCATTTCAGGGGCCACATTTGTCGACAATCAAGCCACCAGTGGGTCTTTCTCTTCTGGAAGTGGTGGGGCGCTTTACGTTTACAATCGCTCGACAGTGTCCATTGAGAATACAGTGTTTGAAGGGAATTCGGCAACCAACGGTGGCGCTCTATGGGTCGTTGCAGCCAACGATACACTTACCATTTTGGATTCTACTTTTATCGAAAATACGGCAGACCAGTCCGGTGCGATTGGGGTCATGGCGTCGGGATCAAGCGCTGCGACCGACTTAATGATTGAAGATTCAACCTTTACAGACAATGAGGCTTTGTATGGCTATGGTGGTGCCATTTCTCTTGGAAGTGTGACGAGCAATCAGAGTTATGGTACAGTGGTGGTCGACAATTCTACTTTTGAAGGCAATCAGTCGATGTTTTCAGCATCGGCCAGTGGGGGTGCACTGCTGATCAATACCTCAAGTTCTGACGATGTATGGGTGAGCAATTCTCTGTTTGATGGAAATGTGGCCCACAGTTCTGGTGGTGCGTTGTATGTCAATGGCGCTCAAGATGTAGAGATTGTGACCAGTCGATTCATCGAAAATGAAGCCAGTTCTCCAGCGTCATACACCAGATTTGGTGGCGCCGTTCAGATATCCAATGTGGACAGTATTCAATTGAACAACAGCATTTTGTGTGGGAATAGAGTCACCAAATTCAGTACGTTAAATGCTTATGGTGCAGGTTTTTATGCTGGAAATGTTTCAGATGTTTCGGTTAGCAATGTCATCTTTCAAGAGAACGAGTCTGAACAAAATGGTGGTGCGGTCGCATTTGACACAATCGATTCGGTATCATTCATCAACAATACCTTTGTTGGAAATGTAAGTACACAAGGGGATGACCTGTGGTTGACGATGAGCCCAACCGAACTCATCAACAACATTTTTGCTCAGTCCAGTGCATCTGCTTCGGTGTATGCTGCCGATGGATCCTCTGCATCTATGGGGGTGACGTACAACGACTGGTACAACAACGCTGGAAATGCTTCCGGAAGTTTTGCCTTTTCTGTTGTCAGCGATGGAAATATGGCCAACAATCCACTGTTTACGCTGTATTCTCAAGATGGAAATTGCGGAAACGATGTCTTGACCTTAGACAGTACGTCTTCTCTGGTTGATGCTGGAGACCCAACTCGCTTTGATTTAAATGGTTCTCGTTCAGACATAGGGGCATTTGGGGGAACAGGCTTGTTGGACGGGGATGGTGATGGATTTGGTGCGTTGGTGGATTGTGATGACAACAATGCAAGCGCTTATCCAGGGGCGGCATTTTTGGAGTCGACATCGGCTTGTATGAGTGATTCTGATGGTGATGGCTACGGCGATGCCAATCCTGTAAGTGCGTTGGTTCAACCAGGTCAGGACTGTGATGATGCGGACTTTTCCATCAAGCCAGGGGCCGTAGAGTTTTGTGACGGTATCGACAACGATTGCAACAATCAAATCGATGACAATCCTGTGGGTGGCTCTCTGTATTACGCGGACGCCGACGGGGACGGTATTGGGGGCAGCACCACCATTCAAAGTTGCAATGCGGTCAATGGTGCGTCCAGTGAAACAGGGGACTGTGACGACTTAGACCCGTTTACCTATCCAGGGGCGGCTGAAAACGATTCATCCACTTCTTGTATGAGGGACGTAGATGGCGATGGCTATGGAGATGCAGCACCCACCAACAGCGGTGTTTCGGCGGGAAGCGATTGTGATGACATGCAGTCCGCGGTCAATCCAACGGCGGCTGAAGTTCCAGCGGATGGTGTTGACCAAAATTGCGACAATTATGAGGCTTGCTTTCAAGATGCTGATTTGGATGGCTTTGGTTCGACAACGGTGACGACATCAGCCTCGTTTACTTGCTCAGGGTTGGCGATTGCAGACAACGATGATGACTGTGATGACAATTCAGGTCAGACCTTTCCCGGTGCGGCTGAGTATGACTCAGCAACAGCCTGTATGGCGGATAATGATGGGGATGGCTACGGTTACATGATTGCGCCTGCGGGTGGTGTGGGTGGCAATGACTGCGACGACACCAATCCTTCCGTATACTTTGGAGCACCAGAGATTCCAGGGGACGGTATCAGTCAAGATTGTGACAACACAGAAGATTGCTATGTGGACAACGATGGAGATGGCTATGGCTCAACATCGATTGTATCCTCCTTTGATTTGGATTGTGACGATGCTGGTGAATCTGAAAACTCAGCAGATTGTGATGATTCTACAGTTGATATAGCACCCAATGCAACAGAGATTCCTTACGATGGCATCGATCAAGACTGCGACCCCAGTACGGTTGACGATGACCTAGATGGGGATGGCTATGGGGTTGGCGATGGAGACTGTGACGATGCAAATCCAGATCGAAATCCAGGTGCCACAGACATTCCAGACGACGGTATTGATCAGGACTGTGATGGGGTGGATGCGACAGACGATCCAGAAGATACAGGAGAGCCTGCGACTGAACCTTCTGCTGAGCCCTCTGCTGAACCGTCAGGCGAAGACACCAGTGATCCCGATACCGATATCAAAGAAGAAGACATCACTGAAAAGCCAGAAGGCTGTTCTACTTCAACATTGTCAAGCGGTTCCATTGGAGTATTCGGAACGTTGTGGGGACTGTTGCTTCTTAGACGGAGACAAGATTGAGATGACTCGAACTCCAGAAGATACGCGTGTAGAGATGACGCAACTGGTGTTGCCCAGTCACACCAACAACCATGGAACGGCTTTTGGTGGTCAGATTGCCGCATGGGTGGATATTTGTGCGGCTGTTTCTGCTCAGCGCTTTTGTCGAATGCCAGTGGTAACTGCTTCGATGGATGCGTTGCACTTTTTACAACCTGTACAGAAAGGCATGGTGGTGATTTTGAAATCCACCGTCAATTGCGCTTGGAATACATCGATGGAAATCGGCGTGCGCATTGAAAGTGAAGATCCCTTGACGGGAGAACGTCGGCACTGTTGCAGTTCCTATTTGACATTCGTTGCGATTGGTGAAGACGGTCAAAAACAAAAATTACCAATCTTGGACTGTGGCGACAATGAAGTTTGGAACCGTCGACAAATTGAGGCTCAAGAACGAAGAAACTTGCGTTTGAGAGTGCGTGAAATCCGAAAGCAGGGTGGTGTGTTAACCTTTTGACTTTTAACTGTGTCAACAGGTAATTATCTCAACAGGTTGAATCGTTTCATGGCTTCAATGGCCGCTTCTCTGGTTTCAAAGACTGCAATGAATCGATTTTTATGACAGAAAATAGAGGGTACACCAGTGACGGCACTGAGTTCTTCATCCCGGAGTCCTGCCCATTCTACAGGAAAGGAGCGTTTTTGATCGAAGGAAGTGATGGTTGGTGGAATGGCCGAAACTTGCCATGTTTCGTGCATGGAAGGGTACAGCACAAACTCTGTTGGGTGCTCGGCACCTCCGTTGGCGTAATACGTACTTTTCCAAGACAAATATTCAGAGAATTCCATGAGATTGTCGAATTCTCGGGTCCCGTTCATGGCTTCTAAGACGGCTTGTGTGGCAGCTTGTTCTTTGTTGTATTTGCTTTGTAACCCCTGGAGCATTCCGAGAGCCATGTTGGATGCGGTGTGAAACTGTTGATCGAATTCTTCAAGTGTGTTGGCAGGGGCATTGAATAGGTCGACCATGCGACTGAAACAAGGCACAGATGGACGTTCTTCTACTCTTCCATTGTCTACATCATCCACATAGGACACGATGGAATTGTTCAGCCACTGGTGTAGAGTGGGATCAATCCATTTGGACTCAAAGAGCCACAGGAGTACCATACCAGCAGAACTGAGGGGACCTGTGTATTCATTTTGGTGATGATCGAAGCGTCCATGTACTGGATCGTATATACCACCCACGTCAAAGACGATATCAGCTGCTTCTATGGTGGCGGGATCACGTGTTCGCATCAACGTCATGGTGTTGGAATGTGGATGGAATTGGCGCAACAGTGCCCAAGCCAATACATCATCAGCATGAAACTTTCCAGAATGAGTGACAACGCGCATTGTGAACTCCGTAGACAAGCATGAAACGATTTATTGATCTTCAAACAATCGAAACCGAAAAGATAAAGGGGTCTAGGTTCATTGTAACCACATCTCTCATCAAAGGAGAGCAGAGTGCCAAAGAGATCTTGAACAATCTCTCTAAGATGCATCCCAATGCCAATCATCACTGTTGGGCACTTCGGCTCAGTTCAGGTGTTGAGCGCTCCAGTGATGACGGAGAGCCTTCTGGCAGTGCTGGTGAGCCGATTTTACAGCGGATGCGACGAGCAGAACTGATAGACTCGATGGTTGTGGTGACACGATACTTTGGGGGAACCAAACTCGGTGTTGGAGGATTGGTTCGAGCCTACGGAGGTTCTGCGGCTGAAGCGATCGATACTGTGGCGCATCAACATCTTATTGAGCGGTCATTGTGGACAGTGTCGGTTTCCTATTCTGATCATTCGACCATCAAATCGATCATTCAATCGGTGAAAGGGAAAATTACGCTGGAACGCTATACTGATACGGTATACTTAGAAGTCCAAACCGATCCAGGAGACCGGCAAAAGATGGTAGAGCAGTGTAGAGACCGCACTTCAGGTAGGGTTGTTCCTACACATTTGGGTGTCGAGTGGGTTGTCAACGAACAATGAAAGGTGAGTCAAATGGAAAAGTTTAAAGAATTGTTGGCGGAGTATGGTCAGTTTGCAATTGTGATCCACTTATTGATGTATGCCTGTACATTTGCTGTTTTCTTTGCGATCATCCATTTGGGAATGAAAGACTGGTTGATGCAGTTTGTCACCCAGTATATTGGGGAAGACTATGCACAGGCGGGGACGATACTTTTGACGATGGCGGCCACGAAACTGACACAGCCAATCCGATTGATGCTGTTGATACCATTGGTGCCGTTGTTGAAGTCGAAGTGGGATGAGCGGTTTCAACGAGAGGGATAACGCTCCGCAATGTCTTCAGCCGCTTGTTTTCCAAGGTAATAACAAGCTGTAATGCTTCCAGAAAATCCCCATCCAACAGATGGACTGCCCAAGAAACCTGCTGATTCTCCAATGACGTAGACATTGGGGTCTTCGCTTTGTCCCCAGTTGTTGGTACTTGCTCCACCGAAACTTTTTCCCGTACTGAGTTGTAATTCTATTGCGTAGAAAGGGGGCGTCTGGATTGGCATCACGTGTGGAATATTTTTGCCAAATGCATCATTTTGTTGTTGAATACCGGTGTTGTATGTTGAGATGCTGTTCATGGTGGTGGCAACATCCAGATTGAGCTCCATTGCCAAATCTCGTACATCATTTTGTTGCACAACAACACCCCCTGCCTCTTTGTAATCTGAACCCGAGAGAATAGGGGGGCTGTCGTAATTGTATCCTAGACCTTGAAGAGTGGTTCCTTCCCAAAGTGGGGCATCAAAAATGGCAAAGAGTTTGTCTTCGGAGAGCATAATTTGCCCACCTTGGAGCGACTGGGTGTATTGCTCATTGAAAATGCGTTCGCCATCTTGATTGAGAATTAAAGCCCGTTCAAGTGCTGGGACGATCATGATTTCAGGATGATCGAGGTAGACATCGGTCACTCCATGGGCATACAGTCCAACATGTTCCATATTGTGCAACGGGATTGAGAGTCTATTCAGCCATGAAACACCATCACCAACCATTCCAAACCAAGCTTCGGTGTGCCAATTGTGGTTTGCAATGTCTGGATTGTATTCCAAAACAATTGTTTCGTTTCTAGCGAAACCACCTGTTGCAAGTATTATATGATTTGCTGTATACTTTTGAGAATTTGTTTCGATTACAAAGTGATTGTCTTCTTTTACAATGCTGAGAACAGGGCTGTTCGTGACAGAGTAGGGGGCCAACATTTGAGACCACAGAGCCAGAGGGTGGGGGCTGTCACTGGACAGAGAGTGTACGCGTGGTAGGCTACCGGCACCAATGTCTGATTCTACTCCATCAAATTCGACGTCAAATGAAGTAATCCAGTCTAAAACGACGTTGCTTTGTACAATAAATTGTTCAACATTGTGGTCTGGACTCTCCCCTGTAATGTTCTGCCAGTCGTTGAGAGCCAGATCTACTGAATCTTCAATATTTTGTCTACTCTGCCATTGGGTATCTACGCCAAAGAATCGACCGGCATGAATCCCAGCACCACCCAATGTGGATTCCTTTTCTAAAATGAGTGGTTCGATGCCCAATTCTAGAAGGCGAATTCCAGCTGCCAAACCACTGGCACCACCGCCAATGATGATCACCGACTCATCTACTTCTTCATTTTCTGGCTCTTCACTTTCTGGTTGGCTTGTATCAGAGGGAGAGGGGCATCCGAGTATAAGAAGAAAGAAAATCATTGTATAAAGGTCCATAAATGAGAAATTTGCACTGAAATCATGCCTTTGGATTTGGATATCTGCAATTTATCGTTATTGGTTAGTGTAGTATTTATCCTATTTTTATTTTACAAGGGGTTTCAAATGCCTTTAGATCCACAGAACATACTCTCCAATCGTCCAACACTTGCAGAAGCAGAAGCCGCAGTGCGCACTTTAATTCGTTGGGCTGGAGACAATCCTGACAGAGAAGGGTTGGTTGGAACACCAAATCGCGTTGTCCGCTCGTATCAAGAGTTTTTTGCTGGATACACTGAAGACCCAGTTGAGATGCTTCAAAGAACCTTTGAAGAAACAGACGGCTACGATGAAATGGTGTTGTTGAAAGATATCCGATTGGAAAGTCATTGCGAACACCACATGGTTCCGATCATTGGTAAAGCCCACATTGCCTATTTGCCTGGCAGTCGTGTCGTTGGTATCAGTAAATTGGCTCGCGTGATGGAGATTTACGCCAAACGCCTACAAATACAAGAAAAACTGACAGCGCAAGTTGCCAATACATTCTTCGAGGTTCTTCAACCGAGAGGTGTTGCTGTTGTCATCGAAGCCGCCCATCAATGTATGACAACACGCGGTGTAAAAAAGGCTGGTGTGACGATGGTAACCTCAAGAATGCTTGGAGATTTCCGTACCAATACAGATTTGCGGAATGAGTTCTTGGCCATGATTCGCTAATCGGTTGGCTGAATCGAACTCCATCATTCCTTGGAAACTGTTCTTGTCTTCCGATTGCGAATGGTGATACAGATAGCCTCATCGAAGAGGTGTATATGGAAGAATTGGAAGAGCCATCGGGCTTTTGGCGTTCTGCTGTAAGAACAGCATTGGACTGGATATTCGCATTGAGTCTTACAGCTGCGGGCTTTTGGATGCTGTCATGGTGGAGAACTCCAGAAATGCCCGATCAAGCTCCAGATTGGACATTGAGTTCCATTGACGGTGCAGAGGTGTCTCTTTCTGACTTTGAGGGTCAAACTGTTGTATTGAATTTTTGGGCGACCTGGTGTGGTCCTTGCAAAATGGAGATTCCGGAGTTTCGTTCTTTTGTAGAGGAGCATCCGGATGTGCCTGTATTGGGAATTGCTGTAGATGGAACAACCAGTAAACTTCGTCAGTTCGCTAAGCGCAACAAGATGAATTATCCCATTTTGAAAGGGGACAGTGAAATTCAACGGGCTTACAACGTGAGTTCCTTGCCGATGACTGTTGTTGTTGACCCTACCGGAGAGATAGCAGATGTCCACATTGGAGTCATGCTGTCATCACAGTTGGAATGGGCCACTGGCGTTGATTAAAATTTTGCGTTTTTGATGAATGCAACGTCGGTTGAATCGACCTGATAGCGATTCAGAGTGTCTATAATGACATTGATTCTGACCTTTGTTCTTGGTTCCTGTATGTGTTTGGTCCAAGAATTTTAAAATTTAGGTGGATGTCAATCTTTACACCTTGATCTCGAAGATAATTATTGCTGTATGTTTAGCAAAGAGTTTTTGTTGCCTCATGTTGCGATGATGGCAAAGTGTTGTCGATTTGCACGTTCTTTTATGGCATTGTGCTATAATATCGAACGAGCCGACTGTGTTTTGTTGTACCACGCTTTGTTTTGTAAGTGTTATTTCAACTATATGATTTTGTGTATAACTTATTTTGTATAGATTATATATAACTTATGCTGTGTTGCAATGTGTTGTATTTTTATATACAAAATGACACTTGCTGATGGTTTGGGTGTTGCATGATGGGTTCGGTAGTGCCGTTTGAGTAGAAACTGGCACAAAAAAACCACCCAGTTGGGTGGTTCTCTGTCGCTCAGGATTATTTTATTGCTTTATCAGCAAGGTGCTGAGAATCTGTAATCCCTCATTGATGTTGAGAATGCCATTTTCTTCAGCCGTAATGGATACGGTTTCAATCCATTGTTGGCTTTCATAATCACCATTGAGAATGGTGTACGTATTTCCAGCTACGATGTTTTCATTGCTGAAAGTCATTGTTGCAGCATTTTCTAAGTGAACATCAAATGGACCCAAGTACCAAGCACCAACAATTTTGCTTGTGTCAATGTTTTCAAATGGAAGTCCCCCACCCTCAAGATCGACTGGTACTGAAAAAATTGTTTCAGGAAGGTCTGCAGAACCCACAATGGTCAGTCCATTTCCTGCATCGAAACTTTCAGCACCACTTCCGTTGTTTGAGTATTCTGGAATAATGACTGGATCCGTCAGAGTCACATTTTCTGTTGGTGTTAAAAATGTGAGTGGATTGGCGTATTTTTCAGAATCGACGGTCGGTACCAGATCAAATGCATAGGGAACATTTGGCGTCAAGGTTCCTTCTGGAAAACAGAAACCATCGTCGTTCCATTTTGCAACATAGCAGGTTCCTTCATTGCACATTTGAACTCGAACATTTCCCATGGCTTCGGTACCATCGGAAAATATGATGGAGCCAGTCATCCCAATTCCTTCAATTCCTTCTAGAGGTGCACAGGGATCAATTTCGGTTGTGTCGGTTGTGGTGGTGTTGCTGGTGTCACTTGTCATCCCTGTATCATTTGATTTTTCTCCACAGGCCAGTAGACTGAGTATGGTGAGGAACATATTTTTCTCCAAATAAAATTTTCAAAAACTGTTGTGTATTCCTAAGTCTAACACGTCTTTTCCAAAATTTTGATCAATCCAATAAATCTTCGATTTCAGCAAGGGACAGTTTGGATATTGAATCTGTTAATAGATCTTCGGCTATCTTTCTTTTCTCAGATTGCAATTTGAGAATCTGTGTTTCGATGGTATTGTCAGCAACCAATCGAATGACTGTGACTGTTTGAGTTTGGCCAATTCTGTGTGCTCTATCGGATGCCTGATCTTCGACCGCCGGGTTCCACCATGGGTCTAGATGAATCACCTCTGTTGCGCTGGTCAAGTTGATTCCACTTCCACCAGCTTTCAAAGAAATTAAAAACACAGACACATCTGATTCTTGGAAACGTTCAATTTCATTTTGGCGATTGGTACTGGATGTCCCTCCATCCAGGTAACACAGTTCAATGTTTTCTTTTTCCAACATTGTTTTGAAGAGTTGAAGCAATCGCACAAATTGACTGAATACCAAAACTTTCTTTCCTTCATTCGCTAGACCCTGAATAATTTCCAATGCGCGGTTCAGTTTGCTGGAGTAATTGCTGGCTGATTCTACAACCAATCCTCTATGACAACACACTTGTCGAAGCTTGGTCAACAAGGACAACACCAAAAATTTGGCTTGTTGTGGGTTGTCTTTGATAATTTGTTTCGCTTGAATTTTCAGTTGTTCATAGGTGTCTCGTTCAAAGGTGGACAGTGTTATGATTTCGTTGACTTCGAGTTTGTCGGGTAAATCTTGGGCAACCTCTTCTTTTTTTCTACGCAATAGAAATGGGTGTATTAACTTTTTCAAATCTGTGAGACGATAAGAGTTTCCTGCGTCAATGGGGGAGACAAATCGAACTTTGAATTGTGCCCACGAACCCAAATGATTGGGCAAGACCACTTGAAATATCGACCATAAGTCTAAGATACTATTTTCAATAGGCGTTCCAGTCAGTGCTATGTTGAAATTGGACTTTAATAAAATGGCCGCTTGAAATCTCGAAGATTGAGGGTTTTTGAGATTTTGTGCTTCATCAAACACGATGCTTGTATATTCATACTGTAAAAGATGCTCAATATCTCTGACCATAACATCGTATGTCATGACCAAACACTGTTTGGGTAAAAATGAGTGCAACAACTCTTCTCTGTTGCTTCCCTGATAATGCATGATGGTCCAATCTGTTAAGCATTCTTCAAGTGTTTTGAGCCAATTGCCACTGGTACTTTTGGGCGCAACAATCAGTACTTTGTTTTGATTAAGTTCTTGTATTTGATGAAGAAAACTGACAACTTGTACGGTTTTGCCCAATCCCATTTCATCCGCCAATACACATCCTTGAGTCCATTGATGCAATCCCAGCATCCATTCTACCCCTATTTTCTGATACGGTCTCAGTGTATAGGGAAAAGGGATATCCGTCATGTATACGTTCTGAATAGAGCGAAGACATTCTTTCACCACAAGGGGCGCTTCGATGGTGTCATTGCTTAAAATGTTGTGAAGCGTCAAGGCATGACTTGGGTTGACGTGTAACTGGGTCTTCGTTGGCTGAATTACATCAGCTAAGGTGCGCAAGCGTGCTCGAAAATCTGATTGGATTGTATACCAGACATGTCCTTTGACCAGTAGATAAGGGTTGTTTTCTCTAATCGCCGGAAGTACCTCCCACAAAGACAATTCATCTTCTTCTGCATGTAAAGATCCTTTGATTTCGAGACCCGCTGTACTGTTGAACACATCAATTTGTAAGTCTTCTAAAGAGAGTGTCTGAATATTTGGTTTTGAAGACAACCACTCAATCCGATTGATTTGGTCAGGTGGCAACTGTTGGAGGGTGGCCAAAATGGAAAAGATTTGATGAGGACCAGTGATTGTCCATTGATTGCTTTCTTTGTGTTCCAAGTGCAACCTTTCCCTAATCTGGTCCCTGTATGCTGATTCTGAAGCAAAGTCTCTGTTGCAAAATCCAAACTCTTGATTTTTTTGATTAAATTTGTACAGAACTTTATTGCCAGACGCAATGGGCAGTGTTTTGTTGTTGTCTGGACGTACAACCAACTCCAGTCGTAAACTATTCGAAGCACTGACTGTGACTCTAATGATTGGGCGACTGTCCGGCTGAAACTCCGATCCACTCAATGTTTTGTCTAGATGAATCGAAATGATTTCTTCTATTTGTGGAAGTCTTTGATACAATGCTGCTATTGCGTCAGTTGACAATATTTTTGATATGGTGCTTAGCTTTTGAATAAATACTTGTAATTTATTGTGTAAAATAGAATAGGTGAATTTGTCTTCTTCGATTTTATACCAAAAATCACGAGAAGAGACCCCCTGGTCAATCAGGTCTAAGGGCAGTATTTCCTCTTTGTTCACTATGATGGCCCATTCCACACCCGTTTCATTCTTGTAGAAATGAAGGCTTGGTTCACTCACTTGCAAGATGCCTGTGGTATTGGTTCGTGAGCCAATAAAGACTCTTGGGTGTTCTTGTAAAAGGTTGAGAACAATGGACCATGTACTGTCATCTTTGATGTTCAACAGTTGCAATAGATTGTAATCTGATGGGTGCTGCCACGCTTCTGGTACGTCAAGGGCTTCATTGATAGAGGCCAGTCTGTGTTTCCATCCAGACGATTTGTGGATGCACCAAACAGCTTCAATGCTCAGTCCTTGTTTGGTTTCTTTTATTCTCCATCCCAAAGACTCTCCTGGTCTTCTATGGTCCTTTTTGTTTAATGCAGCGTCAATTTGTTGAAAGTCGTGTTCCCACTTGGGGGTTCCGAGGGTCTTGATCAGTCGCTCGTGTAAATGATGCTTGCTTGGGTCCGTCAGCATTTCAATGGTTTGATCAATGGCAGATAAGCCCAAGCGACATTGTCCTCTCTTTCCATTGAGGCATTTGCAGGACACCATTTGGCGACTTGCATCCAACTGAATGTAAAGTTCCGCCCAATTTCCACCACCACACCAAGCAATGTTTTCTTCTTTGTATTGAAGCACTTGCCGTTTCTTGTCCAGCCACAGTTTCTGCGTTCGTCGATCTTTCTTTGATCTAGGACTCACCTTTTGTCGAATCGTGGCTCTTTGTGTGAGTGCTCTCTGCCAAATCTGCTTTAAAATGGGATTGTTGGGTGCCGACCTTTCCAAGAGTTCAATTTCATCTACTCGTGCTTGCGTTGCATTGGCAACCATCTGCTCTAGGTATGTGATAGCGGCTTGTTGGAACTCTAACGGTGCAGTTTCAGCACTGGACTCTTCCAGAGTATGCGCCGTTGGTCTTGTGATAATTTCTTCAATGGGCGTATTGTTTTGCTGACATACCCAGAGCCAATTGGTGTGGATTTTGGATGTTGGTACGAGCAACATTTTGGCGGGGTAAGACAGAGCGTATTCAACTTGGTTTTCTATGGCCCACGCTTGTAGTTTAGAGAGTGACATTGTCGGGTGTAGCATCGAATTCTCCTGTGTCATAGTATACCATCTTTACTTGTGTACATTGGACAATCTTTGTCCATTTTGAGAATGCGATTGATTCAGTTAGATGATTTCTATTCTAATTATTTTGTCGAATTATTTTGGAGCGTGCATGACTTATACCCCACCCAATTTTGCAGACTTGAATTTACTCAATGTACCAGATTGTCAGTTTTTGCCCGCACCGAACGCAGCGACTTTGCCTGATGGCTTTACTTCCACAACCAATTTTCCAACTTACGTAAAGATTAATGGTGCTTGGAGATTGCCTGTCAAACCAAGAATGGATTCTCATTTGGTATATGATCCAAACACTGATCGTCTAGAAATCAAAGAATTTCGCCTGATACGTAAAGGAGACTTGGTTGCCGTTGCTCAGCATGAAGATGGCTCTGATGGCGTATTTGTTTGGACCAAAGGCTTTGACAAGGCTGTGAAAGAAGATGAGGCTTTTTCTTTTATGAGTTCTGATGTCAGTCGTGAAAAGCCGGTTGATTATGGTGCGATCATCCAATCGTTCAAGGACAATCAAGATGGCTACATCATTTGGGTGATCGGTCCTGCCTTGGTACACGCCCGTGGTCGAGAGGCGATGGAATGGTTGGTTCGCAATGGGTATGCGCATTGTGTTCTCGCAGGAAATGCTGTGGCTGTACACGATATTGAGGCGGCGCTCTATGGGTCTACATTGGGTATGAAGGCCGATGGTACTGGGGTGGCTGATGGTCATGCATGTCACATGCGCGCGATCAATGAGGTTAAAAAAGCAGGATCGATTCGCGATTTGGTGGAGTCGGGTGCTGTCAACTCTGGAATTATGCGGGCGCTCATCCAAGAGGATGTCCCCTTTGTTCTTGGGGGATCGATTCGAGATGATGGTCCTCTGCCGGATACGATCACCGATGCACTTCAAGCACAGGCAGCGATGCGCGAACATACCAACAAAGCGACTATGGTTGTTATGGTGGCAACAGCGTTGCATTCAATCGCTGTGGGCAACATGCTGTCGACCTATCATCAAGCAGACGATGGAACGATTCGAGAGATTACAACCATTTGTGTAGACCAAACGGAATTTGTTGTGTCAAAACTCAAAGATCGAGGTACGCATCAAGCTTTTGGTGTGGTGACCAACGCACAAGATTTCATGCGTCTGATTCAGTTAGAACTTGCTCAATTGGAACCTGCAAACACTTGATGTCAAAGGTTATTGACGTAGTTTCTCTGGTTTATTTGCCCAACAGTCCCGCTTTAAGTGCTTCTGTAGCGGGATATTGACCAACGTACATCGCGAAGATCGCTTTCATGAAACCTTCGCTGGTGACAGTGCCTCGAACTTCATTGTTTATATAGATGCTCGTTGTTTTGGTTTTTGATGCATAGTCAAACGTTACGATGTCTCCTGTTGTAAAGTCTTGCATCCATGTACCACACTTTCGAATAGACTGGATTGTTTCTTTCGAAAACTGAGGGTTGTTTGCAATGTTTTCCTCCAACACTGCAATCATTTTTTCCTTTGGAACATCAGAGTAAATGAATTCAATCTGTATGCGTTTGGGGGCGTTCGCTTCAATGACTTCAGTACCAGATGTCATTTTGGTTGGCAGATAGAGACCCGCTACATATATGTCAATCCAGTACTTCTCTCGCAGACCCATACCGTTGAGTTCCAATGTTTCGCTTTCAATCGAAACCGTCTCGGGCATAGTAATTCCTGCCAGTGTCCCAGCTGAAACAATTTGAAACAAAGCAAACAAGACTGTTAACATATGTTCATCTCCAAGAAGAAGGGCGAAGTGGGCTTTTGATAAACGTTATTTGTCAGAGTGTAGACCATATTGAAACGAACTGCTCCCAATCAGAATGCGGTCGTTTATCGTCAATACATGTTCGGAAATAGAGGCGTCATTGATCTTTACAGTGCACATGAAGCCTCCTTTTTTCGTGATCACGTGGGCTTTGCCGTTCCAAGATATTTCTGCGGCAATTTTGCTTGTGAACATTCCTTTTGCTTTAATTGTTGCGGCGGTTCCAATGGTTACGGTTCCACCTTCTGGAAAGACCTTCTTGCCAGACTCATCGATGATACAAGCATTGTTGAGTAAACTTTGTTCACGTAGGATGGATGTTGCTTCTCGAGCTGAGAGTTGCAATGTTTCGTCTTCTTGTTTTGTTTCGATCAGTTTCGTTGGGTCATATTCTGGCAAATAGGAAATGGAACGACCACGATAAAACTTGTCATCGACAGAGTCGGTCAGCAATACCAAAGTGAACTTTCCCAATTGCATTTCTGATTTGGATCTCATTGGTAATCTTTGCCCTTCTCTCAATCGTTGTCCGTCTACAACAATTCCATTTTGCGAGCCCAAGTCTTCAGCAATTACTTCTTCGCCAATAACGTGAATTTGAGCGTGCTGTCTAGAAATGGAAGGGTCTGGAAGCGTTAAGTCACACTGATCTTCACGACCAATCATGATAGTGGTACCAAAAGAAAAGATTTGTTTTTGTTGATTGCTCACTTTGATGAGTAGCTTGAACATAGGAATCTCTAAGGAATATTGGTGAAAATGCTAAGTACTTTGTTTTGAGAATACTGTATTTTGATAAGATATTCCAATGAAACAGGAAAAATCAGAGGGTTTTTATGGATGACAAACTGACACCAGAAGAAAAAGAGTTGTGGGATTTAACCCAGGAGTTTTATACCGCTCTGGACAAACTTGTACGAGGAATGCAATTGTATCAAGGTAAGGGAGGCTTGGTGGATCGCCTTCTGGCGGAGGTGATGAAGCGTTCAGACAAGCTTCTTCAGCGCCGTGATTCTACTGTGAAAATCAGTCCAATTGGACCAATTTGTTTTGATAAACCTCTGTCTGATGACGGGAAGGTTGCCAAATACATCTTTCAAATGTACCGCGATGGAGTGAGAGAATTGACCTTTCAGCAGGGGGTCGATGCGGAGGATATGCGTCAATTTGCGCAAATATGCAACGAAGATATTGCTGCAATAGACGACGACATCGTTACATTGTTGTGGAAAGCAGGTTTTGAGCGCATCCAATATTATGCTGTTGACTCTTTGGGTGAGCAAATGGATTCAGTGGGTCAGGAAGACTCTGAACTGCTTGAGCAAAGTGATTTGTCTTTGTCTGGTGAAACAGACGGTGAGTCGATGCAGTTTTCTTCTTCAGATATGCGTTTGCTTCGAAGCAAAGACTCTGTGAACTGGGTCCAGATGTGCTCTGCGCCAGTAAAGGCTACCAGTGATGTTCAGCCGATGGTCGAGCAAATCGACTCCATGTGGCCGAAAGATCGAGATTATAGTCGTTTCTTGGCCATCGTGGTGCAACTTTCACGACAGCGCAACCAAGATGTGCCTCTTGTTCGAGATTTGTTCTCTGCAATGGCGGCATCTGGAAATGTGGATGCTGTTTATGGGTTGTTGAATGGACTCGTCGAACTGTGTTCGAAAGAAGTTTCGGAAGCCATTTTGATTTTGCAAACCCTAATGCACGAAGATGAAGTTCTCAAATTGAAAGATGTATACACGCTGCACCATCAACGCTTAGAGTCCGTCTTGAAACAGATTGTGACAGTACCAAAATTCTCAGCAGATGGATTGATTGCCCTTTTACAAGCGTTGCCCATTGGTGATGCCCGCAGTACGTTGCAATCGGTGTTGCTCAAATCCAGTGTGGACATGACGTCTTTTTATACACAAGGGTTAACCGATGAAGATGAAACGGTGGTTGAAGAAGCGATTGAGGCTTTGGGGGAGATTGAGACAGAGGCTGCTCTGGTTGCTTTGTATTCGTGCTTGTCACATTCGTTGTCGGTGATTCGTCGAAAGGCATTGGAGGCAATCCGTGGACGATATTTGGATGGTCAGGCCAAGCAGATAGGCAAAATCTTGAAAGATCCAGAAGCCGAAAATCGAATGCTGGCACTGGCGATTTGTCAGTCGGTCGTCGACAAAGAGATAGGCAATTTGATGCTGGGCGTCATGCGCGAAACAAACTTTTCAAAACGTCCAATGGATGAACAAGAACAATTTTTTGAAACCTTGTATCAGTATCCATTTCCCACAACATTTCAGTTTTTAAGTGATATTTTAAAAGACAAAAATATTGTTCGAAACAAAAGTGTAACAATGAAACAATTGTGGGCGGTGAATGTTTTCGCCAAAATTGGTACAGAAGACGCGAAATCCATTTTGAAAGGGTTGAAGGGAAATTGGTTTTTGCCAGCAGATGTGAAACAACGAATTAAAGAGGTGCTATAACAATGGAAGCCGGAAAGATACAAGGGGTCGCTGCAGACATTATTCTTGCGTTGAATGCGCTCAGCTCAGTGGTAAAACTGTACGACAGCAACAATACAGCCGTTGTGCGTCAAATTGATGCGCTTTATGAAGCCGTTCAACAAGGCTTTTCACAAGGTGCAAACACCATTCGGTTAACACTTCGAAGCGATGAATTCTTCGCGAATGGTGAGTTGATGAAAGTGGATGTTCAGTTGTACATGCGGGCGCGTGAGATTGCCAATGTTTTGGAGAGTGTCAGTTGGAACGATGTCACGTTTACATCTGGTCTTGGCAAAGATGATATCCGAGCTTTCGTGAATGATTTGGCGAAATGCATTCGAAAAGAAGCGGACACGATGTCTTCCAATCAATATGGTGGAATTGCTGGAAAGAAAAGTGCAGGCTCGGCGGCCGCTGCCTTTCGATTTGATCCAAACAAAATGGCTGTATGGTTGATAGCTGGTTTGTTGGATGTGGTCGAACGATTGTACGTCGTTTTTGAAAAGGGTGATAGACCGTCACTGTTGCCCATTCGACGTTCGTTACAAATGATTGTCGACAACATGAAAAGTTTCTCGGGAATGTATCAAATGCTGAGTGCTTTTCGAGATCCGACCAAGCCGCGCAGCAAGTCTCAAACCCACGTTGCAATCGCAATTGACGTGATTGGCTTGTGTGCCTATTTACAGAGAAGCAATGTTGACATGCTCGAGATGTCGTTGGCCGCGATTCTTTCAGGATTGGCATCAGAAGAAGCCCCGTTGTCGGTGGTAGAACCAGTGTTGGAGTTCGATGGTTTGGGAGAGTCAGCTTTGGGGATGCTGTTGTTGTTGCACGATAGTGCGGCGGCACTGCAAGGGCAGTCAGCTTCAATCAAAGGGTCGATGTTGGCGTCTGTTACGAAGTATCATCAGGCCATCAATGCCGATCCAAGTGTGCCATTGCCCAAGATTGTACTGGGGCTGATTGAAGAATCGAGTGGACAAATGAACTCCTTGATGCAAGTGTTTGCACGATACAAAGGCCCTTTTCCGATTGGTTCCTTCATTCAAGTGGATGGAGAAACCGTATTGGTGGTTGGTCAATCAGGACGAAGAACAGGAAAGCAACGTCCTATGGTGGCTCGTTTGAAAGGGGCAAAGATTTTGGAGATTTTGGATTTGTCAACGGCGCCACAAAAAAGCATTGATGGATTGGAATCTTTGTCTGTATATAAACACTGTTTGGAAGAATTGGAGATGGGATAGTGCTCAATCGACTATGTATATTGCTGATTTTGCAAATAACATTCCAAAGACCTACTTTTTCAGAAGAAATTCCATATCAATTTGTCAATATAGGGCGAACGCAGCAAGGTAGAAGTCTGAATGTAGACGTTGTAGGTACTGGTCGAGAAGTGTTGGTGATCTTATCCAGCATTCATGGAACAGAGACAATTGGTACACCACTGTGCAACCAATTGCTCGATCGACTTGTGGAACACCCTGAGTGGATTCAAGGCAAGACTCTTTACATTGTGAGAATGGCCAATCCTGATGGAATGGTCGAAGGCTTACGAGGGAACAGACACAATATTGACATCAATCGCAATTTTCCAACGGACAATTTTGGTAGGGGCTGGTTCAATGGTGATGAGCCTCTTACAGCATCGGAAAGCGAAGTGTTGATGACCTTTTTTCAACAGATCAATCCAGCGCGCGTGTTGACCATTCATCAACCGTTGAATGGAATTGATTTTGACGGACCTTCCAAGGAGTTGGCGACAGCCTTGTCTGATGCATCGGGGATTCGAATACATCGACTCGGTAGCCGTTCAGGCTCGTTGGGTTCCTTTGTGGGTGTGGAATTGGGGGTGCCAATTGTGACGTTGGAGGTGCCAGGGTATGCCAATCAGCGTTCTTCGCAGTGGTTGTGGCAAAAGTATGGTGTGCTTCTTCAAACTTTTTTGTTGTACTCAAGTACAAATCAACAATCGAATTGATCTTTCGAAACAAATCGGATATTTTGGAAACATCATATTGATAGCATAGACTGAGTATTAGATTGCGTAAGTGATTAAGGAGATGTTCTCATGGGCTCAACAGTATCAGGACCAGAATATACAGGAATGGACAAGTATCCTGGATGGATTGCAACGGTCATCACAGTTGTGATCAGCGCCATTTTTATTGGTGCACTTTTCGCAGCCGCTGGAGATCACGGTGGTGATCATGGTGGTGAGCACGCTGCTGAAGCCGCTCACTAAAGTCATCATGGCGTACACACATCACTCAGTGTTGTTGTGAGTAAGACTGCATCAACAATGTCTGTGCAGTGGCGTTGGGATTCTGGTCGAACCCTTTGGCAACGTTGGTGTCCGGAAGTTGAGCAGTGGGTATCGGAGCATCGTTCTTTGCCCCAATGGTTCATTGATGCTGGTGGGGTGGTGTCAAGTCGACGTTTCATAGAATTGTGGGTACAGTCGTCTAGTTGGAATGAACTTCATCAAGCTCTTTTTTGGTGGTCCGCCGATGAACTTCAGGCGAAGATGGATGATCTAACCGATAAACTCCTGAAAATGGGGATACAGCCACCGCCGATGTTGAGCGTTTCAACCTCTTTCAATGAATCAGATATTGAAAGTTTGATGGAAGAAGGGGTCTTGTCGAGTCTTGATGGTCAACCGGTCAACTCAGAAGGCGGGTATGACCCGATGCAAGCGATTTTTCAAGCGCAATCAAAAAGACAAGAACAACTCTCCAGCTCGCGTCCTCAGTTTCAAACCTTAGAACAAGGCAAATTTACAGCTCGGCACTAAAAGGCAGTCCTCGACCATCTGATCAGATATTTCTCTGTGGATTACTAATTTTTGTGGATCAATCTTCATTGCGTTCCATTTCTTTTCGCAACTGTTCTCTTTCGATCTTCAATACAGCCCGATTGATGATGGAGCGGTCCAGATTGTTCATTCCGATAAATTGGGCACCAACGCGGTGATATTCAATTTTGTCCTGCGTGTATGGTACTTCATACTTTGGAATCGCGGTCCATGGTATGCTCTCACCGCCAATGTCAAGTGTGCCCTTGAATATGAGACGATGAAGGTCGATGTTGTAATCAAAGATGGTTCGACGAATCAAGAAACCACACCCGCTCACCGATAGATCCAGCAATCGTATGCTGTCTTGGTTGATTTCAGTAGCCTGGTCCAAAAAGTCAATCGCCTTTTCTCGCTCTACATCGTATCCGGGAAGTTTCTCCACCGTGATGTTGATTTGTTGTTCGAACGGTGCTCGGTAGGCTCCTCGATCGTTCGACAGTCCAATATTGCTGGGAATGGCGAATGTAATGTAATAGCGACCCACTGGATCTGGATTAACCAAATACTGTTCGGTAATTACACTGCTGAATCGATAGCGTCCTTCTTTCTTGGGTATTTCAACCTGCAACTTATCCCCAATTTGAAAGTTAAAATCATTGTGTCTCTCTGAAGTGATTTGAATACCACGATTTTCAGCGGATACACGCGTGTTCAATATTGTGAGGGCAACGTTACCATTGTAAGAAATCTCGACTTGATTGGTGGAGCCCAAAATGCGTTGTACGGGTTGATTTTCTTTGGCGAACTGTTCTGACTGTGTAGGGCGACTTTCTTTCAGTTTTCGACAATAGAAGTCTCGAAAGGTCAAGCCAGAGTAGGGTTTGAATTGCATTCTCTGTTCCTTCACTTTTATTTGAATGGTTGGATCAGACGATGCTCGATTTTCTACAATGCCAATATTTTTGTTTGTGCCTTCCCAAAGCAACTGTTTGTTTGGGGTCAGTAGACGGGTTTTTTCTTCCGTCACAAAGACATAGGCAAAGTAGCAACTTTCGTTGTTTTTTTGGATTGTACACTGATCACACAAAATTGGTGTTTCACCATAGTATGTGAATGGTAAATTCAGTTCTTTGACTTCACTGAAAGCCAAATCCTCAGAATAGAGTTTGGAGCGTATGTCGGTAAACAATTTGGGGCGTTCAATTTTGACGACTTCCTTTTCCAATATATCGTACACTTCTGCTGCTTTACTTGTCACGAAAGTGAGTTTGGTGGAGAGGGTCGTAATTTCCAATCGCCCTTTTTTGCCAATTTTTTGGATTTGATTGAACGGGACGATTTGTAACTGGGCCCCTGTTAGGGTGTCCAAGACATTCTGCGGAGCAAAAGTGATGCGGTTTGGAGAAAAACTCAACTCTCCATTGATGGCGGACTTTGATGCACCACGGTACAGCATGGCTTCAAAAGCACTCAGTTGCTCTACGGCGACATTTTCAAGTTCGTCAATCTCAGTGCCTTCAAGGCTGCGAAGGGTTGTGTTGAGGCGGGCTGCATTTTTTCCACCAATTGCAATGCTGTCTTGCTCAGTGGAGATTTTGAGTTTTTGCTCAAGATTGGAAAATTCAAGGTTTACAATGTCCACCAATGGAGTGTTCAGTTCTTTTTTGTCAAAGATGTAGCTTTCCAACCCCTTGGTTGTACGAATGGTTAGGGTTTTGTTGGTGAGAATAATTTCCCCTTTGGTGGTGAGCGGACCTTTGACATACACATTGGTATCGCCCTGAAAGAGTACTTTATCAAAGGATTGAGATGCCTGATCCAGAATGAGACGGACTCGCTCTCCCATACGTTCTGCTCCAGAGCCTCCGATTTGTAGGATGCCTTTTGCGTGATGGATGGACACCATTCCGGACTTTTGTTCAACTGAAGAGACATCAGAGATGTTGACTTCTGCCTTGGAACCAGACAGTTTGTCAAGTGTATTTTTGGGTTCCAGTACAATGCGCAGATTGGTGATCCAACAGTTGGCATTGTGGGCCAAAAGAGTGGATGTGTAATGCAGCACCTGATCGGTAGCCAGCACTTCTTCGTCTTGTTTCAGTTCAATGGACATGGAAAACTCTCAAAGGAAGGTCGAAAGATGTTTACGCGAGATTAACTTAGCCGATTGTCGATCGACCTCTCTAAAATAAATTTGAATTGAATTTTTTGAATGTGATCATTGCAGGTTATTCCCTTTCTCCTCGAACCAAGATGCGGCGATGGTGTTGGATGAGGGCGCGTTCAAGAGTGAGGATTTTTCTCATCAATCGGTGTTCTGCACTGGGAGCATTTTCAAGAAATTCTAGTCCCATCACGACTCTATCTTCATCTTCTGGTTGAAACAACCGACGTATTTTGGCAGGAAAAGCAACTTGCTCTATTTTGATTTTTTGTTTGGTGAGTTGAGTGAAGTTTCCTCTACTTCGACGTTTTGCCTCTTCTAAAGGAATGTAGACCACGATCGTTGTTTTGGGAGACTTGAGTCTTTGAAAGTCTCTTTCGTCCATCTCGTATCGGTATTCTAATTGACATCCACCTGCTGACAGGTCCACAAATTGGGCGATGTCGCTTTCCAATTCGATTGGACAATTTTGCACCTCAAAACGAATGCGTTCTTTGGTTGGGATTCGGAAAGCGGCTCTTTGATTGATCAGTCGTACATGGCCGATCTGCTGTGTCATTAACGAGAATTTTCCGTCTATATCTGGAGTGTTGAGGTTGTTCTCCAACACCAAGGCGTGAAAAATATAGTGTCCCTGTTTTGAAATGACATCGACTTCTACGCGTACGTTGTGGGGAATGAAAATCTTTTCTTCAAATTGATTGCACTGAATGTAGATGATGCCATTGTTTTCTTCAATGATGGAATTTTTAATGGTCACCAACAAAGACCCGTCCATATAGACAGACAATTGTTTGATTTTCCCCAAAACGCTTTCGGTAGGCTCATTCTTTCCAACGAAGGACACGGACATCGGAGAGAGTTTGGGTTCAATCAGAGCAGCCATCTGAGCGACCTGATCTTCGTCTAAGAATTCAAAACTTTCAGGCAGAACGTCTTCTTGAATGGTCAAGCGCGAACTGCGTTTGTTCATTTTAATCACTTCGTATACCGGAATTTCCCGTTTTGGTCTGAGTCCGTTTGGTTGAAAGGTGATGTTGTTGTCATCCAGACTCATCCGCCCCATCGTAAGCGCTTCTTTCTTGTTGTCCATTTTTGTGCAAAAGAATTGATTTTGCCCCAGAGCGTTCGATTGAGCATTCCAGAAGTGCAACAGCAATCGTTCCATGTATCCCATCCAAAGATCCGGTACAGAAAGCGATAGTGTCCAAGTCTGTCCTTTGGACGTGTAGAGTTTGAGGATTTCTCCATCCTCTCGTTCCAAATGTTGAATCTTGGCGCAGGGGATTCGAACATAGGGTTTGTTGGTGAGAGAGGCTTGTTTGGAGCAGGGGAATAGGTATAAAGCCTGCTGACCCATCATGATGAAGCCGTTGTTGCTCCCCTGAGCACTTTCCCAAGAACTTTCCCATAGACAATCAACGAAGGTATCTTGTTTGCTGAAAACGTCGATGATGTGGTTGATCAACTGTGCTTGATTTCCCTGTAGAGTAAGCCTGTTGCCATTGGCTGAAAATTTCAATTTTTGTGATACTGCGGTGTAACTGAGATCGGTCATATCAGACCATTTGATCATTTGTTCTTTGGTTTCCAACGTCTGATACCGAAGTTTGATGCCACGTCTGGTAATGGTCAATTCTCCGGTCACGGCCAAGCCAATGCCAATAGAGATGAGTACTTCGTCAGACAACACCACCTGTCGCCGTTCCAACATGTTCCAAGGGGTCTCCAATGACAGTCCACTGTTTCGCCATTGTTCAATCCACTCAAACATTCGACGGGCACCAACACCCCAAAGAGACAGTTTTTGCAAACGGGTTTCGATTTGCAGATTTTTATCGAGCATGCTCAGACTGACATTTTGAACATCTTCCCAAATGATGTTTCGTCTTTGGTATCCGAGAGACTTACTCCAGTCTTTATGGGGGAGTACCAATATTCGATGGTTGGTCAAGACGATTTCGGAGAGGATTTTCACAGGACCAGCCATGTAGGAAAGTTGGTCGTGAACGAGTAGGCGCTCTTGGTCAAGCAGGATTTTTTTCAGCATAATTTGAACAGGGGAAAGTAGGGTCTTACAAGATACAGAATAACAGTAATCGATTTGCAATCGGACAAAGGAGAATCGAATGGAGCGTTTTTATGGCATCTTGTCGAAAGTGTGCGCGTGGACGCTGTTTGCGATGACCATATTGGGGGCTCTGAATGCAGTGCTGCGATACTCCTCTAAGTTTACAGGTCAGGTGTGGAGTTCCAACGCCTTTTTGGAAGGGCAATGGTACTTGTTTAGTATCATATTCTTGGTGGGCGCAGGGTATACGTTGTACAAGGACAAACATGTCCGAGTCGATGTAGTCTATAGCCGATTGTCAAAACGAGGGCAAAATCGAATCAACCTACTGGGAACGGTTTTGTTCGCCATTCCCTTTTGTCTTCTTGGTATTTGGAGCAGTGTTGATTTCGTGAGCAATTCTTGGTCCATTTGGGAGCAATCACCAGATGCAGGTGGTTTGCCAAGGTATTTGGTGAAAAGTTTGATACCGTTGGGCTTTGCGTTGTTGCTCATTCAATGCCTCGTCTGGTTGAAGACCTTGTTGACGGCAGAATTGGGAGGGCAGCATGATTGAAGATGTATTGGCCCCCTTGATGTTCTGTACGGTATTTGCCTGTATTTTTACAGGATATCCAGTCGCCTTTTCCTTGGGTGGTGTCGCTGTTGTGTATGGCTTCATTGGCATTTACTTTGAATTGTTTGATCTCAATTTTTTGCAGTTTTTTCCGCAACGAATCTTCTCAGTCATGTCCAATTATGTTCTTTTGGCTGTACCATTTTTTGTCTTGATGGGGACATTGTTGGAGAAGTCCAAACTGGCAGAAGATTTGTTGCTCACAATCGGGACGTTGTTTGGTCGATTTAGGGGTGGGTTGGCCTTGGCAGTGGTCTTTGTGGGCGCTTTGCTGGCGGCGGCAACTGGAGTGGTCGGAGCTTCCGTTGTGGCGATGGGGATGATTTCTATGCCGGTGATGTTGCGGTATGGCTATTCCAAAGAATTGGCCAGCGGCGTTATCAGCGCTTCAGGGACCTTGGGGCAAATCATTCCGCCCAGTGTGGTCCTTGTGGTTTTGGCAGATCAAATGGGCATTTCGGTTGGGGATTTGTTCTTGGGGGCTTTGACGCCGGGCATCGGTTTGGCTGGACTCTATGCGCTCTATGTCATCGTCGTTGCTTGGTTGAATCCAGATGCGGCACCTGCGTTGCCACTTGAAGCCCGTCAATTAGAGGGGCAGTCCTTGCTGTCGCGGGTCATCAAAGCGTTGTTGCCCCCTCTATTTTTGATTTTGGTTGTGCTGGGTTCCATCTTTGTGGGTATTGCAACGCCGACAGAAGCAGGGGCTTTGGGGGCTGTTGGCGCGATGTTGTTGGCTTGGATCAACGGTAGGTTGAGTAAGGATGCACTGGAAGAGGCACTCGATGATACTGTAAAGTTGACAACCATGGTGGTGTTTTTGTTGGTTGGTTCAACGGCTTTTACTTTGGTATTTCGAGGGTTGTACGGGGATGTATGGATAGAAGATCTCTTGGTCAATTTGCCAGGTGGAAAGTGGGGGCTGATCGTCATCAGTCAGTTGATCATTTTTGTGTTGGGCTTCTTCATTGATTTCTTTGAAATCGCATTCATTTTGTTGCCTCTGTTGGTTCCTGCCGCCAAATTGCTGGGCATCGATCTGGTTTGGTTTGCGGTACTGATGGCGATGAACTTGCAGACATCCTTTTTAACGCCACCGTTTGGCTTTTCTCTTTTCTATTTGCGTGGAGTCGCACCCGAAGAAGTAAAGACCACCGAGATATACCGCGGTGCGTTGCCCTTTATCGGAATCCAACTTGTGGCGCTGGTGGCGGTTGCGTTGTTTCCTGAACTGGTGACGTGGCTGATTTCTGATGGTGCAGGGTAATCTGATTTGGTGTGACTTTTGGGTATGCTCTCAGGGTAGAGTCTTGGTTTATTGAGAGTTCACCAGGGCAGTGGAACCGAATCCGTGTGCTCGTCGACATCCCAGTCACTGGACATCACGACAAAGTCTCCAAATAGAGTGCGAATATCTCGGTATGCTTGATCGAGTTCTTTCAACTCTTCATCTGTGGTGGCACCAGCCATCTCGACCACCAGTCCAGAGAGCAGAACTCGAATGAGAACAGCCATGCGTTCTGGTGAAATTACCAATTCAGACAGTTGGTCAGCAAAAACTTTTCGGATTCCATCTTCGAGCAACAAGGTGGATTCTTTGTAAAAGAGCCGAATCTTTTCATGGACGGGGCCGTCGCCACCTCTCAACATAAGTGTTTCGACAATAAAGGGCGCCGTACTTTTCAACTCTCGAACTGAATTCCACATTGAATCGAGTGCGTCGAGTGCATTTCGAACAGAGTGTTCAGAAGATTGATTGCGTTCGGTGATGCGCTTGTGCAATTCTCGAAAGATGGTGCGTTGGGTTTCCAACAAGAGACTTTCTTTGTTTTCAAAGTGTGCTTGCATGGTGGTTGCGGACAGTCCAGCAAACTTGGCGATGTCATCGAGGGTTGTGCCTTGATAGCCACCAATCCCAAAAAGGCGTTTGGCAGTTTTGAGAATACTGATGCGGGTTCTGGAACGATTCTTCGACATGGTGTGACTCGTTGAAAGGGGCTCATCTTATAGTGTAACACTCGAAATCGAATGTTATACCCAATCTTTGAACTGCAGTGTTGATATTTTAGGAGGAGCAGATGTTGCCATTGGAAGGAATTCGCGTCGTAGATTTTGGTCGAGTGCTGTCCGCGCCTTATGGAACCATGCAAATGGCAGATTTGGGTGCAGATGTGGTCAAAATAGAACACCCAACCTACGGTGACGATACTCGTTCCTTCGGTCCACCATTTGTGCGCGATGTCAGCACCTATTTTGTAAGCATCAATCGGGGCAAGAGAAGCATTGCTGTCGATTTGAAGAACCAAGTGGATCGAGAGGTTGTTCAGAAACTGATCTCGGTGGCCGATGTTGTGGTAGAAAATTTCCGTCCTGGCGTCATGAAGAAATTGGGTTTGGATTACGAGGCTCTATCAGCAGAAAACCCACGCTTGGTCTATTGTTCACTCAGTGGATATGGTCAAGACCACCCAGAAAAGCCCGGGTATGACCTTATGATGCAAGGACTGTCGGGAATACCTTCTATAACGGGACCTGTTGATGGTGAACCGTTTAAGTGTGGCGCATCGATTGCCGATCTGATCGCTGGTCACAATGTCATTCAAGGAGTGCTAGCAGCTCTCTTTCGTCGAGAGCGAACGGGAAAGGGTGGCTTCGTCGACGTTTCGATGATGGATGGAATGTTGTCTCTGTTGACGTACCATGCTTCTGCCTATGTGAATGGTGGCCAAGTTCCCAAGCGTCGTGGGAATGGACATCCTTCTATTCACCCGTTTCAGCCCTACGCGTGTGCGGACGGCTATTTGACCATTTGTGTGGGAAATGACCGGTTGTTTGCGGCACTGGCTAAGGCGATGGGGCATCCTGAATGGTCTACAGACAGTCGTTTTGTACAAAATGTGGATCGTGTACACCATCGAGTAGAGTTGGATGCACTGTTGGTTCCATTGTTTCGAAGCAAAAGCAAATTGGAATGGCGACAGATATTACAAGAACACGGTGTGCCTTCTGATATTGTTGCGACGATCCCAGAAGCACTCGAACAGGCCACTTGGGTTGAGCATCCACATCCAGATGGTGGATCGACCATTCGAAGTTTGGTCGGGTCATACAAATTGGATGGCGAATCATTGATTGCTCACCGTCGCCCACCAAAGCTTGGAGAGCACTTGGATGAAGTCTTGGGTGATTGGCTCAGTGATTCATAACTGATTGCTTTTTAATGATTTATTGGAAACTATTTTGCAAAACTGAACTGGGCGTAAGCAGACTCTGCTGTTCCAAACCATCTAAAAGAGGCATCGCGCGCCTTCTTCCATTCCGTATAGATTTTTCGATATTCAGGGTCTTTGTTCGCCAACTCTTCATACATTTGCACTGCATTTGTGTGCGCTTGGGTCAGAATATCTTGGGCAAAAGGACGCGTCTGCACACCAGCATCCAGCAAACGTTCAAGGGCTTGTGGATTCTGTACGTCATATCGCGCTTGGGTGAGTAATTCGGCTTCTTTTGCCGCTGTGGCAAAGATTTCTTGATACTCTTTTGGCAGGGAATCCCATGCTTTTTGATTGACGTAAAAGGACAATGAAGGTCCTGGTTCCCACCAGCCAGGATAATAATAGAACCGTGCTACTTTGTAGAAACCGAGTTTCTCGTCATCGTAAGGGCCGACCCATTCTGTTGCATCAATCGCTCCACGTTCCAGAGCAGTATAAATCTCTCCACCCGCAATTGTTTGCACCGCAACGCCTAGCGTGTCCATTACCTTTCCGCCCATCCCAGGAATGCGCATTTTGAGACCTTGCATATCCTCGAGAGAGTTGATCTCGCGTTTGAACCAGCCTCCCATTTGCACACCTGTGTTTCCAGCTGGGAAGTTGATGACGTTGAAATCCGCAAACAACTTTCGAGAGAGTTCAAGCCCACCACCTTGATGGAGCCAAGCAGCCTGTTGGCGCGCGGTCATGCCAAAAGGCACACAGCATTCAAAGGCGAGGGCGGGGTTTTTGCCGATGTAATAATAACTTGCACTGTGACCGATTTGTACAGACCCTTGCTGTACAGAGTCGAGCACTTCCAAAGAACCAGCCAATTCTCCACCTGGGTAGACGCGAATATCAAAGTTTCCATTGGTCATGGCCCGTACGCGTTCTGCCAAAATCTCTGCCGAGCCAAACAATGTATCCAGAGAGCGAGGAAAACTCGATGCCAGCCGCCACCGTACTTTTTTGGTAGAACTCGAAGCCGTAGACCCACCAGATTTTTCACCACACCCAACAGCGGCTGCAGCACCAGTCAATCCCAAAATTTTGAGCCATTCTCTGCGTTTCATGTATTCCCCCTATGTGTGCTTTTATATCGAATAGTGTATCGTAATAATAATTTTTTGTATCATTGGATGTAGGGTCCTACAAGGAGATCGCAATGTCAGCACAGTCAGAACAGTCACCAATCTTGGTTCAGCGAATCGTATGGGGAGCATTGACCTTCTCTCAAGTGGTTCATTTGGGGCTGGCCCTGTTTATTTTTTCTGAAGGCGCAGAGTTGGACCCTGCCAATACGTCATTGCCCATCGTCCTCTTTGGGATGGGGTTGATGAACATTGCCATTGCTGTTTTTGTCCTGCCAAACATGATAAAAGTCCCTGAAAACCCCAAGCATGTTGGTGAATTGTTCTCTTCTCGGATCATTCAATGGGCTGTGATTGAATCAGGGGTGGTGCTTGGATTGGTGAATTCATCGATGGGTGGTCCTGATGCGGTTGTGATTGGTTTGTGGATGGTCGCATTGCTTGGAATGTTGAAAACCTTTCCAAGAGATATTGAATCCTCAGAAGAGTGACCACGTATCCCTAGACAAATTGGGGGCAAACCGTTAGATTTTGCCCATTGTCAATCGTTCACTGTGGATGTATGAGGAGGTCTCATGGAAGATCACGAGCAAGGAAGAGAGGCTTTTGCCTCCGATGAAGAGTATCAGTTGCACTGTTTGCGTCACTCGACGGCACACGTGATGGCTCAAGCCATTATGAAAGTCTATCCAGAAGCCAAATTGGCAATTGGACCAGCCATCAAAGATGGTTTCTACTATGACATCGACATTGACGACACTTTGAATGAAGATTCTTTGAAAGCGATTGAAAAGCAGATGAAGAAGATTGTCAAACAAGGGCAAGTGTTTGAACATGAGGTGTGGTCTTCAGAAAAAGCCATAGAATATTTCACTGCGACCAACCAAACGTTCAAACTTGAACTCATCGATGGACTCGGTGCAGAAGAAGTTCACATTTACAAAAATAAAAATCGAGACGGTTCAGAGTTTTTGGACTTGTGTCGAGGACCGCACGTGCAACGCACCAAGCAATGTAAACACTTCAAACTGTTGAAAGTGTCGGGTGCGTATTGGCGTGGAGATGCTGAGCGTGAACAACTTCAACGAGTGTACGGGACTGTTTGGCCAACCAAAGAAGAATTGGAAACGTACTTGTTTCGAATTGAAGAAGCCAAGAAGCGAGACCATCGGAAATTGGGTAAAGAACTTGGGCTCTTCATGTTCCACGAATTTGCTCCGGGAGCGCCATTTTGGTTGCCAAAAGGTGAGCACATTTACAACAAACTGTCTCGGGGAATGCGGGATTTGTTGGTCGACAGAAGCGGCTATGTATCTGTAAAGACACCGTTGTTGTTTGACAAGAAACTTTGGGAGACCAGTGGACACTGGGAGCATTACAGTGACAACATGTTCTCTTTTCAAGAAGATCCAGAAGACACCGATGGTGTCGTTGAACATACAGAAGATCACAGTGGGTGCTGTGGACGCACATTTGGTTTGAAGCCAATGAATTGCCCATCCCACATGCTGATATTTGGGTCGCAAAAGCGTTCCTACAAAGAATTGCCCCTTCGGATTCACGATCAAGGGGTTCTCCATCGAAACGAAATTTCGGGAGCGTTGTCGGGTTTGACCCGTGTGCGTCAGTTCTGTCAAGACGATGCCCACGTGTTCTGTATGGAGTCGCAAATTGAACAGGAAGTGTCCGCGCTGTTGGGGTTGATAGAACAAATCTATACGGCGTTTGATATGGGGTATTCCATCAAATTGTCTACACGTCCCGAAAAGTACATGGGTGAGTTGGAAGTTTGGAACCGTGCAGAAGACTCCTTGAAGAGCGCTTTGGAAGCGTCAGGACAAGAATACAGCATCAATGAAGGCGATGGGGCATTCTATGGACCGAAGATTGACTTTGAGGTATTGGATGCGTTGGGGCGTGCGTTTCAGTGTGCAACCATTCAATTGGATTTCCAGTTGCCAATTCGATTTGATCTAACCTATGTGGGTGACGACAATGCGCCACACCGTCCAGTGGTCATTCACCGTGCGATTTTGGGATCCTTTGAACGCTTCATTGGAATCTTGATCGAACACTATGCTGGAAAGTTTCCCGTTTGGTTGGCACCTGAGCAAGTTCGCGTACTGACCATTTCTGAAAAGTCTGAAGACTATGCTGCAGAGGTGGAAGCCAAGTTGAAAGCCGCTGGTGTGCAGGTTGTATGGGACAACTCGTCCAACAAAATTGGGTATAAAATCCGAGAGGCTCGCAACGCCCGTGTGCCATATCGACTGGTCATTGGCGCCAAAGAGGCTGAAGATGGTACTGTTGCAGTTGCTTCTCGAGATGAAGGGGATTTGGGGGTCATGCCATTGGATGATTTCATTGCCAAATTGATGCCAGAGATTGCTTCGAAACTCTAAGAAGATTTGCGCAATGACTAGATTGTGTCCGAAATGTGCTTATCCTTTCGTCTATTACGTGTTTGATGACTTGTTCTAGGAGGAGCACATGACGATGACAATGGTGGATTTATTTGTACAAGCGGCAGAGGCCATTCAATCAGCGGATCACATCTATATTACTGCTGGCGCAGGTATGGGTGTGGATTCAGGCTTGCCAGACTTTCGAGGCGATGAAGGGTTTTGGCGCGCTTATCCAGCCTTGCGAGGAGAGTCGTTCATCGATATGGCAAACCCACGTTGGTTTGTGGAAGACCCCACAAAGGCATGGGGGTTTTACGGACATCGCTTAAATCTCTATCGACAGACGGTGCCACACGGTGGATATGATGTGTTGCGAAAGTGGGCTGACAGCAAAGACCACTTTGTGTTTACGTCGAATGTAGACGGTGCTTTTCAAAAGGCAGGATTTGAAGACCACAAGATCAATGAATGTCATGGGTCGATTCACCATCTGCAGTACGCCAATCCCCATCTCGGTCAAGAAATTTGGTCGGCTGACGATGTGATGGTGGATGTCGATATGGAACACGTTCGAGCATTGGAGCCACTTCCAAGACGGAACGGTCACATTCTACGCCCCAATATTTTGATGTTTGGAGATGGGTACTGGCTGGCTGGTCGAAGCGCACAGCAAGAAGATCGGTCTCAACAATGGCTGGATGAAGCCAATCTAGAACGATTGGTTGTGATTGAAATGGGGGCGGGAGATGCGATTCCAACGGTGCGAAGTCAAGGAAATCGGTTGGAGCGCCAAGGTGCAACCCTCATTCGCATCAATCCCCGTGATTCGTATGGATCTTCGAAAACAATATCCATTCCCTGTGGTGCCAAAGAAGCTTTGTTGGCAATTGACTCTCTGCTCGATTAAGAATGGTACATGTTGGATTGTGTAGAATTTAACCCCAAAGAAGGGGTCGAACCGATCGGCACCATTATTTGGTTGCATGGATTGGGTGCGAGTGGCAATGACTTTGCTGCTGTTGTGCCACACATGCAACTTCCAGATGTCCGATTTGTCTTTCCACATGCCCCAATCAGACCCATCACCATCTTCGAAGGGGATGAGGTACGGGCATGGTACGATATTACGACACTTGGTGAGTCTCCGGAGCGAGAGTCTTGGGCGGACGTGATGGTGTCGGCACAGTTGGTTGAGGCGTTGATAGAGCGAGAAATAGAGCGGGGGATTCCATCCAAAAATATCGTTCTGATGGGGTTTTCACAAGGTGCCGCGATGGCACTGCACGTTGGTCACCGATACCACAAGCCATTGATGGCGGTGTTGGTTCTCAGTGGCTATGCGCTCAAACCAACTTTCTTTGAAAAGGAAATGCATGAGGCCAACCGTCTGACGCCTTATCATTTCTATCATGGTGTACGGGATTTGACAGTTCACTATCGCCGTGGTGATGCGTCGTGCAATTTGGTCGCCAGTCTACATCGCTTTGTCTATTGGAAAGAGTTTTCGATGGGGCACGAGGTGTGTTTGGAAGAAATTAGGCAGATTCGATTCTTGCTTCATGAAAAATTTCAGCGAATAAGAGATTGTAAAAATCATTCAAATTCAAAGGGTTAGCGTATGTCTGTGTATTTGAAAATGGTTCAGCGCTGGGACATGTCGCAAACAGCCTTTTCAAACTTAGACGGCCAAAACCAGACCTATGCTGAATTTCATCAGACCATTGTAAATACCGTTGGCTGGTTGAAGGCGCAAGGGGTTGAGCGTGGTGATGTGCTGTGTGTGCAGTTGCCAAAATCGCCCCGTTTGTTGCAACTGATCTTGGCTGGTTTGGCAATGGGGGCACCGGTTCTTCCACTGAATGATCGATATACAGCGTCAGAGGTTGAGTATTATGTTCGAGACGTTCGGGCAAAACTCTCGATTTTGATGGTGGCACCTGAAGATTGGGACGGAGAAGTAATATTGATGGATGATGTTCCGCAAATTTTTACGCACCATGATGGTGTTGTATTGAACTTGATCCCAGACAATGAATTGGCATTGTTGCTCTACACTAGTGGAACGACAGGGCGTCCCAAAGGCGCCATGATTTCCCATGGCAATGTATTGGCTTCTATTCAAGCGCTCCATGAAGCTTGGCAATGGACAAACGAAGATAGATTGCTCCATTTGTTGCCACTGTTTCATGTGCATGGTTTGGTGGTGGCTCAGTTTGGTGCTCTCTATGCCAATGCGTGTACCATTTGGATGCCTCCGAAATGGACACCTGATGAAGTGATTGACGTTTGGGAGAAGCAGAGCATATCGATTTGTATGATGGTCCCGACCATTGTGCATAGATTGTTGTCTGCCGAGAAGGTTCTCACATTGCCACACTTTCGACTGGCCACATCTGGTTCGGCACCACTGCCCGTGTCCACCCACAAAGCTTTTGAAGCCAAGTTTGGTCGTCACATCGTTGAGCGCTACGGTATGACCGAGGTTGGTATCGTTCTGTCCAATCCATATCCAGATGGTCAAAAAGCGGGCACGGTTGGGTTTCCACTTGGAGACATGCAGTTCAAGATTGTGAATGCAGAGGGTGAAGAGTGTGGCATTGACGAAGTGGGAGAGTTGCTCATTGCAGGACCGTCCGTAATATCAGGCTATTGGGAGCGACCAGAAGCTACAACGTCGACAATCGTCGAAGGTTGGTTGCACAGCGGAGACTTGGCCACGTTAAACGAAGACGGCTATTACAGCATTGTTGGAAGGTCCAAGGACTTAATCATCTCAGGTGGATTCAATGTCTATCCCAAAGAAGTTGAGCGGGTATTGCTTGATGTTGAGGGCGTGAGAGATGTGGCAGTTGTGGGCTTACCCAGCGAAGAATGGGGCGAAGAGGTCGTTGCCGTTGTGATAGGACAGGTTTCATTAGATACCATCGTGTCTATTTCAAAAGAAAGTCTTGCCCCTTATAAACGTCCAAAACATTTGTTGCTGCTTTCTGAATTTCCCAGAAATGCGATGGGAAAAGTTCAAAAGTCACGATTGCGAGACATTGTACAAGAACGGTTTGGGTAATATTGAATTGACGATTTGATGGAGGTTGGATGTTGTGGATGTTGTTGGGCTGTCAGCAGGATGGTGTGCAGGTGTTTACTACGGAAGCACATTTGGAGACCATCCAATTTTTTGTGGACTCGATTGAAGATGAGCGCCTTGAAGTTGTACTGAGTGATGATCCAGTACGCTCAGCCAAGCGTCGCAAAGGTTGGTCCATTGCCTTGTTGGAAAGCGATGGTGGTAGTACAGATGCGTATCGCTTGTCTCAGATTCGAGAAGACAAGGACGAGTGGTTGGTGGAAGGAGATTTGTTGGGACTTCAATATGGCTTGGCAGACTTGTTGGAACGCATGAATTATCGGTTCTACCACCCTTACAAGAGTTATGTGCCATCGGATTTGAAAAGTATACAAAGCATTGAAATTCAAAAAGAATGGCAAGAACCAGAAATGATTAGAAGAGGATTGCACCTCCATACGTTGCATCCAATTGAAGGCTATTATGACTTTTGGGAACCGAGCGATGAGCATCTTTACAGAGCGAAGCGGGTCACCGATTGGATGATCAAAAATAGGGGCAATTACATTCAATGGGTTGGCTTAGACAACATCACCGACAACCCGATTGCTCATGAAGCATGGAAGTCTCATACTCAAGCAATTTTAGAAGATGTACACAGGCGTGGAGCCACAGCAGGAATCGGAGTTCAACTTTTCGGTTCTGGAAATCTTCAAAATGCATTTGATTTGGTGGATGATGTGAACGGCAATCGAGAAGCCCAGATCTCCAGTAGACTGTTTTTGGTGCTTGATGATTTGGATTTCGACGTATTGGAAATGTCTTTTGGAGAGTTCTTTGAAGAAGAGCCTCAAGAATTCATCGACAGTGTCAATCAAGCCTACGATGTTGTGCAATCTGTATCACCCGGAATTGAAATGGCTTCAAGACTGCACGTGGGTGACGATTTGCAGGTGACCTACGACGATCAAGAGATGATTTATTACTTTCTGGCGGCCTACGCCAACCCTGAGATTACCCCCTGGGTACACACGGTCATGTATTACAACCTCTTTGAACCCAGCAATGGCGCATACCACCACGCTGATTTCACTGAGCATCGTGAGTTTCTCTTTGAGCGTTTGGAGAATGGACTTCCAGTGGCCTATTTTCCAGAATCGGCATATTGGGTGGCTTTTGACAACTCTGTTCCGGTGTACTTGCCGATGTACGTTCGTTCACGGTGGTTGGACATGTTCGAAATCAAGACGCAGTCTGAACAAAATGGCCACAGTTCGTTGACAGATCATACCTTGTTCTCCAGTGGATGGGAATTGGGATATTGGCAAAATGACGTTTCGACTCTTCGAATGAACTGGGCAGTTCCAGAATCTTATTTATCTGTTTTTCATGATTTATTTTCTAATTATTCAAATGGAGAACAGTTGGCGCAAGCCCTGTTTGAGTTTTCAGAATTGCAAAAAGTAGCAATGATCGATCGTGGACTGGATGCCTACACCTGTGGTGTCGATAACATCATGGAACTTGGATACAGTCAGGGGATCGTGTCACAACCCACACGGTTAAGTTTCCGAGAGATGTTGGAGGTAGACGTTGATGACATTGTTGCCCTACAACGCTCTTTCCAAGACTATCTATCTGGTATTGAGCAGATCGAGTTTCCTGATCCAATCGACATTTGGCAAGAAGAAATCGCCAATGGTCTACAAATGGATGTGTACCGTGCACAATTTATGGAACAGTTGCTGTCGGCGATCCTTGTACATCGACAAGGAGAAGACTCTACGAATCAACTGACTCAGGCTTCGGAAACATTGTCGAAAGCACAGAAACTGATGGATGTGATGCGTTCGAATGCTTGGGATCCCAATTCAGAAAGGCTTTTCACAGAGGGAAACAACAGCACGATTTATCAGTTTGGCTATCTACACCGCGCCAGTGACCTGTGTTATTGGCAACGAGAGCAGATTCAAGCCACCAACGCCATTTTTGGGAGCAACGATGCCCCTCCTGGTTGTGGTTTGTGATCTTGCTCGTTTTATAGGTTGAGTTTTGACAAGACGATATCGGGGAGTTTGACCAAAGAGCGCTGGATATCCACACAGACAAGTTCAATCATGGCGTCGACCAAAATACTGTTGTCTGAGTCAAGTTTTGCCACTTGATGAAAGAGCAAACGATAGGGACTTTCTCGCTCTACGGTGGTGTCTATTCGAACATGGTCGCCAAACTCAGCGCCTTTCTTGTAGGTCATGTCGGCTCGGTACACCACAAAGCCGATTCCTTGCATGTTGAAAAGTTCTACCAGTTCAGAGATTCCGAGTAGATGTTCTCGGGCCCGCTCAAAATATTTTAGGTAATTGGCATGGTACACAACGCCAGAGTGGTCTGTGTCTTCATAGTAGACTTGTACGAAAAATGAGTTTGTCATTTGTATGAAAATGTGTCCGATTTTTGCAAGGAGAGTCGTTTGTAGATCAAGGTATCGAGAAAAGTTGTGAAAATCTATCCGACTTTTGTTTTGCCTTGCGTATTGACAGTATTCCAGTGGATAACCCACTCTTACGACGACAGTTTATTTTCCTACTATTCGGGGTACATATGGCTCAAAATTTGACCACAACCAAAACCAAACTTTACATTAAAAGCGTTCATTCGATTTTTACTGGATTGGAAGAACTCTTTTCCAGCGACTTTGAGGTGGAAGCCCGTACCGATTCCAGCATTCAGAAAACAGAACTTGTCTATGGGATTGGCGTTGATGTCTCAACACTTCAAAATGTTCTAAAAGCATTGAATTACTTACCGATTTCTCAAGTCCGTTCCAGCGTTATCGAGCCGACAGCGATTGAACTTCGTTTGGGAGAATTCGCGGTTGGCAGTCACACATTCAGCATCAAAACAAACACTCCAACATTTTTAGACACCATTCAAACATCCTTTAGGGGACTGCTGTCTGACGCCAACGTATCGATTCAACCGAAACCAAACAACTCCATTCAATATGGAGGCGCAGACGAAACGTTTATCCGATTGATGGCTTTACAAATCAAGCGCTTGACGGGTGAAGACCTGGCGTTGAACAAGGCATGGTCCGACGATGACGGAGATATCTGGATTCATGTTGTGGATCCTGCCACCAAAGGCAAACCAATGCGCGCATGGCTTCCACTGGCCGTTGATTGTGATGATCCAGACTTTGGTAAAGAAGTGATCGTTTGTTTGAAACAGGCTGGTTTTGAAAAAGTACGGTTGGCAGAACCTGAAGAGAAGAACAGTCAACATCCTGGATTTCATTTTGAACCTGCTGGGTTTTTAAGTGATCAACGAGGTCTACCACGCAAAGGCAAACGCAAAAATATTCAAGGCAGTGGTCGAATGCCTGCTGTTGTAAGAGATGTAGAAACAATCGTTGGGGGATTGTTAAAAAACAAAGGCATTGATCAGTCGAAGTTTCCAGTCAACATCGGTTCAGATGTGTCGAATTCACCAGCCATTTTACACATTCCCATCAACCGTTGTCGTTCAGGCAACATCATGCCGTATGGTGGCAATTACCCTGGTGCGTTTCCCATCACCATTCGAACAGATGACCTGTTGTTGGCAGAAGGGTTGACGACTCAATTGAGAGACGCAGGGTTTATGGTGAAAACGGCTTACGCAGAACCTTCTCAGTTGCTCAATCCTTGTATGGACTGGGGAGAGTTTGCGACGCATCCAAAGGCAGGAGATTTGAATACCATTGTTGCATTGTTTTTAGCGGGCAACGGTCTTCCACCAATGTTGCCTCCAATTATTCGGAAACAGGACAGCAAAGAGATCAATATTGATTTGCCAAGTGCGATCAATTTTCCTGTGACACCCCACAAATACAAACGCATAGGTCGAAATTACACTGTGTCGGTCAATGTAGAGCGAACAAATCCTCATTTTTCAAAGATTGAGTCTGAATTGCTGGCTTTGGGTGTTCGAAGGGTAAAAGTAAGAAGAGGTCGTGGGCCTGGCGAGAACATTCTTCATTTTGGTGGCGCACCGTCTTCACTGATTGGCGAAGTTGTGAATGTTGTAAAGCCATACATGGACGCAACCTTAGAAACCTCTCAGTACTGGGGAGATGAAGACAGTGATATATACATTTTCTTCCCAGAATTGAAATCTGAGCCCATCGACAATGAACCAACGTTCAACATTCAAAAATGGTTGGGGCAATCTCGTGTGGCCATGACTCGTCCATTCATTGCTCAGCACCAGAATTCTTGGATGATTGGAAATATTCAATTGCCCGTTGCAGACCGGTTTGATCATCCGAGAACGCCCAGTCTAACTGACTTTACTCACTATTGTATAGATTCTCAAACGGCGGAACTATTGGAGCGCATTACAGAGGCCGTGAGTGGTCGAGAATGCCTGCTCTTAGAAGGTTCAACCGCCACTTCAAAAACGTCTTCCATTTTGTATTTGGCTGCCTTGATCGGACAACCCGTCATGCGATTGAATTTGAGTGGTGCGACAGATGTCTCTGAGTTCGTGGGGCGATTCGTTCCAGATGAAAGTCGTGATGGAAACGGTTGGAGATGGGAAGATGGTCCAGTCATCAAAGCCTTGTTGGAAGGGTATTGGTTGATTCTGGATGAACTCAATCTTGCAGATTCTTCAGTATTGGAGCGTTTGAATTCCATTTTGGAGCGCAACCCATCATTGTTGTTGTCTGAATACAATGACAAACTCATTGGGGGTGAAGAGTTTCCCATTCACAAATCGTTTCGCGTATTTGGGACTCAAAATCCAGAACATTATGCTGGTAGAAATGCTCTTTCTCCTGCTTACCGCGATCGATTTCATGAAACCCACGTGGCCAATCCAAACCTAAATCCCGTGGCGATGGAAGAGATGTTGACGTGGCTCATTTTCGGATCTACACCAAAAATCATGGTCAACGGCGTTGAGTACGACGGCTTTGGCGAGTATGAATCGACAGAATTGGCCGGTGTATTAGGGATGGAGCGCTTTTTAAAGAGTATTTCTGTCTTTCATGCGTCCTTGTGTGCTGCGTGTAGTGCTGAGAAAGGGGGAATCCCAAAGATTGGTGCCGATCGCATGGGGGGATATGCCTTTACGCGTCGTGGTCTGTTGCGTTTGGTGGAGTTTTTGGATCGTCACCTGAGTTCAACCATGTCGAGCAATGAAGTGAATAGAATCTACAGACTGGCGATTGTGCGAACCTACTTAGACAGGGTTGATCAACGAGAGCATGGTCAGGTGGTCAACTTGCTGAATGCCGCGGGGATTGGTCCAGAAACGTGGGTGGTGTAAAATGATATTTGATGGAGTGGATTCTGCTTTGTCTTCTTCTGGAAAGATCATCGAATCATGGCAGGTGCAACGGCTGGATCAATTGAGTTCATTGATTGCTGGACTGGCTGGTCGGGACGATATTAAACTTCAGTTTGGAGAGCGCTGGGCTTGGTCGGCGACACAGAAAATGGTGCTGTTACCCAAGCATGATCTGGTGGATCTCAATCGCTGTCGTGCGATAGCCTCTCATGAAGTTGGTCATGTCTTGTTTACCAGACACATGAATCACCTCAACATCCCGCCTGAATACTCCGAACTACCAGATGTATTCTTTCACACGATGCACAATGTGTATGAAGATCCCAGAATTGAAGTGGCTGTTGGTCAGGTCTATCCTGGAGCCGAGTTTTGGTTGAAACGATTGCACGCTGAAGAAGAACGGGATGCAGGGTCTTTGAAAGAAGCGCCGATTCCTGCCGCTATGCAGTTCTTCTTTGCCCACATCCGAGAATTTCATCGAGACTGGAAGCCTCTAGATGTGTCGGACATCGATGAAGTCTTGGTGGATATGCTCTCAGAGACACGAGTGGATCGAATCGCCATGTCTAATTTGCTTCCCAATACAATAGCAGAAAGTGGCATGGAACTTGATCAGGCCTGTGCCAACGAGGTGGATGTACGGTATCCAGTGGGTTCAGGCTCTTCTGTTCTGTTGGATGCCGTCGAACAACGCAAGTGTTTGGCTCAGGCGCGCATGATGCAAATTATGGAAGGGAAGACGCGAGAGTGCGCTCTGAAACTCTATGAGCTGGATGTCAAAAGGTTGGAGCAAGTTCTTCAAGGTACCCCACACAAAGATTCTCACAGTATTCAGGAGATATTTCAGAAAGCCTTTGCTTCTCCACTCAATGAATCTGATTTGGAAAATGTGCCCACCACAGAACGGGCGCAAAAACTACTGAAACGGTGGTATGAGGCTCAACGAGCCCAACATGGCGTATCTACAGAAGTGGATTTTCGAAAAGCCAAGAAGACCCGTGTGACAGATCCCAGAGACCGTCTAAGACGTAGAAGAGGCCGAAGGGGGATTGGAGAGTCAGATTCAGAAGAGACTCAGTCGCTTCTCAGAACATACAGTGAAATGCGCGAAAAAGTCGCCGATCAAATCCAAAAAATGACCCAAGAGTTGCAAAATGTGTTGAGACCAACGAAAGCAACCAAATGGAAAGATGGATACAGCAGTGGCTCAAAAGTCAATTTGCGGCGCATGATTCAGAGAGAAGCACGAAATCAGGGAGACTTAGACTTTTGGCAACGCAAAACAGAAATCTCAAAAAGGAATGTTGCGGCAACGTTGTTGATCGATTTATCTGGCTCAATGTTTGGACCGAAATCTGAAGCGGCTTTGCAAGGGGCCATTTTGTTTTGGGAATCGCTTTTGTCTTTGGGGGTATCGGTGTCGATTTCTGGCTTCAAGCGTGAAAGGATTCCCATTCTAAAATTCGGAGACCCAATAGTCCAGCACAACCGAAAGAAAGTTGCCAACATGTTGAATCTTGTTGGCTCTGTAAACCACGATGCAGATGCAGTCAAAGATGCCTATAAAGAGTTGATACAACAGCCTGCGGATGAGCATGTACTCATTGTAATCAGCGATGGCCAACCGGTTGGGGATGATGCCGAGTCTAGATTGTTGTCTGTCATTGAAGACGTACGTAAAAGAGTGCATCTGGTTGGGCTTGGATTGGGAGAAGACACCCGACATGTCGAGCAATTTTATCCACATGCACGGGGTTGTATTCCTGTACCAGAACTGTCAAGACAGATTGGATCGGTATTGCAGAAAATCTTGCGTCGTCGATGAACTTGGCTTTTCTTGGCTTTTCTTGGCTTCGCTTGAGTCGCTTTGCTTATTTACTGTGTAATGACCGGAGCAATAAGGTGAATAGATCACCATAAGCACTCTTCAAGCAGTGTGTTATGTATGTTTTATGGGAAAAGACTTTCGCTGGTGGATGATCCCGTTGGCTCTAGCCATCGTATTGCTTGTGCTCTTTGTACTGCTGAGTTTAGACAGTGGCACTGTGCTTCCCCACGAATACAATGTGCATTAGGAGAAGCCCATGCGGTTGTTGAAAATGATGGTGTGGACGGGGGTTTTGACGACCTTGTTGGCCGGTGGGTTAGAAGGAGCCGCTCGAGTATGGGGACCGCAGTTGCTTCCACCAGACAACAGCAAGGATGTTGCACCTGGAGAGTCTTTACCAGGTGAGCCCAATATGATTGGGGATGCCTTGTTGGGGTGGCGTGTCAAAGAAGGGGACAATCGACAATTTGGTGTGCCAGATATGACGCACGTCAATTCCAGAGGTCTTCGAAATGCAGAAATTCCATTTGAACCCAATGGCGAACATCGAATTTTGATTGTCGGGGATTCTTCGATCTATGGCGTTCGAGTACGAGATAGAGAGAACATTTCGGGACAATTGCAGGGCATCATTCGAAAGCGCGAAAGCGATTGGCGTGTGTTGAATGGAGGGTGTCCTGGATATTCGTCATGGCAGGCCATTCGACTGTTGGAAGAGCGTTTGCTAGACTATCAACCAGAGTGGCTGATCATTGGGACCTTGTGGTCAGATACGCAGGGGGCAGATGCGCCTGATGCAACACGCTATGGCGATGTGCCAATGGCTTGGAAGTACCATTCTCGGATGTATATGGTCTCACAAGTGTGGTACAACAAGTGGAAATATACCCCTGCCGATGCCCCAGATGTTGGTTTTGGTCTTGGACCTGTGTTGGCACCGACAAATCGAGTGCCCATGTCTGATTATCGTCGAAACCTGCACACAATGGTTTCTATGGCTCAACAACGAGGTATCAATGTAGCCTTTTTGTTGTTGCCCGGAGTTCACGACACGATTGATGGGACAACGGGTGATTTTCGAGAAGGATATCGAGGGGTCATGCGAGACGTGGCAAAACAGTACAACGCACCACTTGCCGATATGCCACAATACTTTCAAAATGGAAATGCACGTCAGTTGTTCTTTGATGACGTCCACCCAAAAGTCGTAGGCTATCGAATGATTGCCCAAGAACTCGACAAGGTCATGTTCGGGGGAGCGACCCCATAAGTCTACGTTTGCTGAAGTGCTCGAATGGTTTCAATTCGATTGTTTGATTTGAATACACCTGAGCCACTGACCAATACGTGCGCTCCAGCCTCCACAAACTTGTGGGCATTCTCTACTTTGACACCCCCATCCACTTCAATCAGGGTTGACAATCCTTCTTGGTCAATGCGGTTTCTTATGCGCGTGATCTTTGGAAAGACTCGCTCAATTAGGCTTTGCCCACCAAACCCTGGATTGACCGTCATGATCAGTACTACATCGAGCATGGGCAGGACGTAATCCAAGACGTGCTCGGGAGTGTGCGGGTTGAGGGCAACACCGGCTTTGGCACCGCTTTGTCGAATCGCTTGGATGGTTCTGTCCAAATGGGTACAGGCTTCAGCGTGTACGGTAATGATGTCGGCTCCAGCGTCTCTAAATGCTTCAATGTATCGGTCCGGTTCGACGATCATCAAGTGGACATCCAAGGGTTTTGTCGTCAGTGGGCGGATGGCTTTGACAACCGGTAAGCCGATGCTGATGTTGGGAACAAAAGAGCCATCCATGACGTCAATGTGCAACCAGTCAGCATTGGGGATGGTGTCTATTTCACTGGCCAAGTTGGCGAAATCGGCGGATAGTAAAGAGGGACTGATCAAGGTCATAGACACTCCTGTTGACCGTTTTGAAACCGTGTTGCTGTATGTGCTGGACGTACAAGGTTATTCAATGGAAGAGAGCACTTCACCCGTTGTTAATTGAAAGCCGTTGACCAGTGCCGACGCATCACACCGTTTTTTGCCGGGCAATTGAATTTCATGCAACACCAAGGTACCGTTGCCAGTGGCAATCGTGGGTAGAGGCTTTATTGATAGAACTGTGCCAGGAGACGCTGTACTGGTTTGGGAGCCAATGGAAGACTTCCAGATTTTGAGTGTTTTGTCTCGAAAGCGACACTGTGCGACAGGCCAAGAAACACATCCGCGAATTAGGTTGTGTATTTGCGTTGCTGACTTGCTCCAGTCAATGTGTCCGAGTGATTTTTGAATCAATGGGGCGTGGGTCGCCTCGTCGTGGTTTTGTGGAGTTGGTGTGATTTGTTCTAAATTGGTCAGTGTTTCGATGAGTAATTCTGCACCCATAATGGCCAGTCGGTCCCACAGTTCAGCAGTCGTTTCGTTGGGTGGGATATCTGTTTCGCGTCGAAGTAAAACGTCGCCGGTGTCCATCCCTTCATCCATTTGCATGGTGCACACACCCGTTTGCCTTTCTCCTTCGATGATGGACCAGTGGATTGGAGCAGCCCCTCTGTATTTGGGCAACAGGGACGCATGAACATTGATGCATCCAAGTTTGGGTGCGGTCAGCAAGTCGGACACCAAAATCCGACCGTAGGCAATGACAACGGCAACATCGGCACCACAATTTTTCATCCACTCGACAAAGGGACCTCTACGTACGGCTCGAGGTTGTTTGGTTGGTAGGTTCAGTTCGCGTGCCCGTTGAATTGTTGGGGGAGAAACAAGTTTTTTGCCGCGACCTTTCGGCTTGTCCGGCTGAGCGACAACGCACAAAATCTCATGTCCTGCGTCCACCAAGGCGTTTAAGGTGGGCACTGCAAAGTCAGGTGTGCCCATAAATACGACTTTCATCTGCGCCCCTTGTTCTTTTTGCGCTGTTTTTTGACTTTGGAAAGGTACCGTGAGCGTTTGAATTTACTGCTTTTTTCGAGCAGTGTGATGCCTTCTAAGTGATCCATTTCATGTTGCAATACGATGGCAGGAAAACCAGTGAACACTTCTCTGTGCACAACCCCCATGCCGTCTTGCCATTCAACGGTCAGTTCTTCAAACCGTTTGACGTTTACATAGAACTCAGGGACCGATAGGCAAGATTCTTCATATGAAATCAGAGAAGGACTTTTCTTGATGATTGTTGGGTTGATCATTTTGTACAAGGTTGGTGCATCTCCATCGTCGTTGTTGTTGGGGTCGGCAACCAAAATACGCCGAGAGTCCCCAATCTGTGGGGCGGCTAACCCAACGCCTGGCGCGTCGTACATGGTTTCAGCCATGTCCTCGAGCAACTGAACCAATTCAGGACCGAATTCAGACGCCTCAACTGGACGTGCTTTTTGGGACAAAATGGGATGGGGGGCTTCTAAAATGGGCAAAAGGGCCATGGAAGTCTTCTCCACAAACTTAAGGGTGATGATCAAAATATCTTCGTTGTACAGGTTGGAATGTATTCCAAAACAAGGTTGGATGCCAAGTCTTCAATTTGGGTTAAGGGAAAATAGCAATTCAGTCTTGGATTGTACTGCGCCGTCGATGACAGGTTGTAAGGTAAGTTTTAGGAGTATTCAGTCATGGCATTTGGAAAAATTCCCCGATTCAGCCCCAGTTTTTCTTGGCGAGAAGCCGCAATTTCAGCCAAAGAAGTGGTACTGCCAGATTCGACGGATGAGAAGGTGCGTCGGTTTGAGCATCGATTTGCAGGATACATTGGTGTAAAACATGCAGTGATGGTTCCATCTGCTCGATATGGTTTCTATTTGTTGTTGAAGGCAATGGGGGTTGGAGAAGGCGACGAGGTAATCGTACCAGCATTGACCTATTATGCAATTCCTGCCATGGTACCACTCACCAAGGCGAAAGTTCAACTTGCCGACGTTGGATTGCACAGTCACGTTCTGGATCCAGATGCCTTTGAAGCCGCGATCACTGAACGAACCAAGGCTGTTGTGCCAACCCACTTGTTTGGCACGCCTTGTGACATGGAGCGCATCAATGCCATCGCCAAAGCTCACGGAGTCAAGGTCATTGAGGACTGTGCGCAATCAACCGGAGCGCGATTCAATGGTCAACGAGTCGGTTCTTTCGGAGATGCGGCGTACTATACCTTTGGACTCACCAAGAATATCACCTCTTTGTCGGGCGCAATGATTACGACCAACAATCGAGCTGTGGCTGATTTTGTACGCAACGATATTCAACAAGGCGATTATGCCCCCCTCAAAAAATCGTTGAAAGAAGCGATGACGGGGGTTGCGATGATGGTTGCGACGCACCCGAAAATTTATTGGGCGACGGTACACCCCATGGTGGTGATGGGCAACAGGCTTGGAAAAGACCCGATTCACGAGCGGTTTGGAGAAGCTGAGTGTCGATACGATACGTTGCCGACGCATTATCAAAGCAATGGCAAGGCTCGAGCGATTCAAGCAGCGGTTGGTCTCAAGCAGTTGGATCGAATTGAAGATTTGAATTCGTCTCGCATCGTCAATGGGTCGTATTTGGATGCGAATTTACAAAATGTTCAACAGTTGGGTATTCCAGAGTATCCCGAAAAGGCTGAGCCCATCTATATGAGTTTCGTTGTACACCACCGCGATCGCAAAAGGTTGGCAGAGGCGCTGCGCTCTAGAGGCGTAGACACCACAACTGGGTACATGAATGACATGGCACACCATGAACTCTTTCCAGAGTTTCAGGCCAACTGTCCCAACGCTCAGAGGGCCAATGCTGAACTGTTGCATATACCTGTGCATCCGAATCTGTCACTCAAGGACCGCCAGCACATCGCACAGGCTGTGATCGAATCCTGTGCTGAATTGGGATAAATGTGGTAATCTAAATTGGATGAAGGCATTGTTGGGGCATCATGCTCGAACAGCACCATGATTGTGACCATGGCCATGGAGATACCATGAAATTTTCAATACGCAACTATACTCGTCTTGCAAGGGCTGTTACGACCCAAGATGTTCCTGTGTACGCCCACTTTGGTGTGACGCATCGATGCAACTTGACTTGTAAGATGTGTGGAATTTGGCGCTACGGAAATGCGAATGAAGAGTTGAGCATCGCTGAGGTGACCGAAGTGGCTCAGCGGATGAAGCGCTTGGGGGTGGTACAGGTTTCTTTGGGGGGTGGGGAGCCGTTTGCCCGAGAGGATTTGGCAGATTTGGTGCACTGCTTTGTTAAGGAAGGGCTGAATACTCGAGTGTTGACCAATGGGATCGGCATCAACAAAGCGCAATTGGATCGCATGATCGACGATGGCGTTCGAAACTTTTCGATTTCATTGGACAGTTTGTATCCAGAGCGCTTTGATTACATCTGTGAATACGAAGGGGCTTGGGACGAAGCAGTTCAGACGATGATTCACATTGGGCGTCGATTGCACGGTGTGCGTGGTGCATTGCCGACCATCAATTGTGTGGTGTCAAACCTCAATCTTGAAGAATTGCCCGACATTGTGAGGTTTGCCAAAGACATTGGATTCGCCGTGTCGTTGTTGCCAATTGAACTGCTGGACAATGAGAAAGACGGCGTCAAAAATTGGGAAGCCCGATTTATTCGACATCGTCCAGAGATGGGGCTGCACAGTCAAGATTCTGCAGAAGAGGTTCGAGTCAGAGTAGATAGAGCCTATGACCAGATTGTGCGCATGAAAAGAGAAGGTTGGCCGATTCTCAATTCAACGAAATACCTAGAAGCGTCACGTCAATACTTGAAAACAGGTCGTTTTCCGGCAGAGGGTTGTGATGCGGGGAAACTGTATTTCAGCATTTCTCCGAACGGACAGTTTACGATTTGTCACCGCACCAAGCACCAGTATGTCAGTTTTTTGGACCCCAATTTTGAAGAGTACTTTCGTTCTGCCGCTTATGAGCGAACTCGACTGATGGAGGCAGGGTCTTGTGAAGGTTGCATGCGGGCTTGCTGGATTGATACCAGTGCGATGTTCCGACATCTTCAAGGGTTCTTTGAGACAGCACAACTTTCGTTGAAGCAAAGGGTCTATGAAAAGCCAACGTGGGAGCGAGCAGAGCGCTGGAAGAGACTGGAGCCGGTTTCTATTGTGCCGGACTTTGCTACAGCCAAGTGATTGGTTACATTTGAGGTCATGACGATTGTATGGACCATCTTTCTACGAGAACTCAGAGCCTATTTTGATGGGGTGCTCGCAACGTTAATCATTCCAACATTTTTGGGGATGGTTGGCGTCTTCTCCCTGTTTTTTCAGGATATTTTTGCATCTGGTTTCATTGATCTACGGGTGGTGTTCTTCTGGATGGCGTTGTTCTTTCTGTTGCTGATTCCCGCGTTGACAATGCGTTCATTTGCAGAAGAAAAGAGAACGGGGACGTTGGAGATGCTGGTTACCCTTCCAATATCGGAAGAGCAGTTGGTGATTGGAAAATTTTTGGCTGCTCTGAGTGTGGTGACGCTGGCGTTGATGTTGTCGGTTACCTATTCAATATCCATGTCTCAGTTGGGACCTTTGGATTGGGGTGTTGTGTTGGGTGGATACGTAGGTTTGTTTGCGATGGGTGCAGCGTTGACAGCCATAGGCATTGCGATGTCCGCATCGACCAGCAATCAAGTTGTGGCTTTCTTGTCGGCGTTGAGTATTGGTTTGTTGCCTTTTGCCACAGGGTATGCGTTGGGTCGAGTTCCCGCAGAGTGGTTGCCGCTGGTGCAGTATCTGACCTTTGAGTACCATTTCAGCACTCTGGCAAAGGGCATTGTAGATTCACGCAGTCTGATCTTCTATGGTTCGATTGTTGGATTGTTTCTGCACTTTGCCGTCTTTCAACTTGAGCAAAGGCGGTTGTCGTGAGTCCCCGTCAGGTGTTGTCTTTTAATTCTTGGTTACAACTGCTCTGTGTGGTGGTCATCATCGTGTCGGTGAACGTCATTTCGTCTCGTCATTTTGTACGCGTTGATGTGACGGATGACAAGGTACATTCTCTAGATATGAGCACGCGAGCATTGGTTTGGCAGTTGGACAAGCCCTTAAATGTCAAAGTGTATTTCACAGAAGGATTGCAGGCGCCCTACAACAATCACCGTTCTGCTTTGGTCGACAAACTAGAAGAACTTCGTGCGTATTCACAAGGATGGATGACCATCGATGTCATCGATCCAACGAACCTCAAAGAACTGGAAGCTGAAGCCAAGCGTTTTGGAATCGAACCGATTGATTATCGATTTCGAGATCAGAACAGCACAGAACTCCGCAAGGTGTATATGGGAGCGGCGCTCGTTTATGGAGACAAACAAGAGATTTTGCCGATCATCACCCAAGTAGAAACCTTGGAATATGATTTGGCGAGGGCGTTGCGCTTGCTGCTGTCTCCAGACCAGTCGAAACCGGTCATTGGCTTTGTGACTGGACATCAAGAGCCAAACCTGTTGGAAGCAGGCGGACCCTTGGCAACATTGCGAGAACGCTTGTTGGAGTCGTATGATATTGTAGAGGTACCGTTGGGTGGCGTTGAAGGTGTGCCAAACTCTGTAGATGTTTTGTGGGAGATTGGACCACAAGAACCCTTGTCGCCTAGAGCGCTGTATCAGTTGGATCAGTTTCTTCTCAAAGGGGGCTCGCTCGGGGTCTTTATCACCAACAGCAAAGCAGACATGCGCACGTTGAAGCCACAAAACCTCTTTCACGGTCTCGAACCACTGTTGGGGCACTATGGAGTGCAGGTCAACAGAGATTTGTTGGTAGATAGGGTGAACAATGGACGAATGACCTTTCCCATTCGATATGGTGAAAAAGTACAGCCCGTTCAGCTGAATTACCCTTTGATTCCCAAATTAACCAAGATCAATCCTTTGGCACCGGCCGTTAAGGGCATTGATTCCATGTTGGCGCCGTTCGCTTCGTCGATCTCGATAGCCGAGCAACTGTCTAAAGATGTAGAAGCAGAAGTGTGGGTGTCCACATCGGAGAGAGCAGGCACCTTGAGAGGGGTGACAACCTTGGATCCAAAAGCGTTTCAACTGGTGTCGCCAGGAGAAGAGACGGGTTCTAGATCGGTGATTGTGGGGTTGACTGGACGTTGGACGTCGTACTTTGCTCAAAATGCGATTCCGAACCCAGAAACAGGTGAAACCTTGGGGGCTTACGAAGAGAGTGAGCGACTCAGAGAGGGCGCCAACGCTCGGTTGATGGTTGCAGGGTCTGCTGACATGGTGGCCAACAACATTGCCTTCATGCTCAACCTTGCAGATTGGATGGTGCAGGACGAGGCGTTGATCAACATTCGATCTAAGGTTCTGAGGGTCAATACTTTTGAGCCATTGGAACAGTCTACGCTGTTGAAATATCGTCTGTTCAACCTCTTTGGTGGCAGTGTGGCATTGTTCCTTTTGGTGGGCGTTCGATGGACTCTTCGAAGAAAAGTTCGGAGGATGAATTGAAATTGCTATTAAAAACCAAACTCTTATCAATTGTTGCACTGTTGACGGTTGGGGTTGCAATTTGGGATGCCCAACCCAAAAGCACAGTTCGTTCAGCCTTGCCAACCATTGAAGCCCTGACCAAAAATGACATCCAGCGCGTGGAATTGACCTCCATGGGCAACACCATCACACTGGAGCAACAGAATGGTCAATGGGTGGAGGTGGCTCCCATCACTGGTTTGGCAGACGTGGCGCGCATCAACGCCATGATTCTGAACTTTCGAAAGCCCATTTCAATGGACGTGTTGGTAGAATCCTCCCCAGCCAACGGTGGAAAAGAGTATGGCTTGGACTCGTCAAATGCGATCACAGTCGAGATGTGGGGCGTAGGAGACACCGAGCCATCGATTTCTTTTTTGCTTGGAAAGGATACGGAACAAGGAGCGTCCTTTGTGCGTCTGTCGGGCAATCCAGCAGTATATCGAGCCCATATTGGTGGTCGTAGACGCTTTGTGCATCCAGCGGGTGATTGGTTGAATCAACGGGTTCTTCAGTGGGAGATGAGCGATTTGAGCACGGTGAGTGTTTCTGGACCTTCTATAGAGTCCTATACATTGCGCAACGGCTCTGCATGGTCTTTGGACGGTGTACAGACGCCTGTAGATGTAAAAAGACTCTCACAGGCTTTACAGACCTTGTTGCAGATGAGAATTGGTGAGAATCCAGAGTCTACATTGGGTAATTTATGGATGACCATCGTGTTGCAAGGCAAAGATGGCACTCAACAAACACTCAAAGTTGCCGAAGGCGTCGAACGTCAGACCCACATTGATCTAGACGGGAAGATTTACCGAGTGCCGTTGTTGCCCTTCGAACGCTTTGTCAACGGTGCACGATATTTCATGGATAAGCGAGTCTTTCCAATTCGGTCTAGGGATGAACTCGATCTGATTCGCTACAAGACCGATTTAAACGAGATTATCATTCAGCAAGACCTGTCCAATGGATTTTGGAATGTTCTACAACCCAGCAATGTGGACTTGGAAATGCGCGATGTGTTCTTTATGGTCAACACGCTGGTGTCGTTGTCGTCCTTGCAAGAGGTGTCTCTTGATGAGTGGGATGCATCAATACAGTCCACACAGTTCGCAAAACCCAAAGTCACGTTGGAAATGCGTCGATTACAAGGCGATGTATTTCGATTGCACATTCTGGAGGCTAGGGAAACGTCGGCTGGAATTGGCTATCTGTGTCACGTTGAAGGCATGGAGTCTGGTTTCATCGCTTCCAAAGAAGACATTGAACAAATTGTGAATGGTTTTGGTCAGTCGAATGTGTTTTGAACAGCATCAAAAAGTGTATCAAAAATGGGTCGGCATTGAATAAATGGCTTTGTCCTTGCGTATCCATAGATTGAACCAGAAAGAGTGAGCGATCGCACACAACGAGGAGGATGGAATGTGGACAGTTGCAATGATGGCGTTGACAATGTTGAACGTGGCGGAAGCCAAAGCACCCAAAAAGAGTCAAGACAAGACTGAGCAGTCGAAAAAAGAAAAGTCTACCAACTCTTCCAAATCTAAAAAGACCACCAAAAAATCGAAGAGTACGAGCAAGAAGCCTGTGCAAAAGTCCGGTCAATCAACAAAAAAGACATCTTCAAAAACACCAAAAACCAAAACTGGTACACAGAAACCAACCGGTACCAACCGAGTGAATGGCAGTCCTGGCAAGCAAGAGGTTGGACAGGAGCGTCAAAACACCCCAACGGCACATTCTCCGATCGGCAACGGTCAGAGTCATCGAAATCAGCCAAGTTATCAGCGTGCGCCAGAGAACGTACACCGTCCACAAGTGGGCAAAGAACAAGATGCGCCAACAGCCCATACACCAATTGGAAATTCTGGTGGAGGAAGGACCCCATCTTATGAGCGTGCACCCGATACTGTAGAGCGTCCACAAGTAGGCAAAGAGCAGGATGTACCAACAGCCCACACACCAATTGGCGGACCATCGACTCGACCAGAGAAGACTCCTTACGAACGTCAACCAGACGGGCGTACTGACCGCACTCCTCCGACCAACAAAAATCCGGATAAATCAAGAGGAACGGAGAGACCACAGAAAGAAGGGCCTCAAAATGGTCGTGTTGACCGAAATCCTCCATCGAACAGTCGCCCAAATAAAGAGAACAATCGCCCTGTCGATAGGGCGCCGTGGTTTGATAGAGATGCCCCTCAACAGGACTCTCGTCGTACGGAACGATCGACTCCCGACCCAAGAAAGGATGCTGTGACCCAACAGGTTTCTCCAAGCAAGTCTCAGCAGCGCACGACACCCTCCGTTGGCTTTGGCACCAGTACACGTCGCAGCAGTAGTGGACAAGGACATGGATCGAGCAATGCAACGTCTCAATCTCGATTTGGTTTGGGTACACTGTCTTTTGCTTCTGATTATGTTGACGGTGGTGCCTATAAAGACGGAGGCATGGGGTTGTCTTTCGGTTTTCGACCCATTCCTCAGTTTGAAGTAGAGGCGGCTTACGGTGTATATACTGACAGCACGATGGAATCTTCTAGAAATCGTTTGAATCGTCCCTTGCAACTTACGGCACAGGTACATCCGTTTGCAGATCAGTTTGTTTCACCATTTATTTCTGGTGGCTACGTTTGGAACAACATTCTCATTGATGATGAGTATGTGGTCTTGGGAGACACCAAATCTGCACAGCACGAAGGATTGTTGACTGGTTTGGTGTTGGGCGCTGGGGTGACTATGAATGTACATTCAAATATTGCCTTGGAACTGGATGGGCGATTGTTTCAGTACAACAACCTTGAACGGTGGGATGATGCCGGTGACACTGCGACGCTGGTGTCTATGGGTGTTGTGGTAGGATTTTAAAGAGGAGATGGTGTAATGACACGGGTATTGGCATTGGACGTGGGGACCAAAACAATCGGGGTTGCGATCGGGCATGTGCGTACGGGACTATCAGAACCCGTCACCACATTGTCTCGTCGGTCTGTTCGAAAAGATACCGAGCAGATTCTACAAATTTGTCGCAAGCAGGGCATCAAGCATGTCGTGGTGGGATTGCCGTTGCAATTGGATGGAACAGAAGGTCGGTCTGCGAAATTGGCCCGTCAAATTGGGGATGCGATAGCACAAACTGCTTCTTACACCGTAGACTTTCACGACGAGCGATTTAGTACGGTAGAAGCTTCAATGCGGTTGCGAGACAATGGTAAAAGCAGCCGTGATCAAAAGGCAATTATTGATCAGGCTGCTGCAATGGTGATCGTCGAAGACTGGATACAATGGTTTACGTCATCCCAAGATTCTACTGGGTCAGATTCTTGACGTTCTCTTGTTGGGGGCTTCTTATTTAATTTCCCCTTACTTAATTTCCCTTATTTAATTTCAAAGGTGTAAGCGACTTGCAACTCTTTGGGGAGTTTGGCAGCGTTGTCTTTACCTTCGATGTAACGACCACTAAAAGCGTAGACGCCTTTTTCTAAATCCTCTGAAAATTCAATCAGATACATATGATCTTGATCCAGAGATCGAAGATTGAATGGAAGTGCTTTTCCATCCGGGATCCACAAATCCAACTCGACGTCGATGTCTCCCATCAAACTGGTCATGGCTTCTTTTTCTTGAAATTTGAGTTTGTATAGACTGAGGTTCGTCTGTTTAATCTCTTCTTTTCGCAGTGTGGAGTGGTATACAAAGCTCGGTTTGGTAGAAGCCAGGGCAACATCATTGACCCGTGCCAGTCCGTAGATGGTTTTGAAAGTGGATGTTACATCGACCAATTCAGAGCCGCTGACAGTTTTGTATTCTTTAGAGTCAACGGCAAAAAAGCCTTTGTCGGACGGCTTGGGGTACAGCGAGAAGGCGAGATCGTCTGTTTCTTTGTCGTCCATTTCTGGAGCATAGACCAAGGTTTCAACGTCGTGAATATACTCGGTGTGCCCGGCTCTAAACCGGATGTTTCCAGCCTCTACATCTGTCAATTCAAATGAAAAGTTCCCTTGGGCATTTGTCGTTTGCTGTGTCCCGTTTCCTTCCATTTGCACCATGGCACCCTCAATCGGATTGTTCCAGACGTCTTGAACTGTTCCAGAAACGACGGGTGTGCTGTTGCAACCCCACAAACTCAATAACAATGTCAACATGATGTCTCCTTAAAATGCTCAGTGTATATTTCCATGTTGTATTCAAATAGATAACGGATCGAACTTGTCTAGCCTAGAAATTTGACATCCGTCTTTTGGCTTTTGCTTCTATGTCGAGCGCTTGAGACTCACTGAGTCCAATTTTTGTCGCCAGAGACAAGACTTGTTGTCGCGCAAAAGATCCAGCATTTTGGGATGAACCATAAATGTACTGAATGGCGTTGTCCAAGATGTATGTTTGAGCCAGTAATTGTGCCTCTTGGGCTTCGCTGGTGGATAGTCGCAATCCAGAAGCCATACTGTTCAACAACTGTTCTTCTGTGTGGTCGAGGTCTTCATCACAAAGAGCCACCGCCCATGCAAACATCAACAGTGTTGTGCGAACCCCACCCTGAGAAGTGTTTCCCAATTCCGCAGCAGAGAGATTGGGGTGACGCAGTGCGTCGTCAATGGTTCCGTGCTCTGGATTCAATACCAGACTGAGCCACTCGCGCTCTGCTTGCGCCAAGTGTCCATCGGCCATAGAGACTTGAACCAGCATTCTCGATAGCACCTGTGCATCGTAAGGGTGGACAATCGGATGTTGCTGTTTTTGCCGATCAAAAGGGGATAAAGCTTGTGAACCCGCGGCTGCCCCGATCCATCGATTTTGATTTGGGTCCCAAGTGAACTTTCGTTGTACACTCTCGAATGCTTTGACGATGGTCTGCTCTCGTTCGCTTTGGCTGAGTCCGTTCATCATTTGGGATGAAGCACTGTACATAGTGCGTCGTGTCACATCAGAGGCGACTCTTCCAATTGGGTTGCTGTATCCAAAAACATCTCGGATGACTTCGCCGATGGCTCTTTGGACGGCGTATAGAAGCGACCTTTGAGTGCTTTTTTTGACTTGTCCACTCAACGAGTTGTCGCGGCTGGCACTGGCTCGACTGGATACCTTGGTGCCACTGAGCGGGCATTGAAAGGTGACTTGTAGAGAGCGACCGTTCTCTTGAACATCGACGATCAGTGGTTGAATGTGTTGAAAGGAGGTTGGGTTCATGTCGACTCCAAATTGCGAGTGGGTTCAATAATGCCACGTGGGATCAGGATGCTTTCCTTTAACTCGAACCCAGCGTCTTTTGAACAAAAATATATCTTCAATGCTTAGATCATACACCAAAGTTCCCACTTTGGGAGGGGGGCTTGTTTGCAGTAAACTTTGTACCCTAGAGATTTCCCAAGCCAGCAATGGAAATTTGTCGCAGTTTATTGAGAGTTCATCGATTAACTGTTGGGCATAGTCCAACTCTCCAATCGCACAGGCTCCACGCAGGATGTTGAAGTGACATCGAATGTCATGACTGTCTCGATTCTGAGTTTGCGCGGAGAGTGCAGTATACAAGTGTGCGTTCCACTGTCGTTTGTCTCCCAATGCTCCCAATGCCCATTGCCAAACGGAATTGACCCACGGGTCATGGAGTTTGATGACTTTGGAGAGTCTGTCGAGAGCATGCATTGCGCCGATGGGAGAGCCGTTGTGCTGTTCCAAAGAGGCCCTGGCTCGCAGAGCTTGAGAACGTAAGTAGATAGACAGTTTTTGACTTTTTTCACCAAAGGACACCGTGCTACTCAGCGCTGTGGCGTCCGCCAACAATTTGGCTGCTTCTTTGTGGTTACCGATGTCTAGGTGTACTTGTCCAAGTTGAACCAAGCAGGCTGCACGCTCCTTGTCGGGAAGAGTAGAAAGCAACGACTCACCTTGCTTTTTGGCTTTCGCCAAGTGTCCTTTGGCACTGGTCTCATCGATGTCTGAAATGGCGCTTGGGGCTACGAGGCTAAGAGGTTGAGTCAGTGCCTGCCATTGCTTTTGCTGTTGTTCATCGATTGGGTAATGATGTTGGATATACGTTGCGATCAACAAACAGGACAGTCGCCACGTAGACCCTGTTTGGATCAAGAGTGAACGATCGACCAATTCGTTGAGTTCTGGAAGAGCAATAGAGGCAATGGTGCTGTGCAAAACATCAAAATTTACGCCTTGTCCACCCTGTTGACCAATCAATTGCAGCGCTGAAATTTGTGCATCTGTTAGGTTTGCAAACCACTCTTTGGGGACCAACAATTCTGGTTCTTGGGGAATGTGAAAGGCGTCGTGGATGGTGTAGTCCATCAACAGTGGTACCAAAAGAGCAGGAATTCCATTGCTTTGCTCATGCAACCATTGTGCTTTGATGGTAAGGTTTGGTGTTTTGGGGGCATGAGAAAAGAGACTGCGTCGTATTTCGGAAAGGGACAGCCAGTGGGTGACAATTTCGACTGCACCGATTCCCAGACGAGGTGGGCAAGAACTGCTTGAGCAAACAATCATGGGAGTGCGCGATGCCAGTTGATTGAGAACGGTGTCAATGGAATCTGAGTCGTTGAGTACAAGGACATGAATGCCTTGAATTCGAGCCGCGTCACACAAAGTTTTTTGAGCCCATCGTTTACCGGACCCCTGCGTTCCCGTAAATTGAACATATACTTGTTCTCCGCGATGTACACGTTGTATGCACGATGCGATTTCTTCAATGACGGGCTCTCTTCCTGCTAAGGGTTGGTCGGTGGGTTGAACACTGGCCAATGTTTGTCCGAGTTTTTGCAAACTGGAGAAGCGGTTTGAGGGGTGTTCACTCATGCATCGCATCAAGATGTCACTCAAGTGAATTGGGACACTGGGATCGATGATTACGGGTTTAATAGGAAGTGTTCGGTCTCTATCTTTAAAGGGACGTCGATTGAGTAGAAGATAATACAAGGTTGCGCCCAATGAAAACTGGTCACAAGCTGGCGAGAGCGCCAACCCACTCAGTTGCTCTGGTGCGGCATATCTGGGTGTCCCCACCAGTCCAGTCGATGGACTGTTGGTCTGGGAATGTGCAATGACGGTTCCAAAGTCAATCAACAGCAGTTCACTTTCCTGTTCAAACATTAGATTGCTGGGTTTTACATCTCGATGCAACCATCCTTTTTGGTGTAGATGAGAGAGCGCTGAACACAATTGAATGCCGATTTGAAGGATTCGTTTGTGTCGTTCATTTGGAGGAAGTCTCTGTAGTCTTTCCGCAAAAACTTTGCCATTGATGCCATTGAGTTTGGTCATGGTGAATGCGGGGCATCCTTTGCTATCGATGTCATCGAACCATTGATGAACTTTGACTATATTTGGATGGTGCAATGTATTCAAACAATTGAATTCTCGTTTGAGGATTGCATAATGCTCTGACAGTCGAACTTTTTTCAGTGCATACACGCGTTCTTCTATTTGGACTTGGAAGACTTCTGACAATCTAGAAGACCCCAGCAGTCGATCAATGACAATATTTTTTGTCGTCATGCTAATCGTGGATGCTGTGTAAGTGATCGCGCGTCAAGAGTCGTTCTTCTTCGGGCCAGCGGACTGTTATCGTCTCGAATAAATCAGTGAATTTCTTCACACTTTCAGCGCTGTCCTGAATGTGAGAGAGCAAGGAGAGAACTTTCAATGACCAACCATCAACTTTTGCTTGTGTTGCGAGGGTTGCGCAGTGCGCTCCAGCTTCTAATGCATCGTCTGTTTGACCAGCAAAGTGATAATAGCGCGTGAGCCAATAGTGATTGGCAATCTGTCGAGTAGCAGGGGCTTTGTGGAGATATTGCTTGATGGAGCGGACAATGGTCGATGCCGTTTTTGACTGACCAGCCTGCTCGAATGCGATGGCCATCGTCAAATGCACAGACATTTGATATTGCTCAGGGTCATTTTCTTGGAGTGTTTTCCGAGCAGATTTGAGCAATGGAAGCGCACCAGTAGGGTTGTCGAGTGCGATTTGGATTTGTGCCAACAAGAACTCTGCACTCGCGCCGAGGGAAGGTGTTTGGGTGTCGTATGAAATTTTACGCGCGCGTTTGGCATGGGTGTTGGCTTCACTGTACAGACCGCGATCAAAAGCGGATTGGGCGAGTATCAGTCTGGCTTGTCCTTGTCCCAACTGATAAAAACTGTCCTGTGACAGTGCCAGTCCCTCCGACGCAATTTTGTGGGCTTCGAGCCATTGCCCCTTCCACAATAGAACTTCAGCGAGGTTGCTGAGAACGATGCACAGGAGTTCTCTTTGATGAAGCGTCCGCAAAATTGTACTGGCCTCTTCCATTTGAGCACAGGCTTTGTCTATTTTACCGAAGTGCGCCTGCAATGAACTCATGGACAATAATATCTTTGCTTTGGAGAGGGTTTGCTCTTTGGGTTTGGTAAAGTTTAGACCTTGTTGTGCGTGGTGAAGCGCTGTACGCAGGTCACTTTGTGCCCAGGCTGTACCACACAGTTGGTAATGCGCTTCAATTTGAGAAGGGCGATGGTTGATTGCTGTGGCTTCTTTTAAAACCTCTTCAAATACAGCGATTCCTTTGTCCATGTCTCCCAAGCGAGTGTGCATATCGCCGATTGAAAGTTTTGTGTTTAAAAGAGTTTCTGGGTTGTCAAGCGACTTTGCATACCGCAACTGGGTTTTGAGGTGCTTTAAGGCCTCTTTCCATTCGCCTTTGTTGATGGAGATATTCGATGACACTTGCAACAATCGCAGTCTAGATCGAGAGAACTCTTGCTCAGACAGTTCTTTTTTGGCATTTTTGACCATTGGATTGGCGTACTGAAGATTTTGGATGGCATTTTCGATCAGTCCACGTTCCCACAGTTTGTGCGTGGCCCACGCTAGGTATTGGTAGGCCTTACCGTGTACATCTCCACACCGAAAGTGGTGTCCAAGTTGTTGAACGCCATTGAGGTTGTGCAATGAGGTAGAGCGTTCAAGTTGTTCAGCGATGGCACGGTGCATTTCAGCCCGTTCTGCCAATGGTAGACTGTCATACAAGACATTTCCATATTTTCGACGGCGCAACCGAAAGTATTCATCCATTCCAGACTTTCGTTCGAGCAAGAGGCGTTTGAGCAGCAGTTCATCAATGGCGTCAAACAATGTTTCATCATCAATCTCCATCAATTCAATCAAGGCGTCTAAGTGCATTTCTTGACCGGAGACCGATATCCATTTTAGTACGGTCAGTTCAACGTCGGAGGTGTTGCTGAGTCGGGTGGAAACAAGTTGACGAATGGACGGGGGAATATTGAAGGTTTGTTCGGCGATCTCTTGAGCGGATTTGGTAAAGGTGTACTGACTGCCACTCTTTTGGATGACACGCACTTCAAAAAGTTGTTGAATGAAGGCATTTAAAAACAATGGGATTCCATCCGTTTCAGTATGAATTTTCTTTGCGATGGCCGTAGTGTGTTCGGTCGAGTGGGCATTTCGAGTCATTTGATTGATGATGTCGGCAATGTCGTCTTGAGAGAGCAATTTGAGCGGGGTGGTTTGTGCAGTGTCAAAAGCCTCGACCGGTTGCTGGCTGCTGATGAAAAAGAACAGTGGCAAATTGAGTCGCAGTGCCAGCCGTTCCCACGTTTGCTTGAACAACTGCATGCTCAGTTCTTGAACATTGTGAAAATTGTCAATCAAAATGACCTGAGCTCGTTCTTGAAGCAACTTTCGCAGTTGACTGATCGCTTCCTCAAAGAGTTTGGTTTGCAAGGATTGATCCGTTGAAGACACTTGTCCGTACTGCTTCCAAAGCATGTGCAGTCTTTCGTTGCCAGATTCTTTGACAATGTACTGAATGAAGGCATTTCCCCCTTCAAATGGGGTGGCTTGTTCAGTCAAGCGAATCCTGTGGTGTGGAATCTGTAAGCCGGCCAATTTTTGTTCCAATCGCGATAGGATTCGACTTTTTCCAAAGCCTTCATCCCCGACCAATACACTGGTGTGAAATGGTTTCTGTTGAACCAATCGGAGAAGTTCACTGGGCAAGTCCGTTTTGAAGAATGGAATCTGTTCAACCATCGCTTCGACAGCCTTCTTCTGTCCCTTGACTTCACCGAGATCGATCAATATTTCATGGGCTGATTGATAGCGATCTTGTGGTGATTTTTCTAGCAATTTTAGACAAATCTCTTCGTAAACCGTTGGGATTTCCGGAATGAAGTCGGATGGGGGGCGTGGACTTTGTTCGCTGTGCAACTTGCTGTACCCAGCCATATTGCTGGCAGCGAAGGGGCGTCTGGAGCAGAGCATGGCGTATAAAATGATTCCCAAAGAGTACAGATCAGATCGATGATCCAACTCTTGTCCTGTGATTTGCTCCGGAGAGGCGTATGCCCAGGTGCCGACTCGTACCGTTGATTTTTCAACATCGTTGTTCAATTCTTTGACAATTCCAAAGTCGGTAATGATGCACCGACCATTTTCATCGATCAAAATGTTGGACGGTTTTAAGTCTCGGTGGACGATTCCGTGGCTGTGAATGTGGGCGAGTCCTTGGCTGATGTCGATCAAGATTTGTCTGACGCGGGTCCATCGCTCAGCCAGTGGCCAATCTCTAAATTGCCGAATTTCTTTGTGTAAATCGGTCCCTTTGATGTATTCCATGGCAATATAGGGATGCCCATAGATGTCGCCATAGGAGTCGACTGCGATGACGTTGGGGTGGTTCATTTTCGACAGGGTTCTAAATTCTCTTGAGAATCGACGTCGACCAGCCTTGAAACGGTTGGCTTTTAGGACTTTGATGGCAAAGGGACTGTTGCTCGGATCGTAGCCAAGTAGCACTTCAGCCATCCCACCAAAACCAATTTTGGAGTGGTACCGGTAATTGTCAATGTAGATCCCAGGTTGAATTTCCAAGCCACCAATGATCAGGTTGTCATCACTCAAAGTATACCTCTGTAATTATTGCCAGATGTGAATGTCACACGTCATATGTCTAGCACAGTCGCGCAGGGTTTGTTGATGAATTTCGATCCACTCGGGCGCGTTGCTGTCTTCGGCAAACTGCTTGGCGATGGGTAGGCGAACTCCGTAGGCCTTGGTTGACAGTTGAGACCACAAACGGGATTTTTCTTCAGCGGTTTTGGCTTTTGGGGCTGCGTCAAACAGCAGTAAATCATGTTGCCAATAAATGGGGAGTTTGTCCAAAGGGTAGATGCCCTGTTGGATGCTTGACCATTGTTGTTGATGACACTCAATTGTCTGTGCCAGATTAGACCAACGAATAAGTGGTGTTGCCAGCGGAAGTTGCAATCTCTGTTGCAATCGAACAATGTGGAGCAGTTGTCTGATCTCAGAATAGCGTGTGTAAGAGCCATCCAAGTTTTGAAATTGCTCCATTCGTTCTCTTGCGCGCGGAGCATTGCCAAAGAAATAGTCCAACCACGTCTCAAAAATTTGTTCCACTTGTCCAGCACGTTCAAAGGCACGTTCCTCGGACAGGTGTTCTTGTAGAGAATTCCATCGCCCCGTAACCAAAAGGAGTTCGTAAAACCACAGTTTCCACGGTTCAGTATGACTTTCGGGAAACTCGTTCATTTGGTCTATAAATAGGGTGCTGTTTGGATTTTCGAGACTCTCTAGGAATGCCAAGCCCACTCTCGCCTGCTGTTCTGAGAGGTCGCCCTCACAAGAAGACATCAGCATATTCCAGAGTTTTGATGCTTCATCGAATCGTTGTTGATAGCAGTGTTGGATCGCCCGCAACACCAATGCTTGACGATGCTCTACGTTCAAAGAATGCCTCTGTGACAATATCTGGTCCAAGGAGTTGTCGTCGGTATCAAAGGGGCGTTGTTGATGCTCCAAGACGAACTTTTTGTGCTGGAGAAGTCGATGTTCTTCGGCTGGTACAGCTGGTTGATTGAGCAAAAAACGCACAGAAACTTCACAACGGACAACATCCTTGAGATGAAAATAGACATCGCAGCCCGCTCGATGAAATGCGAGTCGTTGTTCTTCGGTTAAGAGTTCTTGGTCTATGTTCTCCAAAAAGTCTGCACAGTTCTCCCATTTGTAGCGCTTCATGGCGTTGTTGATGAGCCACAATCGTTGTGCGTTGGCTTCGTGAGATGGTCCAAGTCGGTCCAGATGGTGGAGAATGCGAATGCGATCCTCCGCACGCAGTCTACTTTTTTGCTGTAAAAAATCGGCAATTTGTTGATGCCAATGTTGTTGCTCCGTTTCTGGAATCAGCCGGTAAAGAATCTCCCCAAATCGCATGGGGTGCAATTGGATTTGCTGGTTGAGATCAAATTCGAGACGGGCAATCCACCGCTCGTGCTCCAACCATTCGATCAGTGCGGTGAGTCGATCGGATGTGTCACCGATAATCCGACTGAGGTTGGTGATGGAAATGGGTTCAGTGAACACCAACAGCACATGAAGGATTGGCTTGGCTGAAGGGGATACCGTATTCCAAAGACGCGATTGTTGCGCAAGACAAGATTTGGACGATGGAATGGTGGTCTGTCTCAATTCTTTTGATGAAAGTGCGCTAAGAGTGTGAGCCCACGGATGTTGTAGGACTTCTTGAATGTACTCTACTCGCCCTTTGTACAGTCGATGGAGTCTTTGACTGATGACCTGCATTCCGATTTTGGATAGACCAAATGGATAGAGCAACTGTTGTATTTGTGCCTCGCTTATCTGGGGCAGGCTGTAGGCTTGTTTGGGCACTTGTAGGTATTGTTTGAAGACATTCCACTTGTCGAGGGTATTGATGAGGCACACCGTGGGGTGTCCCGATTCGATTCGCTGTTTGATGGATGTAAAGAACTGGGTGGGTGCTTTCTCGACGTGAGAGGTGCAAACGAGTACAACTGGACGAGTCGTGTCTGGAACTTGATAGTTTAGACTGACTTTTATACCCGTGTCTTTTAAGTGTTGGACGATGTATTGAAAGACACTTTTTAGACCCATTCCATGATGGGCATGAAGCCACAAGATGCCCGTTGGATTGTCGTCTATCCAAGAGAGGGTGCGTTCAATGAACTCTCGAGTGCCAAACGGGTGGTTTCCAGTACCTTGGTTTTGTAAAAATGCCAGGATGTCTGTCGCTGTAGAAGGTCGGTTTTCAGGGTCTTTCTGTAATAAATGACCACATAAGTCGGACAAGTGTTCTGGTGTTTCAGGGTTGGTGATTGTAGGGTTTGGTGCTTGTTCACTTAGGTGCTTTGCGAGATACTCAGCAATGTTTTTGGCTTCGAATGGTTTTGAGCCTGTCAGACACATGTAGAGAATCGCTCCCAAACTGTACAAGTCTGTACGCTGGTCCAGTGGTTCTCCCAATATCTGTTCTGGTGCCATAAAGGCAACAGTACCCACAAGGGCGCCCAACGTGGTGAGATCTGTTTTAAAACTGTGTGGGGCTTTGACGCCACCAAAATCAGTGAGTTTGACTTGACCACGCTCAGTCAACAAAATGTTGGATGGCTTTAAATCTCGATGGATCATGCGTTTGGTGTGGAGATGCTGTAGAGCCAAACAGAGTTGTCCAATCACCTTTTCGATTTCTTGGATTTTCTGAGAATTTGGAGATTGACTGTTCCAACGATCAATGCAGTCTGTCAAATCTCCACCGCTGACCAACTCCATACTCATCCAAGGGTACACACCGTGCATGCCACTTTCAAACACTTGAATAATATTGGGATGGTTCAGCACCTTCATCGCTTGAAATTCTCTGTGGAAGCGTCGTATGTCCAATTCACTCAATTTTCCAGGGTGAAGAACTTTGATGGCTACAGTGCCAAAAGTGTCCGAAGTCGCCTTGAAAACGGAGGCGTTCCCACCCAGTCCAATCGACTCAACAAGTGTATAGGAGTGGATTGTAGAACCAACAGAAGGGGGTGTGATGTTGCTTGGTTGTGTCATCAAGGGAAAGTAGACCAGGTTTGATTAGCCCATGTTTCGGGCGAGGAAGGATTCGGCATCCATTTTGCTCAAAGAAGCGGCCAAGGAACGCGTAAGAGACTCGGCAATTGCGTGGTGTCGCATACGTTCTTTGGGGTCGACAACGAGGGTACTCAATAACTGTCTTGAACGCATTGCATAGTATCGATAACCACTCTTGTTGGCGATAGCCAAGGCACCATTTGCAAAGTGAATGGATTGCTCAGGATTGCCACAGGTTTTCCAAGCCCGTGCAATGTTTAAGAGGCAACGAACTTCTTGAAATTTTCGATTGGGTTTAATCTTTTGGGCTGCAACGCCCAGTAAGGCAGTGGCACCATCGAAGTTGTTGTGCATCTTCGCCAGCATTCGAGCCTGCCATGACAGGACGATTGGACTGTAGCCTTCCGAATCATAGCGAGGGAGCAAATCTAAGGCTTCTTGAAGTCGATCCCCGACATCTTCCCAGTTTCCAGCAGAGAAGTGACATCGCAACCAAACTACTAGGGCAGCCAAGTATTCCTGTTGATTGTGTTGGGAGCGATTGAGGTCCAGTGCTGTTTGTGCTTGTTCTTTGGCTTCAGAATAGCGACCCAAGTCGATGTGTAAGATGGCAGAATGTCGCAGAGCGATGCTGACACCAAAATCAAATCGGAAATCGATGGATTCTTTGATGGTGGTGTTCAATAGTTGAACGGCTTTGGCAAAGTATCCAATACAGTGAAACAGTTCAGAAAGGTTCGTTCTGGCGATGACCAAGTCTTCAATTCTATGTTGGGAATTGCTGTGTTTGATGGCTGCCTCAAAAGATTTACGGGCCTGTGCGCTGTCTCCCAGGCTCATCGCCAATACGCCTAGACCATTGTTGACCTTGGCAATTCCGAAAGTGTAATGCAACTGCTCGCTGAGTTCTAAAGAGCGTTCAAACAAAGAGCGGGCTTTCTCGGGCTGTCCAGCCTCCCAAAGCAACGCGCCACTTTCATAGAGCGGTAGGATGGATAGACTGGGTTGTCCAGCCTCATCTGCGTAGCGCAACGCGCGTTTGATTTGTAAATCGGCTTCGCGAAGTTTGTACAAATCTCGTGCTTGACGGGCTTTTTCAGTGGCTACACGAGCCAGCAACACAACATTGTGCTGTTCTCCTGCAATCTGGTCTGCCAAATTGGCTTTTTCGATCGCGTTGACGGAATCGTTGAGTTGATGTGACAAAAAGGAATGCGAGAGGTATATCTCAGCCAGTTTCTCATTGGCTTCATAGAGTGCTAAGTGTGCGCGCGCTTTTGGTTCAATCAGAATTGCCCGTTCCAAATATTCTCTCGCTTTTGAAAACAAGGACCGCTGTCTCAGTTTGGTTGCCGATTGCCACAGGTAAGCGTAGGCTTTGCCATAGGACCGTGCATGTTCGAAATGATAGGACAATGTTTCAACGACGCGGGGAATGTTGTGTAGGTGGTGACGCTCCACTGCAATCCCAAGACAGTGATGGTATCGTTGCCTTCTGGATTCTTTTAGGTTTGGTAAGAATATTTCACGGTACCAAAGGTGGGCAATTTCGACGATGTGCTCACCATCATGCTCTCGGATTTCTACCATGTCTAAATCAATGAGCCGATCCAAGGTTTGTTGCAATACGGTGGGGTGTAAGTCCTTCATTCCTTTGACGAATTCATGGATTATGTCGAGCAGCAAACGGAAGGGAATTCCTTGTTCTGATACCGTTAAGAGTTCAATGATCGCCCGTTCAAAGGGAGGAAGGTTTTGGATTCTATCGAGAACGGTGCGCTGTATGAATGCCGGCAGTGGCAAAGGAACGGTCCCAATGTCCTCCTCAGATATTTGCATGTGCCCACGAATTGTCGACGGCAAGATATTCAAGGTGTGCAAGGCTTTGACCATCTCGTTTAGAATGAATGGTGCGCCTTCACTTTCCGTGTGTAACCGTGTTGCCATCGTTGCAATATTGGGTTCATTCAACGCAAAGCACAGCAACCACTCTTCAACAGCGGCGGGTTGTAAAGGAGGAACCAAAATACGCTTGGTTTCAACAGGAGAGGTGCGTTTGGCGAGAATGTCTTGAATGTTTTTCTTGTCAGAATCGGTATCTACCGTCACGATGAACAGTAAGGGTAGGGATTCATCGAGTGTGGAAAACAGTAGAAACTCGAGCAAACGCAGAGACCCTTCATCGGCCAACTCTAGGTTGTCAAACAGCAGGCATCGACTGGCTTGCTCGCCCAAGTGACTTCGCAGCAATGAGTACAGTTCCCAGCTGTCGTCGCCGGCGATGTTTTCGCGGACAAATACACTGGTTCGATCGGATGTAGACAGTTCAGTGAACAAGCCCTGAAAAGTGTCGTACATTGGCTGCTGTGGAGAGTGACTGTTGCACAAATTGTGGGGAATCTTGAATTGATTGAGTAGATAGGATGCCCCTTGGAGCAATCGAGTTTTGCCCATTCCATGCCGACCTTCCAATAGGATGATGCCACCCTGTCCCCGAGAAAGGTTGGCGATGCTCTCTTGTATTTGGTGCATCTCTTGCGCTCGACCAAAGAGTTTGCGGTCTTTGATGATGCTTGTTGACAGAGAAATATACTGCATCAGATGGTTGGCAGAAGCGAAACGGTCGGTGGGCGCTTTTTGCAACAGACGCAAACAGGCCTGTTCCAAGTCTGCTGGAATCATGGGTGCGTAATTGCTCGGTGGATTAGGACTTTCCGAGAGATGCTTTTGAATGTACCCCGCCAGTGTTCTCGCTGAAAAAGGACGTTGTCCCGTTAGCATCAGGTACAACGATGCGCCCAACGAATACAGGTCTGTCCTTGAGTCCAGCGCTTTGTTTTGAATCTGTTCAGGAGCCATATAGGCGATGGTGCCAATCATCTCACCGGCGATCGTTTGTTCTGTACCGGGGATTTTGATGACGCCGAAGTCCATTAGTTTGACGGAACCATCTTTGAGCAACATGATGTTGGCAGGGGTGACATCGCGATGAATCCAACCCCGTTGATGAATGTGATCCAGTGCAGAAGCCATTTGCAACAAGACATGCCGTGTTTTTGAAAACCGCTCCGTAGAGGGTAAGTGCATCCACTCTGGAATGGAGTCTTTCAATGTTGTTCCATTCAGCAGTTCCATTGAGAAATAGGGTCGATCTTGAAAAGTGCCACACTCAAATACCTTGAGCACATTTGGGTGTTCCAATCTAGACAGTGCACGGAACTCTTGCAGGAAACGCTCAGACATTCTGTAGGCTTCTTCGCTGGGCGCCAAGATCTTAAGGGCGCATCGTTGTTTTGTGTATAGATGTTCCGCTTCAAAAATGCGTGCCATGCCACCACGTCCAATTTCTTGCACGATGCGGTAGGAGTCAACGATTGTATTTTCTGCTGGAAATTGTGACATAGATCCCAAAGTGAATGATCATTCAGTAAAGAATGTACTCGATCAAGGGTTCAATGTGTACTGTATTTGCCATTTTTTATTGTTTGTAGATCACGAGAAGGGAGGTTGTAATTATTCTCGATAGAAAGGATCTATTGTGCAGATATTTTATCAGTGGTTGAGATCATTTTTGTATTGTTTCAAAGACTAGGTTGGTAGTACATTTTGATTCATGGTTTCCTTGTTTCAAGTCCGTTCAGCGTTAGATATTGTACTTTGCAAGTCTTGTTGATCTGTATACAGAATTGAGACAGGGACAACACCATGAGGAGATGCTATGCACATTGAGGCCTTTGGACATTCCATTCTTGGAAGCGAGCGAACTGTCAACCACGATTTCTTTCTGGTAGATACAGAAAATGCACTCTTTGTGGTCGCCGACGGCAGCCACAGTCATTCTGCCGGTAATGTTGCGAGTCAAAAGGCTGTGGAAACCATTCAAAAGGTGGTGCTCAGCGCAATAGACCCCGATGAAACTCGTTTGAGCCGAGATATTATGGATGAAGAAGAATCATTGCGAGAGAGATTGCGCTACGCGATGGGTCAAGCCTGTACAAAAATTCGCAATCATTCTGAGATGGTGCCCAGTTGCAAGGGGATGGAAACAACGTTGACGATGGTGTTGGTCGAAGACTCTATTGCTCATTTCTCTCATGTGGGAGACAGCCGTTTATACTTGTATCGAAATGGTAAATTGCGTCGACTCACTCGAGATCATACGGTGGTGCAAAAAGAGATAGACGCGGGACGATTGACGCCTGAGTTGGCAAAGTTGGCCCCTTCAAGAGATGTCTTGACACAGTCCATCGGTGCTCAAGGTGCAATTGAGCCCGTAACCAGCACACGTCCTGTAGATGTAGACGATGTTTTGCTATTGTGTACAGACGGTCTGACAGACGTATTGGAAGATGCGACAATTGCCGCTTTGATGACAGACAACCCTGTCGAAGAGTTGCCGTTCGTGTTGACAGAGGCCGCGCTGGACGCCGGTGGTCAAGACAACGTGACTGCTGTGGTGATTCAGATTGTGGATTGAGTCATTCAAACAACGTCGGTAAATCTTCGAACAGCCCATCGAGTGTGCGTCCAGAAACGCGGACATATCCTCTGGTAGACGGGGTGCTGGCCCACCAAGACTCATCGGCTGAATTGTAGGCATACATTGCCGTGGTTGTTTCGTCGCCCCAAGTCAATTGCAACGAAAAGCGATCTTCAAGCACGTTGAAATCTTCATCCGGCGTTGCCGAACGAGACACTGAGACCCGCAAAGCCTTGGTCAACCACGTTTGAATCTGTGTGGCATCTATTTCAGGTGAGTCGGTGTAAACCCAAGAAGCATTTTTGGAATCTTGCCAATTTTGATGGGTCAATTTCAAGGATTGCTCATTCCATTGAATGTTGGCGGCTTCGGCAACTTTGGTGTCTTTTGAAAACAGTGCACGGTTTGGCAATGTTGTGCGGGCTTGTCTGATTTGTCGGAGTTTTGAATCGTCAACCAAAAATAGTTCGTTGCTTTTGTCATCCCGAACATAGAGGTCTTTGGTTCCATAGGCTTCATCTCCGATGCTGAATTGGCGTGTGCTTCCATTGCTTGTAACGGTCAACGTCGCCGTTGGTTCATCGAGTCCAATTTCCTCTAGGTTGGTAGCGCCATCCAATTTTCGGATTCCAATAAGTGGTGACAGGTTCTCGAGCATTTTGTCGCCATTTTTACCGGCAATGAAGTATTTCCGTTGAGGGTCTTCAGGAACTTTCTTGTCGATGTACTCGACCCAAAGGTGTGTTCCAACTTCATCGGTGCGCTGAGAAACGTGAACCTCTTGCTTTGAAGAAACCCAGTCGATGGATTCAATATTTGTTGCCTGATTGGCCATGACCAGTACTTCGTTGTCGCCAATTTTGTCTGGTTCAGCGGTCAATTGCATCCAAGCGCCCCCCAAAGAAAGCAATAGAATGCTGCTGGGTACGATCAATGTTTTCATTGTTCACCTCCATGTTTTCTGGATTTCCGTCTCGTGATTCTCCATCTCCCCAAGCCCAGTAGTAAGAATGGTACGACGACGCTGCTGCCAAAGAATATCCACCCTTGGCCCTCTTTGCTGTGTTGGATTTTGACGTCGAGTTCATTGTTGACTGTGCCTGCAGATTCTTTCTGATCTGTCAACCAAAACAAGGTGTCGGAGAGAGTGATGGCGTGTGGCTGAATGGTTTGCTGTCCAACAGTGAAGCCTTTGCCCAGATAGTCGTCGGTCAACCACGAAGCATCTGCGAATACAATTGCCTTAGGGCTTTTGCCTTCCGAGGTCTGTTCAATCGCGACGCCCAGTGCCCAAAGGTCTCCTTTTTCTGTGGAGTCCTGTATCAAGTTGGGGGTTTTGTCTTTCCACGTGTCTTCGAGTGATTTGATGATGGTGGTGACTTTTGCTTCTCCGTCTAGTTTGTTCAGAGAACCAGCATCGGAGAAAATGAGTTGCATGACTTTGTTGTACCGAGACAGTGTCGTGACGGAGGCATGCGTAGAGAATTTGTTGGTGATGAGGTTTCTCTTGTGAATCGGTAAGGCTCTCGACGCTGTTGGCATATAGATGCTACCATGCATCAACGGTGTTGGATCGAAGGATACATTGAGTGCTGAGAGCAACGGTTCAAGAGTGGGACCATCGGGTTCCAAAGCGACGAATATTGATTTCCCACCTTGCCAGAACTCAAGGAGGGTGTCTACTTCAGCCTCAGAGAACTCCGATTGGGGGGCTAGAATGACCACCGCTGTAGCATCTTCAGGGATTTCGTTCGCCAGTCCATTGGCGATGGACAGTTCTTTGATGGTGAAGTTTGAAGCGCTCAGTCCCCGTTTGAGCAGAGAAATCTTTCGACTGCTGTCTTCGTCTTGTACTTTCCAGTAGAGTTCTCCGTGCCCAGTTGTGAAATAGAGTGTGTTGGGTTCTTTGGTCAGTTTTAGAAGCGCCTCTCTAAATTCTTCGTCCATTTTTTTGAGTTTGCGTTTGGCTGAGGACAGTGTTTTGCCGATGTTGATGCGCTCTATCTTCCGGGTCTCTCCTTCACCAGTCGTCAAGACGATTGTGCCATTGCTCTGGACGCCCAATTCTTTGGCCAGCAAGGGTTCAACATCTTTGTCAACATAGCGAATCTCTAGGTTTTCCGTGGGCAGTTGATCAAAATATGTACGCACTTCTTCGGTGACGTCCATTCCCAATTGGAAGAACAGATAGGCTGTGACTGGTTCAGATAGATTTTGTACCAGATTCAAAGACGAATCACCAGGGGTTGCGGTTTTGAAGTACCCCAAATCCCAACGGACATTGGTTTCGTGCGCAATATAATTGAGGGGGAACAAGGACAAGAGCAAAAAAGTGGTTCCTGTCCACAACAGAGCCTGAGATGTTAACTTGGCATTGGATGTGTGCTGTGTACCGAGAGACAGCAAACTGTGTAGCATCAAAGTTGGAATGAGACTGGTGACAAATAAAATGGCACCAAGGGATTGGAAGAACGCTTGCCACTGCAATAGAGAGTCTTCCTCAACGGCAAACCATAGTTGACCGTGGGTGCCACCCGTCCACCAAGCGACATATCCAGCCAATGAAAGACTGATGAACAGAGCGGATAGATTGTTGCGACTGTCCTGGTAAGCTTTAAAAGCCGAGCCAGCCAACGTGAGCATTCCAATACTCAGTGCGGCAGTGGACAAACTGTGTTCCAAGCCCAAAATTCGATCGGCTGTTAACAGTGAGAAAAGACCAGTTAGATAAAGAGTGCGATAGCCAAACATGTGTCCTCCGTTAGTGTTGTCTGCGTGTTTGGATCACACGAACCGACAAGAGTAAGAACGCAAAGGTGATCGAGAGATAAAAAGCGAGGGCTTCTGAATTAATTTTTCCACTCATAAACGGTTGGAAATGTTTGTCGAAGAAAGCCAAATAAGAAAAGACAGTGTCAAAGGGGGGCGCTGTGACTTTTCCAAGCAACCAGCCCAATAAGAAGAGAACCAAGATTCCTGCCGAGGTGATGGCCGCAGACAGTTGATTCTTTGATATGGTTGAACCAAAGGTACCAATGGCGATGGTGGCAGAACCAATGCAGGTGAGACCCACATAGCCAGCCAAAATCTGTCCCCATGACACTTTGCCATTGAGTTGTATCAACAGAGGCATGTAGATGGTTGTCAAAGTGATCAACAATAGGAACGAGAGGGCTCCAGCATACTTGCCCAAAATGATTTGACTTTCCTTAATTGGTGCTGTCAACAAAAGAGCGTCGGTGCCTTGCTGGCGTTCTTCCGCCAGCAGTCTCATGGTCAGTAAGATGCCAGCGATCATGGTTGTGCCGGACGAGAAATAAAAGAAGTCCTCCAGAACATCTGCTGAATAGCGTGGAGAAGAGCCAAGGGCGAATGCGTTGAACAATAGACCATCGAGCAACAAAATGATGGCAAATATTGTGATTCCCCAAGACGTATTGAGGTAGGATCTCAACTCTTTCTTGGCGATGAGAACAATGGTGGTCATGGTGTACCTCCAGTCAAGGATAGGAATATCTGTTCAAGTTCAGACTGCGTTGGGGTGACTTGGTGTATTTCAATGCCTTCAGTCACCAAATTGGCAATCAAGGTTGGTGTACCTTCTGATGTTGTACAGTGGGCAATAATCTTGTGTTCCAATTCTGAGAATTTTACATTTTCACCCAACAATGTTTGGATTTTGTTCAAATACTCTGGTTTGTTTGAAAGTACCACATCAACAGACTGTGTTGTTGAATTCATTCTCTGAGACAGACTGTCCTGATCTCCTTCTGCAACCAATGTTCCTTCATGAAGAATTAGCAATCGGTCACAGGTTTCTGCCACTTCTGTGAGGTTGTGAGAACTCAGCAACACAGTCGCCTCAGCACTCAGTCCACGGATGACTTGTCGCAATTCGACCATTTGTTGAGGGTCGAGTCCACTGGTGGGTTCATCCAAAATGACCAACGCTGGTTTGTGCACAATCGCTTGGGCTATACCCACCCTCTTTCTGTATCCCAAGGATAGTTCGGCGACGATTTGATCCGCCCGATCGGTCAATTGACACAAATTAAGGACGGTGTGGATGCGTTCTTTGAGTTCAGCAGTTGGAAATTTTCGCAGTTTTGCCAAATATTCGAGCAACTCTCGCACCGTCATGTCTTTATACAAAGGTGGTTCTTCTGGGAGATAGCCAATGTTGGAGCGAAACGCATCTGGATTTTCAATCCAATTGGTTCCGTTGATGAATATTTCTCCACTTGAAGGGCTCAATATTCCAGCCAGTATTTTTAGAGTTGTTGACTTTCCAGCACCGTTTAGACCGAGGAAACCGATAACGTCGTGTTGTTTGATGGAGAATGATATGTCGGATATGGCGGCAAAATCACCATAGTATCGACTGAGATTTCGAACTTCAATCATGTTGCGTCCTCTTTTCTGTATGGGATTCTAAATCGTGAATTTAATCGCGCAAGTGTGCTTGGCAAGGGCAATCTGAGTCAGGGTTGTCAACCAGCCAGTCATAATGGTGAATGAGACCCAGTATACTCTCTGTGCATCGAGTGATGTCCAGTGTTGGGTCCCTCGGATTGTAGAGTCTAAACGGGTCTTTCCAGTCGTTGCGCTTCCACCAGTCTATTCCGGAGCGGGTGCTTTCGATGAGAAATGCTCGAGAACCATACTTTCCGTAGAAGTGATCGAGTTCGGTGCCTTGGGCTCTAAAGTAGATCATCCAGTGAGAGAGTTGCTTGACATGGTAGGGGTGTTTGCCAGATTGTGCCGATTTCATCAAGGTTCCCAAGTGGTGCATCTCGATCCAATCAGTTGTCCTGTGGTAGCGACCAGCCCAGGGGTAATAAATGTAACCACCAAAGGAATGAATGCTGACGGAAGCATCGAAGCGATGTTGTTGGAATAAAGCGTCGATGGCTTGAGATTCTGGTTGTGACAAAGCCTCCGACGATGTTGTGTACCTCTCAGGAAATATGTGTCTCCAAACGGCCTTTGCATCTCTATAGATTTCATAATCTCTATTGAGGTCTTCACCACCGGCATTGACGCGTCTATAACGTCTGTCCCCATGGAGTAAATCTCGTTCAACAACCAATCGCCGATCTATGTTTAGGACGGGTACAATGGTAACTTTTGTATATTTTGGTGGATTTTTGGCGAGTTGAAGCAACAGCGTTGTCGCACTTTCAACACTGACCCATTCTAGCGGGTGAATGCCACCTATTATAAATACCGAATTGTGTTCGGATATAGATGGATTGATACTAAAAGACCAAATTGTTCGGTTTTCCACAGTTCTTCCGATTCTATTTGCTTCGACAATATGACCGGATTGTCTAATGGACTCGGCGATTTGTAGATGTATCTCATTGAGATATCGGTACGCTGGCTCTGGATGTTCTGATACGGTTAGCCGTTCCGTCCACTGCAGATAACTGCTACGTGGGTCGGTCATCACTTGGGCCCACAACATTGCACTGAATATATACAACAACACCATTTTGGTCTCCGAAAGTCAAAACCTGTCCGTCTATATGGTGCTCTACAAGTCGCTATGCTATGGTAGAGACACACTACACTGGGATGAATGTATGGCGTGGACACTGCATTTTCAAGATGGAACATTGCTGGTTGAAGGTGCAACCGTTGAGGAATTGCCCACTGGTTTTCGTTGGGATCAACGGATGGAAATGCCGAGAGGTCCAGCATATTTGTATGGCGAAGTGATCTATCAGGCTATTGAGCAGAAGATCTCTTATACAGATGGCGCCTCCACTTGGAAACCATTGGAGTCTCCTCAAGGACAAGGAACTGAGCGAACCCCCAGACAGTATCAGTTTGAGGCTGTTCAAGCTTGGATCAACAACAAGCGACGGGGTGTTGTGTGTTTACCGACGGGTGCGGGCAAAACATTTGTCGCCGAAATGTGCATTGCTCGAACGAAGAGACCGACCTTGGTTGTTGCGCCAACATTGGACTTGGTTGGACAATGGTATGATCGTCTAAGAACAGTTTTTCAGCAGGAAGTTGGGATTTTGGGTGGTGGTCATCATGAGATTCTTCCTTTGACGGTCACCACATATGATTCTGCACACTTGTATTTGGCAAAATATGGAAATCGTTTTTGCCTCTTGATTTTCGATGAAGTTCATCATCTGCCAGCCCCAGCCTATCTCGAAGCGACCAAAGGTTCTCTGGCTCCATTTCGACTTGGATTGACCGCGACTCTTGAACGTGAGGATGGAAGAGAATCGCTGTTAAAGCCGTTGGTGGGGCCAGTGGTGTATCGAAAAGAAATTACAGAATTGTCGGGCAATTTCTTAGCAGACTATGAAACGGAAAGGGTCATGGTTCCATTGTCGGAATCTGAACGCATCGCTTATGATGCCCATCGAAAAGCCTATACAGACTTTATTGAACAAAAGAGCATCAACATGCGTGGTGGTGGATGGAATGCTTTTATTAAAGCGGCTGCTCGTTCCAAAGAAGGTAGAGCCGCATTTTTGGGTCATCGACAGGCGAAAATGATCGCTCAAGGTGCTTTGGGTAAGATTGAGATGGTCGATCGGTTGTTGCAACGACACCGTGGTCAACGAATGATCATTTTTACCAATGACAACATGACGGCTTACCACATATCGTCGTTATTTTTGATTCCCTGCATTACCCATCAAACAAAAATTAAAGAGCGCCGACACCTTATCGGAAAATTTACCGATGGTTCGCTCCCTGTACTGGTTACTTCTCGTGTTCTCAATGAAGGGGTTGATTTGCCGTCGGCTGAAGTTGCCATCGTGATGTCAGGTACGGGAACAGTTCGCGAACACGTTCAAAGGTTGGGAAGAATCTTACGACCTTCAGAAGGGAAGCAGGCCATTTTGTATGAACTTGTGGCTCAGGACACCGCAGAAGAGTACACAAGTCGACGACGACGGAGACACGATGCTTACAAATGATTTGTTGAATGTAAAGGTCGTGGGTCGTGTTTTGGAACCCACACTTCTTCCTTTGAACAGCCGATTGCAGAAGGATAGGGCGCAACAACTCTTAACGCTTTTGAAGGAGCATCAAGGGAAAACCTTGGGAGAGGTCAACGAAGCCATTCAGGCGATTACGGCTTTGGAAGTAAAGCATAAGATATGGAAGGGCTTGGCCAAGATCCTAATTGACAGTTCAACATTTGAAGCGCCCACGTTGGACTCTCATCCAGATTTGGCACCCGCCGAATTGAGAGAGCGCGTCTTTGTACACGCAGCCAACGTGGGACTGGCGACTCAAAAGCCAGATTTCGGACGCCAGAGCAAGGAGATGATTCTTCAGGCAATAGCGGACTCTTTGGGCGAGTCCATAGAAAACGTAGTGAACTTTTTGTACGCTGATCACAAAGACATGCAACGACTGGTGGAACTGCCAGCAATGAAAGAGCCGTTGGATGTATTGCATCGGTACAATCTGATTTTGTGTCAGTCACTCTTGCTGTATGCCAAAAGTATTCATGTTGTGTTGCACAAACCTTCCGCAAAGTGGTTGGCGATGCTTTTTCGACGCATCAAGTTTTATCGTTTGCTTTTTAGGGTATGGCAGCGAGAAGACAAGGTTGAACTGTTGATAGACGGTCCACAAAGTTTATTGTCTCAATCCAGTCGGTATGGTTTACAGTTTGCAATGTTTTTGCCGTTGTTGCCATTGTTCGAAGGTCAATGGACTTTGGAAGCCAAATTGCTGTGGGGAAAGAAGCGCAAAACAGAGAAAAGCATGCGGTTGACTCATGGGACTGGGTTGAAAAGTCACTATCGACTGAAGGGGCTGTGGAAGTCCAATACGGAAGAGTGGTTTGAACAACGCTTTCACGAAAAAGACCGAGGGTGGCGTTTGGAAGAAGGAGAGGTGTTGTATCTGGGGGAGCAACAGGTGCTGATTCCGAATTACAAACTGATTCACGCAGAAGATTCAAATCAAATTGCCTACCTCAATATTGTTGGATTTTGGCGTAAGAAACAGGTGTTGTCGTTGATTGATGCAGCACCAAGCAACGTCATTTTTGCAGTGTCAAAGAAGTACGCTGGCGCGACAGAGGCTCTTCCAAAGAGGGTGCTCGATCGCGTTATACTGTTTGCAGAGGTGATTCCCATAAAGAACTTATTGGAAACTCTCAGCAAGATTAAGAATAAACAAAGGCAATAAACCTATTGAAATTCAATAGGATGTGGAGAAATTATGATTTCTATTTGGATGTTGTTGGCCTGTCAATCAGAAGAGACCAGTGCACCAGTCATCGAAGAGCCAGTCGCAGAAGAGGTTGTAGAAGAATTACCAGAACCGGAGAAACTCAATCATCAGCCAAGCGTAGTGTCTTTGGAGTTTGACAAAGACAGTTACATCTACTCCGACACAATCAGGATTGAGTATGAAACCTTTGATCAGGATGGAGATGCGATCCGTGAAGAAGTGACATGGACAGTCAACGACAAAGAGTTGATTTCTGAAAAGGGCAAAACATTGCGTCGAAAGGTCAAAAAGGGCGATACAGTTGTTGCTACATTGATTGTGAAAGATGGAACTTTGGAAAATCAGCGTTCTGTTTCCACCACCATTGACAATGCACCCCCACAATGGCTTCGAGACCCACGTACCATCAGCAAAATTGATGGCTATACCGTTGAGGCGGTGGATCCAGATGGAGACCAGATTGCCTATCGATTGAAAGGGGCGCCACAAGGCATGTCAATTTCGAATACAGGACGCTTGTCCTACAAAGGTTCGACCAAGGAACCGGGTGGGGCGTACACAATATCGGTCATTGCAGAAGATCCAGACAAGGCATCGGTCCAGTGGTCCTTTCAAATCCAGTTGTCGCCCGGATCAGATCAAGGCTCTGAGCAATAAATGTCGAAGGTTTTACAGTATGCCTCGACTGTGTAGGTGACTTTCCATACGAGCAACACTTTCAGAAAGAGGTACGACACCATCCAGTGTGATTTGTGCATGTTCTTGTGAGGGAAGAACGTGTAAGAAATGCATGGGACGAACTGTAGCCATATATTGGTCGATGACACCTTCTACATGGCGTCCACGTTCTACAACATCTCGCTGAAGTCTTCGAGCAAGTCGGATATCGTCTGGTGCGTCAACAAAGATGTGCACATCTCCCTGTTTGGCAATCTGAGGGGCCGCCAAGGTCAAGATGCCTTCCACAATGATGAGTTTTTGGGGTTCAACAGTTTCCGTTTCCGCCAAACGTCTGTGGGTTGGAAAGTGGTATATGGGCAACTCGACAGTTTGACCAGACTTGAGTTTTTTGAGATGCTCTCCGAGTAGATCATTGTCCAAAGCATCGGGCTCATCAAAATTGGCGTCTGGCGGAAAGAGGATGTCTTTGTAATATCGGTCATGATGAATGATGAGACACTCGTGCTTCTTTGCAAACTCAGTTGCAATACTTGTTTTTCCACTTGCGGTTCCACCAGCCATGACGATAATTGTGGTCATAATTCTTTACCTTTTGCAGTATGTTGAATCAGCTGCTTAGTCTTGGGGGTTACTCGGATTTCTCCAATGATGGTGCAATTCAGTGCTGAGACGAGATTGCCAGCATCCAACGTGCCTTCAAAATGAGATCCACCCGTAAAGATAACGTGTTCTTTTGCTTCTAGAAAGCCTTTTACACAACCAAAAATGTGTGCTCGCTGTGTGTGTATTTCCCCAATGATTGCCCCTGTTGCTTTGACAGTCAAGGTACCTTCACAGAATATTGTTCCACGATAGGTGCTGTGAATGACGATGTCTCCAGCGTAGTCGAGGTCTTGGTGCACATCTTCTAGAAGTTGTAAAGGTTTCACATCCCCTCAATTTAAGAAAAATCTTGTAAATAGGCTAGGAGACGTTTTTTCGTATCTGGAGAGTCGACAGTAATTTCTATGGTGTGCTCCGATACGGTAATCTTTAGGTTGGAGTCTGTTTTTTGAGTGTCAGTAGAATTTGATGAATAGAGTTGATCCAAATGCTCTTCAACAATTCCTTTCAAGTCACGAACAGAGTAGGTCCCAGCGACAACTTCTTTGGCCAGTTGGACTTGTTTTTGTGTGTCGTTGAGTTTGAGCAACAAAAAGCAATGGCTTTTGTTGAGGTGTCCTTGCTGTAAATATTCTTGAACGAGCTTGGGTAGCTTTAACAAACGCAATTGGTTTCCAATGACAGGGCGACTAATGTGTCGAAACTTTGCGATTTGATCGACACTGTAATTGCAAACAGACCTCAACCATTGATACGCTTTTGCACATTCTATTTCGTCCAAATGGTCCCAATTGAAGATTGTTGTACCCAGAAAATCTTCTACTGTATTGTTATGCTGTGATTGCAATATAAGGCCTGGTAAACTCTCTAGTCCCATCATGTTGGCGGCAATGAAGTATTTGCTGCCAAATACGATGTGGTACAGCGTTTCACTTCCATCTTCTACCTTGTTACCCTTTATTTGTTCACCCTTTATTTGTTCAAGGATGAGTGGGGCAGGGCTATCTTCTATTTCGAGTGCAATCTGCTCAAGTTCTTCTGTGGTCCAGTTTTGTCTAAAGTCATCCGTATCACACACCATTAGATCCAAAGAAACATCTTGGATAATCGGAGTGTGGATCGTTGAATACAAAGGTGTTGTTGCTAAAAGAGACATGTTGATGACAGAGGCAAAAAACAAAAAAATTGATTTCCGTAGAAACCAATTTTTTGAGCGCGGGGGAGTGTTTTGTTGACAGAGTGATTCGCGGAGATGTGAATCGCTTTCAGAGGATGAAAGGATGTCAACAGAAAGGGGGGATTGTGAGCAATGAGTACATTAGATGTACTGGAAGAGTATTGCTCGAAGATAACATAAAGAATGTGAAGGAACTTTTGGTGGGAGCCAAAGGAGAGAACCATAAAGGTCTATTTTCAAGTTATCAAAGACTCATTCGATCTGCAAGATATCTGAGTGAGATAAATGAAAGTACATAAGAATTTGGCGTACCGATCAAATGTTTGTTGTAACTATATGTTCGAATAAAACGAATCAATTGTGGTTGTGATCTAAAATAGATCTCCAAAAATAAATTAGTTGATTCAATGATCTTATGTGATCTCTAGGTGAATTGGATGTTTAATGCTGACTTTGCAATATATCGGTTAGCGACACCAAAAGATGCATACCAAAACTGGTGGCTCGTCCATTTGAATATGCTGCTCCTGCAATATCTAAATGAAGCCATGGCGTCCGTTGTGACAAATGGTTTCCAATAAACTGACCAGCACAGGCGGACTGGGCGTTGTTTCTTCTGGCCACAGAGTTTTTCATATCGGCAACCGATGATTGAAACTCAAGTTTCCACTTTTCTGGGATGTAGGGCAATGGATGGCAAAGTTCGCCAGTATTTCTTCCATATTCAATTGCGAGGTTCTCTAGGCTTTCATCATTGCAATAAACGGCTGCGACCCCTTTGCCAACTGAAGTGCTTGCTGCACCTGTCAATGTTGCCATGTCGATGATGATATCAGCTTGCAGTTGTCTTTCAGCCCATGCCACACCATCGGCCAAAACCAATCGTCCTTCCGCATCTGTATTGTTGATTTCAACCGTTTTGCCAGAATACATGGTAATGATGTCATCTGGACGCACAGAACGACTGCCAATGGCGTTTTCTGCTAAGCAGAGGATTGCGCTTAAGGGCTGTTCCCATCCTTGCTCGATGGCTGTTTTGAATGCAGTGTACACTGCGGCAGCTCCACCCATATCTGTTTTCATACCTGGCATGCCTGTTTTGCTTTTGAGTGACAAGCCACCTGTGTCATAAATGATGCCCTTACCAACCCAGCAAACGTGCTTGGATGATTCGTCGTTGTTTTGAGGAATGAATTGTAAGCAGACCATTGCTGGGGCTTCTTGGGCGGCTTTACCAACATTCCAGATGCCATTGAGTCCTCTTTTGTGAAGTTCTTCGCCTTGAATAACGGAGCAGTGTACATTTTCTTGTCTTTCAACCCAGGACGTTATTTGTTGGATGAGATCGGAAACGTGACAATGACTGGGTGGTTGATCAACCAAAGAGCCACACAATCGAATATTGTCTAGCAGGATTTGAAAGTTTGGAGATATCTGAATCTCCCCATTTACAAAGGGCAAAATGTTGATTTGTTGAGAAACTTTGGTTGTTGTTTTGGCTGAGAAAGATGGAAAAGCTTTGGCAGTCGCGCAAATCTGTCCTTCCAAATGGGCTGCTTCTCCCAATACAACAATATCCCAGTCGTCACTTCGACAGATTTTTTTGCAGGTCTGTTGGATTGCTTCGATATTGCTAGGACTGTTGTGTCTAGAATGTTTACTGGGCAAGAGGTGGAATACGACTTTTCTTTGTTCCAAAATGATCTGTACTTCACTGCTTTTTCTCAGCTGAGTGGTCACAAATGTCCATAGATTTTCTGGGATGTGTAAGAGACTTGATAACTGAACTGAATGAATGATGTCTTTGGCTTTGCCTAAAATCAAACGGTGGTGTCCTTTGGTGAATGTTGACGAAGCATGTAAGGTTGTGACATTGGGCATAGTGACTCCATGAGTGACAAGTAGAAACCGAGTATTTTTGCTAGTATTGTCTATAATACGATGAGTTTGATCGTGTTATGATTATATTCATCATGGTGAACAACAGGAGAAACGATGTCAAAACAACTATTGATGACAGGAATTGGTGTTTTTGGTGTTTTGGTTGGGAGTGGCTTAGGGTATGTGGCTTCACAATCTTTTCAGGAACCACAAGAGGTGGTGACACAAACACAAGTGGTTACACAAGAACTGTCGAATGAAGATTTGGAAGAGTTGTGCAAGGGGCTTACCGATGAAGAAAAGAAAAATGTTCTTGAAATTCAAAGGGAAGTGAATGACTTGCAGAGTGTTTTGGCCGATCGAGAGGCTCAACTTGAGAAACTGAAACGTCAACAGCACAGCACAGAAGAGGCCAGAAAAGCCGCGCGTGCAAAGTGGAAAGAGATGGAAGAAGAGATTGCCACTCTTCACATTCAGTTGGCTGCAGCCGAACAAGAGCGAGATGAACTGAAGGTTGAGTTGCAAAATACACTGACTGAACTCAAAAAGCAGGTCAAGAAAACGCAGAAGTTTAAAGCCAAGGCCAAAAAGTACAAGGCGCAGTCGACAGCCAATCTGTGGACGGCCTTCAAAGCACAGGCCAAAGTCAAGGGCTGTGATCGAGGCAGCAAACGTCGTCATGAAAAGTGTCATGAAGCATTTGATGGCGGGATGACCGAGAAGGTAAAGCAACGTTTTTACAATTGTGTCGACACCTATCAAGCGGTACCGGTATTGAGAAAGGTCAAAAAAGGAGAATCGTCGCCATCGTACTCAGCCCGTTTGAATCCTGACAGTCGATTTACGGATGATTGGGTTGTGATCTTTTGCGATCCGACACTTCCGGAAGCAAGGGATAAAGATTTGGATGATGATCCACCTTCTCGCAGTGAAGAGTTGTCAACTGATGAGGAGAAGAACTTGGATTTTGATTTGAATCTTGATGATTGAGTTGGAAAGGTCGTAGACTCGGCTACGTACAATTAAGTGAAACATTGGAGTTGACTATGTTGTTCTGGTTCAGTCAAGTGGCATTTGCCAATCCCTTTATCACAACGGTTGGCGAACCCGTTGAAATACGTTCTGCTGGCGCTTGGATTCGAGTCTTTCCAACAGCGGAAAGTTGGGTGGCTACAATGGGCAGCAACCAAAGTTTCTACGTGGGAGAGTTGCGGAAAACGGGAGATGGGCTTTCCGACTGGGAACTGCTTGATAAAAGGCAAGTGGTTGAAATTTCAGGATTAATTGATCATGGTATCAAGAAATGTCCCGATGGAGGGTATCTTCATGCGGCTTCGGCGATGCCACCAGAGGCGACTCCAGATGGACCACCAATCGACTATCTACATCTCTGGCGGTACGACGAAAATTTTGAAATTTTGGCTCATGCAGAGTTTCGAGCGGGAATTGGTACCCATGCCCACAACGATCCCAATGTTATTTGTGCGCCAAATACCAAAGGGGTGTTGCTGTCCATTCAAGGATATGACTTTGCGACAGACTTGTTTACTGTAGATGCCAACCTAGAAGTTCAAGACATCATTTCTTTGGAAGATTATCCTCGAGGCAATGGTGGTAGCGTACTCTATGATGTGTATGCCGATGAGTATGTTCAGTTGGGAATGGCACACGACAAACCATTGACCGTCAATCGATATGACGCGACTTGGCAATTGATAGAAACGATGGATGAAGATTTGGTGGACCCACCTTTACGCGCATATTGGCCTCAGGGGCTCATTCAGGTTGGAGACTATTACATTGTAGCCCACATGGGTCGAGATCAAGCGTGGATGGGCTCTGATAAAGGAGATGTGTTCTTGGGGGTCTTTGACGAATCTTGGACATTGATCGAACAGCACCGAGTCACGTCATATGAAGATGGTGAAGCGGCAATGCGTCCTTGGGTAGCGAGAAAAGGTTCCCAATTGCTTCTCTCTTTTGATCTGTACAACGAACAGCAAATTGTAGAGGCCACGTTGGACTTGTCCTCATTTGGCTTGGATGGTTCGGAGCCCGACACGGGAGTGGATCCACAAGGCGACTGGAATGCACCAATTGAAGAGTCCGAAGAGCAAGAGAGCAACAAAAATGAATCAAAGTGTGGGTGCGGTTCTTCTGAAGCACTACTGTGGTTGCCACTAATTGGATTGGTATACACTCGTCGTTCCAGTCGTAGAGTGTGATCGAAAGTTTTTACGCCACTCGTTTGAGCAACCAGCGCTTTCGATAGCCGTGTTCTTCTGACAGACGGTACACTTTTTCAGCGGCCAAGGTCCATTCAGGTGGGATATTGAATGAACCATTTTCACCGAGCATGCAAATTGCGAGTCCACCGACGGTTGTTAAACGTTTGGCGTCCTCCAAAAACTCTAGGGGTGGCTTGTAGGCTCGACTGATGACACCATCAAAAGTGTCATGGATGTTTTCGGTTCGTTCACACATGATGGTGATGTTGTCAGCCTTACCGTGTAAAGTGACCTGTCGCAAAAATATGGTTCTCTTTTGTCTGCTCTCCACCATCGTCAAATTGACCGCTGGATAATGTGCCGCCAAGGAAATGCCAGGGAAACCAGCGCCACTGCCCAAGTCAATCCATCGACCATTGAGATTGAGACCTTCAATTGCTTGATTTGCATCGGTGAAGTGGTGTTCCATATCGCCAGGTCCAATCAGGTCCATCTTGTGTCTCCACTTTAAAAGCAACCTACGATGTGATTCTATTAGTGATTGTCTCATTTGATATTAAAAATCCTGTAAATTCAAATGTTTGTGTATTATTTTCGTGATTTTGATAGATGTATTACCAATGTATCAATGGCAGCGGGTGTAATTCCTGGAAGTCGGGCAGCACTGGCCAGATTTGGTGGTGTAGCCGCCGTTAATCGTTCAGCGACCTCAGTAGAAATTCCTGGAAGAAAGTAATCCATGTCTGTTGGGATTTTGATGTGGGAGAGTTTGCGTGTTTGGGCTACCCTACTCTCTTCTCTTTGTAGATACCCAGCATACTTGATATCGGTGACAATCTGTTCAAGCACCTCCGCATTGAATTCGGGTATGGCACTTTCCACAAGTTGGGACAGTGTAGACCAGTCAATTTCGGGGCGTCTCAACAGTTGTTCGACACTGGTTTTGTTCTTTGGAGGGCGAAGATTGGCGGATTCAAATCGCGCTTTGGACTCTTTGTTGCAGGATACCCACGTGTGCCGGCACCATCGTTTGCCTTCTTCTATTTGCTCCATTTTGTGTTGAAACCGTTTGTAGGCAGGTTCACTGACCAGTCCAAACTGATACCCTTTTTCCGTCAGGCGTCGATCGGCATTGTCTTCTCGGAGCAATAAGCGATGTTCTGCTCTGCTGGTAAACATGCGATAGGGTTCTCCACCGACACCTCTTGTGACGAGATCATCAATGAGAACACCAATGTACGCTTCGTGTCGACCGAGAATAAAGGGCTCATCAAATGCAGCCGATGCTCCAGCAATAAGCCCTTGTGCCGCAGCTTCTTCGTATCCACTGGTGCCGTTGATTTGACCTGCCAAATACAAGCCGTGGATGTGCTTGTGCTCCATACTGTGGTGCAAGTCTAATGGGTTGGCATAGTCGTATTCAACCGCATAGCCATATTGAATTACCCGAACGTTTTCTAAGCCTGGAATCGTTTTTAACATCGCATCTTGGGCTTCTTCAGGTAGTGATGTCGATAAGCCATTGATGTAGACGCGCTTTGTACTCAGACCTTCGGGTTCTAAAAACAACAGGTGTCGAGGTCTATCCACAAAGCGCACAATCTTGTCTTCGATAGAGGGGCAATATCTCGGTCCTTTACCTGTAATTTGCCCTCCATACATGGCGGAACGGTGCAAATTGTCTCGAATGACTTGATGTGTTTGTTCGTTGGTGTAGGCGATGTGACAGTCAACTTGTGTCAAACTGTTGGGTTGTGGTTCAAAGGAAAATCGTCCCTCCATCACTTCTTCTTGCACCTCGGTTTGGCTCCAGTCGATGCTGTCAGCGTCGAGTCTCGGACAGGTCCCTGTTTTCAAACGTCCAAGTCGCAGTCCAAGGTCGAGCAAGTTTTGCGCCAAAGAATTTGCTGCGTCTTCTCCGACGCGTCCACCGCTGACTTGAGAATGTCCCTTGTGCAGTACCCCAGACAGAAATGTTCCGGTTGTTAAAATGACTTTCGAACTGTCAAAATGCGTACCGTCTGTCATCACAATTCCTGTTACGACGCCATTATTTGTGGAGAGTCTCGCAGTTTCTCCTTCAAAAAATGAGATGTTTGGATGGTTGAGGATCTCCTTTTGCATTTCTTCCGGATAGATGTCGATATCGACTTGAACGCGTGATGACTGTACAGCCAGTCCCTTGCGTGTATTGAGTCTACGAAACTGAATGGAAGAACGATCTGCTATTTTGGCCATGATGCCACCAAGAGCGTCAATTTCACGAACAAGATTGCCCTTTGCAAGACCACCAACAGCAGGGTTGCATGAGAGTCTACCGATGTGCTCGCGTTTTAAGGATACCAATAAGGTGCTTTTACCGAGTCTTGCAGTTGTCCAGGCAGCCTCACATCCAGCGTGACCACCCCCTATAACAATGACATCAAATGACGTTGACATGATTCATCCTTTGAAAATTTTCAAAAATATACGACGAGACGTATCTTATATCCCATTAGAAGAGAATTTATCACACAGTGCATCAGTTCCCAAGGTCTGTTGTGATAAGATCACTGCATATTCTTTTAAAAGCACCGTTTCTTCGACATATACTCTCTCATGCACCATTCAACACAGACCATTGAAGACCCACCCAACCCATCCATGATTCGCCAGCCAAGCAAATGGCATTGGTGGTGGATGCTGTTGTGGCTCTTTGTCGTTTTCATCTTGGGCAACAAACCTGTGCATTTGGACGAGGCAAATTTTTTGGCGTTGACACGGGGGAACTGGTGGTCACCCCACGATATCCAAATCAATTGGGAAGGCGTAACTGAGTCTGCATTTGACGTTCTGTCCAATCCACCAGGGCAGGCTTGGGTATTGTGGCCTGTTAAAGACCAGTCTACTCTCTGGATGCGTGTGTGGATGTTGCCATGGGTATTTGCCGCTGTTTGGGGAACTTGGCGATGCATTCAGCATTACCAAGGCAATGTGTGGTGGTTGTGGTGCGTGATTTGTTCGCCCATTTTTGCCCTCAGTCACAATTCTTTGATGCCGGAAATGCCCCTGTACACCTGTATTGTACTGGGCTGGCAAGGGGTTTTGCGACAACGATACATGGCTCTGTGGGCCGTTGTGCTGGGCTGTTCTGCATTGTTTCGATACAGCGGAATGACGATGATTCCCTTGCTGGGGATGTGGGTGTTTGTACATCGTCCAAAGAATGGATGGATGTTGATTCTGTCTGTACTTTCCCCAGCGTTTTTGTTGATGCTACACGATCTTGCGGTGTATGAGCAATGGCACTTTTGGCACATGATTGCATTTCAGCAGGCGACCCATACATGGGAAGAAGTGTTCTATAAACTCTTTGCATTTTCCAGTATGTTGGTTTTGGGCTGTGGTGTGGTCCCTAAGGTTTCAAAAAGGAATTGGAGGCCGGTTTCTGCTTCTGCTCTGTTCACAATATTGGTGGTAAGTCAGTTGTCACTTCAAATGACGTGGCTTGGATGGCTTTCTGTAATATTGGGCATGGTTCTAAGTGCTCAGTTGATCCACACAATGTGGCGTGAGCGCAGTGTATGGATGTTGTGTTGGTTTGTGGGTGGGGTGGTGTTTTTACTCGGTTTGCGGTTTGCAGCGACGCGTTATTGGCTTCCATTTGTGTTGCCCGTTTGGCTTTATGCCCATCGACAGTTGAACATGCAACGGTGGGCAATGAAAGTGTATTGTGGAGTACTGTCGATTGTTTCGATACACCTGGTGTATGACGATACTCAACTTGCCCACAGTCAACACAAGTTGGCGGAACAAGTTCAAACGGCATGTCAGGAGCAATACGGAGACAATGTTGGATATTTTGCTGGGCATTGGGGTTGGCAATATGCTCATGAGAAGTCAAATTGGGTGTCTGTCAATGATGATGAAACAATACCGAACAGTGTTTGCTTTTCTTATTCTTTGCGAACTTGGCCACAAGAAACCAGCTCCGAGTGCTTTGAAATGGATTCTACGTATACGCAAAAATATAGACCGTTGCTCTTTCCCATACGCGTGCATACCGTAGATGGACTCGCAAATTACCACTCTTTTATGATTTCAAACAGACCACCCATACGAACGGTTACCCCATTTGGTTGGGGTCATGACCCTTGGGACTCTGCTGTTTTACGGCGTTCTTGTCGTCGTTGATAGCGAAAATATTCTGTGGTACAGCCAATGATGCAAAAAGTGTGATGGATTCCAAGCCAGAACCAGCCCCTCGCACCCAGTGAGTTTCCGAGTAAAACGGTCAGCGTGATCGCCACAATTATCCAAGCAACCGCCAATACGGCTTGTATGTCAATTGATTTCATGGTCATATGTTATCATAGATTGCCACACCGGTATGGATTTGGATATGAATACATAAGCAGGAGTGGATTATCGGGATTGAAGATGTATCTCATTGGCGAACGGTTATCATTCGAGAGCGGGACGTTGGGCGCAGAATAGATGCCTATTTGGCCAGGCGTTTTCCTTCCTATTCAAGGACCAAGATTGTTCAATACATTCGAGAAGGTCGAGTGATCAGTGAAAGTCGAAAGCTAAAGCCAGCCACAATTTTACAGATGGGTGAGCGACTGCGTTTGTATGTACCTGGGTTGGTTCCCACAACACCGCCACCACCTTTGCCGGACGTCTTGTATGAGGATGAGCGAATCATTGTGGCCAACAAGCCATCAGGAATGCTGGTTCATCCGGCAGGAGATAAGTTTGTTTGGGCGCTGATTGGATTGTTTAAAACCGCTCGTCCAGAAGGGCGTCTGGATTTGGTGCATCGAATTGATCGAGAAACCAGTGGCGCCATCATTTTGACCAAAGACAAAGAGGCCAATTCTTTTTTGAAGACAAAACTCGCCAATCGTGAAGTTCAAAAGACATACCATGCCATTGTGCGCGGTGTTCCATCATGGGATGTACAAGATATCAACGAGCCCATCGGTATTGATGAAGACTCAGAAGTTCGATTGAGGCGGTGTGTGGTTGAAGGGGGACAACACAGTCATACAACCGCCAGTGTGTTGAAAAGAATGGAGCATTTTTCCTTGGTGGAATGTGCTTTGCATACGGGGCGTACACATCAAATTCGTGTACATATGGAGCATGTCGGTTTTCCGTTGCTTGGGGACAAACTCTATGGGCAGCCTGATTGGGTCTTTCTAGACTATTTGAAGCATCGGAAGACGCCCCGTATGCAAGAGACTGTACGCTTTCCGAGGCACTGTTTACACGCGGCAATTATTCGATTCCCACATCCGGATGGTGGATTTAAGAAGATACGTGCTCCATTACCCAATGACATGAAGTCTATCGTTGAAGGCGAAAAACCAAGGTGGGTGGACTGAACTCCGACCAGTGTTCGGTTTTTATTTAGTGTAATTCAAATACGCTTCTGTACAAAATGTCGGCGCGTTCTCGCAAAATGTCTTCGAAGCATATTTTGTGGTTGTGTCTTCTGTACCGATACCAAGCGATTTGGAGACGAGTCGTTAAGAATCTTGGAAGCAATACATTCAGTTCTGAAGGCACTGGAAGAACAAAATGTGCTTTCCAGGTTTGTTTACCAGTGCCATCGTCAATGTATAAAATTTTGGCAACAAACACTTCACTTTCGATGGCATCAAGGTTGCTGACGTGGTTTGGAATATACTGTTGCCCGATAGGCAAGAGTGCTTTGACGCCATCATTCGTCTTTTGCCACAGCATCGTGGGTGTACGAAAATGTGCAGTCAATGATTGATGTAGATCAGTGCGAAGCTTCGGTTGCTGATTGGAGATTTTGTACAGTGGAGTATGACCGTGCTTTAACAAAGGAAGCGTGGAGGCGATGGCCCCTCCCAAACGTGAGAGATCTCGATGATGTTCTCCTGCCCACAACAAGTCATCGATGAACAAGCCAATGTGTGGGACATAGTCTTCGCAAATATTGCTCAAGTCCTCCAATGCGATCAATCGTTGTGCGACTACGACAGCACTTTTTTCCAACCAAGGAACGGTGGGGATTCTACATTTTGCCGCCCAACACTTCCACGCATTTTCATCATATTTACCATGATGTAGAGCATCTTGATACAACTGATTGAACTCAGGTTCGTGCTCGATGTAATCTGGAAAGGTGGGTGGTTGCACAACACCAAAGTCACCACTCATAGGCTCCAGTACCTCTAATGTAGGCCAAGCCGTCCGAGCTGGAACGTGTTGTGCCAGCCTTCTAGATTTTGACATTCATCAATCCTCATCACTGTAATTGTAGAGGGCCGCTCTGTGTGATTCAGCTATATCATCGGCTAGACTTTGTGGTTCTAGAACGGTTACGTCAGCGCCAAAGCCCAAAATCCACTGTTTTAACTCATAGGCAATGCCAACCTTGAGTTTCAAGATGATCTCACTTCGTGGAGCGGGTTCCAAAACTTGAGAACGGTGCCATGTTCGTTCTTGAATATAGGGAGCCGCCCGTCGAGAGAACTTGAGTACAACTGTTTCTACTGCCCCCCCTTTGATAATGCCAAAAGAGTCTTTGATGATGTCTTGAGGTTTATAGTCAACAGGAATGTCAAAGGCATTTTCGGCGCCACGTTTTCGATTAAATTTGTGGAAGCGCTCAACGGCAAAGGTTTTGATCTGTTGGGCTTCTACATCCCATGCAAACAAATAGAGTCCCTGTCTGAATGTGACCAGTGTATAGGGGTGTAGGATATAGGTTTTGGTAGGGGAGCCAATGCGGGCATAGAAAGCTTCAGCGACATTTTGATACAGTAGGCATGTGATGATGTCATCAATAATTTCACTTTGATCAGTGTGATCTTTCGTATGCTCAGCGATATTGAGAAATTTTTTGTCCATATCGCGTGTGAGGTGCCGATTGTTTCCAATATTGATGCTGCTGAGTTTGTCCAGAGCCTCATCAAAATCTTCCGAAAAGTTGGTGCCTTCTAGAAAGGTGAACATATTGCGACCAAACCGGATAGAAATCCATTCCAAAAGAGTAATTTGAATGCCTTCTCGTTGATATCCAGGGTCGACTGTGAATTGGAGTTCGGTATTTTTGTCAACATCGGCATTTTCAGAAACGGGTACACTCTTTTTGTTGACTGGAATTCCGATTTCGCGAAGGTCGGTCATGTATCGACGCAGGCTTCGTTCGTTGAGTTCGAAGTCAGCAAGCAACTCTGATGCTCGAGCACCATCGGGTCGTTGAAGTCTTTGTAAAATTCGAATGAGTTTTTGACCTTTGTTCAAGTCCTTCTCTGAGAGAATATCCATAATTGGTGTCACCATTGTTTTGAGGGATTGATGATTCTATTGTACATTGGTGGACAGAAAATGTCCACCACTTTTTTATTTTTTGTACGGGTGTTTAGAAATGTGTTACAATACAGATGTTCAGTTGACAGCTGAATATACGGTCGAAGATGTACATGTTCTGTATAAATTGTGACCATCCACTCTACAATATATATATACAAATTATCAGAAAGTACATTCAACTAAATTCATGGAGATATAATGGAGACCAACATGACTGATGCAATCGTAAGTTCTCTATTTTATGACAACCTTCAAATCGCTTGTATCGCAATATGTTTGGTTGTGGCCTGTGCACTCAGCATATACAACCTTCCATGGGAAAAGAGAGAGTGGGATGACCTTATGAAAGCGATAAAATCGGTAAATTTAAAATCATTGACGCCATTGAAGGGATTCAAAAACATAAAAACGACTGTTCTTACCAAAGCGGACTTAAGCACAAGACTCACCACAGTCATCAATGGTGAGCGTGAATTGTATAGAACACCGAAATCGATTCATTCAGGTTTTCCAATTGCCGAATCCGAATAGTCTGAATTTTGGAATTCTATTCTGAACGAAATCGACGAAATGATTTAAATCAAGTGGTCCAAAAGATCAGATTTGATGAACGAGTCCGAATGTATTGATTGCGATAATTTATTCAAGAGGAATCTACTATTTACAAAAGAAATCTAAGAGGGAATAGAACAATGAAAGTGAGATGTTCTTAGAACATTGTCATTGTGTACATTGAAGCCAAGTGCATTGTCTAATGTATTTGGGAAGAGTCATCGGTTTGAGGGAATTTTGAGGGAAATTTGGAAGGACTGGTGACTCTTTTTCTTTATATATGGAGATAGGGTTCTAGATGGTTGTGGGTGTTGCATTTCCGATGTCATGGGTTAATTGGCTTCACTCAACCCTGGAGCAAAGATGAGTCAATACAGTCCCGAAACCATTGAAGCCAAGTGGCAACAATACTGGATGAAGAATCGCAGTTTCGTCGCAGAAAAAGAATCTTCGAAACCAAAGTACTATGTCTTGTGCATGTTTCCGTATCCTTCTGGGTCAGGCTTACACGTTGGTCATCCACTTTCCTACACCGCTGTGGATATCATCGCTCGATACAAGAGAATGAAGGGGTTCAATGTTCTCAATCCAATGGGGTGGGATGCCTTTGGACTTCCTGCAGAGCGCGCTGCTGTCCGCGAGAATCGTCACCCAGCAGAGATTACAACTGAAAACGTAGCCAATTTCAAAAATCAACTCCTCAAATTGGGATTCTCTTTTGATTGGGAACGTGAAATCAGTACGTCATCAGAGAAGTATTACCATTGGACCCAATGGATTTTCTTAAAGTTGCATGAAAAGGGGTTGGCGTATTTGGCAGAAGTGCCGGTGAACTGGTGTCCTGCGCAAGGTACAGTGCTGGCCAATGAAGAGGTGGTTGACGGAAAGTATGTTGAGACCGGAGACATCGTTGAACGCAAAATGATGAAGCAGTGGATGCTCAAGATTACTGCTTACGCTCAGCGTTTATTGGATGATTTGGATGGGTTGGATTGGCCTGTGGGTGTGTTGGAAATGCAACGCAAATGGATTGGTCGTTCAGAGGGAGCCCGTTTGCGTTTCGCAGTCGCCGATACCGAAACAGGATTTGAAGTGTACACAACTCGTCCAGACACACTGTTTGGTGCGACCTATTGTGTGTTGGCACCGGAGCATCCTTTGGTCAGTGAGATTTGCTCGGAACAAGCACGTGATGCTGTGATGGAGTATGTACAAGCCGCTCAAAACCGTTCAGACTTGGAACGTCAGGTCGCCAGTGAAAAGGAAAAAACGGGTATATTTACAGGTGCGTACGCCATCAATCCGGTCAATGGAAAGCGAATCCCCATTTGGGTAGCAGATTATGTTCTCATTTCCTATGGAACGGGGGCAATCATGGCTGTACCCGCCCACGATGATCGAGACCATGCATTTGCGAGCAAGTTTGGTATTGAGATAGTGCCCGTGATTGAGCCTGAAGAAGGGTTCGACATTCAAGCCGAAGCTTGGACAGGTGAGGGGAGATTGATCAACTCTGGGAGTTTTGATGGCTTGACCGTGGACGTTGCCAAAGCGAAAGTGACAGAGTGGCTCGAGTCAGAAGGGATTGGGCAAAAGGAAGTCAATTTCAAGTTGCGAGACTGGCTGTTCTCCCGTCAGCGGTATTGGGGAGAGCCGTTCCCAATCGTGTATACGGAAGATGGCACACCTCATCCGGTGTCTGAAGAAGAATTGCCCGTTCGTTTACCACACATTGAAGCCTATCGACCGACTGAAGATGGGGAACCTCCCTTGGCTCGAGCGGAAGAGTGGCGTCGAACTGAGTGGAATGGACAACCGGCATTGCGCGAGACGAACACCATGCCTCAATGGGCTGGGTCTTGTTGGTATTACTTGCGGTATATGGATGCAGGAAATCCTGAAGCGCCATTTTCGCCAGAGGCTGTGCAGTATTGGAAGAATGTAGATTTGTACATTGGTGGGGTAGAGCACGCTGTATTGCATTTGTTGTATGCGCGCTTTTGGCACAAAGTTCTCTATGATTGTGGGTTGGTGCCGACCAAAGAGCCGTTCCAAAAATTGTTCAACCAAGGAATGATCTTGGCCTTCTCTTATCGCGATGCTTTGGGGAAATATCACCATCCATCCACCGTTGAGAAGCGTGGTGACCAATATTTCTTGAAAGATAGCGATACGGAAGTTTTTACACAAGTTGAGAAGATGTCGAAGTCCAAGCTCAACACTGTTGATCCATTGGAGATTGTGGAGGATTTTGGTGCCGACACTTTAAGAATGTACGAACTGTTTATGGGGCCTTTGGAGCAGGTGAAACCATGGCAAACGTCTGGTTGCAAAGGGATTCGAAATTTTTTGAACAAAGTGTGGCGTCTGTTTATTGGTGACGATGGTGAAATGCGTTCATTTGGTCCAGCCAGAGAAGATGTGACCCGCGCCTTGCACATTGCCATCAAGGAAAGTACAGAAGGCATTGAGGGCTTGAAGTTCAATACACCGATTTCGAAGATGATGGAATTTGTCAACGCTTGTCGCAACAAGATGCCACCGAAAGAAGAAGTGTCGGCATTTGTACGCATTTTGGCGCCCTACGCTCCACACATTTCTGAAGAACTGTGGGAAAAGATCGGAAATACAGACAGTTTGACTTATGCGCAGTGGCCTGAGTGGGATGAAAAAGCATTGACAAAGCAGGTGATGAACATTGCCGTTCAGGTGTCGGGTAAGATGCGGGCTTCCATAGAGTTCCCAGCTGATGCAAGCAAAGATGAGGTGTTGACGGCTGTAAAACAACATCCGAAGATTGCACCAAGACTGGAAGGCATGGAGATCATCCGTGAAATTTTTGTGCCCAAGAAATTAGTGAATTTGGTGGTTAAACCCAGCAAGAAGTAATTGCATCTGACCAAAGAGGGAAAGAGGAAAAAATATAAGTATTGACTTGTCAATATATTTGACATTCAGTATACTATATGGGAACATCCCTTTTTCTCGGAGTCCAGTGTGTCCCAGCTGCTATCCTCTCCCTCTTTGTCTATCATTTCTGAAATTTATCCCATCTTGGGTCGCTATCAGCAGCACGTACACCACCTTGAGCCGGGTACAGAGCCTCAGCGATTTATGGAGAGAGAAGCCTCTCTACAGTCTGGAATCCCAGATGATTTGCGGCAGTTTTTGCTCATCCACAACGGTGCCGTCTTGTTCGATGGAGATTTGTCGATTCGTTCTTTGAGTGCTTTGAGCATTGCCGATGGCAATCACCGTGAAGTGGTGTTGTTCGCACAGATGAATGTGATGCAGAACCCAGTTCTCATGGATGGTGTGGTGACCGAACATTGGGCCTACATCATCGATCTACAAGGCATGGGTTGCTATGGGTTGTGGGAAAATGGTAGATTTACGCCCTTGTATCGAGGTTTCCAAGACTGGTTGTTGTCGAATATTCGCTTGTTGGAAGATGGCACATTCCCCAGTGCATTTGAAAAACGTCGCAACCTAGCACAAGATTCGTTGTTGTTTGAAGCAACCCGTGTATCTGGATTGATGGACGCTGGAAATTACGAGACAGCAAGCAGCATTTTGAGTGAGGTTTTACAAGAATTGCCCACCTCAAAGCTGTGGGTTCAATATGCTGACTGTCTTAAAACTTTGGGTAGACCGGGTTGGGAACAGGCTCTCCTTCAATCGTTGGATGCACTGCATTTTCCACTCTCTCATGCCGATATGCTTCCACCGGATGTCAATTGGGTTGCTAATATTGTAGAGCGGGTCCCTGTCTTTCAAACGGCTGTCGAAGAAATCGTTGCACGACTGTGGTCTGAAGACATATCCATGCTCACAGACAATCTCTCAACGCATGATCTCGAGTGCTTGGAATCGTTGGCCATCGTTCTGTGCCATGCGCAAACGGAAACGCCAGTGTCTTTTGTAGAATTGATGGAGCAATTCAATCGCTGGAACCCTTCGTATGTACCAGCAAGGTTGATGTTGTCACACGTAGATGCTTGTGTTCAGCGCGATGATCACGACGCGGCAGAAACCATACTCTTCACCCTTATGCGACGCAATGACAGTTTTGAAGCCGAGTGCCTGTTGCGTTTGGCACGGATTGTGGTCATGCGTCACGAGCCGTGGGGACTGCACATTTTGTTTGATTTGTTGCATCTCAAACCCTCGGTGAGTGTAGAGACAGAAGCTTGGTTGCTCGCCGCTCAATATTGTCTAGACAATGAACAGTTTGAGAAAGCCTCAGAATTTCTTGAGACTGTGGTATCTCTGTGGGATGTGGAGTCTACAACATCCCTGAGTGGCTGGTATTGGCAGATTCAAGGTGTGCTGGCCCATCAAGAACAGAGACTCGGGGAAGCGGGACCATACTTTTTGAAAGCAACGCGTTTGACCCCCAGCAATGATGTCGTTCGACTTGGCAACATTTCTGTTTCAGAGGGAGAGTTGTATCAAACGCTTCAGCAACCCAATACGTCAAATCAGCGATATGAACAAGCCATGGAATACTTCGCCTCGGTAGACGCATCTTTACACATGGCCGACGCGTTGTTGCACTGGGGACGCCTCACAGGTATGCAACAGCACTTCCAGCAAGCGGCGACGCTCTTTCAACAAGCCGGATTTGCCAGTGGTTTGTCGGTGGCCGATCGCTATCTCTCAGGGAAGAGAACCCCTTGGTTCTGGTATTTAGAAAACACCAAAGAACTTGTGCAACGATGGGTGCAGTATCGTCGGTCTCAAGGACGATCAATTCGTCAAGAGGCAGACAATCCAGAACGCCGCTTGTACGGTATGAAAATGGCCGTTGCCGATAGTCCTGTTGACATCGTTGAAGTGTTGTCTACACAGTTGTACAACTCTCGCACCGTCATCGAACGAGATTTGGTGACGCAGACGCATGAGCAATATGCCTATTTTGTTGCTGGTGTAGAATTGATGTTGGCGCACCCTTCATCGCATGCCCACAGTGAAATGCTGTCTCTAATTCAAAGTACTCAGTTGGATACCGTAGCCACTGACGCACTTGTTCAAAGTCTCAGTCGGACTCGAAATCAATCGGTGATAGACTCTTTGGCATCCATGCTGACCGTAGAACATTCGGTGTCCGCACAGTGGATTGCGACTCAAGTGTTGGGGTATCGTCGTGAAACCAGTTGCATACAAGCAATCTTGACTTTGCTCGATGAGACTGAAGAACTTCGGATCCAGCAGTCCTGTTTGATGGCGCTGGGTCGTTTGGGAGATTCGAGTATTGTTCCCACATTGGATGCCTATGGTGATATTCCTAACCTCATGGAGCATTGGGCCACTGCCTTGCTGTTGCTGGGAGACGACATCGCCATTCACCAACTGGCAGGTCAACTTTCTGAGGGTAAACTGGGAGAACAGAGCATCTTGGGTCACTTGGTGGGTCGATATGGTGGTCCAACCAACCTGCTGTTGCTCAAGTGCTTGGCGGAATCTGAACAACCTGTCAACCTGTCAGCGATTCATGGCTTGGGGTATTTGGGAGATGCCCGTGCGATCCCCATTTTGCTTGAGATGACTGGTTTGCGTGATCGAAACAAGGCCATCGCAGCCAGTCACGCATTGGAATTGTTGACCGGACACCACGAAAACACAGAAGATTATTTGTTGAGAGCCCGCTGGCAACGTTGGTTGGATGCCCAGCCCACTTGGCGTTCCAACGTTCGCTATCGTGGAGGTGTTCCGATGTCTCCAGCCTCATTGATTGAAGGATTGGGGCACGATGATCGTCTCGTTCGAGCATCTTCCTATGATGAACTGGTCATCGCGACAGGTGTACAGTTGCCCTTTGACATTGATGGGTCGTGGCGTCGACAAAAGGCGCAAATCCAGGCTTGGCAATCTTGGTGGCAAGAGCAGCGTTCCACCTATCCAGTGGGGTGTTGGGTACTGCACGGCCAGTGCTAAAAGTTGATTTGCGGTCTGTAGAGACAAGACTTTCCTTGTCTAGAACGGTTCGCATACTAGAGTATAGCGAACAGTACTATCCTACGGAGATTCTTGCCCCTTCAGATCCACTCTCAACTTTGAAACTACGAAATTGTTGGGGTTGCTGGGTGACTTGGGTGTTTGCTAGGATGTCGGGGATTGAGTCGATTTAGGCTGATGTTGTGGGTAACTTGGATGCTTTCTAGCGTATCGGTAGTTGAGTCGATTTAGCAGTTTGTTTTTATAGCGAACAGTACTATCCTACGGAGATTCTTGCCTCTTCAGATCCACTCTCAGCCTTGAAAATGAGTTGGTTTGTGTATTGTGGACTTGTGGAGTTTGAAGGATTGTAGGTGACTTGGTTGTTGTCTAGTGTGTTGGTGGTTGGGTCGATGTAGCAGTTGGATTTTTGGATATGTTGCTGGTTTTTCAGTCAAGAGCACTGTAGAAGGCTGTCAGGTTCACAGGATGGGCTTTGGTATCTAAGCGAAGTGTACAATCGTACACGAGTCTGGAGAGCGAAGGTCAACCGACGAACTCGATAGACCTTCGGCTGTTGAACGATTTTTGACAGTTCGGTCATCTTAGGACTTGTGGCGCTCTTTTCGTACGCCTGGTTGTTTGCTAGTAATGCGGTGTCTGCATAGATTTGACAATTGCGTATCTTGATAGGTTATCGAAGCTTTCCGACTTCACTGACACTTAAGCCTGTTGCTTGTGCGATTTGTTCATCAGAGAGACCCATTTTGATGAGGTTTTGCGCGGTTTTGATGTTGGCTTGTATCGTACCTCGTTCAATGCCTTCGTTTCTACCTTCGTCTTGCCACTGTTTGATTAAATCGATCATGTTGTTCTCCGTTCTTAATTTATTGTCTAGCATTTTTGAAATGGGTTCGTTTCCTTTGTAGGTTTGGATGATGTAGAGATACATCGAGAGTAAAGTATCTCCCGATTCTCGTCTCAGTAATATGAACTGTTCATCAATGAGCAATCGGTCATAGAAGGATGCGTGTCTGGAATATTTGAAGTACTCGGCGAATTTAGCGAGAAGAAACGATTGTTGGTATTGCCTTTGAATCTCGACATCGTCGGTCTGTGAAAGGTCGCGTAAGTGAAAGGACAGTTGGGGTGAATATTGGGAGCACCCGATGGGTACGTTAATGAGGCTGTGTAGGGAGGTCGGTGACTTCCAGGCTTCCAGACCGTTGTAGAGCACCAGTGGAAAGACGAAAGGGAGTTTATCGGGAAACTTTCCGTTGTGGATAGTTTTGATGTAATTAGAATACCACAAATAGAGATACTCGTAGAATCTCCAAGTCATCGAATGAACGTCTGTCGATTGGTGCTCGAACATGAAATAGACATACATTTTCTCTGAAGATTTGAGTTCTAGTGAGAGCAAAATGTCGGCGCGTTTCTCGTTGACCATCGGTGAGCCGAGATTGGTGGGTTCATAGGTCAGGCTGTCCCACTGGATGTTTTTTACGAGTGCGTTGGGCATTTCAGCCTGTAAATAGGCGGTGATGACCTTGGGTTTCTCCATCATGTACTTGAAGATGACATCGTGAGAGCTCTTGCCTTTGGACATTTCATCGAGAAACATTTTGTGTAACCGTTCAAAGGTTCGTTTTTGTTCTTGTAACTTGTCATCATGGCTCATGATTGCTCCGTTTTGGGTTGTGAGCGAGTACGAGCAAAAAGTGTGCCAATGGTGGGGTGTCGGTAGATTCGATACTATACGGCGATGGTTGAAAAGTTCGTCAATTGTTGGTCAATCGTTCGTCAGTGAAGTTTCTACATGCTCGATAGAATCGAAAATGGATTGGTCAATTTAACTGTCGAAATTGGTGAATTTTCGCCATTTTATTTGGTGAATCTAAAATACTTCAATCATTTCAAGTGTTTAAATTAGAAGGGATGTATCCGTCATGACACACAATTACACAGCATACAGGGTGGGTTTGAACAGTCGGTATTGAACTGGTTAAGAGTAGATTGAATCACTGGAGTCCAAAATGCTGAATCGAATCCTGTTTGTGTTGTTGTTGAGTCTATCGATGGTGTCAGACGCATTTGCTGAAATCAAGCGCGTCGCTGTGCTTGAGTTTCGTGGGGTGGATATTCAACCAGCGATTTTGCTGAAATTGTCGGATCAGTCAAGAACAGCGGCGGTTCAAGTGCTGAACAAGGACGAGTATTTGATTATGACGCGTGAAAACATGATGCAGATTCTTTCTGATATGGGCAAAGACGCTTCGTGTATGGAAGGTCAGTGTGAGGTTGAGATTGGTCGAAATGTGGGTGCTGATCTGATCGTCACAGGAGACATCTTGAAAATTGAAGGGACCTATGTTTTGACGTTGAAACTCTACGATACGTTGAGTGGTGGACTGTTACACAGTCTGGATGTGGAAGACACTTCCGTTTTGACTCTAAAAAGCAAAACCCATGAAGAGTCCATTGCACTCTTCCAAAAAGGACTGGGTCTGTCTGGCGCATCCAGTGCCCCAGTAAACATCGAGAGTGGTTTCACTGGTGGCAGTGTACAAACCGATGATTGGATGGTTGAGGGTGGCAACACCGCCATTGTAAAGTTTGAGTCGAATCCGAGTGGTGCAGTGGTGTTGGTAGACGGTCAAATGCTGTGCACGACCACGCCTTGTAGCAAAGAGATCAAAGCTGGCAATCACAAAGTCGTCTTTCAAAAGGAGCGCTACTTTCCCTATGAATCGATGGTCAACGCCAAGACCGGATCAAAGGTCAGTGGAGAGTTGGAAGCGCGGTTTGGTCATGTGAGTGTGTCATCGAGTCCATCGGGTGTGAAAGTGTTGCTGGATGGTGAGACCTTTGGTTCAACGCCGATCAGTCGCAAAGAGGTCGACGCAGGTGTGCATACATTGAGCATCAAGGATCCTTGCTATGTGGGACAGGATTATCGATTTCAAATGAAGCCGGGTGGCACAGAGAGTGTGACCTATCCCGTCAGTGAGCGTCAATCGGCAGTGAAAGTGACGGTGATGGACAAGGCAGATGTGTTGTTGGGGGATGTCTATGTGGATGGGACAAAGGTGGGTCAGTCGAGCAGTGTGATTAAAGTGGCATTGTGTAGTAAAGAACTGAAAGTGAAGGTGAATGATCGTACTTTTACCGAGAAACTGAATCTCCAAGAGCGTCAGGTTAGCGAACTCAGTGTGGATGCCAGTGGGCCAGGACCCGTAATCAAAGGCGTGGATTACAAGGCAGTGTTGATTCCATCGGGAACCTTCACCATGGGGTGTACCAGTGAACAATCGGGTTGCGATGGCGATGAGTCACCCACACACAAGGTAACGCTTACGAGGGATTTCTACATGATGGAAAGTGAAGTGACGCAACGGCTCTATCAGCGTGTGATGAACAGCAATCCGAGTTGGTTTCAGGGATTGGATCGACCAGTGGAGGAGGTGAGTTGGTTCGATGCTGTGAAGTTCGCCAACAAACTGAGTTCGATGGAAGGGCTTGAACAGTGCTACAGCATCAACGGCAATACGGTGACGTGGTCGAAACGTGATTGTAAGGGTTGGCGCTTACCGACGGAGGCAGAGTGGGAGTATGCGGCTCGTGGTGGTCAGTCCTACAAGTACGCAGGAAGCAACAACGTAGATGAAGTGGCTTGGTATCGTGACAATAGTGGTTCTAAAACACACGATGTCTGTGGAAAGAATCGAAATGGATACGGTTTGTGTGACATGAGTGGAAATGTGTGGGAGTGGGTATGGGATTGGTATGATGCAGAGTATTACAGTGGTTCACCGACAGTAGACCGACGGGGCCCCACCAGTGGCTCTAGCCGTGTGGGTCGCGGTGGGGGTTGGGACAACCTCGCTCAGTTCGTTCGAGTGTCGATTCGCGTCAGCCGCGACCCGTCGGTCACGAGCAACAGTCTGGGTTTTCGTCTCGCCAGGAATTCCCCCTAAACCCCGTACGTACCGTAGGGACGTACATTCCCCGTCGGTCTACGACCGACAGTACCCCCAAAGACCGGCTGTTCAAGGGAAAGCAGGCTCGGCCAGAGCGTTAGCCTGAAGCCAGAGCCAGACTTTCACAAGGACAGTGGTCTTTCTAAAGGATGACTCTGACGCTATATTCTTCGGTTATCGCTGTCTAGTAAAGGTCCGCATACACGAGTATAGCGAACTTTCCTATCCTATCGATATCCTTTGAATCTATCGCCATTCACATCCTTGAAACTACGAGATTGGTGGCAATTACTGGGTAACTTGAGTGTTTTGGGAGTGTGTCGGCGGATGGGTTGATGTAGCCATTGGGTTTTCGGATAGCGAACTTTCCTATCTTATCGATATCCTTTGAATCTATCGTCATTCACATCCTTGAAAATAAGTTGGTTTGTGTGTTGGACTGTTGGTGATTTGGGTGCTTTTTAGTGTGTCGGTTGGTGTGGGTGCTTTTGTTGGTACACCTAACTTTTCTATTCTGCACCCATCTTGTGAATCCATCATCCACTCTCAACTTTGAAAATAGGGAAATGCTTTATCGTAGCGATGAGAATATCGAATGACAGACAGGCAAAACAGGCGGCTCACTTTGATTTTCGGGGGCTGGTTCGAACGGCACGTCCACACACGCAGTAGGGTGAGACGGCGCGGACGAACCAGCTCCCGAAAATCACGATGGTGTAGAGTGCTTGTACGTAGTCTGACACATTCTGTACCGCGATAGCGTAGCGGCGGATGTGTAGGGTGCTGGATCGGGATTCCTGTTACGGGGCTTGTACCGTACTGTGTCGTGTCACGGATCGGGTCCCTGTTACAGGGCTTGTTCCGTGTGTGTTCCGGTACACGGTACGGAAAAATGTAGGGTCCGTGTACGGGAAAATGTAGGGTCCGTGCACCGTACAGTCTTCGGATCGGGGATTCCTGTTCCGAGGGTCTATCCATGTTGTGCAGACCAACGGTC